>CAZSQX010000003.1:0-138484 GCA_964609125.1 uncultured bacterium
CAGCCGCCCCGCGCCGGCCCTCGACACCACGACCTGCAATCTCCTGAGCACAACTCATCACACGAGGACGCGATTGGTCTATCCTTCCCCGCATGACCGACTGGGAGGCGCGATTCGCCGAGGCCGGCTACGCCTACGGGACGCGGCCGAACGACTTCCTGCGCGAGCAGGTGGACCGGCTCCCGCCGGGCCGCGTCCTGTGCCTCGCGGAGGGCGAGGGCCGCAACGCCGTGTGGCTGGCGCAGCGCGGCTACGACGTGACGGCCGTGGACCTGTCCCAGCGCGGGCTCGCGAAGGCGCGCCGTCTCGCCTCCGACCGCAAGGTGCGCATCACCACGATCGAGGCCGACCTCGCCACGTTCCCGATCCGGGCCGCGGAATGGATGGGGATCGTGAGCATCTTCGCGCACGTGCCCTCGGCGGTAAGGCGGCGCGTTCACGCCTCGGTCGTCTCGGGCCTCGCGCCCGGGGGCGTGTTCGTCCTCGAGGCGTACCGCCCGGAGCAGATGGGCCGCGAAACCGGCGGGCCCAGGGAAGACGACCGGCTCATGAACCTCGAGCGACTGAAGCCCGAGCTCGGCGCGCTGGACTGGCTCGTGGCCCGCGAGATCGAGCGCGAGGTGGTGGAGGGCCGCTACCACAGCGGTCGCGCGAGCGTCGTGCAGCTGGTCGCGCGCCGCCGCCCGGTCACGGTGCGACTCGCACCGGCCTGAGCTCGGGGCCCGGCCCGACCCCTCGGCCAGCCGGTCGGGCCGGGGCCCGATCGAGGACACGACGCGCGGGCGTCGCGCTCTCAGTGGTGCGTGATGCGGAACTCGGCCGCGGCCCGCTCGGCGGCCCGCTCGTTGCCGGCGCCCAGCGCGACGCCCTTCGACTGCGCGGCCGCGAGCAGCTCGCCAGGGAGCGGGAACACGATCCGCTCCTCCACCAGCCGGAAGGGCTCGACGCGGTAGTCGCCCAGCTCCAGCACGCGCTTCACGCACGCCTCCACCACCGCCTCCGGCGTGGAGGCGCCGGCGGTGAGGCCCACGTCGCCCGTGAGCCACGCCGCGTGGATGTCCTCGGGGCCCTCGATCAGGCGGGAACGCGCGCCGAGCGCGGCGGCCACCTCCACCAGCCGGTTCGCGTTGCTGCTTGAGGGCGCACCCACGACCAGCACCGTGGCGCAGCGCGGCGCCATCACCTTGACCGCGTTCTGCCGGTTCTGGGTGGCGTAGCAGATGTCGTCCTTGGCCGGTTCCTTGACCATCGGGTATCGCCGTTTGAGCGCCGCCACGATCGCGGCGCAGTCGTCCAGCGACAGCGTCGTCTGCGTGATGTAGGCGACCTTCGCCGGGTCCGGCAGCTCGAGCCGCTCGACCTCCGCCACCGACTCGCACACGACGATCGCGTCCGGCGCCTCGCCCAGCGTGCCGATCACCTCGACGTGGTCGCGGTGGCCGATGAGCACGATCGAGTAGCCGTCGCGCGCGTGGCGGAGCGCCTCCAGGTGCACCTTCGTCACCAGCGGACAGGTGGCGTCCAGCGCCCGCAACCGGCGCGCCTTCGCCTCGGCCCGCACCGCCGGCGACACGCCGTGCGCCGAGAAGATCACCACCGCGCCCTCGGGGACGTCGGCGAGGTCGTCCGTGAACACCGCGCCCTTGCGGCGCAGGTCCTCGACCACGTGCCGGTTGTGGACGATCTCGTGCCGGACGTAGATGGGTGCGCCGTAGACCTGGAGCGCCATGTCCACGATGTCGATGGCGCGGTCCACGCCGGCGCAGAAGCCGCGCGGCGCGGCGAGCCAGAGGGTGCGGGGCGTGGCGCTCGCGGAGGTCATGGGAGTGCGCCGCACACTAGCTCACGGCCCCGGCGGCGGCCACCTCGTGCGCGGGCTCCGGCGCTGCGCGGGGGCCGTGCCGACGGGCCCGCTGCCTCCATCGCTCGGGGCGCGATCGCGCGACGGCGCCGGCGCGCCCGGGTCCCGCCCGGGGACACCCCCACGAACCCGGGGTGCTCTCCGGAACAGCCTACCGCTCCGGACGCGAGACCGTGTCGCGTGCCGCGTGCGCCGCGCTGTCGGCGGCGAACAGGGCGCGCAGCGAATCCGGCGCGGCGGCCCGCAACCCGGCGATGCTCGCCTCGGCGCGCGCCCGGTCGGACCCCTGAGGGAAGCGTGTGCTCGCCTCGCGGTAGGCCGAGAGCGCTCCGCCGTGATCGCCCGCCAGCCGGTGGATCTCGCCCAGGAGCCACCACGGCTCGCCCGCGTCGGGCGCGAGCCGCACACCCTCGCGCGCGATCGCAAGCGCCACGTCCGCTCGCCGCACCCGCACGAAGTGACGCGCGGCGCCCTCGCGCACCTCGCGGTCGGCCGGCGTGCGCGCGAGCCAGCGGCGCCAAACCTCGCCGGCCTCGGCCTCCCGCTCGAGCGCCACCAACTCCCGCACCTGGCCTCGGTAGGCGAGCGCCAGCGTGGTGTCGCGCCGCTCCGCCTGGCGGTAGAGCGCGAGCGCCCGCACGTGGTCCGCGAGCCGGGCCTCGAGGTTCGCGAGGTTCACGAGCGTGGTCGCGTCCGAGGAGTCGGCGGCGATCGCGCGGCGGTAGGCGTCGCGCGCCTCGCCGTGGCGCTCGCGCGCCGCGAGCACGACGCCCAGGTCCCGCCACGCGAGCGCGTAGCCCCGGTCGAGACCGACCGCGCCGCGCAGCGCCCTCTCGGCCGCCTCCCAGTGGCCGGCGCGCGTGTGCGCGAAGCCGAGCGCCCGCCAGACCGTGGGGTCCCCCGGCGCGCGACGCGTGAGGTCCGCGAGCATGCGCACGGAGCGCGTCGTGTCGCCCAGCTCGGCGAGGGCCACCGCGAACTCGCGCGCGGCCACGCGGCTGTCGGGGTCGCGCCGCAGCTCCTCGCGGAACGCGCGCGCGGCGCGATCCCACTGCTGGCGAGAGGCGTAGAGCAGGCCGACGCGCAGGCTGGGCCCCTTGAGCGTGGGATCCCAGCGCGCGGCGTTCATGTAGGACACGATCGCGCCGGCGTACGCGCGCTGCCCCTCGAGCATGAGTCCGCGGCCGAACTCCTCCAGGCCGCGCCGCCGCGCGTTCACGATGGCCGTGTCCTCGGGCGCCGGCCCGGGGGCCGCGGGCCGCGCGGGTGGAACGAGCAGCGGGGCGGGCGGGGACTCGACGCGCGCGCTGTCCGGGGCGGCGGGGCGCCTCGGGTCGGCCGCACCGGCCGTCGGCGGAAGCAGGAGCGAGCCCAGCGCGAGCGCGACCGCGAGACGGAGCCAGGGCGACATGAGGGCGAGGAGCCTAGCATGCGGTCGCGCCCACGCGTTCGGACGTTGCCAAGTCGTGCGTCCCGCGTGCGCGATGCGGTGCCCGGCGCGCGTTCCGCAACCCGCGCGCGGCCGGAACGCGGCGTCCTTCCGCCCGCGCTCGACCCCGGGCGCCGGCCTGCCGATGCACCGGTCACCATGATGCTCTCTCTCCCGCACCCCGCTCCCGCGGCCGGCACCACGCCGGCCGACGCGCGCGCCCGGCGCCGCGTCCGCACGCCGCTGTTCGTGTGCTTCTCGCTCGCGTCGCTCGCGCTCGTCACGCTCGATCCCGGCGAGGCGCTCGCCGGGAAGTCCGGACCGCGCGTGCGCCACCCGAAGCGCCAGACGGGCCTGGCCTCGTGGTACGGCCCCGGCTTCTTCGACCGGCGCACGGCGAGCGGCGAGCGGTTCGACCCCGCCGAGATGGCGGCCGCGCATCGCACGCTCCCGTTCGGCACCCGCATCCGCGTGACGAACCTCGACAACGGACGCCGCGTCGTGCTGCGCGTCAACGATCGCGGACCATTCAAGAAGGGCCGCGTGCTGGACGTGACGCCGATCGCGGCGAAGCGCCTCGGCTTCCGGCACCTCGGCGTCGCTCGCGTGCGCATCGACGTGCTGCGCCTGCCGCGGCCGACGGCGCGCGTGGGGGACGCGCGGCCGGCTACGGCGAAGGCTCGAGCCTGAGCTCGGGCGCCGGCGCGCGGCGCACCAGCGCCCAGTCGCCCGACGCCACGACCCGCGCGTAGCGCGCCGAGTCCGCGCCCACGACGCCCTGCCAGGCCTCGCGCGAGAGCAGCGCCCAGCCCCCGGCGTCGAGCGCGCGACGCACCGCGTCCGGGCCGCCGGCCTCGCGCACCAGCGTGCGGTCGCTGTAGAAGACGTACTGGTGGGCGACCGAGAAGTACTCGCCACCCAGGTGCACGACGCGGTCGCCTGCGGGCACGAGCGAGCGCGACGCGAGCGCCACCCGCTGGAGGTCGGGGCGCCGCACCGGGGCGCTCCCCCACGGCGTGAGCGCCAGCACCGAGCCCGCGGCCGCGACGAGCGTGAACCCGCCCACCACCACGCGGGCGCGGAGCGCGGGCGCGCGGATCCACGCGGCGAGCGCGTGCGCGGAGAGGAGCGCGAGCGCGGGGAACGCGCTCATCACGTACCAGAGCTTCTTCTCGCGCCCCAGCGACATGACGCCCAGCACCACCGCGAGCCAGACGAGGAGCAGCGCGGCCGTCACGCGCGGGCTCCACGCGGCCGGCCGCCGCATCCCGGTGGCCTCGCGCGCCGCGAGCACGAGCCCCGCGAGCGCGGCCGGGAGCCACGGCCAGTAGCTGGCGCCGATCTCGCGCAGGTAGCCGGACGGATCCAGCGGGGGCGCACCCGCGCCGCCCCCCGTGCCGCGCTCGAGCAGCAGCCACGCCACGTGCTCGGCGAGGAACGCCTCGCGGTGGGTGGCGAGCTGGTAGCCGTACCACGGGGCCACGACCGCGACGGCGGCGATCGGCGCGAGCCAGGCGCCGTCCCGGAGCGCACGGAACGTGCGCCCGGTGAGCAGGGCGTGCGCGCCCGCCACGACCAGCGGGAACAGCCCGAGCGCGCTCTTCGTGAGCACCCCGAACCCGGTCAGCGCGCCCAGCGCCGCCCACGCCCGGACGCTTCCGTCCCACGCGCGCCGGTAGGCGAGCATCGCGGCGAGGAACAACGCGGTGAGGAACACGTCGAACATGGCGTGGTTCGCGTACTTGAGGAAGTAGCCGGTGCCGAGCAGCACCAGGCCCGCCGTCCACGCCTCGAACGGCTCGCGTCCGAGCCGGAGCGCGAGCCGGTGCGTGAGCCCCACGCACGCCACGCCCGCGAGCGCGCTCCAGAACACGGCCGCGAAGCTGTTCACGCCCATCACCGCGAACGACGCCGCCATGAGCCACAGGAAGAGCGGCGGATTGTCGAGCCGCTCGAAGCCGGCGAACCGCGGCGTGAGCCAGTCCCCCGTGCGCAGCATCTGCTTCGCCTTCTCGGCGTAGTAGGCGTCGTCGTAGTTGGGCAGCGGCCCCGCGCCCGCGCGCGCGAACAGGACCAGCGCCGCGCACGCCACGAGCAGCCCGCCCTGCGCGCGCCGGTCCAGGAGGAGTGCGCGGAGCGCGGACCACGGCGAGCCCGCGGGATCCGCTGCCGCGGGCGGGGGCGACTCGGGCCCCGGGGATCCGCCCGCCCGCACCGGCGAGGCCGCCCCGGACGCGGGCGTCACGCCCGCGAGCGACTGCCCGCGGCACGGGCGCGCGGCGCCGCGAAGATCGGCGCGGGCGGGAAGCCGGCGCGCTTCAGCAGGTACTGGCCCACCGCGGCCAGCGTGCCGAGCCCGTAGCGCACGCTGCGGCGGAATCCGATGCTCGAGGCCTCGGGCATGTACCGCACCGGCACCGGGATCTCTCCCAGCCGGAATCCCGCATCCACCGCCGAGACCAGGAACTGCGAGTCGAACACGAAGTCGTCCGAGAAACGCTCGAACGGCACGGTCTCGAGCACCTCGCGCCGATAGGCGCGGAAGCCGCTGTGGAACTCGCCCATGTTCTGCCCGAGCGCCACGTTCTCGACGAACGTGAGCAGACGGTTGCCCAGGTACTTGTAGAGCGGCATGCCCGATTCGAGGCACTCCTGGCGCGTGCGCACCCGCGAGCCCAGCATCACGTCGAGGATCCCGAGCTGGAGCGGCAGGATCATCATCGGCACCAGCCGCGGGTCGTACTGGTAGTCGGGGTGCAGCATGATGACGATGTCGGCGCCGCGCTCGAGCGCGTCGCGGTAGCACGTCTTCTGGTTGCCGCCGTAACCGCGGTTCCGGGCGTGCTCGAGCACCCGGATGCCGAGCGCGCGGGCGATCGCCACGGTGTCGTCGCGGCTCGCGTCGTCCACGAGGACGTGCTCGTCCACGTAGCCCGCGGGGATGTCGGCCCAGGTCTGGCGCAGCGTGTCGGCCGCGTTGTACGCCGGCATGACCAGCACGACCCTGCCGCGGGGCGTGCCCCGGCGCTCCGGCCGGGCGGCGGGCGGCCCGGCCGCGTCCTCGGCGAGCGCTGCCGCGGGTCCGGCGGTCTGGGCGCGGTCCGTGAGCATGCGGGCATCTTCCGGACCTCCCCGGGGAGCGTCAAGATGAGCGCCCCGCGGAGCGCGAGGCTCCGCGGGGCGCGTTCCGGCCCCCGGACCCGCGTCCCGCGGGCCGGCCGGCCGTGGGTGGCGGTTCAGCGGCCGGTGAAGCTCCCCTTCCGCTTCTCGATGTAGGCGGCGAGCCCTTCCTTGGCGTCCTCGCCCTGGAAGAGGAGCTGCTGCAGCTCGCGCTCCACCGCGAGCGCGGACTCGAACGGGAGCTCGGCGCCGCTCTGCACAGAGCGCTTGATGCGGCCCACGGCCTTCGAGGCCGCGTGCGGCGGGCAGAACTTCTCGGCGTAGGCCTGCACCTTGTCCATGAACTCCTGCGTGCTCGCCGCCTCCCAGATGTCGTTGAGGATGCCCAGCTCGAGCGCCTTCTCGAAGCCGAACACTTCGGCCGTCACCATCAGCTCGATGGCCTTGGACTTGTTGACGAGCCGCGCCAGGCGCTGCGTCCCGCCGGTGCCCGGGAGCACGCCGAGGTTCACCTCGGGCAGGCCCACCTTGCCCGCGCCCTTGCGAGCGATGCGGATGTCGGCGGCCATCGCGATCTCGAGCCCGCCGCCCACGGTGTGGCCGTTCAGCGCGGCGATCACCAGCTTGGGCGTCTGTTCGAGGCGGTTGAGCGTCTCGTTCGCATGCAGGCAGAAGTAGTACTTGAACGTCGGGTCCGCCTTCTTGAGCATGTTGATGTCGGCGCCGGCGCAGAAGAACTTGTCACCCGAGCCACGGATGACCACGACGTGGACCTTCTCGTCGAAGCGCGCCTGGAGGATGGCTTCGTCGAGCTGGCGCATCATCTCGTGCGTGTAGCAGTTGCCGGGGTCGAACGTGAGCTCGATCGTCATGACCCCGTTCTTGACCGAGGTGAGGACGAGCTTGGCCTGCGTGGTTTCCATGGGCTGGGGCTCCGTGCGTCGGGGTGGGTGCGGCGGCCGGCGCGGCGCGGGGCGCCGGCGCGGGGCGCGGGCGGCGTCGTGGAACGGCGCGATCCGGCCGCGAGGATGGCGTGCGTCGGGAATGCGCGCGGGAGTATAGGAGGCGCGCGCGCCGCGGGCGAGGCCCGGCGCGCGTTCCCGGCGCGCGATCACGGGGTGCGGGCCGCCGGCCGGGGTCGCGACGGGCAACGAAAAACCTCGCCCGACCCGGTGGGTCAGACGAGGCGGCAACGCAGTCAGTCTTTGCCCGGCCGGCGCGGGCGTCAAGGGGTGGGCCTGGGATTTCCTGGAGCCCATGTGGCGCCCGTCAGCCACATCCAGACAATGCGCTGTGCCCCATAACGTTAGCGTCGTGTCCGCCGGCCACCCGGAAATAAACCTTGCACCCGATCCTGACGCCATGGCATCTTATCGTCCATCGACGATGAACGATTCATTGGAGATCCGTATGTCCGAGACGATCCACGACGAGGCCGGCCTCATCACCGAGCAGGACGAGCAACTCGCCTCACTCGCCCGCGCGCTCTCGCACCCCGCGCGCGTGGCGATCGTGCGCCATCTGGCGGCGAGCGGCGTGTGCATGTGCGGCCAGATCGTGGACGTGCTGCCGCTGGCGCAGGCCACCGTGTCGCAGCACTTGAAGATCCTGAAGCAGGCCGGGCTCGTGCAGGGCGAAGTGGACGGCCCGCGCACCTGCTACTGCGTGAGACCCGAGACCGTGAAGCGATTCCAGGCGCTGGCGGCGTCGCTGCCGGCATGAGTCCCGTGAACCCCGCCGGCCTCGCGGCCGGTGAACCATCGAGAGGATCCGCCATGAGCGAGAAGAGCGCCTTCCCGACCGCGACCGCACCCACGACCGCAGCCTGCTGCGGCGACGACTGCTGCGGCGGCAGGAGGGAGGGATCCGTCGCAGCCACCTCCGCCGCGACCCGCACGTCCCCGACCGTCATGAGCGAAGGCGGCACGACGACCATCGTCATGCCGAAGCCGGCCGCGGCGGCGAACCCGCCCGCCCCCGCCGGCGGCGCGCTCGCCGCCGGCGCCGACCCGCGCGCCGTCGTGCGCGAGAAGTACGGCGCGGTGGCGGAAGGCGGCGGTTGCGGCTGCGGCTGCTGCGCCGCCCCGGCCGACGACGCCGCGGCGCTCGAGGCGCTCGGGTACACCGCCGAGCAGCGCGCCGCCATCCCCGAGGGCGCCGACCTGGGCCTTGGCTGCGGCAATCCGCTCGCGCACGCGGAACTCAAGCCCGGCGAGACCGTGCTCGACCTGGGGAGCGGCGCGGGCATCGACTGCTTCCTCGCCGCCCGCGAGGTGGGCGCCGGCGGCCGCGTGATCGGCGTGGACATGACGCCGGCCATGCTCGAGCGGGCGCGCGCCAACCGCGCGAAGGTGAGTGCCGCGAACGTCGAGTTCCGGCTCGGCGAGATCGAGAACCTGCCCGTGGCCGACGGCGTCGTGGACGCGATCATCTCCAACTGCGTCGTGAACCTCTCGCCCGACAAGCCGCGAGTGTTCCGCGAGGCGCTGCGCGTGCTCAAGCCCGGCGGGCGCCTGGTGGTATCCGACCTGGTGCTCACGCGGCCGCTCGGTGACGAGCTGCAGCGCAACGTGGATCTGTACGTTGGCTGCGTGGCGGGCGCGTCGCAGAAGGAGGAGTACCTGCAGCTCATGCGCGAGGCCGGCTTCCGCGACGTGCGCATCCTGGAGGAGCGCGGCTACACGGTGGGCCTCGAGAACCTTCCGGCGGGCAGCCCCGAGCGCGACGCGTTCTCGGCCGTGGTCAGCGTGAAGGTGCGCGCCACGAAGGCCTGATCGGATGTGCGTGACCGTCCCGCGGCGAGCGGACCGCTCCCGCGGGACCGCGCGTTCCCGGGCGGTCCCCACTGCACGGCCCCCTGACAACGCCGCCTCGCGTGGCGGGGTACGATCATCGGCCCATGCGACGGCTCCCACGCCGCACCCGATCGGCCGCCTGTGCGCTGCTCGCCGCGCTGCTCCTCCCCGTGGCGCGAGCGGGCGGCGCCGACCCGCCGGCACCCGCCGGCGCCAGGCCCACCGCCGCGGCCCTCGGTGACGGCGCGCCGGCGTCCACCCACGGCGGCGCTTCGACGCACGGCGCGCATGGCGACTGCGCGCCGCTTCCCGGCCCCGCCGCGGACACGCCGCCGCGCGCCATCGCGCGCAACGGCGTGAACCTCGCGAGCGACCTGTTCGGGCGGCCGCACGCTCCGGGCACGGTCCGGGTCTGCGTGCTCGTGGACGAGTCGGGCCTCGTCCGGGAGGCGCGCGCACTGGGGGACGGCTCGGCCCTCGACTCGATCGTGGCCGCCTCGGCCGGCTGGTGGCTGTTCGAGCCCGCGCGTCTCGAGGGGAAGCCCGTTCCCGCTACGCTCGTGGTCGAGGTGGGACTTCCCTCCGCCCGCGACGTCGAGCCGCTCGCGCCGGACGTGCTGGCGATGGCGGTGGAAGCCGAGGCCCGCGGCGACGTGCGCGGCGCGATCGACGCCTGGACGGGGGTGCTCGCGCGCGTGGGATCCCATCCTTCGCTCGGCGACGGCTGGTCCGTGCGCGGCCGCATCCTGGATCTCGCCGCGCGGCTCTCGCCCCGGCCCGTCGTGCCGCTCAGCGTGGACGGCCGCGGGCGCGGCGCGCGCAACATGATGCAGCGGAACATCGCCCGGCCCGCGAACGAGGACTACGCGCGCACCCTCGACCAGGTCCTGCTCGCCGCGCCGTGGTACGTGGACGCCTACCGCTGGCGCGCGGCCGCGTGCGCCGCGAGCGGCCGGCGCCAGGACGCGATCCGCGACGCGCTCTGCTACCGCCGGGCCGCCCCGGACTCCGCGTCGCGCGCGCTCGCCGACCGCGCGCTCCGCGCGCTCGCCGCGGGCGACACGCTGAGCGCGAACTCGCTGCTCAAGAACTAGCGGGCGCGCGAACACCGCGGCGCCGGAGAGTCCGGGGCCCGCGCCCGCCCGCAGGCGCACGCGCAGCGTGACGCTACTCGAACCTCCGCGCGGCTGGCGACGGCGCGACCGCCTCCGCGGCGTTCGCCGGCGCGCCGAACCGCGGCGGCCGCTTCTCGACGAACGCGGCGAGCCCCTCGGCCGCGTCCGGCGAGGTCCAGCACGCCGCCTGCGCCGCGGACTCCTCGGCCAGGCACTGTTCGAGCGCGCGCGCCTCCGAGGCGCGCAGCGACCGCTTGATCGCCCGCACGCTCGTGGCCGGCGCGGCGGCGAGCGCGGCGGCGTATCCGCGCCAGCGCTTCCCGAACTCCCTCGCCGGGAAGACGCGCTGGACGATCCCCAGCCGGAGCGCCTCCTCCGCGCCGATCAACTCCCCCGTCCAGCACAGGTCGAGCGCCGCGGCGAGCCCCGCCAGCCGCGGGAGGTGGCAGGTGCCGCCCCAGTCGGGGTGGAGCCCGATCCGGACGAACGTCTCGCCGAAACGCGCGGTACTCGAGGCGAGCCGCACGTCGCACGCGAGCGCCAGGTTCATGCCCGCGCCCGCCGCCACGCCGTTCACCGCGGCGATCACCGGGATCTCGAAGGCGGCGAGGCGCGTGACCACGGCGCGCCCCGCCTCGAGCAGCGGCTCCAGGGCCTCGAACCCGGCCCCGCGCGCCTGAAGCTCCACCATGTGCTTCACGTCCCCGCCCGCGCAGAAGCCCTCGCCTGCGCCCGTGATCACGAGCACGCGCGCGTCGCGGTCGGCCGCCACCTGGTCCAGCGCCGCGACCAGCCGCTCGCGCATGTCGCCCGCGAACGCGTTGAGCTTCTCCGGACGGTTGAGCGTGAGGGTGGCGACGCCGTCGCGGACCGCGAGCAGGACGCTCGCGCCGGCGGGCGGAGTCGTCGCGCCCGGGGGACGTGCCGGGCGCGCACGTCCCGGGCTGCGGGCCGGAGCGCGCTTCCGTCTGGCCGGAGCCGTCCGGCGGGTCGGTCTCCGGCGTGGGGCCCTCACACCCGCTCCACGAGCACCGCCATGCCCTGGCCGCCGCTCACGCACAGGGTGGCGAGGCCGAACCGGCCCCGCGTGCGCGCCAGCTCGTGAACGAGCTCCACCAGGATGCGGGCGCCGCTGCAGCCGGTGGGGTGGCCGAGCGCGATGCCGCCGCCGTTCACGTTCAGGCGCTCGTGGTCCATCTTCAGCTCGCGGTCGCAGGCGAGCACCTGCGAGGCGAACGCCTCGTTGAGTTCGATCACGTCGACCTGCTCGAGCTTCATCCCGAGCCGTTCGAGGAGCGCGCGCACGGCCGGTACGGGGCCCAGCCCCATGCGCGCCGGGTCCAAGCCCACGCTCTGCCAGCCGAGGACGCGAGCCTGCGGCGTGGCGCCGTGCTCCCGCACGGCGTCCTCGGACAGCACCATCACGGCCGCGGCGCCGTCGGTGATGGCGCTGGCGTTGCCTGCGGTGATGCTGCCGTCCTTGCGGAACACGGGGCGCAGTCCGGCCAGCTCCTCGAGCGTCGTGTCGGCGCGGAAGTTCTCGTCGCGCTCCACCACCGCGGCGCGCCTGCCCTCGCCCACGCTCACCGGCACCACCTCGCGCGCGAACCGGCCCTCGCTCCACGCCCGCGCCGCGCGCTGGTGGCTCCGGAGCGCGTAGCGGTCCTGCTCCTCGCGCGGGATGGCGTACTCGGTGGCCAGCGTCTCGCTCGTCTCCCCCATCAGCTGGTCGCAGAGCGGGCACAGGTAGCCGTCGCGGTACATGGCGTCCAGGAGCGGCTCGTCGCCGAGCTTCTTCCCCCAGCGCACGTCCATCGCCAGGTACGGGATGCTGCTCATGTGCTCGACGCCGCCGGCGAGCACGGCGTGCGCCTCGCCGAGCCGCACGAGCTGCGCGGCGTTCACCACCGCCTGCAGGCCGCTCGCGCACGCCTTGTTGATGGTGTAGGCGGGGACGCGGTCGGCGAGCCCGGCGCGGCGCACGACCTGGCGCGCGAGGTTGGGGCCGTTCCCGGCCTGGCGCGCGTGGCCGACGATCACCTCGTCCACGCGCTCGCGCGGCACGCCGCCGCGCTCGAGCGCCGCCGCGGCGGCGACGACGCCGAGCGCCGCGGCGCTCGAGCCCGCGAGCGCGCCGCCGAACTTCCCGATCGGGGTGCGGACGGCGCCCGCGAGGAAGACGGCGCGAGGGTCGGTCATGCGCGGGCCCGGCCGGGCCTCAGCGCTCGTCGCGGCGCGGGCCGCGCGGCGGACCGCCGGGACGGGACGGGGGCCCGCCGCCGGGGCGATCGGGGCGAGGCCCCAAGGGACGCGGGCCGCCCATGCCGGGCGGCCGGTCGGGGCGCGGACCGGACGGGCGATCGGGACGCGGGCCGGCGCCGGGCGGCCGGTCGCCACGCGGCGGGTAGGGGCGATCCCCGCGCGGCGGGCCGCCCGGGCCCGTCCTCGGCGGGTACGGCCGGTCGCCGCGCGGCGGACCGCCGGGCCCCGCCCCGCGGTCGGGCCGCGGCGTGAACGGCCGGTCCCCACGTGGCGGGCCGCCGGGGCCCGTGCGCGGCGGGAATCCGCCCGGGCGCTCGGGCCGCGTTCCAGGCGAGAATCCGCCGCGATCGGGCTCGCGCGTGCGCTGCAAGGCGTCGAAACCGCGCGTCGCGACGCGCTCCACCTTCTTCCGCGCCAGCTTGCGGGAGCCGTAGCCCGGGCGTGCGCCCGGCTCGGAGTCGGTGCTCCGGCGGATCTGCTCGATGCGCGACTCGTCGTCGGCGGCGTAGCTCGCGGCCAGCTCCTCCTCGATCGGCACCTCGGGCGAAGGACCGCGCAGCACCACGAACCAGCCGTCCACGTCCTCCACCTCGGCGAAGCGGCCCAGCTCCTCCTCGGAGGGCGAGGTCGCGAAGCGAACGCCGCGCTGGCGCAGCTCGTCGGCCCACGCGTCCAGGTCGTCGTCCATCAGCGCGAACGAGACGCGCTGGTCGGGCGCGAGCGGCAGGCCCTCCGCGTCACGCCACGCGTGCAGCGTGAGCCGTGCGTCGCCGGTGTCGAACTCGATCCAGTGCTCGCGCTCCTCCGCCATCCGGAATCCGAGCACGTCGTGGTAGAAGTGCGCGCAGGCCTCGAACCCGAGCGCGTTCACGATCGCGTGCGAGAGCCGCGGCCAGCGGCCCCCGGCCGGCGCCTTCCTGCGCTCGACGAGCTGCATCACGTTGCCCTCGGGGTCGGCGATGCGCGCGATGCGGCACTCGGAGGACTCCTCCACCCCGCCGACGGGTGTCACACCGAGGCCCGCAAGCACGGCGAGGCGCTCGTCGAGTGAGCGCACGTCGAAGCCCAGCTCGATGCGCGCGGGCTCGCCCGCCCCGAGCGGGCGCAGCGCGAGGACCGCGTCGCGCGTGCCGAACTGGAGCCAGCGCTCACCCTCCGTGGCCACCTCGAGGCCCAGCGACTTCTCGTAGAACTCCCGCTGCCGGGAGATCTCGGGCGTGAACAGGACGACGACGCTCAGGCGGCCCATGGCCGATTCCCCGCTCCTTCGCTCACTCGAGGTTCATCCACACGCTCTTCACCTGCGTGTAGTCGTGCAGGCACGCTTCGCCCAGGTCGCGGCCGAAGCCCGAGCCCTTCATGCCGCCGAACGGCATGCCGGGGTCGTAGAAGCCGTACATGTTCACCCACACCGTGCCGGCGGCGAGCCGCCGCGAGACCGCGTGCGCTTTCCTCACGTCGCGCGTCCACACGCCCGAGGCGAGGCCGTACGGCACGTCGTTCGCCTTGGCGACCGCGTCGTCCACGCCGTCGAACGGGATCACGGCCAGCACCGGCCCGAAGATCTCCTCCTGCGCCACCCGCATGCGGTTGTCCACGCCGGTGAGCACCGTGGCCTGGACGAACGCGCCCTTGCCGTTCACGGGCTGCGCCCTGCCGCCGGCCGCGAGCTGGGCACCCTCCTTCACGCCGATCTCGACGTAGCCCAGCACGCGCTCCAGCTGCGTGCGCGAGACGAGCGAGCCGAGCCGGGTCTTGGGATCCAGCGGGTCCGCGGGTGAGAGCTTCTTCGCGCGCTCGACGAGCCGGCCCACGAACTCGTCGTGGATCGAGCGCTCCACGAGCAGGCGCGAGCCCGCGCCGCAGACCTCGCCCTTGCCGTAGTAGATCCCGGCCGTGGCGCCCTTCAGGGCGGCGTCCAGGTCGGCGTCGGCGAACACGATGTTCGGGGACTTGCCGCCCAGTTCGAGCGTGAGCTTCTTGAGCGTGTCCGACGCGGTCCGCATCAGGTGCCGGCCGACCTCGGTCGAGCCGGTGAAGCTGATCTTGTCCACGCCGGGGTGCTTCACCAGCGCCTCGCCCGCGATTCGGCCCCTGCCGGGGACGACGTTGAGCACGCCCGGCGGGAGCCCGGCCTCCAGCGCCAGCTCCCCGATGCGGATGGCGGTGAGCGGCGTGAGCTCGGCGGGCTTCAGGACCACCGTGTTGCCCGCGGCGAGCGCGGGCGCCGCCTTCCACGCCACCATGATCATCGGGAAGTTCCACGGGATGATCGCGCCCACCACGCCGACGGGCTCGCGCAGCGTGTACGTGAACAGCGCCGGGTTCACGCCGATCGTGTCGCCGGTCAGCTTCGTGGCCCAGCCCGAGAAGTAGTGAAAGCAGCGCGCCACCATGTCGATGTCCACGTGGCGCGACTCGAAGATGGGCTTGCCGTTGTCGAGCGTCTCCAGGCGGGCGATCTCGTCGGCGTGCTGGAGCACCAGGTCGCCCAGCTTCCACAGCGCGCGCGAACGGTCGATGGGCTTCATCCTCCCCCACGCGCCGTCGAGCGCGGCGCGCGCGGCGCGGACCGCGCGGTCCACGTCCTCCGCGCCGGCTTCGGCGACGGTGGTGATGGACTCCTCGGTGGCCGGGTTCGTCGTGGTGAACGTGGCACCCGAGGCGGCGTCCACCGCCTGGCCGTCGATGATGAGCCGTCCCGGCCGGACCGGGGCGAGCGTCTCCGACATCGTCAATCCTCCATGGGGAGCAGCTCCCCGATGCGTGCGCGCTTGATCTGCTCGGCGTGATGCCGATCGTGCTCCGGGAGTCCCCACATCATGTCCGCGAACGGATGTCCGCGCCGCCACACGTCGTCGGGCAGCGCCGGCACCTCGGAGAGCCGGAGCAGCAGCAGCTCCCGTTGCGAGTCGAGCCGCTTCACCGCCGCGTCCCAGCCGTGCGCGCGGAGCGGCGCGAGATGCGCCTCGTTGACCGCGTCCTCCTCGGCCTTCCCGCTTCCCGCCCAGGTCCGCGGCAGTCCTCCGAGCGTCCGGCTAAACTCCTCGAGCCGTACCCGGTCGCGCTCCGAGAGGTGGAGCACGATCTCCTTGATGCTCCACTTCCCGGGGGCGATGGGGCGCTCGGCGGTCGCGCCGGTGAGCCCCTGGATCGCCGCCTTGACGCTCGCGCGCGCGCGCTGGATCTCGAGCAGCAGCTCCTCGCGCGCCGTGGCCAGCGCGCGTTGCGCCGCGAACGCCGGCGGCGGGGGCGCCGCGGCCGGCCGCGCCGCGGGCGCGACGCGCGGCTGGGCATGGGCACGCCGCGGCGGGCGGGGCTTCGCCGAAGCGCGGGGCTTTGCGCCCGAGCGGGAGCTCGCGCTCGCGCGGGGCTTCGCGGATCCGGCCCGCTGCCGGGCCGCGGCCTTCCGCGGGCGGCGCGCGACGGCGCCCGCGGCGGCGCGGGTTCGCGTGCGGGCCCGCTTCGTCGCGCGGGCCGCGCGCTTCGGCTTCGCGGCGGCGCGTCGCCGGGCCGCACTGGCGCGCGGTGCGGCGGAGCGCTTCCGGCGCGCCGTCTTGCCGCGCTTCGCCCGTTTCCTCGGCTTCTTCCCTGCCGCGCGTGCCACGCGGTTCCCCATTCGGTCTCCCGACCCGGACCCGCCTTCGTCGGGCCCCACCCGGCCGGTTCTGGTCCTCGACAGCCCGGGACGGCCTGTCCCGGTGGGCCTGCGTCCGCGTCGGTCGCGGGCGCGAGGCCGTCAGCTCATGTGCCGACGGAGCTCGCCGCCGGCGTGTAGTCGTACACCCCGCGGCCGCTCTTCCGGCCCAGCCGGCCGGCGGCCACGTACTGCTCGAGCAGCGGACACGGGCGGAACTTCTCGCCCAGCGTGCGGTGCAGGAAGCGCAGGATGGCGAGGCGCGTGTCGAGTCCCACGAGGTCCACCAGCTCGAACGGCCCCATCGGGTGGTTCAACCCGAGCTTGAGCGCCTTGTCGATGTCCTCGGCGCTCGCGACGCCCTCCTGCAGCATGTAGAACGCTTCGTTGCCGATCATGGCGTTGATGCGGCTCGTCACGAACCCCGGCGACTCGCGCACGACCACGCACTCCTTGCCCATGCGCCGGCCGATCTCGCCGCACGCCTGCAGCGTGCGCTCGCTGGTCTCCAGCGCGCGCACGATCTCGAGCAGCTTCATGCGGTGCACCGGATTGAAGAAGTGGAGCCCCACCACCTGCGGCGCCCGCTTCGTCGCCGCCGCCATCTCGGTGATGCTGAGCGACGAGGTGTTGGAGGCGAGGATCGCGTGCGCGGGCGCGACGCGGTCGAGCTGGGCGAACAGCTCGAGCTTCAGGTCCATGCGCTCCGGCACCGCCTCGATCACGAGGTCGGCGCCGCGCGCGGCCTCGTCGAGCGCGGCGACCGTGCGCAGCCGCTTGCGCGCGGCGACCGCCTCCTCGTCCCGCACCCTGCCGGTCGCCACACCCTTCTCGAGGATGGCGTTTACCTCGCTCATGGCCTTCTCGAGCTGGTCGCGGCTCGTGTCCTGCAGCACGGTGGTGAAGCCGCCGAGCGCGGCGGCGTAGGCGATGCCGCGGCCCATGATCCCCGCCCCGAGGACGGCGACGGCCTGCATGTTCACGCGCGTCCCCCGGCCCGGGACGCCAGCTTCCAAAGCGCCGGGAACACGCCGGCCGCGAGCGCGGACTTGAGCAGGTCGCCGGGCACGAACGGCAGGAGCCCGCTTGCGAGCAGCGCGCCGTTCGGCACGAACGCCGACAGGTGCGCGAGGCCGAGCCCGAAGATGGCCGCGCTGCCGGTCAGCATGGCGGCGAACATGGTGAGCGGCCGGCGGTCCCAGCCGCGCTCCGCGAGGAGCCCGGTGATCGCGGCGGCGAACGGGAACGCCACCAGGTAGCCGCCGGTGGGTCCGATGAGTTGCGCCACGCCGGCCGCGCCGCCGGAGAAGAACGGCAGCCCCGCCGCTCCCTGCGCGAGGTAGAGGCACTGAGCGAGGAACGCGCGCCGCGCGCCGAGCACCGCGCCCGAGAGGAGCACCGCGAACGTCTGGCCGGTGACGGGCACCGGCGTCCACGGCAGGCGGAGCTCGAGCTGAGCGGCCGCCGCGGTCAGCAACGACGAGACGACCACCAGGATCACGTGCAGGAGCGCGGACGCGCGGGGAATGGCGAGGTCGGCGAGCGTCGTCGAGCGGGCGGGGGACATGGGGTCCTCGGGACGAACAGGCGATGCACGGCCAGTCGCGACGCCGGGAGCGGCCCCCGCGACCACGGACATGAGAGGGGACCGTCGCTGGCGCGTGAAACGGCCCCAACCGGATGGACGCGCGCAGGATACCGGAGCGCGCATGCGGGCGGCAATGGTGCATGCGGACTCGGCCGGACCGCGGCGGGCTTCGCATCGCCCGCCGGCCAGGGGGCTTGGGCCGCCCGAGGCGGCAGCGGGCCGCGTCGCTGCGGGCGGTGGTCGCGGGGCCGGGGCCGGTCGAGCCCGCTCCGGGGCCGGTCTACCTCCTCCGGAACAGGCTCCAGGTGGCGAACAGGTCCTGCTCCATCTTCATCCCACCCTCGCCCGCTTCCCAGCCCAGCGCGTGCGCCATCTCCCGCGCGCCCGGCGAATCGTCCCGGTCGAACTCCAGCAGCACGTATCCGTTCTTGAGCGTGTTCTTGCCCAGGAACAGGCCCAGCTCGCCGCCGACCGCGGCGCGCATCGCGTCCGTGGCGGGCCACTGACCGGTGGCGAGCTTCACGCTGCCCGGCCCGACCGCTCCCAGGTCCCCCGGCTCGGAATCGAGCGCCGGCAGCAGCGGATCCACGTCCACGCCGTTCGTGTGCGCGCCGAGTTCCGCGAGGAGCCGGAGCTGGCCGAGCCTCCCGCAGCCGAAGTCGGCGATGCGCGCCCCGCGGGCGGCGGATGGGACTCCGGCTGCGGCTCGATGGCGCACATCGCTCGGGTGCATGGGACCGGCAGACCAACCGGGTCGCGGGACGACGGCATCGCTCGCCCACGGACGCGGCCGGACGCACGCTCGGCGCAGGCGCCGCCGCGCCCGCCATACGCGCCCCGGGCAGGGTCGCCGCACTTCTTTTGACGCCCCTGCGAACGCGCCCTAGCTTGGCCGGCCGGTACGCCTCGCACGCTTCGAGCCTGCGCCCGCACGGGAGCCGCGATCCGCATGTCCACGCCCGACACGATCCGCATCGCCAACGCCGGCGGCTATTGGGGCGACGACCTGGGCCAGTTCCGCCGCCAGGTCGAGCTGGGCCCGGTGGACGTCGTGACGCTCGACTTCCTCGCCGAGATCACGATGTCCATCCTGCAGAAGCAGCGCGCCCGCGACCCCGAGGCCGGATACGCGCGCGACTTCATCGTCCAGGTCGAGGACGCGCTCGACCTGCTGCTCGCGCGCGGCGTGAAGGTGGTGACGAACGCCGGCGGCGTGAATCCGGCGGCGTGCCGGCTCGCGCTCATCGCGGCCGCGGCCCGCAGGGGACGGGCGATCCACGTCGCGGCCGTGGCGGGCGACGACCTGATGGCGCGACTGGACGAGCTGATCGCGGCCGGCGCGAGCCTCGACAACATGGAGGACGGCCGCGCGTTCGCCCCCGTGCGCGCGAGCGTGTCCGCGGCCAACGCGTACTTCGGCGCCTGGCCCGTGGTGGAGGCGCTCAGGACCGGCGCCCAGTTCGTGGTGACCGGACGCTGCACCGACACCGGCATCTCGCTGGCGCCCATGATCCACGCGTTCGGCTGGGCGCCCGACGACTGGGACCGGCTCGCCGCCGGAATCGTGGCCGGGCACATCGTCGAGTGCGGCGCCCAGTGCACGGGCGGGAACTACACCGACTGGCGCGAGATCCCGCGCTTCGCGGACATCGGCTATCCGCTGCTCGAGATGAGCGCCGACGGCTCGTTCGTGGTCACCAAGCACGAGGGCACCGGCGGCGCCGTGACCGTGCGCACGGTGAAGGAACAGCTGGTCTACGAGATGGGCGACCCGCGCGGCTACATCACGCCGGACGTGGTCGCGGACTTCGGCAGCATCCGGCTCGAGCAGGCCGGGCGTGATCGCGTGCGCGTCTGGGGCATCAGGGGCCGGCCTGCACCCGCGCTCCTCAAGGTGAGTGCGGCGCACGCCGACGGCTGGAAGGCGAACGGCACGCTGATCCTCTCCGGTCCCGCCGCGGTCGAGAAGGCTCGCGCGTTCACGGAGCTGTTCTGGGATCGCGTGGGCGTCACCTTCGAGGCCATCCACTCGGAGTTCGTGGGCGCGTCCGCCTGCTGGGGGCCGCTCGCCCCCGCCATGGACGTTCCCGAGGTGCTGCTCCGGCTCTCGGCGCGCGATCACGACAGGGGCAAGCTGGAGGCATTCTCGAAGATGGTCCCGGCGGTCATCCTCTCGGGGCCGCCCGGCGTGGCCGTGACCGGTGGCCGCCCCCAGATCCAGGAGGTCGTGGCCTACTGGCCCGCGCTCGTCCCGCGCGACCTCGTGCGCCCGACGCTGATCACCGCCGCGGGCGAGCGCACGCTGGAATGGCCGACGCCGGTCGTACCGATGCGCGATCCGGAGCCGCTCGACGTTCCGCTCCCGCGCGCGGCCGGCGTGCACCCGGACGACACGGCACGCGTGGCGCTCGCGGAGATCGCGCACGCGCGGAGCGGCGACAAGGGCGACACCGCCAACATCGGGGTGATCGCGAGGGCGCCCGAGCTGTACGGATGGCTCGCCTCGCACCTCACGGCCGCGCGCGTGAAGGAGTACTTCGCGGGCATCTGCGAGGGCGAGGTCATCCGCCACGAAGTCCCGAACCTGTGGGCGCTCAACTTCCTGCTCGAGCGCTCGCTGGGCGGCGGCGGCACGGTCAGCCTGCGGCTGGACGCGCAGGGGAAGACGCTCTCGCACGCCCTGCTCGCCATGGAGCTGGACGTGCCTCGCGCGCTCCTCGCCCGCGCGCACCACGGCGACAACGAGCACCGGGAGGCGCTCGGGCTGGAGCCGATGCCGGCGCCCAGGCGGCGGGCGAGCGCTTCCGGGGGGCGGAAGGCGAAGCCCTGACCCGCCGGGCGAGGATCGCGGGGGACGGCCAGGGGCCCGCGACCGGCCGCACAGGCCAATAGCCTGCTGGACAACGTGTTAGGCGAATCGCCCCGGCGGTGCAACCCGCCGGGGCCTGGTTCTCGTATTGAATCTCGATTTCATAATGATATCATACTGAAAGCCACGAAAGGAGGCCTTCCATGATCCGCGAGAGTGCCGCCAACAGCCGGTCGGGGATGTTCATGCTGCTGCTCCTCCCCCTGCTGCTGATCCTCGACGTCTGGTGGCTCATCACCGCCGCCCGCGCCGCCAGCGCGCTCCAGCTCGTCGCCGCCGGGCTCGGCGTCGCCATGCTCTCCATCCTGTTGGGCGGGTTCTTCGTCGTCGAGCCCAACCAGTCGGCCGTGCTCATGCTGTTCGGCAACTACAAGGGCAGCGAGCGCCGGCCCGGCCTGTGGTGGGTGAACCCGTTCATGACCAAGAAGAAGGTCACGCTCCGCGTGCGCAACTTCGAGAGCAGCAAGCTCAAGGTCAACGACCACGACGGCAATCCGATCGAGATCGGCGCGGTGGTGGTGTGGCGCGTGGTGGACTCGGCCGAGGCCATCTTCCAGGTGGACAACTACGAGAACTTCGTGCACGTGCAGAGCGAGGCGGCCGTGCGCAACCTGGCGGTGAGCCATCCTTACGACGCCCACAACGAGGGTCAGATGTCTCTTCGCGGGAACACGCTCGAGGTGGCCGACCAGCTCAAGTCCGAGGTCCAGGCCCGGCTCGACAAGGCCGGCGTGGAGGTGATGGAAGCGCGTATCAGCCACCTGGCGTATGCGCCCGAGATCGCCAACGCGATGCTGCGCCGGCAGCAGGCGAGCGCGGTCATCGCCGCGCGCACCAAGATCGTGGAGGGCGCGGTGAGCATGGTGGAGATGGCGCTCGACGAGCTGGCGAAGCGCTCCGTCGTCACGCTCGACGAGGAGCGGAAGGCCGCCATGGTGAGCAATCTGCTGGTGGTGCTGTGCAGCGAGAACGAAACGCAGCCCATCGTGAACACGGGCTCGCTCTACTCGTGACGGAGTGAGCGCGTCGTGGCGGAACGCAAGGCATTCCTGCTCAGGATCGACCCGGCGGTGCTGGAGGCGATGCAGCGCTGGGCGGGCGACGAGCTGCGGAGCCTGAACGGCCAGATCGAGTTCGTGCTGCGGCGTGCGCTCCAGCGCGAAGGACGCGGGCCGGGCGGCAGGACCGCCCGGCCCGAGCCGCCTGCCGCCACCGGGGACTGACCGACGGCATCCCCGGCCCGCGGCCGAACGGCGTGCCGCCGTGGCGGGCCTCGACCCGGGCTCCGGCGCTCACCTCTCGCCTACTTGTAGCGCCGCTTGATCTCGCTCCAGGTGGACGGCTTGGGCGCGCCGGCGCCGCAGGTGGGCGTGCCGCCCTGCCAGGTGACGATGTTCGCGGCCCCGCCCATGCCGGCGATGCCCGAAGTCAGGTCCACGGGCCGCTTCTCGGGGTTCGTGAGCCGCATGTGCTCGAGCGTGATACAGACCGGCTGCTGGCAGCCCTCGCAGGCCGCGGGGCCGCTGCTGCGCGCATGGTTGATCATGATCCGGAACGCGGCGTACGTGCGGCCCGGCGAGATGGTCTGGGTGGCGAGCGGGGGCACCGCCACCGCCATCTTGAGGTAGTAGCCGCGCGAGCCCTGGCTCGGGCCGGGCCAGTTCTGGGGCGACGCCTGGCTGTACCAGCCGATGCCCCCCGCCGCCTGGCCGAGCCACGGGTCGTCGCACTCGGTCTCTCCGCTCACGTCGAAGGCCGTGCTCAACGAACTCTGGCGGCAGCTCCCGGGCGCGAACATCTGCCACCAGTGCGGCGGGTCACCCTCGGCAGCCGTGATCCGGATGTAGGCCTCGACGCCGGACAGGTTGATCGCCGCCGGCGCGGAGAACGAGCCGACGAGAACCTCGGAGCCGGTGCTCCGGTCACAGGCGAAATTGCGGTTGGCGGTGCCGAGGCAGGAGTTCCACCGGATCGCCATGCCGGCGGCGTGCGCTTCGAGCGCGGACAGCACGAGGAGGGACGCGAGGACGAGGCGCTTCAACTTGCGGTCTCCGGGTCGGGGGCGCCGGCCCGGGGCCCCGGTGCGCCAAGGCCCCGCGGGCCCCGTGGGCCGGCGAGGCATACACCGAAGTGTGGGCATGTTCTCCGGAGGGCGCAAGCGAGCGATGGCGGCGAGCCGGAACGGCGACCGGCCGATCGCCCACGCATGCGCGCGGGACCAGTCCAGCCGCGGGTTGCGGAGCGTCGCCCGCCGGCGAAGCCACGGGCCTCGATCCCGTGAAGACCAAGGCCCGTGCGCGTGACGCTTCGCTCCGCTGTGAGTCGTGCAGCGACCCGGGGCGCCCGGCCGGACGCCCCGCCGACGACTTCCGATGCAAGCATGGCGCCGCCGGACGCCGCCGGCCAGTGCCCGGATGACCGGCGCGGCAGGCGCCTGGCGGCGACCCCCGATCCGTGACGCTCCCTCGGACGCCGCAACGGCCCCGACGGACCCCGCTGGCCCCGGTTGCATGCCCGGGCGCACACTGCCCGCAGTCGCGCCGCCGGCCCGAGTCCGTTCACCGAGGAGGCCCCATGTCCACACCGCGCATCCGACGCCTGGCTGCGTCCGCCGCGGCGCTCGCCGCGCTCGCGCTCGTCGCCGCATGTTCCAGCAAGGACTCCTCCTCGCCCCAGGTCATGCTCGGGCCGACCTTCGACTTCACGTTCCCGGTGACGGGCACGTCCCACACCCGCGTCTTCACCGAGGTCGGCACCTGGAACTACGGCTGCCGCGCGCATGCGGGGATGAGCGGCTCGATCGTCGTGGACGCCGGCTCCATGGTCGACTCGGCGCTGGTGCAGGTGGGCGCGGGCGGAAACCTGTACTCGCCTTCGAGCGTTACGATCCGCGGCGGCGGCCGGGTCCGGTGGGTGAACGTGAGCGGCCTCGGCAACCACACCGTGACGCGGTAGCGACGCGTCGCGGTCGCGCCCTGTGGCGCGCGCGCCACAACCGGGGCCGGCGCCGGTCGCCGGCGGGGCGCCGTCGCACCGCTAAATCGTTCGCACGCAGGCCTCCGCGAGGCGGGGGCCGCGCTGGCACGCGCCCTGCAGTGGTGCATGGACGAGGCAGTCGGACCGCACCCCGGAGGACCCCATGAACGCGCACACGAACCTCGGCCGCTGGATGACCACCGGCCTGCTCGCCGCCACGACGCTGACGCTCGCCTCGCCCGCGCTGGCCGGCCACGGCCGCCGCTACAAGGGTGTGTCGCACTCGTCGCCCGTCCAGCGCGTCGTCATCCGCGAGCGCTCGGGCGACGCGGGGCCGGCGCTCGCCGGCCTGATCGGCGGGTTCATCCTCGGCGCGGCGCTCACCTCGAACGCGCACCCGGTGGTGGTGCACGAACGCGTGTATCGCCGTCCGGTGGTCGTGTACCGCTACTACGACCCGTACGAGGACGTCTGGTTCGATTCGCTCGACGAGTGCGAGTTCAGCAGCTACCGCCGCCATCCGCGCATCGTCCAGGTCATCGAGGTGCGCAGCGGGCGCCACGTGCGGACGCGTCGCTACCGCGACGGCGAGTGGCACCGCTGGGACGACGACCGGGAACACCGCTGGCGGGAGGACTGAGCGGCGCGGCGCGGCTGCGCCGGGAACGAGGGGCCGAGGCCCGCATGGGGCCGGGCCCGCAGGGAGTGGGTCCGCGGCGGTGGGGCTGGAACAAACGGGGAGCGTCCAGGCTCGCACGGCGGATCCACTGATGTGAGGGACGGGCGGCACCGCGAGGTGCCGCCCGTCTTCGTGCGAGGATCGCCCGAGCGGGTCGCCCCTTCCCAACCCGGCGCACGCCCCCGTCGTCCAATACGGCGTCGCGCCGTTCCTGAAGAGACCCTTGCCCGCGATCGTGACCTTCGTGCAGTTCCGGCCCGGCGAGCGCTCCAGCCATGGCTCGGGAGGCTTCTCGGTCCTGGTCCGCGTGCCGGAACTGGCCGGCGGGAAGTCCTGCGACTCGCTGATCGCCGAGCGTGTGTTCCGGACGGCGGGGATGACCCAGAGCACGAACGCCGGCGCGCGCGCTGACTCCCGGCCTCGCCCCGAGCCACGCGCCCACGCCGGACGGCTACCGGAACGCGCCGCTCAAGGACCTGTCGTTCCTGGTCGGCGCGGGCTCGGTGTGGTCCACCGCGCGCGATCTGTACCGGTTGATGCGCGCGGTGGTCACCGGCCGCATGGGCGAGGGTGCGCGACCGTGGATTCCATCGCGCACGGACCCGCGCCGGCGTGCGCTACGCGAACGACTGGGCGCTCGTCCCGGCGGGCGGCGACCGTTCCCATTCGCTGCCGGACTTCGGCGAGGTGATGGTGCGACGCGACGGCGCCGCTCAGGCCGCGAGCAGCTTCTCGGTGTCCGCCTGGTGCTCCTCCGGCCGCAGCACGCGCACGACACTCTCGTTGGGCGGCATCGGGTCCCAGCCCGCGGCCTCCTCCCCGCCGGGCACCGCGCCGCCGGGCCGCACCAGCACGCGACAGTTGGGCCGCATGACGTCGGCCGGGTTCGGGCTCGTGGCCAGCACCACGTGGCCGGACGTGGTCTGCATCACGGTGCCCGCCGGGTAGAGCCCCACGGTCCTGATCAGCGCCCACAGCACGGCCGGGTCGAAGTTCACGCGATTGGGCCCGAGCAGGATCTGCAGGCCCTCGAACGCGGTGTGCGGACGCGCGTAGTAGGCGCGATGCGCGGTGATGGCGTCGAAGCAGTCGGCCATGGCCACGATGCGCGACAGCGTCGCCTGCCCCCACGGCACGGTCGTCTCCGGGTAGCCGGTGCCGTTGTAGTTCATGTGGTGCTCGAGACAGCCGCGCATGGCGTCGATCATGACCTGCGTGAGCCCGGGCATGCGGGCGACCATGATCGCGCCCTCAAGCGGGTGCCGTTTCATCTGCGCCCACTCGTCCGCGTTCAGCGCGCCGGGCTTCCGCAGCACGCGTCCCTCCACGCGCATCTTGCCCAGGTCGTGCAGCAGCCCGGCCACGCCCAGGTCGGCGAGCGTCTGGCGCGGGAGCCCGAGCGCCTGACCCATGCCCACCGACAGCACCGAGACGTTCACGCAGTGCGCGTACGTGTACTCGTCGTGGTCCTTGAGCGCGGTGAGCCCGACCAGCGAGAACTCGCTTTTCATCACGCTGTCCACGATGGGCTGGACGACGCGCTTCGCGTGGCGCAGGTCGGGCCGGCCGCTGGAACGCGCCTTGAGCACGACCTTGCGCGTGCCGACCATGGCGCGCCAGTAGACCTGCCGGGCGCGGGCGCGCTCGCGCTGCGGCTTCGGCAGGTCGTCGAGCTCGCAGGCGAGATCCTCGGCGTCGAGTTGCGCCGCCGGCAGCGGGACGATGTTCTCGATGGACGCCGCGTCCACGGTCTCCGGGAGCTTGGGGGCGAGCGCCGGGTCCTCGGCGGCGAGGAAGATCTGGAAGAACCGCTCGACCTCGGCCTCGCGCACGCCTCCGAGGAAGCGCAGCCCACCGGTCTGGCGGCGCTCGAAGTCGGCGAGCAGGGCCTGGACCGGGCCCATGAGCGCGGTGTTCGCCTTCACCCGCACGCCGTTCAGGTAGAAGTAGTCGGCCACCGCGACGAGCGTGACCTCCTCCTCCTCGTCGAGCAGCCGGCGCAGCAGCACCATGAACTCCTGGAGCTGGCGCTGGAACGCCATGTTCGAGACGTCGTAGGTGCGTGCCGTGCGCATGAGCGCGACGATGCGCTGGATGAGCGGACCGCCCAGCTCCACCAGCAGCTGGCTCGCGCCGGCGTCGTCCGCTCCGGGCCGGGTGTCGCGGGCGTCGGTCACGCCGCCATCCTCGTCTGGAGCGCCGCGGCGCAGGCCTGGCGTACGGGCGCCCGGCGCGAGCGGGCGCCGGCCTCGAGCGCCGCGAGCGCGCGAGGCGTGCCGATGCGCGCGAGGCAGCGCGCGACGGCGTGCCGGTGCACTTCCTGGTCGCGGTCGAACCAGTTGCCTCCGTTCAGCGCCTGCTCCAGCTCCGGCACGACCTCGTCGCTCGCCGTGGACGCGATCGCGGCGTAGACGGCGCGCCGCTCCTCGACCGGGCGCTGGAGGAAACGCTCCTGCGACAGGAACGCGGTGACGTAGCGGGCCACCGCCGGGTCGCGGGCGCCCGAGAGCTGCTGGAGGATCTGGCAGAACAGCCGGCTGTCGGCGTGCTCGAGCGCCTTGATCAGCACGGGACGCGCGAGCCGCAGCTCGACCCCCTGCAGCGCCATGACCACCTCGGAGCGCACGCGCGAGTCCGGGTAGCGAACCGCGGTCTGCAGCAGCGGCACCACGGCGGCGCCGCCCACCCAGCCCAGGATGTGCACCACGTTGCGCACCACGTACCAGCGCGGGTCGTCGAGCCACGGCGCGAGCCGTGTCGGGTCCTCCTGCACGCGCACCGCGATCGCCTCGGCCACCAGCTGGCGCGTCATGCGTGCCTGGGCCTCGGACAGCGTGAGCGTGAGCAAGTCCACCGAGGGCTCGCCGATCTCGTGCGCGAGCGCGATGAACTCGGAGACCGCGGCGGGCCCCTGCTGGTCGAGCCGCTCGACGCAGCTCGCGATGCTCACGGGCTGGAGCACCTCCTGCGCGAACGTCTCCTCCGACCACTCGGGACTCCGGGTGGCGCGCAGCATGCGCAGCGCCTCGCGCGCGTCGGCCCACTCGCCCGCCGCGAGCGCCGCGCGCATCACCCGGGGCAGGAAGCGCGCCAGCTCGCGTCGGCCCTCGTCGTCCGCGCCCGCGTTCAGGCAGGCGTGCGAGATCGCGAGCGCCGCGGTGACGGGCGGCACGCGGCGCTCGGCCTCGAACTCCTGCAGGAAGCGCGGCAGCTCCTGCTGCGACATGAAGTCCAGCTCGGCGAACGTGGCCTCGGCCTCCTCGGTCAGCTCCCCGAGCGCCCAGTCCTCGGACCGCTCGCCGCCGGGGCCGCGCTCCGCCCCGTCGTCCGGCCCCGCTCCTGCCCCGTCCGCCGCCGCGCCGTCGCCCGCGCCCTCGGCCGTGGGCCACGGCAGCAACGCGCCGGCGCCGACCTCCGACGCCGCCCCCGACGCGTCGCCCGCGCCCGCGTCGCCCTCGGCCGGGATGTAGTCGATGTCCACGTGCCGGAGGTTCGCCTCCCAGAGGAGCGTCACGAGGTCGTCGCCATCCAGGTTCTGCCCCGTCACGTTGAGCACGGCGTCCACGAGGGCCAGGCACTCGTGCGGCTCGGCGCCGGGCTGGAGCGTGAGGGCGCGCACGCCGTCGCGGTGGAACGCGAACGCGAGGTTGTCCTCGCGCGAGCGGGCCGGGTACAGCGAGTGCCCCTCGCAGGTCACGTCCTCGGCGGCGAACCGGTAGGTCACGGGGCCGTGCTCGTCGAGCAGCCGCGCGAGCGCCTCGGTCAGCTCGTCGCGGAACTTGCCGACGGTCGGGTTGCCGGCGTCGTAGAGCCGGCAGGTCTTGAGCGTGCGCGCGAACAGGTGCAGCCACACTCCGGCGGCCTTGACCGCCGGGTCCATGGGTGCGTGCGCGGGCTCAGGGCCGGCCGCGGGGGTGGCGGGATCGCGCGTGCGGCCCTCGTCCTCGGGGACCGGGGCGCCCGCCTCGGTGCGATCGTCCATGCGGGACGGCTCTCCTCTGCGGGGGTCGTCCGCGACCCCCGCTCGGCAGTTATCGTCCTGCGGTCGCAACGACTTGAGACGGAGGGCCCGCCCCGAGGGCGTTCAGTCGCGGAGCACCACGACGCGTCCGGCGCCCTTCTGCACGCTGCTCCGCACGAAGCACACGCCGCGGCCCACCTTGCGGCCGGCCACATCGTAGACGTTCACCTGCACGCGGCCGGGATCCCCGCGAGCCTGGCTCGCCGTCGCGGGGGCGCTGGCGAGTCCCGGGCGGGCAGCGACCGCCCGGCACCCCCGATCTGGACGCCAGGACACGGACCCCTGCCAGGGGCAAGTAGCCTCTCGGACCGCCCGACGGGGTCCGCAGCGGTCCGCTCGGCCCGTGATCCCGAGCCGATCCCGGCCCCGGTCGCCCGGGTCGCACCGGGTCCATCCCCCCAGCGGGCGACCCGCCGCCCTCCTCAGTCCCCCGGCCCGGCCGGCGGCGCGAGCAGCCACTCCAGGTCCGCGCGCGTGAGCGAGCGCGCGAAGCTCTCCTCGCCCAGGAGGTCGCGGGCGAGCGCGCTCTTCCGCTGCTGCAGATCCCAGATCCGCTCCTCCAGCGTTCCCTCGGTGAGCAGGCGGTAGGCGATCACGGTGCGGGTCTGGCCCAGCCGGTGGGTGCGATCGATGGCCTGCGCCTCGATGGCCGGGTTCCACCACGGGTCGAACAGGATCACGTAGCTCGCCGCGGTGAGGTTCAGGCCCAGCCCGCCCGCCCGGAGCGACAGCAGGAACACGCACGGCCGCGGGTCCTCGGTGAACGCGGTCACCACGCGCTCGCGACGCGTGGTCTGGCCGGTGAGCATGTGGTACGGCACGCCGCGCGCGGCGAACTCCGCCTCGATGAGCTTCAGGCACTCCACGAACTGCGAGAACAGGAGCACCTTGTGCCCTTCCTCCAGAAGCGGCTCGAGCAACGCGAACAGTTGCTCGAACTTGCCCGAGCCCAGCCCCACGCGACCGCCCGCGAGCGTGGGATGGCAGCAGATCTGCCGCAGCCGGGTGAGCGTGGCGAGCACCGGCATGCGGTTCCGGTCGAGCGCCCGAGGCTCGGCGAGCAGCGTGCCGAGGAACGCGCGCGCGCGGCCGAGCTCGGCCAGGTAGAACCGGCGCTGGCCGGGCGTGAGCATGCAGTCCACGCGTTCCTCGACGCGCGCGGGCAGCTCGCGCGCCACCTGCTGCTTGAGTCGCCGGAGCAGCAGCGGCCGGAGCCGCGCGGCGAGGAGGCGCCGGCGGTGCGGGGGCGAGTCGGGCCGGTCGAAGCGTGCCGAGAACGCCGCGCGCGGCCCGAGGAAGCCCGGCTGCAGGAAGCTCACGATGCTCCACAGGTCGAGCGCGCGGTTCTCGAGCGGCGTGCCGGTGAGCGCCACGCGATGGCGCGCGGACAGCTCGAGCGCCGCGCGCGTCACCGCGGCCGAGGGGTTCTTGATCTGCTGGGCCTCGTCGAGGATCGCGGCGCGAAGCGGCGTGTCCCGCCAGAAGTCGATGTCCTGCCGGAGCAGCGCGTAGTTCGTGATCACGAGGTCGTGGGCCGCGACCTCGGCACGGCGCCCGGCGCGTTCGCGGCCGCTCTCCAGCACCAGCACGCGCAGTCCCGGCGCGAACCGTTCCGCCTCGCGCGCCCAGTGGTGCATGACGGACGCCGGGCACACCACCAGCGAGGGCCCGCCCGCGGGATCGCGCTCGACCAGGTGCGCGAGCCAGGCGAGCGCCTGGAGCGTCTTGCCGAGCCCCATGTCGTCGGCGAGCACGGCGCCGAGCCCGATGTCGGCGGTCCAGGCGAGGAAGTCGAGCCCGTCGTGCTGATAGGGCCGCAGCTCGGCGCGGAGGCCCGCGGGCAGCCGCACCCGCGGGAGGCCGGTGAACGCCGCGAGGCGCTCGCGCAGCGCGCGCACCGCCTCGAGGTCGGCGACCGAGGCGCCGTAGGCCTCCAGGGTCTCGATGCTCGCGGGATCGGCCTGCGCCAGTTGCCAGAGCGGCACGCGCGTCTCGCCCGAGCCGGGCTCCAGTCCCAGGTCGGCGAGCTGGCGCGTGATGTCGTCGAACGCATCCAGGTCGGCGCGGCGCATCCAGCCCGACGACAGCTTCACGAACGGCTCGCGCGAGGCGCGCAGGAGCGAGAGGTCCTCGTCCTTGAGCGCGAGCCCTTCCGCCTGCCACTCGGCCGAGACCGTGAACCAGTCGACGCCCGACGCCCGCACCCGCACCCGCGGCGTGGCGCGGCGCACCCGGAACAGCCCCGCGGCGCCGGGATCGGCGAACCAGCGCACGCCGTGCGGCCGGGCCTCCCACGCGTCGGCGAGCGACTCGAGCACGTGCGGCGTGAGCCGCATCCACCAGCCCGCGGGAGCGCCGAGTGGCGCGCTCGCGGTGGTGCGGCGCCGGCGCCGGCCGGCCACCTCGCCCTGTGGCAGCGACTCCACCCACTCGACGACGGGCGCCACGAGCTCCGGGTCCGGAAGCTCGAACCATGCGCGCTCGGGAACGTCGCGCTCCGGCTCCGTCGTCCCACCCGCGCCCGGCACGCCCTCGCCATCGCCGGCGCCGGGTGACGGCACCGCGGCCGGGGCGGTCCCCGCCTGCGCCCGCCCGGCCTCGTCCGCCGCCGCGCCCGGCGCCGGCGCTTCCACCGACACCAGGCCGCGGATCACCGCGTCGTCCGGCTCGAGTCGCGACCAGCCCGCGACGGGGCCGTACTCGAACACCGCGCCGGCGGGGGCGGATGCTCCGGGCGCCCAGCCCGCCGCGCGCGACGCCGCGAACACACGCACGCGCAGCCAGTCCTCGGCGGCGAGCTGGAACGCGCCCACCACGTCCACGTTGTGAACGCGCGTGAGCCGCCGGAGCGCCGAGCGCACGACCGGGAACGAGCGCGAGAGCCGTTCCAGCACCGGCCCGTCGCCGCGCCGGAGCGCGAGCCCGCTCTCCTGGATGAGCTTGACCACGTCGCGCGGCGGCTCGTCCACGATGCGCACGAACCGGCCGTCCACGAGCGCCACGTGCATCCGGTCGCCCGAGGCGAGACCGAGCGGCGACAGCAGGACCGCCCGCGCGAGCGGCCGCGTGGCGCCGCCCGGCCATTCGAGCGCGAGCTCGAGCCGCGGCGGATCCACCCCCGGCTCGCACACCGGCACCACGCGCACGTCCTCGGTCTGGAGGCTGGCGCGGCCGCCGGGCGTGAGGCCCGCGCGCCCGGCGAGAGCGGGCGGAAGCGACTCGCTCCAGGTGAAGTGGGGCGACTCGGGCACGCGGTCGAGGAGCGCCTGCACGCGCTCGCTCGTGAGTTCGATGCGCGCGCCGCCCGGCGGGCCCGCGCGGCCGGCGGCCGGCTCCGGCGACGTGAACTCCGGCGCGGTGAGCGCCCGCAGCAGTCGCGCCTCCGGCGGCGCGAGCAGCGTGGGGTGACGTTTGAGCTCGCCCGCCAGCTGCTCCAGCTGACGCCGCGTGCGCGGCGCGTCGGCGAGCCCCGGGCCGCTCGCGCGCGCCTCGAGCGTGAGCAGCGCGTGGGAGCCCGTGGCGGACGGGTAGGGGCCCGGCTCCAGGTGGAGCACCGCGCGCAGGCGGCGCGGGGCGGGCGGCTCGCAATCCGCCCAGTGGGCCAGCGCCTCGACGGCGTGGTCGCGGCGCCCGCGCGCGGGCCGGCCCGCCTCGGCGGCCGGGGGGGCGGCCCGCCCCTGCGCGCCGGCGTCGCCGGGCTCGCGTCCGGCCCGCTCGGCGGCGAGATCCGCCGGGGCCACTCGCGCCCAGCGCGCGTGGTTCCAACGCCCGCCCCGGCGCGCTGCGGCCAGCAGCAGCACGCCGAGCGCGTACGCGTGCTCGCAGTCGCGCCCCGCGGCGCACGAGCACAGACTCGCCGCGCCCTGGTCGCTCCACGCCCACCGGGTCACGTACACGTGCCCGTCGGGCACGTTCGCGCGCACGCCCCGCGCGTCCGCGTCCACCCCGGTCACTCCCGCCTCGCGCGCGAGCGCGCGCCCGCGCCGGATGCGCTCGGCGGGCAGGCGCGCGAGCGACTCCCACAACGCGTCCAGCGCGCTGCGCGGGAGGCCTTTCGCCATGACGATGAGCGTCGGGTCCATCCCCGCAGCATCGGCGGGGCACGGCGCCGGGTGCAAGTCGGAGCAGGCTCCCTGCCGATCGCGGCCGGGCCGCACCGACGCGCGGTCACGCCGCCAGGAGCTGGTCCACCTCGAAGTCGAACTCCTCCGGCGTGACCACGCGCGCGACGGACTCGTGCGCCGGCATGGGCTGCCAGACCGCATCCTCGTGCTCGTCGGGCATGGATCCGTCGGGCCGCGACAGGACGCGGCAGAACGGCCGGGTCGGCACCGCGGGGTCCGGGCTCAGGCTCAGGACCATGTGCCCCGACAGCGTGAGCATCACCGTGCCGGCCGGGTACAGCCCGATCGTGCGCACGAGCGCCCACAGCGCGGCCGGGTCGAAGTGCTCGCGCTCGCGGCCGAGCAGCTGCTGGAGCGCCTCGTACCCGGTGAACGGCCGCGCGCGGTAGGCGCGGTGGGCGGTCATCGCGTCGAAGCAGTCGGCCACCGAGACGATGCTCGCGTAGCCCGCGCGGGAGCACGGCCGGGCGATCGCGGGGTAGCCCCCGTCGCCCTTCCAGTGACGGTGGTGGAGCAGGCAGACCTCCATCGCGATCGCGGTGAGCGCCGACAGGCCGGGCATGCGCGCGACGAGCTTGAGTCCCTCGAGCGGGTGACGCTGCATGAGGTCGCGCTCCTCGGCGGAGAGCCGCCCGGGCTTGCCGAGCACGTCCGGCGGCACGGTCAGCTTGCCCACGTCGTGGAGCAGCCCGGCCACGCCCAGGTCCGCCAGCTCGGTGCGTGACAGGCCGAGGCGCTGGCCCATCGCGATGGACAGCACGCTCACGTTCACGCAGTGCGCGTAGGTGTATTCGTCGTGGTTGCGCAGCGCCGTCAGGCCGACGATCGAGTACTCGTTCTTCATGATGGAGTCCACGACCGGCTGCACCAGCCGCTTGACCCGCCGGATCGGCGGCTTGCCGGTGCGCGCCGTGCGCAGGAGCGCGCCGCGCGCGCCGCGCACGGCGCGGTCGTAGGTCTGGCGCGCGCGCCCGCGCTCGCTCGTGTCGTCCTCCGCGGAGTCCTGTTCGAGGTCGCGGGCGAGCGCGCCCAGCTCGTTGAGCGAGACGGGCACGACGCGCAGCACGCCCGCGCCCCCCACCGCTTGGGCGAAGCGCAGCGCGCGCTCTCCTTCGGCGTGCGTGCTCATGACCCGGATGAATGCGCCGAGCTCCTCGGCGCCGAGCCCGTCGAGGAAGCGGAGCCCGCCGACGCGCCGCACCTCGAACTCGCGCGACAGCGCCTCGAACATCGCCACCTGCGAGGGCTCGGCGCGCAGCCGGGTGCCGTTCAGGTAGAAGCACTGGCCCATCGCCACCAGCACGAGCTCGCCGTCGGTCGCGCGCCCGAGCAGCCGGAGCATGTCCTCGATCTGATCGCGCAGCGCCTGGTTCGTGAGGTCGTAGAGCCGCGCGGTGCGCAGCAGGCCGTGCAGGCGCGACAGAAGCTGCGCGCCCAGCGAGCGGCCGAACGCCGTCTCGTCGTCGGGGCCGGGCCGGCCGGCCGGGCGGGGCTCAGCCATTCGCGGCCCCCTTCGCCTGGAGCGCCAGCGCGCAGGCCTTCCGCACGCCCGGCTTCACCGAGCGCGTGCCGCGCTCGAGCGCCTCGCGTGCGGCCCTGGTCCCGATGCGCGCGAGGCAGAAGGCGACCGCCTGGCGCCGGGCGTCGTCGCCCTTCGAGAACAGGCCGCCCCGGTGGAGCGCCTGCTCGAGCGCGGGCAGAGCGGCGTCCCGGCGCGTGGCGAGCGCCAGCATGATCGCGCGCCGCTCCTCGTCCGTGCGGCCGTCGAACTCCGGCGAGTCGAACAGGGCGAGCAGGCGCAGGGTGACGTCGGGGTGCGGGTCCTCGGCGAGGTGCTGCAGGATCGAGACGACCAGGCGAGGCTCGGAGCCCTCGAGCATGCCCAGGAGCAGCGGCCGCGCCGTGTCCCGGTCGGAGTGCCCGAGCACGTCCACCGCCTCGCGCCGGACGCGCGGCTCGGGATGCTCGAGCACGGCCTTCACGAGCTCCGCCGCCCGTTCGCCGCCGATCAGGCTGTAGACGTGCACCACGTTCCGCACCACGTACCAGCGCTCGTCCGAGAGCCACGGGAGCAGGACCGCCGGCGCGTCGCGCACCAGCTCGGCGAGGAGCCTCGCGAGCGGCTTGCGGATGCGACGGCGCTGGCTCTCGGCGAGCACCGACATGAGCCAGGGCGCCGCCGGGGCGCCGAGCGAGCGCGCGAGTTCGAGGAACGGCTCGAGCCCGTCCTCCCCCTGCCGGTCCAGCGCGGCCACGGCGTGCGCCGTGACCGTGGACCCGACGTCCCGCAGCCCTTCGACGAATCCAGCCGCCGGATCCCCGTCCACCCCCGAACGCCACAGCCGCAGCGCCCCGCTCGCGCACTCCCACTCGCCCTGGGCGATCGCCTCGCGCAGCACGCGCGGGGCGAACTGCGCCAGCTCGGCGAGGTCCTCGGGCGTGGCCCCGGCGGCGCAGGCGTCGCCGAGCACGGCGACGACCTGGCGCAGCAGAGGCGCGCCCGGCTGCGGGAGGCGCTCGCGCCGCACGCGCTCGAGGTACTCGGCGGCGTGCGCCTCCAGCTCCTCCATCACCGTCTCCGGGTCCGCGGCGCCGTCCACCGACTCCCAGTCGTCGGAACGGGTGGCCATCTCGATCACCTGGCTGCTGGGCGCGCGCGGGGGCCCGGCGACCTTCACGTCGCCCGGCCACGGCATGCGCGGTCCGTCGTCGGACTCCTCGCCCTCGCCGCCCTCGTCCACGTCGCCCTCGAGCGGGACCGACGCGATCTGGACGTGGGGCAGATTCGCCTCCCACAACAGCGTCACGAGATCGTCGTCCCCCGGCGTCGGCCCGGTCACCTTCAGGACGCCGTCGAGCAGGCCCTGCACCTCCTCGTGCGCCATGCCGGGCATGAACGTGAGTGCGCGCACGCCGTCGCGATGGAACACGCCGGCGAGGTTGTCGTCGCGCGTCTGCGACTCGAACACGGGCTGGCCCTCCCACTCCAGCTTGGAGGACCGCACGTCGAGGCGCAGCGTGCCGCAGCGGTCGAGCAGCCGGTCGGTCGTTTCCGCGAGCTCGGTGCGGAAGCGCGTGACGTTCGGGTTCGCGGCGTCGTAGAGGCGGCAGGTCTTGAGCGCGCGCAGCAGCAGCGTCACCCAGCCCGAGACCTCCCGCGCGAGCGCGGGGTCGCGCGGCGGGCCCGGTGCGTCGTTCGAGTCGGAGGGTCGGAGTGCGCTGGACATGAGGGGGTCCGCATCGCGACTTCGGGGGGTGGGGCGGGCGGCGCGCGGGGTATCGGCCGCATCGCCCGGCGGCTTCATCGCGCGCGGCCCCCTCCACGGCGCGAGCGCATGCTAGTCTTCGGCGGACCTCGTCCGTCGTCTTCATCCGGAGGAAGCCCACGTGTCCCAGGACCGTTATCCCGTCCCGCCCGGGCTGCGCGAGCGGGCCCACCTGCGATCGATGGAGCAGTATCAGGCGATGTACCGCCGCTCGCTCGAGGACCCTTCCGCGTTCTGGGCCGAGCAGGCCGCGGCGCTCGACTGGTTCCACCCGTGGCACCAGGTCTTCGACGCGGACTACGAGCAGGTGGACTTCGCCTGGTACCTGGGCGGCCGGTTGAACGCGTGCTTCAACTGCGTGGACCGCCACGTCGCCGAGCACGGCGAGCGCACCGCGATCCTGTGGGCCGGCGACGAGCCCGGCACCTACCGGCACATCACGTATCGCGAGTTGAAACACGAAGTCTGCCGGCTCGCGAACGTGCTGCTGGCCCGCGGCGTCCGCAAGGGCGACCGCGTCTGCATCTACATGCCGATGATCCCCGAGACGGCCTACGCGATGCTCGCCTGCGCGCGCATCGGCGCCGTGCACTCGGTCGTGTTCGGCGGGTTTTCGGCCGAGGCGCTGCGCGACCGCATCCTCGACGCCGGCTGCAAGTTGCTGATCACCGCGAACGAGGGCCTGCGGGGCGGCCGGACCATCCCGCTCAAGGCCATCGCCGACCAGGCGCTCGAGCGCGCCGACGTGGTCGAGACCGTGCTGGTCGCGCGCCGCACGGGCCACGAGGTGCCCATGAAGCCCGGCCGCGACCGCTGGCTGGACGAGGAGATGCGGGCGCAGCGCAGCACCTGCACCGTGGCGTGGATGGGGTCCGAGGACCCGTTGTTCATCCTCTACACCTCGGGCAGCACCGGGAAGCCCAAGGGCGTGCTGCACACGACCGGGGGCTACCTGGTGTACGCCTCGCTCACCCACAAGCTGGTGTTCGACCACCACCCGGGCGACGTCTACTGCTGCGCGGCCGACGTGGGCTGGATCACCGGGCACAGCTACATCGTCTACGGCCCGCTCGCGAACGGGGCCACGACCGTGATGTTCGAGTCCACGCCCGTGCACCCGGACCCGGGCCGGTACTGGCGGATGGTGGACGACCTCGGCATCACCATCTTCTACACCGCTCCCACGGCGCTCCGCGCCGTCGCCCAGGCCGGGGACGAGCACGTGAAGCGCTGGTCGCGGAAGAGCCTGCGCGTGCTGGGCACGGTCGGCGAGCCGATCAACCCCGAGATCTGGCGCTGGTACCACGACGTGGTGGGCGAGGGCCGCTGCGCGGTGGTGGACACGTGGTGGCAGACCGAGACCGGCGGCATCCTCATCACGCCGCTGCCGGGCGTGACGCCCACGAAGCCCGGCTCGGCCACGCTGCCGTTCTTCGGCGTGCGCCCGGTGGTCGTCGAGCCCGAGACGGGCCGCGTCCTCGAAGGCAACGGCGTCTCGGGTGCGCTGTGCCTGTCCGCGCCCTGGCCCGGGCAGGCGCGCACCGTGTGGGGCGACCATCAGCGCTTCAAGGACACCTACTTCACCCAGTACAAGGGCTTCTACTTCACCGGGGACGGCTGCCGCCGCGACGAGGACGGCTACTACTGGATCACCGGCCGCATCGACGACGTCCTGAACGTCGCCGGCCACCGGCTCGGCACGGCGGAGGTGGAGAGCGCGCTGGTGGCGCACGAGTCGGTGGCCGAGGCGGCCGTGGTCGGCTTCCCTCACCCCATCAAGGGACAGGGGATCTACGCCTACGTCCTGCTCGCCGCCCAGGCCGCCGCCCAGGCCGGGCCCGATCTGGAGGACGCGCTCAAGCGCCAGGTGCGGGCGGCGATCGGCGGTTTCGCGCAGCCCGACGTCGTGCACATCGCCCCCGGGCTGCCCAAGACCCGGAGCGGGAAGATCATGCGTCGCATCCTGCGCAAGATCGCCGCGGGCGAGTACGACGGGATGGGCGACATCACGACGCTCGCCGAGCCCGACGTCGTCGAGAAGCTGATCGCCCAGCATCGCGGGCGCGCCGCGGCCGGCTGACCGCGGCAGCCGTCGGGCCGCACCGACCGACCCTTCGCCGCGGCGGGCGGACCGACGCCCGTGCGGCGCCGTTCCGGCGGACCGGGGCCCGGCCGGACCGTGCGAGGTGCGAGCCCGCGGGCGGGCGGACCGGGTGATCCCACCCGATCCGCATCCTTCATGCTACGGAAACATGTTTTCCCATTGAGGTCCCCGCGCGAGGGCCTAGAATTCCCCCCACGCTGTCCTTCCGGGATCCGTCCCGCCGCGACCCCTTGCCGCGCGAGCCTCCGCGCGGAGCGGCGGTTCTCCGAGCCAGCCTCGATCGCGCGCGCCGGCCCCAACCGGTGTCGCGGCGGCATGCCACCTGCGCCGTCGGAGGACTTCCCACGTGAAGCGCCACGTCTTCTTCCTGCTCGCGCTGCCGGTCACGCTCGCGCTGGCCCCGGGCCAGGTGGCGGCCGCGCTCCGCTCCACCCAGGTCCCGGTCGCGGGCAGCGGACTGCAGGACTTCTTCAACCGCATCGGCGAGGCGATCGACGTCGGGCGGGACCAGCGGAACACGCAGCGCTGGCGGTCCGGAACCTCCGACGGCGACTACGAAGACGATGAGCCGCGGACCACGATCCAGGTGGAGCTCGTGCGCCACGGCGGCCCGTACACGGTCGGCGTGTACGACGCGAACAGCGCGGGCTCGTCGGAGCTTCGTGAGTACTTCGCCGCGGCCGGGAGCGCGGAGTGCCGCGCGGTGTCGTTGTTCGAGGCCTCGCCCGGCCGGCTCACCGTGGATCTCTACGACCGGCACCAGGTCTGGCGCGGCAGGCGGTCGTTCGGCGGCATGAGCGGCCGCTACCACGGGTACTACATCGCCGGCCCTGCCGGCGTGGGGTATTCCCAGGACAGCCGGCAGACCGCATCCGGCGACGTGCGCATGCTGGTGTTCAACGGCACCGGGCGGAACTCCGGCGGGCAGTGGGTGTGCATCGAGAACCACGACCCGGGGGACGCCGACACGGACCCGGACTACGACGACACCATCCTGTTCGTCAGCCCGGTGAACGCGACGCCCACGGACCGGTCCACCTGGGCCAGGGTGAAATCCCTGTACCGGTGATCCCGGGGCGACCGGCCCCCGGGGCCGGCCGCCGCAGCGCCGCGGCCGCCCCTGCCCGCAGGCGGCCGTCGCCGCCCCCCTGCGAAGGCGGCTGCGCCGTGTCGCCTGCGCCGTCCCTCGCCGGCGGGCGCGCGCGCTACACTGCGCGGTCATGCCCCCCGCACCTCCGGACCCCGCGCGGCCGACCTCGCGGTGACACCGCCCGAGACGCCCCCCGTCCGCAGACTCGGACCCTATGAAGTGCTCGACCGCCTCGGCGCGGGCGGCATGGGCGAGGTCTGGCTCGCGCGCGACACCCGGCTCCAGCGCACGGTCGCGCTGAAGGTCCTGCCGCGCCGGCTCATGGCCGAGAGCGAGGCGCTGGCGCTGTTCCGCAACGAGGCGCTGGCGCTGGCGTCGCTCAACCACCCGAACATCGCCACCATCCATGGGCTGGAGGAGATCCCGGGCGGCGCCATGGTGCTGGTGCTGGAGCACGTCGAGGGCGAGACGCTCTCGCACCGGCTCCGGCGCGAGCCGCTCGCGGTGGAGGAGGCGCTGCAGATCGCGGCGCAGGTCGCCCAGGCGCTCGAGGTGGCGCACCAGCGCGGGGTCGTGCACAGGGACCTGAAGCCCGGCAACGTCATGATCGGACCGCGCGGCCTGGTGAAGGTGCTCGACTTCGGGCTCGCCAAGCGCACGTACGGGCTCTCGAACCCGCCCGCCGCGGGAGCGGCCGGCCCCGCCGTCGCGGTCGTCCCCGACGCGGGCGCCCCGGCGCTGCCGGCCCACCCGGACGAGCTGCCCGCGTCCGCCTCGGGACCCGTGGCCGGCACGCCGGGCTACATGAGCCCGGAGCAGGTGCTCGCCGGCACGCAAGACCAGCGCACCGACGTGTTCGCGTTCGGCTGCCTCCTCTACGAGTGCCTCTCGGGACGCCGCGCGTTCCCCGCGGACGACCCGTTCGTGGCGATGGCGCAGGTCCTGAACGAGACCCCCGACCTGGCCGCGCTCCCGGAGCGCTGCCCCGCCGCCGTGCGCGCCCTGGTCGGCGCGTGCCTCGAGAAGGACGCGGAGCGGCGGCCGCGCGACATGCGCGAGCTGCGCTTCACGCTCGAGGAATCCCTCGGCATCCGCCGCGCCGCCGCGCTGCGCGAGGGCGAACGGGTCGCCACGCCGCACAACCTGCCGGCTCAGGCCACGAGCTTCGTGGGCCGGCAGGCGACGCTCGCCGAGTGCACGCAGGCGCTGGCGGCCGCCCGGCTGCTGACGCTCACCGGCATCGGCGGCTCGGGCAAGACCCGGCTCGCGCTCCAGCTCGCCGGGACGCAGCTCGAGAAGTTCCCGGACGGCGTGTGGTTCGTGGACGTGGCGCCGCTCACCGAACCCGGGCGCCTGGTCGAGTCGCTGGCCGCGGTCCTCGGCGTGCGGGACGAACCCGGGCGCTCGCCGCTGGCGGGCGTGCTGGCCTGGCTCTCGCCGCGGCGCTCGCTGGTGCTGCTCGACAACGCCGAGACGCACCCGGCGGCGTGCGCAGGGCTGGCACGCGAGATCCTTGCCGCCTGCCCCGAGGTGCGGATGCTGGTCACGCACCGCGAGTCGCTCGCCGTGGACGGCGAGACGCTCTACGTGGTGCCCACGCTGGGCGTGCCGGGCGCCAGGGTGCGGACCGCCGACGAAGCGGCGGCGAGCGAGGCGGTGCGGCTGTTCGGGGAGCGGGCGCGCGCCGCCTCGCCGGCCTACGAGCTGACCGACGCGAACGCCGCCGCGGTGGCCGAGATCTGCCGCCGCCTGGACGGCATCCCGCTCGCGCTCGAGCTGGCCGCCGCGCGCGTGCGGCTGCTCGGCGTGGAGCAGATCCGCGCCCGGCTCGGCGACCGGTTCAAGCTGCTCACGCGCGCCGGCGGCGGCGCGGAGTCCCGGCAGCAGACGGTGCTGGCGATGATCCAGTGGAGCTGGGACCACCTGCTGCCCCCGGAGCAGGACCTCATGCGCCGGCTGGCGGTGTTCACCGGCGGCTGGACGCTCGATCGCGCCGCCACGGTCTGCGCCGAAGGCGGCGACGAGTTCGAGGTGCTCGACCTGCTCACCCGTCTGGTCGAGCGCGCGCTGGTCGTGGTGCGCCACGGCGAGGGCGGGATCACGCGCTACGAGTTCCTGGAGAGCGTGTGGCGGTTCGCGCTCGAGCGCCTCGAGAGCCACCTCGAGCACGCGCACCTGCGCGACCGGCACCTGGCGGTCTACCTGGACCTGGCGGAGCGCGCGGAGGCGGCGCTGAGCGGCGGGAATCTCGCGGACACGCTGCACGAGCTGACCGACGAGGAGGACAACCTGCTCGCGGCGCTGGCCTGGTGCGCCCACGCCGAGGACGGCGTTCAGCGCGGCCTCCGGCTGGCGTCGGGCGTGCAGCGCTTCTGGGCGGTGCGGGGCCAGTTCGCGCTCGGCCTGCGCGTGTTCTGCGAGGTGCTCGCGCGCGACCGGGAGCGCGTCCCCACGCCGGCGCGGGCCAAGGCGCTCGCGCGCGCCGCAGGGTTCGCGATCACGATGGGGGACTTCGCGGCCGCCCGGCCCCTGCTCGAGGAGGGGCTGGCCATCTCGCGGGCCACCCACGACGAGAAGGGGGCGGCGCGGTCGCTCGCCGGACTCGCCACCGTGGCGATCTACCAGGAACGCTACGAGGAGGGGCGCGCGGTCACGCTCGAGGCGCTCCAGGTCTACGAGCGCCTCGGCGAGCGGCGCGGCGTGGCCATGGCGCTCCACAATCTCGGCACGGTGGAGCTGTCGCTGGGCGAGCTCGCGTCCGCGCGACCCCGGTTCGAGGAGGCCGCCCGGATGCTCGGCGAGGTCGGGGACTTCTCCACGCAGACGCTGAGCCTGCTTTCGCTCGCCTGGGTCCAGGTCCGCGAGGGCCACCCGGACGCGGCGGCCACTACGCTGCGCACCGCGTTCGGGAGGCTGGCCGAGCTGGGCGCGGCGCGGGAGTCCGTCTACGCGCTCGAGACGGCCGCGGAGTGGCTGCTCGCCACGGGCCGCGCCGCACTTGCCGCGCCGCTCATGGGCGCCGCGGCGAGCGCGCGGGAGCAGATGCACGTCCCGCCCACGCCCTGGGAGGCGCGCGACTACCAGCGGATGCGCGACTCGCTCCGGCAGGCGCTCGGCGAGGCGGAGTTCGCGCGGCTGCAGGCGCAGGGCGGGGAGCTCCCGCTGGCGCAGGCCCTGGCCGCGGCCAAGGCCCCGCTGACCGAGGTTCGGTCCGGCTGAACCTTCCGGGCGCGCGGCGGAACAGCTTGCGGGACGCCCGGTCGGCCGCGTCGCAGCCGAGTTGAGCTGCGAATTTCGTTGTGAAGCCGGCGGGCCGTTCCCTAAGCTAGTGGTTGCTGATGTGTCACCGAGGCCGTCTCGCGCGCAGGTCCCACCCCCCTCTTGCCGGCGCGAGGCCCTCGGCGGCCCTGTGGCAGGCCCGCCCGCAGGGTCGCGAACGCGGCGTGCGCTCCGGCGCGCCGGATCCCGACTTCCGAAGCTCCCTCGTCCCATCCGCGCCCGAGGTGCCTCGCATGCGTCGTCTCCTGACCCTGATGTCCCTGGCCGCCTGTGCCCTGATCGCGGGTCCTCCCGAGACCCGGGCCCAGTCGCTGCTGTTCGACTACGTGGGCTTCGACTACGAGTCGCCGAACCCGCTTCCCGGCGAGTTCGGCGAGGTCGGGTCCGGCTACGTGGGGCTGGGCACCGTCCCGTTCCTGTTCGCACCGCTCGTCTCCAACACGCTGGCGAACGAGTACACGTACGTGATGCAGGGCCTGACCGCCACGAGCTACCAGACCGTGGCGAACTTCCGGATCATCAGCTACTCGGCCGGCACCATCTCGATCTACGAGGATCCCAGGGTGGGCGGTACGGCCGCCGACTTCGGCGCCAATCCGCCGAACGCCCTCGCGCCGGGCACGTTCCAGGACGGCACGGCGATCTGCACCGGCACGCTGTCGAGCTTCGTGTTCGTGCTCGACACCAGCAACGGCACCGGCAGCTTCGAGGCCGTGTTCAACGTGACCGGCGGCTCGCAGCTCGGGAATTTCCCGCTCAACCAGCGCACGGGCTGGACGTTCTCGGGCTCGAGCGGCAACGCGCTCAACATCCCGCCGGGCTACGCGCACCAGCTCGACGGGCAGACGTTCCTCGACAACCCGGTGAAGGTGCAGCGCACCAGCTGGGGACGCCTCAAGGCCGGCTACCGCTGAGTCGCGGCCCCGCGCCCCGCGCGGGCGCCGCCGCGACGGCAGACGATAGGGAGAAGAACATGCGACGTTGGATGACGACCCTGGCCGCGGCGCTCCTGCTGGCGGTCGCCGCCGTGCCCGCGCGAGCCGCGGGGCCGGTGGTGGACTGGGACCCGGCCTACTTCTACTTCCCCGGCGCCACGGCCACGAACCAGCCCGCCGGCGGCATCATGCGCTGCGTGGGCGTGGTGAGCCTGTTCGGGCCGCCGCTCGAGTTCCTGAACGCGACCATGCCCGCGACCGAGTACACGTTCTACATCGACGGGCTGCAGTCGCTCGGCACCACCGCGTTCGGCCCGCCCGCGACCACCGTCTACACCACGTTCTACTCGGGCGGCACGATCGCCGTGTACGCGGACCCCACGCCGGACGCGGTGTTCGACCCGCTGCCTCCGAACGCGAACGTGCCGGCCACGTTCCTGGACGCCGGCGCCCCGATCCTCACGGGCAACTTCACGTCGATGCTCGTGACCACGAACAACTTCACCGCGTTCCAGACCGGCAGCATCGAGGGCAACATCGCCTGGACCGGCGGCACGCTGATCGGGCACTTCGACGGCGGCAGCGGCGAGCCCTGCCCCGGGCTGTTCACCGGCGGCGCCACCTGGAACACGTCGCCCGGGATCGGCATCCCCGGCTACCTGTTCCGGCACGACGGCAAGATCGACCTGCAGTGCCCGACGCCCACGCAGAAGAGCACGTGGGGGAGACTGAAGGGGCTGTACCGGTAGAGGTCTTCGGGCGCGGCGGCTAGACTGCCCGGCCGATGCCCTCCTCCCCCATCCGGAAGATCGCCATCAGCACCGGCGGCGGCGACGCGCCGGGCCTGAACGCCGTCATCCGTGCCACGGTGCTGGCCGCCGAGATCCGCGGCTGGGAGTGCTGGGGCATCCGCGACGGCTTCCGCGGCGTGCTCGAGCCCGCGGAGTACAACGGCGAGGGCCTGGTGCGGCTCACGCGGGCGCGCGTCTCCGGCATCGCGCACCTGGGCGGCACCATCCTCGGGACCACGAACCGCGGGAACCCGCTCCGCTACCCGGTGCCGCAGCCGGACGGCTCGGTGCGCGAGGTGGACCGCGGCGACGAGCTGCTCGCCACACTCCGCGAGTGGGGCGTGGACGCTGTCGTGGCGGTGGGCGGCGACGGCTCGCTCGCCATCGCGCACGAGCTCGGCCAGCGCGGCCTGCGGGTGGTGTGCGTGCCCAAGACCATCGACAACGACCTCGAGCGGACGTTCATGACGTTCGGCTTCGACACCGCGGTCTCGTTCGCCACCGAGTGCCTGGACCGTCTGCACACCACCGCGTCCGCGCACCACCGGCTCATGGTGGTGGAGGTCATGGGCCGCTACGCCGGCTGGATCGCGCTCCACGCCGGCATCGCCGGGAATGCCGACGCCATCCTCATCCCCGAGATCCCCTACGAGATCGAGCACGTGGCCGACCACATCCGCCGCCGCGAGCGGACGGGGCGGCTCTACACGCTCATCGTGGTCGCCGAGGGCGCCCGGCCGAAGGGCGGCACCGTGACCCTCGCCGAGGGGCGCACGCCGGGCCAGTCCGAGCGCCTGGGCGGCGTGGGCGAGAAGGTGGCCCGCGAGCTGGAGGAGTGCGTCGGCCGCGAGGCGCGGGTGGCGGTGCTCGGCCACCTGCTGCGTGGCGGCTCGCCCACGAGCTTCGACCGCCTGGTGGCGCTCCGCTTCGGCGCGGCCGCGGTGCGGGCGCTCGAAGCCGGGCACTCGAGCGTGATGGTGTCGCTGGACCCACCGCACGTCCGCTACCAGCCGCTGGACGCGGCGGTCGGCCGCATGAAGACGGTGTCGCTGGCGAGCGACACGGTGCTGACCGCACGCGACCTGGGCATCTGTTTTGGCGATTGAACGGGGCGGGACCGGCCGGTAGGCTTTCCTGCGCACATCCCTCCCGACCGCCGCCCCCCCACCCACCACGGAACCCGCACCATGACCCGGCCGGCCCTGCTTGCCGCACGTCTGCTCCTGATGTCCCTCGTCTCCCCGCTCGCGGCGCGTGCCGAGATGCCCGTTCAGGCGGTGCCGTTCGCCGGGCCGCAGGGCGAGCGCCGGGTCGCCGCGCAGCCGGTCGCCCCGCAGGCGTTCCGGTTCGGCGACCTGCCGGCGCGGGAGCCCTCGGAGCACCTGCCCATCCAGGCGCGCCCGCCCCGCAAGTGGCTCGCGTACCAGGACGAGATCAGGCGGCTCAAGGCGGAGCCGCCGCACCTGCCCGCGGAGTCGTTCCCGCAGGTCACGGTGGACCCGACGCCGGCGCCGGGATCCGCGAAGGACACGTTCTCCCCACTCGCCCCCACGCTCGGGACCGGGTTCGAGGGCATCACCCAGGGCGGCTACATCCCGTCGGAGCCCACCGCCGCGGCCGGGCCGCTCAACGTCTTCACGGCCGGAAACGTGAGCGTGACGGTCACGAACAAGGACGGCACGAGCCGCGTCGAGACGAACGGCGCCACGTTCTTCGGGGTGCCGGCCGCCGAGGGCGCCATCTCGGACGCCCAGTGCTACTACGACGCGATCCGGGGCAGGTTCATCGCGCTCTGCTTCACGCAGGGCACGTCGCCGAACTTCTCCAAGTTCTACCTCGCGATCTCGCAGACGAACGACGCGCGCGGCCTGTGGTGGCGCTACGCGTTCGACATGTCGCTCGACGGCTCGACCCCCACGAGCAACTGGGGGGACTACCAGGGGCTCGGCGTCTCGGACGACAAGATCGTGTTCAGCAGCCAGCAGTTCTCGTTCAGCTCGAACACGTACCAGTACTCCAAGTTCCGCATCCTCGACCGGGCGGCGGCCTACTCCGGCGCGGCGCTCACGTACGTGGACATCGCGAACTTCGCTCCGCCGCCGGGCGGCACCTCGAGCGACGTGTTCGTGACGAAGCCGGCCCGCAACCTCACGCCGGGCGACAACACCATCCACTGCCTGAACGTGCGCACCGGCGGCGGCACGCGCGTCACCTACCGCACCATCACCGGCCCGCCGTCCGCGCCGGCGCTGTCCACAGGCAACATGGTGAGCGTCGCCACCTACAGCCCGCCGCCGGACGCGCCGCAGCTCGGCTCGGGGACGCTGGTCGCGACGAACGACTGCCGGCCCACGGACCACTACGTCCGCGACGGCGTGCTCGTGGCCACCTGGCACACCGCGGCGAACTTCGGCGGCGGCACGGACGAGTCGGCGATCCGGCTGTTCCGCATGCGGACCTCCGACCGCGTCGTGCTCACCGACGAGCTGTTCGGGGCCGCGAACACCTTCTACTACTACCCGGCCGTGACCGTGGACTCCGTCGGCACCGTGTTCCTGGGCTTCGACCGCTCGAGCAGCGCGGAGTATCCGTCCGCCTACGCGAGCGGCAAGCGCCGGAGCGACGTCTCCATCCAGCCGAGCGCGCTGCTCAAGGCCGGCGTGTCGCACACGAACCAGAGCCGCTGGGGCGACTACACCGGCATGGACCTCGACCACTCGCAGACGAACCCCGGTCAGGCGGTGGCGTGGTACGCGGGCCAGTGGACCAAGGGCACGAACACGTTCGGGACCTGGATCAACAAGCTCACGTACACGTACGGCCAGGTGTTCGGCACCGTGGCGGACGACTGCGACGGCTCGGCCGCCACGTCCGCCGACCGGACGGCGATCGCCGGCGTCACCGTGAACCTGATGCAGGGCGTGACGACGGTGGCCACGACCACGACGAACGCGCTCGGCCAGTACAGCTTCGGCTACCTCGAGTCCGGCACGTACGACGTCGTGGTCGTCGCCCCGCCGGGCGGCACCAGCGTGGACGCCGTCGCCGGCACCGGCGCCACGTCGCAGACGCGCATCAGCGCGAGCGACGTGCAGATCGCGCTCACGAACGCGCAGTCCTCCAGCGCCAACGACTTCGCGGTCGCCTCGGTCAAGCCCGCGCCGGCCACCGCGTCCATCGCGCCCAGCGTGCGCGCGGCGGGCGACCCGCAGTTCCCGCTCACCGTGAACGGCTCCGGCTTCTCGACCTGCTCCATGGTGCGGCTGGACGGCTCGGACCGCGCGACCACGTACGTCTCCCCCACGCAGCTCACCGCCCTCATCACCGCGACCGACCAGGCCGCGGGCGCGACCCGGACGGTGACCGTGTTCACGCCGGCGCCGGGCGGCGGCACGTCGAACGGCCAGACGCTCACCATCCTCGGCACGCCCGACACCCAGCCGCCGCTCGTGAACGTGACGTCGCCGGACGGCGGCGAGAGCTGGGCCGCGGGCTCGGCCCAGACCATCACCTGGACCGCCACCGATGACATCGTGGTCGCCTCCGTGGACCTGGCGCTCTCGACCGACGGCGGCGCCACGTTCCCGACCGCGATCGCCACCGGGATCCCCAACACCGGCTCCTATGCCTGGACGGTCCCGCTCGCGGTGACGACGCAGGCCCGCGTGCGCGCGCGCGCGACCGACGGCAGCGGAAACGTGGGCTCGGACTCGAGCGCCGCGGACTTCGCCATCACCGGCTGGATCATCACCGCGACCGCGGGCCCGAACGGCGGCATCACGCCGAGCGGCGCCGTGCCGGTGGCGAACGGGAGCACGCCGTCGTTCACGATCACGCCCGACCCGGGCCACCACGTGCAGGACGTGCTCGTGAACGGCGTCTCGGTGGGCGCGGTCACGTTCTACCAGTTCCCGCCGGTGACCGCGGACCAGACGATCGCGGCGAGCTTCGCCATCAACACCTACACGCTCACGCTCGCGACCGTGGGGAACGGCACCGTCGCGGCCGTGCCGGACCAGCCGACCTACGACCACGGCACGGTGGTCCAGCTCACCGCCACGCCGGACCCGGGCTGGAACTTCGACTTCTGGAGCGGGGCCGCCTCGGGAGGCGCGAACCCGCTGGACGTGACGATGGACGCGGACAAGTCCGTCACCGCGAACTTCGGCCAGCACGTCTACACCTGGAACCAGACCGGGACCGCGTCGTGGGGCACGGCCTCCAACTGGACGCCGGCTCGCACCGTGCCGGCGCCGAACGACGTGCTGATCTTCGACAACGGCGCGGCGTCGGCGATCGTGAGCAACGTCACGAGCCAGACCGTGGCACGGATCCTCGTGAGCGGCAACACGAACGTCGCGTTCCAGGCCAGCGCGCCCGCGACCGTCACGCTCGTGGGCGGCGGCGCGCCCAACCTGAGCGTCGCCGCCGGATCGACGCTGCAGCTCACCGGCGCGCAGGCGGTCACGCTCGCGCTCGGCTCCGGCGCCACGGGGCAGGTGGACGGGGCCACGGTGCTCGCCGGCGGCGCGCACCGGCTCACCGCCACGGACGCGAACTCGCTCGCCTATCGCGCCGGCTCGCTGTGCCAGACCGGCGTGAGCTTCTCGGGCAACCCGTTCGGCACGTCGTCGCTCGGCTCGGTGGAGTTCCAGGCCGGCTCGCTCTTCCAGCACATCTCGGGGGCGAATCCGTTCGGCGCCTCGGCCCCGAACTCCGTGGTCACGTTCCTCGCCGGCAGCCGCTACCGGATGGACGGGCCGTTCACGCCATCCATGTCGGGACGCACCTACGCCGACTTCGAGTACAACAACGCCTCGACGGTCTCGGCCACCGGCGGCTCGCCGTTCGTCGTGGACAGCCTCACCGTGTCGCAGGGCACGCTCAACCTCAACCTCACCGGCGGCGGTTCCATCCGCGGCGACGTGCACGTGAAGCCGGGCGCGACGCTGGGCCTCAACGCCGCGACCGGCACGCCGGTGATCTCGCTCGACGGCACGGGCTCGCAGTCGGTCGACATCCAGGGCTCGTTCGGGAACACGTCGAACACGACCGTGCGCGTGGCCAACGCCGCCGGCGTCACGCTCGTCACCGACTGGACGCTGAACGGCCCGCTGTCATTCCTGGCTGGCAACGTCAGGACCGGCGCGCGCACGCTGAACCTCACCGCCACGTCCTCCGCGACCGGCGCATCGCAGGGCACGGGCTGGGTCGAGGGTACGGTGCGGAAGACCTACGCGGCCGGCGCGTTCTCGGGCTCGCTCGACGTGGGCGACGCCGCGACGTACGCGCCGATCGCGGTCTCGGGCAGCGGGGCCGGCGCCGGCTTCAACCTCACCGCGAGCACCGCCGCGGGCGACCACCCGGACCTCGCCACGTCGGGCCTTGCCCCGGCGCGGACCGCGAACCGCCGCTGGACGCTGACGCCTGCGAACGCCGCGGGCGCCACGTGGAGCGCGACGCTCCAGTTCGCGGCCTCCGACCTCGACGCCGCCGCGGATCCCCTGTCGTTCGCTGCCCGTGCCTGGAACGGCAGCGCGTGGTCGAACCTCGCGACCGGCACGCTCGCCGCCACGAGCACGCAGGTGACCGGGCTCTCGGCCGCCACCGCCGGCAGCGAGTTCGCGGTCGGGAACCTGCCCGCGTACACGCTCACGGTGAACGTGGTCGGCGGCGGCTCCGTGACGAGGACGCCCGACCTGCCGGGCTACACCGGCGGCTCGTCCGTGCAGATCGAGGCGATCCCGGCCGTGGGCTGGGCGTTCTCGGCCTGGAGCGGCGACCTCACCGGCTCCACGAACCCCGACGACCTGCTCATGGACGCGGACAAGACGGTCACGTCCACGTTCCTCGACGTCGCCGCGCCCGCGGTCGCGGTGACGGCGCCGAACGGCGCCGAGCTGCTGACGGTGGGCAACGGCACCGCCCTCACGTGGACCGCGTCCGACAACGCGGCCGTGACGTCCGTGGACCTGGAGCTGTCCCGCGCCGGCGCCGGCGGGCCGTTCGAGCCGGTGGCAAGCGGCCTCGCGAACAGCGGCACGTACAACTGGACCGTGACGGGGCCCGTGACGTCGAACGCGCTGCTCCGCGTCACCGCGCGCGACGCCGCCGCGAACAGCGCCCAGGACCTCTCGGACGCCGCGTTCTCGATCGCGGACCCGGCCGGCGTGGACGACGGCCCGGTGACGGCGCTGGCGCTCGCGCCGGTGTGGCCGAACCCGGCGCGCGGCCCGGTCCGGTTCGGGTTCGCGCTGCCGCAGGAGGCGCGCGTGCACCTGGGCGTGCTCGACGTGCAGGGCCGCGAGCTGCTCGTGCTCGCGGACGGCGCGTACCCGGCCGGGCGGCACTCGCTGGACTGGAGGGGTGCGTCGCGCGACGCGCTGGACCCCGGGCTCTACTTCGTCCGGCTGAACGTGCTCGGGAGAACTCTGGTACGGCGCTTCGTCTACATGAAGTAGCCTGCACGATTCATGGACCGTGAGCCGGGTGTGGCCGCACCGTGCCAGCCGCGGGGGGCCCGCCCGACGCCGGCCGCGGTCGTGTCGAGCACACGTCGAGGCATGAGCCGGGCCGGCGACGCCGCGGATCGCACGGAGCGGACGCTCGCCGGCCGCGGGGCTCGCGGGTCGTCCAGGCCGGCCGCGTGACCCGGCTGCTCCCGCTGGCGCTCGCCGTGCTGCTCGCGCTCGCGCTGCTGCCCGGGCTGGCGGCGGTGGACGCGCTTGACGAGCGCGAGGCGCGCGACATGCTGGTCGCGCGCGAGTCCACCGCCGGCCGCGAGTGGCTCACGCCGCTGTATGCGCACGAGCCGTTCTTCGAAAAGCCGCTGCCCGGCTACGCGCCGGACGTGCTCGCGCGGCACGCGGTCCCGCGGGCCTGGACGGGGGCCGAGGGCTCGGGCGGGCACGTCGCCGTGTCCCGCGCGGTGCGCGCGGCGCTCGCGGCCGCGCTCTCGCTGGCCGTGGCGTTCGCCGGCACCCGCGTGTTCGGCGCGCGCACCGGCTGGCTCGCCGCGTGCGCGCTCGCGAGCATGGCGGGCCTGCCGGTCGCGGCTCGCGCGGACGGCGCGCAGGTCCTGGCCTCGCTGCTCGCGTGGCTCGGGATCGCCGCGTGGCTCGGCGTGCTCACCGGGAAGGCGAGGCGCGCGGGCCTGTCGGTGGCGTCCGGCTGGCTGGCGCTCGGCGGCGCCGCGCTCGCCGGCGGACCGCTGCCCGCGCTGTGGCCCGTGGCCGGGTTCGCGCTGTACTTCGCGCTCGCGCGCCATCACGCGGGCTGGAAGCGGCTGGACCCGCTCGCAGGCGCGTGCGTGCTCGCCGGCGTGTGCCTGCCCTGGTACGGGGCCGAGGCGGCGATCCACGGCGCAGCGTTTCTCGGGCGCGTGCCGTGGTTCCCGTACGCGGCGGGCACGCGCGAGGGCGTGCTCGCGTCGCTGCCGCTCGCGCTGTCGTTCGCGGTCGTCGCGAGCTTCCCGTGGACGCCGCTGCTCGCGGCCGCGCTCGCGGACGCGGCGCTCCGCCTGCGGCGCGCGGCGCCCGCATCCGCGCCCGGGCCGCCGCTCGACGCCGAGCACGTGGAGCACCTGCTGCTCGCGCTCGCGCTCGCCGCGTCCGCGACGATCGCGCTCTACCCCGGGCCGCCGCTCACCTCGGCGCTGCCGGCGCTGCCCGCCGTCGCGTTGCTCGTCGGGCGGTTCGTGGACCGCGTGCCGGAGGGCGCCGGCTCCGGCCGCGCGCTCACGCACGCGACGCGCTGGCTCGCGCTGCTCGGCACGGCGTTCGCCGTGGCCGGGGTGCTGCTGTCGCTGCGGCTCGGCGAGTCCACGGCGCCGGTGCGGCTGCTCGCGGCGGTCGTGTTCCTCGCGAGCTGGACGCCGCTGCTCGCGGACCTGCGCGGGATGCGGCGCCTCGCGGTCGGGCTGTTCGCGCTGCCGGCCGCGGCCGGCGCGCCGGTGCCGCGCGCGGCGGTGCTGCCCGCGCTCGAGCCGTGGCTGAACGCGCGCGGCGTCGTGGAGGCGGTCGAGCGCGTCGCGCCGCCGGGCGCGCCGCTCGTGGTGTGGGAGCCGCCGCCGCCGTCCCTCCGCCAGGGTCTGAGCCGCAACCTGCTGCGACTGTCGCAGCTCGGGCCGGGCGGCGCGACGGGGGTCGCGCGCGACGGGTACGTGTACGCGGCCTGGCGGCCGTCGTTCGAGCGCGCGGCGTTCGCTGACGTCGCGGCCGTCGCGGCCGGCGGCACGGCGCCGGAGGTGCTCGCGCGCACGCCCGTGCTCGTGCTGGGGCGGTTCCGGCCCGCGCCCTGAGACGGTCCGCCGCCGCCCGCGACACGGTTCCGAAATCGTCCGCCCCGACGGGCCGGCGCATGGTATCCCTCGGGCCATGGCACTCGATCCCGAGGTCTGCTGGCGCGCCGTGGCGGCGCGCGACGTGCGCTTCGCCGGCCGCTTCGTGCTGGCCGTGGCGTCCACGCGCATCTACTGCCGCCCGGGCTGCCCGGCGCGGCTCCCGGCGCGGCGGAACGCGCGTTTCTACGCATCCGCCGCGGCCGCGGAGGCGGCCGGCTTCCGCGCCTGCCTGCGTTGCCGGCCGGACCGCGCGCCCGGACACCCGACGGCGCACGGCACGGCCGCGACCGTGGCGCGTGCGCTGCGCCTCATGGACGAGGGCGCGCTCGTGGACGGCTCGCTGGAGACGCTCGCGGGGAGGCTCGGTGTGACGTCGCGCTGGCTGCGCGAGCTGTTCGAGCGCCACGTCGGCGCCGCGCCGCTGGACGTGGCGCGCACGCGCCGCGCGCACCTCGCGCGGCGCCTGCTCGAGGAGACCGCGCTGCCGATGGAGGACGTCGCGGCCGCGGCCGGCTACGGCAGCGCGCGGCGGCTGCGCGCGGCGATGCGCCAGTCGTTCGCGCGTCCGCCCGGCGCGCTCCGCCGACGCGTGCCGGCGCCCGCGGACGGTGCGCTCGAGCTGAGGCTGCCGGCCCGCCGGCCGTTCGACGCCGGCCCGCTGCTCGCGTTCTTCGCGGCGCGCGCGATCCCCGGCGTGGAGGAGGTCGGCGGCGGCGCGTACCGGCGCACGTGGTCGCGCGACGGGACGCCCGCCGTGCTGGAGCTGCGGCCGGACGCCGGCGGCGTCACGCTGCGCCTGCCGCCCGGCAGCTGCGCCGCGCCCGGCCCGGCGGCGGCGCTGCCGCGGCTCGTCGCGCGCGTCGGGCGCCTGTTCGACCTGGACGCGGACGTGGAGCCGATCGCGGCATGGCTCGCGCGCGACCCGCGCCTCGCGCGCGCGCTCGGCGGCCGCGTCGTGCGCGTGCCGGGAGCGTTCGACGCGTTCGAGGCGGGCGTGCGCGCGCTGCTCGGCCAGCAGGTGAGCGTGGCGGCCGCGCGGACGCTCGCCGGTCGGCTCGCGGCGGCGGCGGGCGAGCCGCTCGCGGCGCCCGACGGCGGGCTCACGCACGTGTTCCCGGGGCCCGCGGCGGTGACGCGCGCGCCGCTCGAGCGGCTCGGGCTCACACGCGCGCGCGCCGCGGCGCTGCGCGGGTTCGCGCAGGCCGTCGCGGACGGCACGCTAGACCTGGGCGCGTTCCGCGACCTGGACGACGCGGTCGCGCGGCTCACGCGGCTGCCCGGCATCGGCGACTGGACCGCGCAGTACGTCGCGATGCGCGCGCTCGGCGAGCCCGACGCGTTCCCGGCCGGCGACCTCGGCGTGCGCCAGGCGCTCGCGCCCGGCGGTCGGCTGCCGGGCGAGCGCGAGGTGCGCGCGCGCGCCGAGCGCTGGCGCCCGTGGCGCGCGTACGCGGTGATCGCGCTGTGGACCGAGCCGCGGCCGGCTCCGCCGCGGGCCCCCGTCCGCGCCCGCCGGCGGGCGTCCGCGCGGCCCCCGGGCCCGGCCACGCGCGCGGCCCGCCGCTCCCGCCCGGACCGGCGGCGCGCCCGCCGCCCGACGACTCCGGACCGAAAGGTGCCCGCATGACGCTCGAACTCACGCTCGCCCGCACGCCGCTCGGCCCGATGGCGCTGTACGCGCGCGACGGAAGGCTGGTGGGACTCACGCTCGACGGCGGCCACGGCGACGGGCATCCGGTGGTCCGGCATCTCGCGCGCCACCTGCCCCGGTGCGCGACGCGGCTCGCGGAAGACGCGGCCGGCGCCGCGACGCGGCTCGCGCGCTACTTCGCGGGCGAGCTCCAGGCGCTCGACGAGCAGCCGGTGGAACTGCTCGGGACCGCGTTCCAGCGCGAGGTCTGGACGGCGCTGCGCGCGATCCCGGCCGGCGAGACGCGCTCGTACTCCGCGCTCGCCCGCGCGCTCGGCCGTCCGAACGCGGTGCGCGCGGTGGCGGCCGCGAACGGCGCGAACCCGGTCGCGGTGTTCGTGCCCTGCCACCGGGTGATCGCCGCGGGCGGGACGCTGTGGGGCTACGGCGGCGGGCTCCCCATGAAGCAGGCGCTGCTCCGGCACGAGGGCGCGACGTTCCGGCCGCCCGCGGAGCAGGGCGCGCTCGCGCTGTAGCCGTGCGCCGCGCGGCCGGCCCGGGACCTCGGCACGCCGCGTCGGCACACCGTGCCGGCACGCCGGACCCCGGATCGCGCGCGCATCCGCTACGCTCCGGCGGATGCGAATCCTGCACTGGTTCCGCAAGGACCTTCGGCTCGACGACAACCCGGCGCTCTCCGAGGCGGCGCACGACGCGGCGGGCGACGTGGTGCCGTTCTACGCCAGCGATCCGGCGTGGTTCGCGCGCGCGGACATGGCCGCGACGCGGGTGCGGTTCGTGCTCGGCGCGCTCGCCGAGCTGGCGGCGGCCGTGGCCGCGCGCGGCTCGCGGCTGGCGCTCGCGCACGGCGACCCGGCCGAGACGGTCGTCCGGGCCGCGCGCGCCGCGGGCGCCGGCGCGGTGTACTGGAACGACGAATACGAGCCGGCGACGCGCGCGCGCGACGACCGGGTCGAGGCGGCGCTGCGCGCGGCGGGCGTGGGCGTGAAGCGTTTCCACGACCGGCTGCTCGTGCCGCCGGGCCACGTGAGCACGCGCGCGGGCGGCGCGTACACCGTGTACACGCCGTTCCGGAAAGCGTGCGAGGCGCTGCCGGTGCCCGGGCCGCACGCGCGCGTCGAGCGTCTCGCCCCGCACGAGCTGCCCTCGCCCCGGCTCGCCACGCTCGAGCGCCTCGGCTTCCACGAGCCGGCGAGCGAGCCGTGGCCGGCCGGCGAGACGCACGCGCACCGGCGGCTCCAGCGGTTCCTCGGCGGCACGGGCTCCGAGCCCGGCGCGGGGCTCGCGCGCTACGCCACGGACCGCGACCTGCCCGCCGTCCCGGCCACCTCACGGCTCTCCGCCGACCTCAAGTTCGGCACCATCGGCGTCCGCCGCGTGCTGCACGCGGTGCGCGCGGCGGCCGCGGCCGACCCTCGGCTCGCACCGCACGCGGAGAAGTTCGAGCAGGAGCTCCGCTGGCGCGACTTCTTCGCGCACGTGCTCTGGCACCACCCGCACGTCGAGCACGGCGCGTACCGGCGCGGTTACGACCGCCTGCGATGGCGCGGCACGGACGCCGGGTTCGCCGCCTGGTCCGCCGGCCGCACGGGCTACCCGATCGTGGACGCCGGCATGCGCGAGCTGGCCGCGACCGGGCTCGTGCACAACCGCGTGCGCATGATCGTCGCGAGCTTCCTCACGAAGGACCTCCTGCTCGACTGGCGGCGCGGCGAGCGCTGGTTCATGAACCACCTCGTGGACGGCGACCTCGCCAGCAACAACGGCGGCTGGCAGTGGGCCGCCGGCACCGGGACCGACGCGGCGCCGTACTTCCGCATCTTCAATCCCGTCACGCAGGGCATGCGTTTCGATCCCGCGGGTGCGTACGTCCGCCGCTGGCTGCCCGAGCTGGCGAAGCTGCCGGATGCGCTCGTGCATCGCCCGTGGGAGGCGCCGCCGCTCGTGCTCGCCGCGGCCGGCGTCACGCTGGGCGTTCACTACCCGGCGCCGGTCGTCGATCACGCCGAGCGCCGCGAGCAGGCGCTCGCGATGTATGCCGAGGTGAAGGCGGACTGAGTCACCCTCCGCCGCGTCGGGCGGTCCTTCGTCCCCCTCCACCGCGATCCGGGGCGCGGCGCCCCCGCGGCGCGTCGGGGCCGCCGGGTCGCCCGCGACGGACGATCCGCATCGTCGCCGGCGTGGACGGGAGCCGGCGACCGCCGGGCGTCCACGCGGTGGCCGGCCCCCGCCGTCCGGCGCCGTCATGCCCGCGCGGGCCGCGTGCGAGCGTGGCGACGACGACGCTCGCGCACCCGCGCACGCGGGCGACACCCGCGGTTCCCGTTGACCGCGAGCCGGCGCGCGTCGGAACCTCGTTCGGCCCGCCCCCGGGCGACCGAGGGGAGGTGAGATGCATGATGCACGCACGCAGGCTGGTGAGGTTCGCGCTGGCCGCGCTGCTCGCGGCCCCGCTCGTGACGGCCGCCGCGCCCGCCGGCGCGGCGCCGAAGCGCGACGCGGCCTCGAGCCCGACGGCGAAGGCCGCGGGCTACCGCCAGTTCACCGGAACGGTGGTGGCGGTCGACGCGGCCTCGATCACCGTCGAGAAGGCCGGGAAGACGCCGAAGCAGATGGTGTTCGCCCGCCACGCGGGCATGCGGTCCGCGGGAGAGGTCGGGAAGGACACCCGCGTCACCGTGTACTGGCGCGACGAGGCCGGCAGGCCCGTGGCGCACCGCGTGGTGGTGAAGACCGCCATCGCGGACGGCACGCGCTGAGCCGACGCCGGGGCCGGGCGCCATGGACGCCCGGCCCCGCGGCTTCCGCCGCCGGCCATCTGCTAGGTTCCCGCCACCCGAACCGCCTCCCGTCCCCCGGAGCCCCCATGTCCCGACCTCTCCGCCCGCCCGCCGCCGCCGCGGTCGCGCTGGGCCTCGCGCTCGCCGCGCCGCCCGGACCCGCCGTCGCGGCGGCCGTGACGGCCGCCGGCCGCACGTTCTCGCTCGAGCACGCGATCACCATGAAGCAGGTGCAGCACGTGACCTGGTCGCGCGACGGCCGGCGGCTGGCGTTCGTCGTGAACGCGCCGGACACGGCGGAGAACACGTCGAACCAGGACGTGTGGGTGTGGGAGGCGGACACCGACAGCTGCCGCCGGCTCACGCGTCACGCGAAGAACGACTACGGGCCGCAGTTCTCGCCCGGCGGCGACACGCTCGCGTTCCTGTCGCCGCGCGACAGCGACGAGGGCAGGTCCTCGATCTGGCTGCTGCCGCTCCGCGGCGGCGAGCCGTGGAAGCTGGGCCCGTTCGAGGAGTCCGTGGGCGAGATGCGCTGGTCGCCGGACGGGCGCTCGATCGCGTTCACGATGCTCGACACGCTTCCGAAGCGGGTGAAGGAGTGGCGGAAGCAGAAGTGGGACCACGTCGTCGAGGACGAGATCCCGCAGTACAACCACCTCTGGGTCCTGGACCTCGCCTCCGGCCGGCAGCGGCGCGTCACCTCGGGGAGGTTCATGGTGGCCGAGCCGCGCTGGTCGCCGGACTCGCGCTCGATCGCGTTCCTGTGGAACCCGACCGGCGCGGTGGACGACGGAAACCTCACCGACATCGCCGTCGTCCCCGCAGCCGGAGGCGCGGTCCGCCGTCTGGAGGCGCTACCCGAGGCGGCCCCGGCGTGGTCGCCGGACGGGCGCTGGCTGGCGTGGGCCGGCACGCGCGACCGCGCGAAGCACGTCGAGAAGACCTCGCTGTGGCTGGCGCCCGCGGCGGGGGGCACGGCGGTGGACCTGACCGCCGGCTTCGACGAGGACGCCGCGCCGCCGCTCTGGAACGCGACCTCGGACACGCTGTTCTTCCTGAGCCAGCAGGGCGCGACGACGCGCGTCGCCGCGGTCGCGCGCGCGGGCGGCGACGTGGGGCTCGGGCTCGACCTGCGCGGCGAGACCTCGGGGCCGCTCGCCGCCGGGCCGCGGAGCCTAGTCGCATACGTCGCCTCGGCGTGGGACCGGCCGCCGGAGCTGCACGCCGCCGACCACCCCGGCGCGCCCGGCCGCGCGATCTCGCGCGTGAACGCGTCGGTCGCGGCGTGCACGCCGGCGCCCACGCGCACCGTGCGCTGGCGGAGCGACGACGGCGTCGAGGTCGAGGGCGTGCTGGTGCGGCCGGCCGGCGCCCCCGAGCGATCCGCGCTCAAGACGCTGGTGCTGCTCCACGGCGGGCCGTACCAGTCGCGCTACGGGCTCGGCTTCCAGGTGATGGCGCAGTACATGGCGGGGCGCGGCTACCAGGTGTTCCTGCCGAACTTCCGCTCGAGCGGCGGCTACGGCACCGCGTTCATGCTGCGGAAGCGCGCGGACTGGGGCGGGCAGGACTGGCGCGACGTGGAGTCCGGCGTGGACAGCCTCGTCCGCGGCGGCCTCGCCGACCCGGAGCGGCTGGGCGTGTTCGGGCACAGCTACGGCGGCTATCTCTCGGCCTGGGCCATCACCCACACCGACCGCTACGACGCGGCGGTCGTCTCGGCGGGCGCGCCGAACCTGGCGTCGCTGTGGGCGCAGAGCGACGCGCACCGGTACCGGGCGTACGAGTTCGAGGGCCGGCCGTGGGAGTCGTTCGAGAAGTGGCGGCGGAGCTCGCCGATCGCGTACATCCAGCGCGCGAGGACGCCGACGCTGGTCCTGAACGGCGAGTCGGACCAGCGCATCCCGTTCCCGCAGGCGCAGGAGACTTACCAGTCGCTGAAGGCGCTCGGCGTTCCCACCGAGCTCGTGCGCTACCCGCGCGAGCGGCACTCGATCCTCGAGCCGCGCCACCGCGCGGACTGGTTCCGGCGACAGGCGGACTGGTTCGACCGGTGGGTGAAGTGAGTCGCGCGACCCGGGCGCGCGGCGGCGGGCCGGGGCCTCCGGGCGTCGGCGCGGGCGCGCCCGCGACACCATCCATGTCGCCCGACCGACCTGACGCCGGCCGCGCGCTCGCGCGGCTCGAGTCCCTGCGCTGGACGTTCGGCCCCGCGGCCGCGCGCGAGCGGCGGGCGCTGTTCGCGCGCGCGCTCCGGGCGCGTCTCGCGACGGCGGACCAGGTGCTCCGGCTGCACGAGTCGCTGCTGGCCGCGCGCGCCTACCCCGACGACCGCGCGACGCTGGCGCTCGCCGAGCGCGCGCTCGCCGGCTTCGGCCGACGCGCGGACGTGCGCCGCCACGCCGGCGCGCTCTCCGACTCGGGGATCTCGGGCTGCGACGTCCGGTTCGCGTTCTTCGCCCCCACCGCGCGGCGGCTCGCCCGGCGCTGGCCGCGGCGGCTCGAGGTGGACTGGGACGCGTTCGCGGGCGCCGACGCGCTCGAGGCGTGGCTGCCGCTGTTGGCGCTCGAGGCCGAGGTCCCGGGGCTCGACGAATACGACCTGGGCACGCGCGGCTGGCTCGCGCGGCTCCGCGCCCGGGGCGAGGCCGACGGCGCGTTCGTCGCGCGCGCGCTCGCCGCGCGACTTCCCGACGACGCGGTGTTCGAGCGCGTGCTCGACGGGCTCGACGTGCCGTACATCCTGCGCGGCGACGCCACGACGCCGTCGCGGACCCGGGCCCGCTGGCCGGTGCGGCGGGTGCGCTTCCAGCGCGAGCCGTTCGCGGGGCGGCCCGACCTCGCGCGCGCCGCCGACACGCCGCCGCGCTCGGTGCGCGCGCTGTCCGCCCGCGACGGGGAGCGCGCGCTGGAGTTGGCGATGGAGTCCATGGTCACGCGCAGCCGCGACCTGGACGTGTTCGCCTGGGGCGACCCGCGCGACGTGCGGCGCGTGGACTGCGGCGACGGGCTCGAGTTCCTGATGATCGGCGCGCTGCCCGGTCGGCGGCTCCTGCTCGAGGCGGTGTACGGGTTCCTCACGCTCAAGAACGGCGTGCCGGTGGGCTACGTCCTGACGAGCGCGCTCCACCGCTCGGCGGAGATCGCGTACAACGTGTTCGACACGTTCCGCGGCGCCGAGGCGGGGCCGGTCTACGGCAGGGTGATCGGCATGACGCGGGCGCTGTTCGGCGCCGACACGTTCACGATCTTCCCGTACCAGCTGGGCGAGGGGAACGACGAGGCGATCGAGTCGGGCGCGTGGTGGTTCTACCAGAAGGCCGGCTTCCGGCCGCGCGATCCGGCCGCCCGCGCGCTCATGCGACGCGAGCTGGCGCGCATGGCGCGCGCGCCGCGCCACCGCTCGAGCGCGGCCGTGCTGCGCCGGCTCGCGCGCGCGAACCTCTACTGGTCGATGGGGCCCGAGCGGCGCGACGTGATCGGTGCGCTGCCGCTGGCCTCGGCGGGGATCGCCGTGTCCCGTCTCGTGGCCGGCCGCTTCGCCGGCGACCGGGCGCGCGCGCAGGAGACGTGCGAGCGCGAGGCGGCCGCCCGGCTCGGCGTGCGGACGTTCGCGGGCTGGAGCGCCGCCGAGCGCCACGCCTGGAGCCGGTGGGCGCCGCTCGTCACACTGCTGCCCGGCGTCGCGCGCTGGAGCGCCGCGGAGCGCGCCGCCGCCGCGCGGGTCATCCGCGCCAAGGGCGGCGCGCGCGAGGACGCGTTCGTGCGCGCGTTCGACGCCCACCCGCGGCTGGGCGGCTCACTCGCGGCGTTGTTGCGCTCGACGCGGGTGTGAGGAACCCCCTGCCCGTGGGCTCCTGCTCGAGCGCGGCTATCTCGTCACGATCACCCGGCGAGTGAACCGCGCGCCGCCGGCGTCCACGCGCAGGAGGTGCAGCCCCGGGCCCACCCGGCCGCCGGACGCGCCGCGGCCGTCCCACGCGAGCGTGTGGACGCCCGCCTCGCGCGTGCCGTCCTCGACGATGCGGACCAGCCGCCCGGCCACGTCGTGAACGGCGAACCGCACGGCCGAGCGCCGCGGGAGGCTCAGGGTCACGGCGGCGCCATCGCGGGCGGGATTCGGCCGCGCTGGGCTCACCGAGATCGCGACCGGGCGCGCTCCCGGTGGCGTCGCCAGCGTCGGGTGTTCGCCGTTCAGGAACCGCTGCCGGTCGTTCGTCGAGCCGGACATGCCGGCGAACGGGCCACCGGGCGCCCCGATGAAGTCGATGCGGTACGTGATGTCGAAGAAGCTGTCCACGTTCCAGTCCGAACCGCCGGCATGGGTGAGCGACGTGTGACCCGGGCTGGGCATGCCGAACGCCGTCCCGCCCGTGATGCGAAGCAGGTCGAAGTCCGGGTCGCCGGGCGGGAGCGCGCCGAGGAGGTCGGTGAGGTCGGTCTCGAAGTGCTGGGGCGTCGTCCCCGGCGTGACCGGCGCCGTCGCGGTGCCGACCGTCGCCAGGATCCAGATCGCGCGCGAGTAGCCGAGGAAGAGCCCGGTCCCGGTCATCTCGATGGCGACCCTCGCATCCCAGGTCTGCGTCTCCCCTCCCAACGGCCCGCCGGGCGCCGTCGAGACGAGCGTCATGGGCAGGATCTCGATGTCCACGAGGACGGGCGAGCCCGCGGGCATGCCGTTGAGCATCCCGCGCAGGTGCCGTGGAGACCGGTATCCGGGCGAGCAGAACGGCGGGAAGCCCGCGGTGCCCGTGCCGTTGTCGGGCTGGAGGCAATCGCCCGGCCGCTCGCGGCCGGCCTGCCCGCGCGCGTCGCCGATCGTGGATCCGCTCAGGCCCGCGAGCGGCCCACCGGGCGCCCCCACGAAGTCCACGCGATACGTGATGTCGAAGAAGCTGTCGAGCATCCAGTCGCCCGCGCCGTCCCGGGTGAGCGTCGTGTGCCCGCGGGTCGGGAATCCCAGGGCCGTCCCGCTCCCCACACGGAGCAGGTCGAAATCCGGGTCGCCCACGATCTGCGCGAACAGGAACGTCGGGTCGGAGATGCGGCCCTGGAACGGCGTGCCGGTCATCACGGGCCCGAGGTCGTGCTGCGCCTGGTTCGGGAGTCCGACCACGCGGTTGAACCCGGCCAGAGCGCCCTCGCCCACGATCACCAGGCGCATGTCCTCGATGTCCGTCGTCTGCTCGCCACCGTAGGGCCCCCCGGGCGCGAGCGCAAGGCCGCCCGGCGGGCGGCGCGCCATGTCCCCGATCAGGAACGTGCCAGCGCCGTCGTCGTACAGCAGCGTCTCCGTCTTCGTCTCCCAGCCGGCGCAGAACGGCGTCCAGTCCGCCGTGCCCGTGCCGTTGTCCGGGAGGTTGCAGGCCTTGTTCGTGTGCATCCCGGCGCGCTGGCGATGCTCGCTGGTCGTGGAACCCGACATGCCCGCGAACGGCCCGCCGGGCGCGCCGACGAAGTCGACGCGATAGGTGAGATCCCAGAACGAGTCCATGAGAAACTCGCCGGTGTGGTCCCGGGTGACCGTGGCGCGCCCGGGGCTCGGCATGCCGAACCCGGTGCCCGCTGTCAGGCGGAGCAGGTCGAAGTCCGGATCGCCGGGGAAGAGCTGCCCCTGCAGCTGGTCCACGTCCACGGGGAACGTGCGCGCATCCGCGAGCGTGTTCTGCGGCCCGGTGTGCAGGACCATGGTCACGGGCACGAGCAGGGTGCGGGAATAGAACGCGAGGAAGCCCGTTCCGCGCATGTCCAGACGGGCCGTCGCGTCCACCAGCGTGATCTCGCCGCCGAGCGGGCCGCCGAGCGTCTCGGTCAGGTTCGTGAACGACGAGAACGAGAGCCGGCCGAGGATCGAGGAGCCGGGCGGGAGCCCGTTGACGATGAGCAGGACGCCGTCGTGGCTGGTGAAGCCGCGCGGGCACTCGGGCGGATACTGCGCGTACGACTTCGCGTCGGCCCCGGTGTAGCACGGCACGTGCGGATAGATCGGGTCCGCCAGCGCGGGCGCCGCGCCGGAACCGAGCCCGAGGCACGCCGCGGCGAGGACGGAGGCTCGGAGCGTGGGGGTCCACAGGCGGGGCCCGCGGCGGCGGGCGCGGCTCGAGGCGGGCGCGGGCGGCATCATGGCGCACTCCATCCATCGCCGAGCCGGTCGCGGGCCGATCTCGAGTGAAACCGGTGCGCCGGCCCCGTGACGGAACGATGTCCGCGGCCCGCGGCGAAGGCTCGAAGAGGCCGGCACGCAGACTCTAGCACCGGCCCGGGCGCGCGGGCAGCGGAATCGCGCGCCGTGGTGCTGCTCCCGGCCCGCCACCAGGACCTGGTCGAGCGGCTGCGCGACCGCTTCCTGCTCATCGCGCGCGGCCGGCGAGGCGTTCCGGATCGCAGTGCTGTTGCACGGAAAGGAGCTCACGCTCCCCGAGCTGTGGCGGTGGGCGCGTGCACGCTGAGCACGGGCGTCGTCAGCGCAGCCAGAGCCACAGGAACGCCGCCGCGAGCGCGACGTTCGCGGCCGAGCGACCCCATTCGAGCGGCGTGGGCCGGTGCCGGCGTCGCCACGCGCGGGCGAGCCACGCGGCCGTAGCCGCGAGCCCCACCACGCTGCCGGTCGAGACCAGCACGAGCGCGGCCCACATCGCGCCCCAGGCGCGCTCGTCCCCGGCGGTGGGCACGTCGGGCCCGGAGCGGAAGTACGGCGCCGCCACGAGGAGCGCGACGAGCGCGAGCAGCGCGCCGAGCGGCGCCGCCCACAGCAGCGCCTGGAGCCCCAGTCGCCGCGCCCACCTCGCCACGTCCCCTCCCTCCGGGGGGTCCGCTACAGGATCGTCTTCCCCAGCGCGCTCTGGGCCAGCTCGGCGGCGAGGATGCCGGTCATGTTCTGCGAGTCGAGCACCGGGTTCACCTCGACCAGGTCCAGCGCCACGATGTTCGCGCGGTCGTTGAGCATCTCCATGGCGAGGTGCGCCTCGCGGTAGCTGATCCCGCCCCACACGGGCGTGCCCGTGCCGGGCGCGTCCTCGGGGTCCACAACGTCGAGGTCGAACGACAGGTGGATGCCGGCGGTGCCGTCGCTCGCGAGCCGGATGGCCTCGTCCAGCACGTCGCGCATGCCGCGCTCGTCCAGGTCGCGCATGGTGTAGCAGGTCATGCCGCCCTTCTTCAGGAAATCGCGCTCTCCGGGATCCAGGTCGCGGATGCCGATGAGCACGGTGTTCCGCGGCTGCACCTTCGGCGCCCGGCCGCCCAGGTTCACGAGGTCGGGGTCGCCGACGCCGAGCGCGACCGCGAGCGACATGCCGTGGATGTTGCCGCTCGGCGTGGTCTCCGGCGTGTTCGCGTCGCCGTGGGCGTCGAACCAGATGAGCCCGAGCGATTCGCCCTGCGCGGCGAAGAAGTTCGTGGAGCCGGCCACCGAGCCGATGGCGATGCTGTGGTCACCCCCCAGCACCAGCGGCATGCGGTTCTCGTTCAGGCACTTGTCCACGCTGTTCATCAGGTCCTGGCAGGCAGCGAGGATGGGCGCCTTGTAGCGGAGCTTCCCGGTCCCGACCTTCTGGGTCTCCGGGATCATGACGTCGAGGTCGCCGTAATCCTCGACCTTGTGCCCGAGCTCCTCCAGGCGCTTCTCGAGGTCGGCGATGCGGATGGCGGACGGCCCCATGTCCACGCCGCGGCGGCCCGCACCCAGGTCCACCGGGACGCCGATGATGCCGATGTTCCGACGCTTCTTCGCCATGGCCGCGCCAAGCTAGCACCCGGCCCGGAACGGCACCACCGGCGCCCCTGGGGCGCCCCGAGAACCCACTCGCGCGCACGGCCGGGTGGGATGCCCCCGGGGCAACCCCAAGCCAGCTGCCGTGTATGACGTGCGCGTGACCTTCTCGCGCGAGCGACGCGCGCTCCCGCACGACGTGATGACCGATGCACGGATACCATTGGATGACTGTCCAGGCGCAGCCGATGGCACCACCCTTGCCCTCCGGCCTGCGGCCGCCCCACGCCTCGCCCATCCTGCTGTCCCTTCACGCTTCCACGGCAGATTCCTGCCCGGGGGAGGCTGCGTTTTGGCCACGGATCCGCTCAGAACGCAACACGCCGCAGGCGCGACCGCTCCTCCGCGGCCGCCGCTCCGCGCCGTGCCGCGCACGGACCCGGACGCCGCCCGCCCGCCCGGGGGCGGCGGCCTGCCCCTGGTCCTGATCCTCTCGGTGCCGACGCTGGTCACGGCGTGGGGGCTGCCCTACTACCTGGCGCCGGTGGCCCAGCGGCTGCGCCATCCGCTCCACCCTCTGCTCAAGTCCTCGGGCCCGGTGGGGCTCGCGTTCGGCACGGTCGCGCTGGTCCTGTTCCTGTTCATGTGGGCCTACCCGTTCCGCAAGAAGGCCCGCTGGCTCTCGTGGACCGGCCCCGTCGGTCGCTGGCTCGACGTGCACATCGTCATGGGGCTCACGCTGCCGGTGCTGGCCGCGGTCCACGCCGGCTGGCACTTCGAGGGCCTCATCGGGCTCGGCATGCTGGCGATGGTCATCGTCTCACTCTCGGGCATCGTGGGTCGCTACCTCTACTCGCATATCCCGAGGAGCCGCGCCGGGCTCGAGCTCTCGCTCGACGAAGCCGGCGCCGAGCGGCGCGCGCTGCTCACCGAGCTGGCGGTGGCCACCGGGCTCGCGCCTCGCGAGCTCGAGCAGGCGCTCGGGCTTGACCCTCGCCCGTACGTCGGGCTCGGGATCGCGCGCACGTTCGCGCGCCTCCTCACCGACGACTTGTCGCGCTGGCGCTCGCTCCGGCGGCTCAAGCGGGAGTGGTCGCGCGGCAGCGCGGCGCGGGCCGCGCTCGAGGGCGAGGGTCTGGCGCGGTCGCTCAAGCTCGCCCGGCGCGAGATGGCGCTCGCGCAGCAGATGCGGCTGCTCGACGCGACACGCAGCGTGTTCGGCTGGTGGCACGTCGCGCACCGCCCGTTCGCGCTCACCGCGCTCCTCGCCGTGATCGTCCACGTCGTCGTGGCGGTCTGGATCGGCGGCGTGCGGTTCCCGCTCCCGGGGGCGCCTTGAAGCTCGACACGGCCCTCACCGCGGCCGCCTTCACGCTGCTCACGGCGCTGTTCGCGTTCCGGCACGTCCGGCGCCGGAACGCGGCCGCGGAGGAAGGCCGGCGCTGCCCACGCTGCCACGCCCCGGCCGCCGCGGAGGCGACCGTGTGCTCCGGGTGCGGAGCGCCGCTCGAAGCGTTCGCCGTTGTCACCGCGCCGCTCGCCGCGTCGGCCGACGCCAGCGCAGGCGGCGCGCTGCACGCGGTGGTGCGCGCCGACGCGTGCGCCGGCTGCGGCACGTGCGTGGACGCCTGCCCCGAGCCGGGAGCGCTCCGGCTCGCGAACAAGGTCGCGCGCGTGGACCTGGCCGCCTGCAAGGGCCACGGCGAATGCGTGAAGGCGTGCCCGGTGGGCGCCATCTTCGTGACGTCGGGCGACGCGGTCCAGACCGTCGAGGTCCCCGACCTGACCGTGCATTTCGAGTCGCGCCAGGTCCCCGGCCTGTACGTGGTCGGCGAGCTGGGCGGACGCGGGCTCATCAAGAACGCCATCAACGAGGGCCGCCTCGCCATGGAGCACGTGGCCGCGAACCTGCCGCGCGGGCCGCGCGACGCCGCCACGCACGACGTGATCGTGGTGGGCGCCGGGCCGGCCGGGCTCTCGGCGGGACTCGAGGCGCACGCGCGCGGCCTGCGCTACGCCCTGCTCGAGCAGGGCACGCTGGCCGACACGATCGCGCGCTACCCGCGCCACAAGGTGCTGTTCGCGGAGCCGGTGCGCGTGCCGCTCTACGGCGACCTGTGGGTGTCGGACGCCTCGAAGGAGTCGCTGCTCTCGGTGTGGCAGACCATCATCGAGCGCACCGGCCTGCGCGTGCGGGAGGGGCTGCGCGTGGACGCGGTCACGCGCGAGGCCGGCGGCTTCGTCGTGACGGCAGGCGAGCGGCGATTCCGCGCGCACCGCGTCGTGCTGGCGATGGGGCGCCGCGGTACCCCGCGCCGGCTCGGCGTGCCGGGCGAGGACCGCGACCAGGTGTTCTACGACATCGTCGAGATGGAGGCGTTCGCGGGCCGCCGCGTGCTGGTGGTGGGCGGCGGCGACAGCGCCGTGGAGTCGGCGCTGGGGCTCGCTCAACAGCCCGGCACGACCGTGACGCTCTCCTACCGCGGCAGCGAGTTCGGGCGGGTCAAGGCGCGCAACCGGGCCAAGCTCGACGCGGCGATCGCGGCGCGGACGCTGCGCGTCGCGCTCGGGACCGAAGTGCGCGAGATCCGCGGCGATTCGGTCGTGCTCGAGGCGGCGGGCGCGCGCGAGTCGCTCGCGAACGACGACGTGGTGGTGCGCATCGGCGGCGAGGCCCCGACCCCGTTCCTGGAGCGCTGCGGCGTGCGCATGGTGAGGAAGGCGCTGTCGGCGGGACCGGATCCTGCCGCGCGCCTGGCGGGATGAGCGGGCGGCGCCATGTCCACGCGATCCTCGTCCTCGCCGGGTGCATGCTCGCACCCGTGCCCGCCGCCGCCCAGGTCTCGCCGGGCCCGCTCGCCACGGCGCACGCGGCGCTGGACGGGGCCACCGACTGCTTCCGCTGCCACGCGAAGGGCGCGGGCCGCTCGCAGATGGACCTGCGCTGTCTCGACTGCCACACCGAGGTGGGCTGGATGAGGGCCCGGAAGCGCGGCTACCACGCGAAGGTCGCGGACAGGGCGTGCGCGTCGTGCCACCCGGACCACGGCGGGCGCGATTTCGCGCTGGTCGCCTGGGACGGCGGAAGCCCGGAGCGGTTCGACCACGCGCAGTCCGGCTTCATGCTCGAGGGCAGGCACGCCTCGCTGCCGTGCCGCGACTGCCACAAGCCTGCGCTCCAGAAGTCGGGCTCGGCGGCACTCCTGCGCGTGAAGGACCGCTCGCGGAGCTGGCTCGGCCTCGAGCCGGGCTGCGTGAGCTGCCACCAGGACCCGCATCGCGGCTCGCTCGGTGCGGACTGCCGCTCGTGTCACGGGCAGACGCGCTGGAGCCCGGCGCCCGGGTTCGATCACGCGCGCACCGCGTTCGTCCTCACCGGCGCGCACGTGAAGTCCGCGTGCGCCGACTGCCACGCCACCCCGCTCGTGAACGCGGGCACCGACGCGAAGGGCGCGCTCCGCCCGTTGTGGAAGCCCGTGCCGCACCAGGACTGTGTCTCGTGCCATCGCGACCCGCACGCCGGCCGGTTCAAGGGCGAGTGCGCGAAGTGCCACGTGACGAGCGCGTGGAAGGACGTGAACGCCCGCCGCTTCGACCACGACCAGACGCGCTACCCGCTGCGCGGCGCGCACGCCGCCGTGGCGTGCGACGACTGCCACTCGCGTGCGCGCGGCGGCACCCGGCCGCGGTTCGCGGCCTGCGCCGACTGCCACGCGGACGCGCACCGGGGCACGGCCACCGTGCAGGGCGCCGCCGTGGACTGCGCCGTGTGCCACACGGTGACCGCGTTCGAGCCGTCCACCTGGCCGCGCGCCCAGCACCGGCGCACGCGCTACCCGCTCGCCGGGGCCCACGCCGAGGCCGCGTGCGCCGGCTGCCACACGCGCGCGCGCGAGGGGAGCGCCGAGGCGGCCGCGCTCGGCCCGGCGCGGGTCCGCATGCGCCCCGCCGCCTCGCCGTGCGAGGCGTGCCACCACGATCCGCACGCCGGGCGCTTCGCCGCCGGCGGGCCGCGGGCACGGGCGGAGGGCTGCCCGGCCTGCCACGCGATGTCGGCGTTCCATCCCTCGAGCTACGACAGCCGGGCGCACCAGGGCAGCGCGTTCGCGCTCGAGGGCGCGCACCGCGCCGTGCCGTGCCAGCGCTGCCACGAGGAGCTGCGCGAGGCGCCGGGGCGCTCCACGCTCAGGGGCTCGGCCGGCCGCGCGCTCCGCTTCGTGGAGCGCGAGCGCGCGTGCGCGGCCTGCCACGCGGACCCTCACCGCGGCCAGTTCCGCGCGCGCGCCGACCTCGGCGCGTGCGAGTCGTGCCACGACGCGGACGCGTTCGCGCCCGCGAGCCGCTTCGACCACGCGCGCGACGCGTCGTTCCGGCTGGAGGGTGCGCACGCGCGCACGCCGTGCGCCGCCTGCCACCGGCCGGGGCCGCCCGGGCCCGACGGCACGCGCGCCGTGACCTACCGTCCCACGCCCGCCCGGTGCGAGAGCTGCCACACCTCCGGCGCCCCGTCCCGCCCGGGCGGCGGGACCTCGGGCGAGCGACGATCCGCGATCCCGTTCGTCACGTTCGTCACCCGAACCGGGAGGTGATCCATGCGACCCCTCACGCCCGCCGGTCCGCTGCGCCAGGCGCTGGCCGCGCTGATCGTCGTGCTGCCGCTGCTGGCGATCGTCGGGGCCGGCTCGCCGGCGCGCAGCGTGGTCCGGACCGCCCGGCCGCGGCCGGAGAACCCGCACGGGAAGTTCAGGGGCGAGTGCGACCAGTGCCACGGCCCCGAGGGCTGGAAGCCCGCGCGGATCTCCAAGAAGTTCGACCACGGCCGGTTCGGGTTCCCGCTCCAGGGCGCGCACGCCGCGGCCTCGTGCCTCGGCTGCCACCGCTCGCTCGACTTCAGCTCGTCGTCCATGCAGTGCGCCTCGTGCCACCAGGACCCGCATCGCGGCGAGATGGGCACCGACTGCGCGCGCTGCCATTCCGCCCGGAGCTTCGTGGACCGCGGGCCCATGGTGCGCGCCCACCAGCTCACCCGCTTCCCGCTGAGCGGGAGCCATGCCGGACTCGACTGCGAGACCTGCCACCCGCCCGCGGCGCAGGGCCGGCTGCGGTTCGTGAACACCCAGGCCGAGTGCCGTGCCTGTCACATGGACCAGTACCGGAGCGCGAAGGACCCGGACCACCTGACGAGCGGCTTCTCGACCGAGTGCCAGTCCTGCCACTCTTCCACCTCGTGGTCGCACGCCCGTTTCGACCACGCGCGCTCCGGGTTCCCGCTCACCGGCGCTCATCGCGCGGCCGCATGCGCCTCGTGCCACGCGGGCGGACGCTACGCGGGCACGCCGCGCGACTGCATCTCGTGCCACCAGCAGGACTACGACACGGCGCAGCCGCCGCACGCGGCGTCCGGCTTCGCGACGAGCGCGTGCGCGAGCTGCCACACGACCACGACCTGGGCGGGCGCGGTGTTCGACCACGACTCGCGCTACTTCCGCATCTACCGCGGCGGCCACGCCGGCCGCTGGTCGGCGTGCAGCGACTGCCACCAGGTGCCGACCGATTTCTCGTCCTTCAACTGCCTGGGCTGCCATCCGCACTCGGATCGGGCGAAGACGGACGGGAAGCACGTGGGACGGAGCGGCTACCGCTACGAGAGCACGAGCTGCTACTCGTGCCACACGCGATGAGCCGCGACGCGATCGCCGGACGCCGCGGCTCCCCGAGGGCGTGCCGTGCCGCCGGCCTCCTGCTCCTGCTCGCCGCGGCGGGGTTCGCCGCCGGCGCGGGCCGCGCCCGGGCGGGCGCGACCGCGCCGGACACTCTGGCACGGCCCGCGACGCCCGCCGCGGGCTGGCGCGCCACGCGCGTGAGCTACCTGGCCGGCGCGAGCGTCTATCTCGAGGCGGGCCGCGACGACGGCCTCACCGAGGGGGATTCCGCCTGGGTCGTCCGTGAAGGGCGCCGGGTCGCGGCGCTCCGGGTGGCGTTCTTGTCCACGCGCCGGGCGGCGTGCGACACGCTGTGGACGAAGGTGTCGCCGGCCGTCGGCGACGAGGTCGCATTCCGGGCGGCCGCGCGCGTGGAGCCGCGCGCCGGCAGCGAGGGCGCGGCCGCGGCCCGCGCCGACTCCGTGCGCGACGCGGCCGTGCTGGCGCCTCCGGGCGCGCGGGCCGCCGCGCGCGACGCGAGCCTGCGCGGGCGGCTCGGCGTGCGCTGGCTGGGCGTGGAGTCGGACGGCGCCAGGCGCACGTCGCAGCCGGCGATGGAGGCCCGCTTCGACGCCCGCGACGGGCTCGGCGGCCACCTCGACGTCGTCATGGACGTTCGCGGCCGGCGCACGCTGCGCACGCACGACGGCGGGCGCTGGCTCGAGCAGTACTCGCGCGTCTACCGTGCCGCGGCCAGCGTGCGCGACGCGGCCGCGCGGCGGCGCCTCACGCTCGGCCGGCAGTCGTCCCCGACGCTCGCGTCCGTGAGCCTGTTCGACGGCGCGCTCGCCGAGTGGAACGGGACGCGCCATGGGCTCGGCGCGTTCGCCGGCACGCAGCCGGATCCGCTCCGCTTCGGCTGGTCGGACGAGATCGTCGAGGCGGGCGCGTTCGCCGAGGTCCACCAGGCGCCGCTCGCCCGCGACCGCTGGTCGCTGGCCGCTGGCGCGGTGAGCTCGTGGCACGGCCGGCAGGTGGACCGGGACTTCATGTTCCTCCAGGGCTGGTGGTTCGCGCGCGGCGCGAGCGCCTCGCTGGCACAGGAGCTGGACCTGAACCGCGGCTGGAAACGGGCCGCGGGCGAGCCGCCGCTCTCCTGGACCAGCACGTTCGCGGCCGTGCGCGTCCCTGCGGGCCGGCGGGTGACGCTGCACTCGGGCTTCGACAACCGGCGGAGCGTGCGGCTGTGGCGCGACCGCGAGACCCCCGAGACCGAGTTCGACGACCGCTACCGGCAGGGCGCGTGGCTGGGCGCGCAGGTGGACTGGACGGACCTGCTCACGAACGCGGTCGAGGTCCGGACCGGCTCCGGCGGCGAGCGGACGGACGCGTGGTCGGCGAGCGGCGAGCTCCATCGCGCCACGCGCTGGCGCGCGCTGCTGCGCGTCCGCGTCGCGTCGTTCACCGCCCAGCAGACGGAGAGCGGGCTGTGGTCGCTCGCGGCCGGGTTCGATCCCGAATCCCGGTCGCACGTCGAGGTCTCGCACGGCTCGCGTTGGACGCGCGACCGAGTGTCGGGATTCGGGGACACCGAGCGCTGGACCGGCGTGGACGTGGACTTCGCGCTCGGCCAGCGCTGGTACGCGACCGGCGGCTTCGAGCGGCTCACCGCTCCGTCGGGCTCCACGCGTCAGGTCCAGGCCGGGCTCAGCGTCAGGCTCTAGCCATCCCCGCCGGCGGGCGGGAACTGCGCGCGTTCGCATGGGGTTGGAACGCCCGGGGCCGGCGCTCACCCCGGCGCCGGAAGCCGCCGATACCACGAGGCACGGCCCGTGTGGACGGTGCGTGGCCCCGGGTGCCATGGTGGAGGGCGAGATGCGGACGCGAACGGCTCGGCTGGCGGGGCTCGGTGCGGCCACGCTGATGCTCCTGGGCGCGGCCTACGACGAGACACGCTTCGCCGTGCCCTCGTCGGCGCCGCGGATGTCCAGGCCCGCGCAGGGCGTGCTCCTGGCCGACGATTTCTCCGACCGCGGCCTGGAAGGCTGGACGCCCGACCAGGAGGGCGTCTGGACGGTGTGGCGCGGCATGCTGCGCGCCGATCTGCCCGACCAGAAGCAACTCCGCTCGCTCATCCACGCCGGCGACACCGCGTGGACCGACGTCGCCGTGGACCTCGACGCGTGCATGATGCGCGGCGTGGACAAGGGCGTCGTCGTGCGCGTGCGCGGCACGAACGGCACGGGCGTGGACCTGCGGGGCGGCGGTTACCAGGACGTCGTGATGTACCTGAACGAATGGCCGATGGGCAGGGCCCCGGCCACGAACGCGAACGGCACCTGGAACCACCTCCGCGTCGAGGCGCGCGGGCACCGCTATCGCGTGTTCGTGAACGGCGAGCTCAAGCTCGATCGGGTGGACGGACGGAGCGCCCGCCCCTCCGGGAGCATCGCCCTGCCGGCGTACACGGGCGGCGTGGGCAGGTGCACGGTCTACTACGACAACGTCGTCGTGACGGCGCTGCCGAAGACCACGGCGGCCGCCGAACAGTAGCCCGCACGATTCCGGGACGGCGCGCCGGAGGTGGCCGGACCCCTGCCCTTCGCCACGGGCCGGCGCGGCCGGCGCCGGGCTCAGCGCGTCCGGCGGCCCCGCAGCAGCCGCAGGCCGTTCAGGATGACGACCACCGTGCTGCCTTCGTGGCCCGAGACGGCCACCGGCAGCTTGAGCGGCCCGAGCGGCGTGTACTGCCCGGCGAACACCCAGACCACGAGCGCGGCCATCACGCCCGTGGCGATGACGAGGTTCTGGATGACCACGCGGCGCGCGCGCTGCGCGAGTCCCACCGCGTAGGGAAACGCCGCCAGGTCGTCGCCCATGAGCACCACGTCGGCGCTCTCCATGGCGACGTCGCTGCCGATGCCGCCCATGGCGATGCCCACGGTGGCGCGGGCCAGCGCCGGCGCGTCGTTCACGCCGTCGCCGATCATCGCCGAGGGCCCGTGCCGGGACTCGAGCTCGCCGATCACGCGCACCTTGTCCTCGGGCAGGAGCTTGCCGTGCAGCTCGTCCACGCCGGTCTGCGCGCCGATCGCGCGCACGGTGTGGTCGCTGTCGCCCGACAGGAGCGCCACCCGCCGGACGCCGGCGGCGCGCAGGTCGCGGATCGCGCCCGCGGCGCTCGGGCGCACGCGGTCCATGGCCGCGATCACGCCCCAGGCCACGCCGCGCCGCAGGATCATCGGCGTCTTGGCCTCGGCGGCCAGCCGCCGCACTTGCTCGACCGCCACCGCGGGCGGGGTCACGCCCAGCGACGTGAACAGCTCCGGCGTGCCGACCTCGATCGTGTGCCCGCCGGCGGTGGCCACGAGGCCCTTGCCGAGGTGGTTCGTGAGCGTGTCGGCCGGCTCCACCGCGATGCCGCGCGCCTCGGCGGCCTGCACGACCGCCTGCGCCAGCGGGTGCGGGGAGCGCTTCTCGGCGCTCGCCGCCCAGGCCAGGAGCTCGCGCTCGCCGGCGCCGTCGAGCGGCAGGACATCGGTGACCTCGAACCGCCCGTGCGTGAGCGTGCCGGTCTTGTCGAACGCCACCACCCTCACGCGCCCCAGCGCCTCGAGGTAGGCGCCGCCCTTGAACAGGATGCCGTTCCGGGCCGCGTTCGCGATCGCGGACAGCACGGTGGCGGGAGTGGCGATCACCAGCGCGCACGGCGACGCCACCACGAGCAGCGTCATGGCGCGGTACAGCGAGTCGCGCCAGCCGTGTCCCAGCGCGAGCGGCGGCACGAGCAGCATCAGAGCGGCGCCGACGATGACGACGATCGTGTAGTAGCGGCCGGTGACCTCGGCCAGCTCCTCGGCGCGCGACTTCTGCTCCTGCGCCTGCTGCACCAGCGCGACGATGCGGGCGAGCGCGCTGTTCGCGGCCGCGCGCGTGGCCAGCATCTCGAGCGCCCCGTGCTGGTTGAGCGTGCCGGCGAACAGCTTGTCGTGGACGCGCTTCGTGACCGGGACGGACTCGCCGGTGAGGCTCGACTGGTCCACGAGCGACTCGCCACGCGTGACCGTGCCGTCCACCGGCACCGCCTCGCCCGGCCGCACGATGACGGTCTCGCCCACGCGGACCGAGTCGGCTTCGACCTCCAGCTCGCGCCCGTCCCGGCGCACGAGCGCCCGCGGCGGCCGCAGATCGAGCAGCGCGTGCAGCGCGCGGCGTGTGCGGCCCATGGTGTAGACCTCGAGCGTGTTGCTGAGCGAGAACAGGAACATGAGCATCGCCGCCTCGGGCGCGTAGCCGATCGCGGCGGCGCCGGCGGCGGCGAGCAGCATGAGCAGGTTGACGTCGAACTGGAGCCGGCGGAGCGAGGTCCATGTGCTGCGCGCGGTGTACCAGCCTCCGCTGACCGCCGAGGCGTGGAACAGCGCCTGCGCGACGACCGCCGAGCCGGTCCGCTCGACGATCGCCCCGGTCACGAGCAGCACGAGGCACGCCCCGGTGAGCACGGCCATGGCGCGGCCCTTCGAGCGCTGTTCCTGCTCCTCGTGCGTGAGCCGCGCGCCCCACGGCTTGGACGTGAGCGGCCGCACGACCTCGACGCTGTCCTCGGGGGCGTGCACGCGGGCGAGCCGGATCCGGGCGCGAGAGGCGCTGGCCTGGAACTCGGCCGCCGCGCGGGGGTCGAGGTGGCCCAGGCGGAGGGAGCAGGCTTCGCATGCGTCCAGCGTGTCGCGCCGCTCGCAGATGGTGACCCGCTGCGAGAACAGCGCACCGATCTCGTCCGCCAGCGCGTTCAGCTCGTCGGGAGTGAGCCGGGACGGCTGGTAGCGGACCATGAGCGTCCCGTCACGGAAATCGGCCTCGATCGCGATGATGCCCGGCTCCTCCCGCAGCCGGTCGGCGAGGATCTCCAGGCAGCCCGCTCCGTCCCCGGGCAACGGCGGATGCTCCGCGGCCGGGGCGGCGAGGGCGGGATCGACGGGGTCGTGCGGCATCGGGGCTCCCGGGGGCTCGAACGCGAACGTTCATCGTACTCCGCGACCCGACCCCGGCCAACCGGGCCGGCCCGCGCTCAGGCCGCGGAGGGCGCCGGCGCGGCCTCGGGAGCCAGGCCCTGGAGCGTCAAGTGCAGCGAGTTCTCGAAGAACCCGTCGAACGAGAACCGCGACTCGAGCGCGTGCTCGAGCGCATGACGCCAGACCACCACGAACAGCAGCGGCGCCACCACGAATCGCGCCGTCTGCTCCACGTCCATGGGCCGGAACTCCCCGCGCTCCACGCCGCGTCGCAGCACGCGCCGGAGCACGACCTGGTTCCGCTCGAGGAACTCGTCGTGGCAGAAGCGGGCGAGCTCGGGGTGGGCGTGCGTCTCGGCCAGCATCAGCTTGATCATGGCGCTGTAGCGCTGGTGCATGACGTGACCCCAGCGCAGCCGGAGCAGCTTCTCCAGCAGCTCGCGCGAGCTGCCGGTGTGCGACTCGGCGATCCGCTCGCACTCCTCCACGAGCGGGCGCACGGACTCGCTCACCGCGGCGCGGAACAGCTCGGCCTTGTTCCGGTAGTAGAGGAAGATGGTGCCCTTCGTGCATCCGGCGACGCGGGCGACGTCGTCGAGCCGGGTGGCTTCGTAGCCGCGCTCGGCGAAGATCTGCATGGCCGCCGACAGGATCTCGGCGGGGCGGGCGTCCTTGCGCCGGCGCCAGCGGGGGGCGGGGCGGGTGGGGACTTCGGTCGTCATCGGGGGCCTCCGGGGGTGAGGGCGGCCGGCGGTCGGCAAACTGACCGGATGGTCAGTAGGCTGATGACCCTTGGACGCGCGGGCGCTGGTCGAGGTTCGGGGTTTTTTCCGAGGACACCGGGGAGGCCACGGATGTCACGGATCCCGGGCGATCGGCTCGTGGGGCGAGGATCGTCGGCAGCGGCACCGGGCGCTCCTTCGGCCCGGGGGCCGATCGGCAGGCACATGCACCGCGCCCGCCGCCGCCGCGGATCCTTGCCGCACACCCTATCGTGTTAGCCTGCCCGGGCTTATCGCCCGCCGCCCCCCACCCCTCAAGGAAGCGCACCCATGCGCGCCCCGCTGCCCGAGATTTCCTCGCTGCTGCCCCGCGAGCTCGTCACCGAGCTGCTGGCGCTCGCGCGCGCCGGCGGGGCCGACTTCGCCGAGGTCTACGGCGAGCACGCCGTGGCCACCGGCTTCGCGCTGGACGAGTCGCGGCTCAAGACCGCGTCGTACTCGGTGCTCCAGGGCGTGGGCGTGCGGGCGATCCGCGGCGAGCAGACGGGCTACGCCTACGCGGACGGCTTCGCGGCCGAGCCGCTGCGCGAGGCGGCCCGTGTCGCCGCACGCATCGCGCGCGAGGCGCCGCCGGCGGCGGCGGGGCCGGCCCCCGGGTCGTTCCGCGTCGCGACCGCCCCGGCGCCGTTCGAGCTGGACGATCCGGCCACGCTCGCGCTCGACGAAGCCGCCAAGGTCGCGCTGCTGCGCCGCGCCGACGCGGCCGCCCGTTCGCACGACCCGCGCGTGCGCGAGGTGTCGGCGTCGTTCGCGACCTCGGCGCGAACGTTCCTGGTCGCGAACAGCGACGGGGACCTGGCCGAGGACCGCACCCACCTGTCGCGGCTGGTGGTCACGGCGCTGGCGCTCGCGGGCGAGCAGCGCCAGGAGAGCTTCGCCACCGCGGGCGGCTGCGTGGAGGCCGGCTACTACGAGGGCGAGCGAACGCCGGAGGTGGTCGCGACCGAGGCCGCGTCGGGCGCGGTGCTGCTGCTCGGTGCGCGCGAACCCGAGGCGGGCTCCTACCCGGTGGTCGTGTGCAACGGCTGGGGCGGGGTCATGGTGCACGAGTGCTTCGGCCACAGCATGGAGGGCGACACCATCCGCAAGCGCACGTCCATCCGCGCCAGCCAGCTCGGGCAGCAGGTGGCGGCGCGCGGCGTGACGATCGTGGACTCGGGGCTCGTGCCGTGGAGCCGGGGCTCGTTCCGCGTGGACGACGAGGGCACGCCCGCGCAGCGCACCGTGCTCGTCGAGGACGGCATCCTGGTGGGCTACCTGTGGGACCGGTTGAACGCCACGCTCACCGGGAACCGGCCCACCGGCAACGGCCGGCGCGCTTCGTACCGCGACTACCCGCTGTGCCGGATGACGAACACGTGGATCGAGCCGGGGCCTCACGCGGCGGACGCGCTCATCGGCGAGGTGAAGCGCGGGCTCTACTGCAAGAAGCTCGGCGGCGGCTCCGTGAACCCGGCCGACGGGAACTTCTCGTTCCAGGTCACCGAGGCGTGGCGGATCGAGGACGGGCGGCTCACGAACCCGGTCCGGAACGCCACGCTCACCGGCAACGGCAACGACGCCATGCTGAAGATCGACGGCGTCGGCTCGGACCTGGCCATCGACGGCACCACCGGCTCCTGCGGCAAGGACGGCCAGTGGAAGCCGGTGGGCGTCGGTCAGCCGACGGTGCGCTTCACCGGCATCACCGTGGGGGGCACGGCGCTGTGAGCGGGACGCCCGCCCCCGCGCGTCACGCCACGCCGGCCGGGCTGCTCGCGCTCGCCGAACGCGCGGTCGCCCGCGCCCGCGCGCACGGCGCCGAGCAGGCCGACGCCTGCGCCGAGGGCTCGCGCGCGTTCACCGTGCGCGTGCACGGGGGCGCGATCGAGACGCTCAAGCAGAGCGGGACGATGGGCCTCGGCGTGCGCGCCATCGTCGGCGACGCGGTCGGGTTCGCCTCGGGGACGGACCTCTCGCCCGAGGGGATCGACGACCTCGCGCGCCGCGCGATGGCGCTGGCCCGGTTCGCCACGCCGGACGAGGCGAACGGCGTGCCCGGCCCGGAGGAGGCCGGCGAGCCGGCCGGCGCCGACCTCGAGCTGCACGACCCGGCCGCGCTCGAGCTTTCGCCCGAACGGAAGATCGGGATGGCGCTCGAGCTCGAGCGGCTGGCCCGCGCCGCCGACCCGCGCGTGACGCGCACCGACGGCGCCAGCGTCTCGAGCGCCGGGGGCGCGTTCGCGGTCGTGAACTCGCGCGGCGTCGCGCGCGCCTGGCAGGGCACGAGCGTGTCGGCGTGGGTCGTGGCGCTGGCCGACGACCGCGACGGGAAGCAGCAGACGGGCGTCGAGGGCATGAGCGTGCGCCATCTCGCCGACCTCGCCCCGCTCGAAGAGCTGGCCGGCCGCGCCGCGCGCCGCGCCGTGAGCCGCATCGGCGCGCGGACGGTGCCGAGCGCGCGCGTGCCGGTGGTGATGCACCCGGACATCGCCGGCGCGTGGATCTCGGAGATGGCGGAGGCCTGGAGCGGCGAGTCCGTGCTCAAGCAGTCGAGCTGGCTCACCGGGAAGCTGGGCGAGACCATCGCCTCGCCGCGGGTCACGCTCGTGGACGACGGCACGCTGCCGCGCCGCGTCGGCAGCTCGCCGTGCGACGGCGAGGGCGTGCGCGCGCGCCGCAACCTGCTGATCGAGCGCGGCCGGCTGGCGATGTTCCTCTACGACCACTACCACGCCCGCCGCGCGGGGCTCGCGAGCACGGCGAACGGCCTGCGCGGCTGGTCGGGCACGCCGGGGATCGGCACGCACAACCTCTACCTCGAGCCCGGCGCCGAAAGCCCGGAGGCGATCCTGCGCCGCGTGGACCGAGGGTTCTACTACGACGACCAGGGCTCGTTCGGCTTCAACCCGGTGACCGGCGACTACTCGTTTCAGGCCCAGGGCCACTGGATCGAGCGCGGCGAGCTGGTCCACCCGGTGGAGGGTGTGACCGTGGCGGGCAACTCGCTCGACATGCTGCGCGCGATCGCGGCGGTCGGGAACGACCTCGTCTGGAAGTCCGCCGTCGCCGCCCCGACGCTGCTGATCGCCGAAATGACCGTCAGCGGCAGCTGACGGCACGCGCCGCGCAGGAGCGAGGGCCGGGACCGGCCCGGCGCACCCGTCACGACGTCCGGTACGTGCTCACCAGCGCCACGCCGCGGCGCGGCGTGGGATCGGGCGGCTTCGCGTGGCCGAGGCGCACGAGCAGCAGCGGCTCCTCGCCTTCGGCGCGGAACCGCCGCGCCAGGATCGCGCGATGGCGCGGCGACGCGATCGGCGCCGAGAGCGGCTGCTGCGCGATCCCCAGCGTCGCGCAGCGGAGCGCGAACCGCTCGTAGGCCTGCCCGCCCAGGATCCAGCCCGCATCGCTCCGCGCCGGGAGCGTGAGCAGCGCCACCGCGCCCGAGCTTCGCACCAGCTCGCGCTGGCCCTTCGCGAGGCTGGACGCGCCCCAGCCGTAGAAGCGGCTCCTCGGGCTCAGGGCGCGCCCCGACAGCCAGCGCGCCGGGCCGCCCAGGCCCAGTCGCTCGGCCGTCACGCCGTCGCCGCGCTCCCGCACGTCGGAGTCCGAGCTCCGGAGCCAGGCCCTTCGCTCCGACTGCGCCGCGCGGTCCGACATCAGGGCCCGCACCGCGTCGTGCACCAGGTCGGCCACCGCGTGGACGTCGTCGCGGTCCTCGAGCCAGTGAGCCCGCACCTCCTCGCCCACCTGGGCGAGCAGCTGGCCCCGGTTCGGGATGGTGATCTCGCGGCCGTCGAAGCCGCGAGGGTTCGAGCGCCGTTCGGTGAGCATGGCGTGGAGCAGCCGGTCGCGCGATCGCTCCGCCGGCTGCCACGTGACCGCGGCCACCGTGAGCGACGTCCCCGGCCGCGGCGTGGAGCCCCACGGCAGGTAGCGCACGGTCGGGTGCTGTCCCCAGGCGCGTGCCGCGATGAGCAGGTTCTCGAGCGCCGCGCCCAGCGAGATCTGCGCGAAGCGCTGGTCGGGGTCGTCGAGCGGGAGCGTGCGCTGGGCGTCGAGCAGTAGCCGCAGCTCGCCAGGGTCCACCTCGAAGCGCCAGGGCTGCGTGTTCATGTGGCTCGGTGCGAGGATCGCCGCGCCGATCAGCGCGCGCGCCGCCTCGACCGGCGTCTGCGGCAGCGAATCCGGCAGCGACCAGGGCTGCAGGGCCGGGAGCGTGCCGGCGGCGCGCTTCGCCCAGGCCAGCGACGGCCGGAGCGCGGGCTCGAGCGCGGTCCACGCGGCCGCGCCCCCCAGCACCACGAGGAATCGGCGCCGGTCGAGGGGGACGGTGGCGAACTGCGGATCCGTCCCGGGGCGCGGGGGACGCCGTCTTCGACCATTCATGCCCGCGAGGGTGCTCGACCCCGGCGGGAGCGTCAACGACTCGCTTCAAACGCGCTGGCTCACCGGGGGTTGCGGGCGTGGAACGGTTGCCCGGCGAGGCGTCCCGGGGCTACGGTGCGACGCCATGCGTGCACCCACGCGCTTCGTCACGGACGCCTCCCTCGACGAGCTCGCGAGGCGGCTCCGCATGCTCGGCTACGACGTGGTCACGCACCGGGGCGCCCGGCTCGCGGAGCTGTTCGCGGCCGCCGCGGCGGAGGGGCGGACCGTGCTGACGCTGTCCCACCGGTCCGGCCCGCGGCATTCACCGGCCGGAGTCCTCATCGTGCCGCGTGGAGGCCTCGCGGACGCCCTGCGCGCCGTGACCGCCCGCCATGCGCCCGCCACCGCCCGCTGGAGCCGCTGCCCCGCGTGCAACGTCGTGCTCCAGCGCCGCTCGGCGTTCGAGGCGCGCGGCGAGGTGCCGGCCAGGGTCACGCGGCCGGGAAACCCGCTGTCGTGGTGCCCCGCATGCGGCCGTTGGTTCTGGGCCGGGAGCCACGTGGCCCGGCTCGAGGCGTGGTTCGAACGCGAGCTCGGAGCGCCCGAGGACGCCGGAGCGGCCGGGAAGTGATGGGCGAGGAGCCTGCCGTCGTGGCCTCGCCGGGGCATGCTTCCGCGGGTCCCGGATCGCGTCCGAAGCGAGAAGCTCCGCTCATCACCTTCCCCTTCGCTTCAGCCGGCGCGAACAGCGTGAGGCAAGGGGCGACACGAGTCGCCGGGAGCCGGCGCCGAAGCACAAGAGTGGCAACAATTTGGCCGCATCGTCGCGCGGCGTCTGCCATCCCCGGGCCAAAGGTCGGCCTGTACTTTGTTGCAAGCGGCTCGCTTGGGTGCTCGTTCGGAAGTCTTCAAGAAGCCGCGAGCGCGGATTCTTCGGTTGCAAGAATCGTAGCCTTCACCGACAATCTGCTGCGACGAACGTGCGCTGATCCGAAGTCGGGCCCGGAGAGAGACGTGGGGAGAGGCTCGATCAGGGTCGCGCCGTTCGTCACTTTTTTCGTCCTCGAAGCCGGGTGTGAGCGCGCGGGAGCGCGTTCCGCCCGGCTTCGTCGTGTCGGTTAGATTCGCCGCGCGCCGCCGCACCGTCCCGCACCCGGGCCCCTCGAACGAATGGACCTGTCCGTCGTCGTCGTCACGTACGAATCCCGTGACCACGTCCTGGCGTGCCTGCGGTCCCTGCCTTCGGCGCTGCGGCCCCGCCCGCTCGACGCGGAGCCGCTGCGCTGGGAGTGCGTCGTGGTGGACAACGACTCGCGCGACGGCGGGCCCGAGCTGGTCGGGCGCGAGGCCGCCTGGGCGAGGATCGTGCGCACGGGCGCGAACCTGGGGTATGCGAAGGCGGTGAATCGCGGCCTCGCCGAGACCTCCGGGCGCCACGTGCTCGTCTCCAACCCCGACTGCGTGTGGGCGCCGGGGAGCGTCGCCGAGCTGGCCGCGTGGCTCGACACGCATCCCCGCTGCGCGCTCGCCGCGCCGCGCATCCGCAATCCCGACGGCTCGCTCGAGTACAGCGCCCGCGCCTATCCCGGGCCGCTCGCGTTCCTGTTCAACCGCTACTCGCTGCTCTCACGCCTGCTCCCGGGCAATCCCTGGACGCGCCGCTACCTGATGCTGGAGTGGGACCATGCCACGCCGCGCAGCGTGGACTGGGTCTCGGGCGCGGCGATGATGGTGCGGCGCGAGGCGGTGGCCGCGGTGGGCGGCATGGACGAGGCGTTCTTCATGTTCAACGAGGACGTGGACTGGTGCCGGCGCATGAACCAGGCGGGCTGGTCGGTGGACTACGTGCCCGCGGCCGAGGTCGTGCACCACATCGGCGCCAGCGAGCGCAGCTCGAACCGGGTCATCCTCGAGCGCCACCGCGGCATGCTCCACTACTTCCGCAAGCACCACCGCGCGCCGGCGCCCGTGGACGCGCTGGTGGCGCTGCTCGTCATGTCCCGGGCCCGCCTGCTCATGGCGCTCAACCGGCGCGGGCGCTGATGCCCTACTCGCTCCAGCTCGCGCTCGCCGCCGCCGCCGTGGCGCTCGCGCTCACGCCGCTCGCCCGCGCGCTCGCGCTCCGCTCCGGCGCGGTGGACCACCCGGGGCCGCGGCGCGTGCACGCCGCCCCGACCCCGCGGTTCGGCGGGCTCGCGGTGGCGGGTGCGGTGCTGCTCGTGGCGTGGGCGTCACGCGTGCTGCCGGGGCCGGCGCGCGACCTGGACCCGCGCCCGCTGCTCGGGCTCACGTGCGCGGCGCTCCCGATCCTGGCGCTCGGCGTGCTCGACGACCTGCGTGGCGTCGGTCCGTGGCCCAAGCTCGGTGTGCAGGCGTGCTCGGCGCTCACGCTCACCGTGTTCGGCTACGGCGTGCCGCTGCTCACGAACCCGTTCGGGGAGCCGTGGGCCACCGGCGTGTGGAGCGTGCCGCTCACCGTGGCGTGGGTGCTGGTCCTCACCAACGCGATCAACCTGATCGACGGGCTCGACGGGCTCGCTTCGGGCGTGGTCGCGATCGCGTGCGGTGCCCTGTGGGTGACGGCGCGCGCTCACGGCGATTTCTACGTGATGTTCGTGGCGTCGCTGGCGCTCGGGGCCTGCCTCGGGTTCCTGTGGTGGAACCGGCCGCCGGCGCGCGTGTTCATGGGCGACACCGGCAGCCAGTTCCTCGGGCTTACGCTGTCGGCCCTGTCGCTGCTCGAGAACCGCAAGGGCACCGCGGCGCTGACGCTGCTGTTGCCCATCGTCGCGCTCGGCGTGCCGCTCGCCGACAGCGCGCTGGCGTTCGTGCGCCGCACGCTGCGCGGCCGCCCCGTGTTCCACGGCGACGCGGGGCACATCCACCATCGCCTGCTCGACGCGGGCCTCTCGACTCGCGCGACGCTGGGCGTACTGTGGGGGCTCTCGGCGCTGTTCGGAGCCGCCGCGATCCTGCTCGAGTTCACGCCGCACGACTGGACGCTGCCGGTCGTGGGCGCTCTCGGCGTGGTCCTGTTCGCCATCCTCCTCGCCGCCCGCGCTCGAGCCCGCCGGCGAAGGGCGTGACCTCCTCCGGAGGCCCCGGGGGAGCGCGCGGTCCGCCTACATCGCCCTCAGCTCCAGCAACGCCCGCGAGCGCGCCGGCATCGCCCGCGCCGCGGTCTGGAGCGAGCGCCGCAGCCGTGCGACCTCCGCCGCGCGTGCCGGACCCGCGAGCCTCGCCGCCTGAAGCACGAGCACCCGTTCGCGCCCCTCCACCGTCACGCGCGCGACCAGCCGGTCGCGTTCGCCGAGCAGTCCCCCGGCCAGCGTCCGCCCCGCGCGGCCGCCCGTCACCTCGAGCACCTCGACGCGGGCGACGCCGCCTGACTCCTCGCGCCGGATCGCGAACCCCGCCTCGAGCGCATCCACGAGCATCACCGCGAAATCGCGCCCGTGCGCGAGCATCGCCTCCACGAGCCGGCCGTGGCCCGCGCCCGAGCCGCCGCGCGCCTCCTCGCCGAGCGCGAGCGGGCCTGCTTCCGTTTCGACGTGCGGTTCGCCAGGCGCCTCCGCGTCGAAGAGCGTCCAGGTCATGAGCCCTTCCTCGGGCGAGTCCGGGACACGCTGCCCCGGCACCAGGCACGGCATGATCATGCTGCAGGCGAGCGGGGCCTCGACGCACACCCTGGCGCCCGGCGTCTGCTCCACGCAGTGGAACCACGGATCGCACACCCTGCACGCGGCCGCGTCTCCAGCCGCCCACGCGAGCGCCAGCAGACCGGTGATCACCGCGCACGCCACTCTTCCCTCACGCATGGCCCTGCTCCCGGGGGGCGGGTCTCCGGGGACGCCACGGGCCATTGCACCGGGCGTGCCGGCGCGGGCCTCCGCGTGGCAAGCGCCAGCACGCGCGTGTGCCCGGCGTCGTGCGGGGTGCGCCGTCGCCGCGGTTCACGCTCCGGGAACGGCAGGCGCGGGCGACGACGCACGGGCCCCGCGCCGCGGCGCGCTCAGTAGACGAGGGCCCAGCTCACCTTGACCGACCACAGCGTCTCGGTGCCGACGCCGTGGCCGAACGTGGGATCCACCGAATCGGGCCGGCCCTTGAGGAACGCCATCCGCGTCTCGAGCCCGACGACGTGACGGTCGGTCACGGGCGAGAGGAGCCCGAGCGAGGCGTGCGCGCCTCCCGTCGGCAGCATGGCCTCGGTCCCGCCCGTGCGGTAAGTCTTCCGCAGGTAGTAGCCGCCGCCCAGCCCGAGGTACGGCCGCGCCGCGGACTTCCATGCGAAATGCCGCTGGAACTCGCCCGTGAACGGGACCGCGACGTCGAGCTGCGAGCCGTAGTGGCCCACCACGTCGTGCCCTGCGCCCGCGGCGAACGCCCAGCGCCGGGTGAGCATGCGCTGGTAGCCCATGCCGTAGCCCACGAGCCCCTGCCCCGAGAAGTCCTCCGCGCGCTTGGCGTAGCCGAAGCGGAGCGAGAGCCAGTTGGCGCCCGCGGCGTAGACTCCATCCTCCTGGCGCCGCTCGGCGTAGGGCTTCCCGGGCGGCTTCGCCTTCGCCACCTTCGGCGCCTTCTCGCGCCTGGGCTGCTTGGGAGCCTTGGGCGGCTTCGGCGACGTCACCTTCTTCCCCTTCGCTTTCGCGTCGGTCTCCGGCGCGGACACGGCGGGCGCGGGGCGCAGCTCCTCGGCGGGCTTCGCGGCGCTGTCGGCGGCCGGGGCCTCCGGCGGGGCGGGCGGCGGCGCGGTGGAGTCCGCGGACACGGGCTGGGCCCACGGACGGGCCGTGGCGAGCGCGGGGCGGAGCGCCAGGAGCAGTGCGAACGCGCCCAAGATCGCTGCGACGCGGCGCGGGTTCGCGGCGGACAGGTTCACCCGGGGACTCCTTTCGACGGGACGCTGGCCCGGTCGGGCTCTCGGCCGGGCGCGGGCAGGCGCTCCCGGGGCCTCGCGCGCGGGGTGCTGGCGACCCCCGTCGCGGGCAGGCCGCGCAAGCTAGCAGAGGCGCGCGGCGCGCCGCAATCCGCCGCCACACGCGCGCCCGCGGGCAGTGGATGCGGCGGGCGGGCTCGCGTCGGCGGTCCCGCCGCTCATCCGCAGGGACCCGGGCGAGCCGCTCAGGGTCCTGGCGGTGTACTCGCGCCGCCACCCGGGCCAGATGGAGCGCAGGGCCGCGCGGTGGAGATGTGGGCCGGTTCCCCTGGCACCCCGGCTGTTGCTACCTTTGCCCGTCATGCGACGTGCCACCCCGGCGCGCGCCCTGCGGGCGTGCGTGTCCTCGTGCGCCCTGACGCTGGCGCTCTCCGCGTGCGGCAGCGAGCCCCCGCGTGAGGAGTTGACGCTCGAGCGGCTGCCCGGGCCTTCCGGCACCGCGACGAGCGCCCCGGTCGTGGACGCGATCGAGCCGTACCGCATGGCGAACGGCGCCCTGCGCGTGAAGGGGCGGGCGCGGCTGCCGGACGGCGCGCTGCTGCAGATCGCGATCAAGGAGCCCGGCGGCACGACCTCGGTGGCAATGGCGCAGGTGCGCGTGGAGGGACACCGGTTCGACACGCCGCCGCTCCTCGGCGAGCGCGGGCCGCTGCCGCGCGGCAGCTATCGCGTGGAGGTGCTCGCCCACTTCACCGAGAACTGGCAGGGCGCCGAGGTGATGCGGGCGCTGCGCTCGGGCGAGCCGCTGCAGGGCCCCGGGATCACGCGCGCGCGCGACGGCGAGGCGGCGCTGTTCCTGGTGAAGGAGGGTGCGCTGTGAGCGCCGCCCGGCGCCGGGCGCGCCCCGCCGGGCGGGTGTCCCCGCCGGCGCTCCGCTATCGCCCCGCGCGGCGCACCGACATCGAGACGCTCGTGGACCTGTCGCTGCGCGCCTACCGCGTCTCCAGCGCCGAGGCGCGGCGCGAGTTCTACAGCGACCATCCGCGCTTCGGGCTGAGCGACGTGCGCGTGGGCGAGATGGACGGCGAGGTCGTGGCCTCGCTCGTGCTCTACCCGCTGCAGGCCTGGGTGCGCGGCGTGCGCGTGCCCGTCACCGGGATCGGCTCGGTCGCGGTGTCGCCCGAGCACCGCCGGCGCGGGATCGCCGACGCGCTCGTGCGCGCGACCCTGCGCGAGATGCGCCAGCGCGGCGACGCGCTCAGCATGCTGTACGCGTTCCGGGGCGACTTCTACCGGCGCTACGGCTGGGGACTCGTCGAGACGCCGGTGATGCTGTCGGTGCCGCCCGCGATGCTGCCGGCGTCGGACGAGGCGCGCCGCGTGCGGCGGCTGCGCACGCCCGACCGCGCGCTCGTCCAGGAGCTGTACGAGCGCCACGCGCGCGAGCGGGGCCACTTCGCGCTGGCGCGCCGACCCGAGTGGTGGGAGCGGCGGCTGTGGGGCTACGAGGGCGACTGGATCGTGTACGAGCGGGGCCGCGGCCAGATCGAGGGCTACCTGCACGCGCAGGTGGACGGCGGCGAGGGGCCGTGGAAGCTGGTGGTCACGGTCAACGAGTACGTGGCGCACACGCCGGACGCGCATCGGGGGCTCACCGGCTACCTGCACGGGCTGCGCGACCAGGCCGTCGAGGTGGTGATGTCCGCGCCGGCCGACGCGCCGTGGCTGGCGCAGTTCGCCGACGCCGCCAACCTGCGCGGCGACCTCAAGCTGAGCGTGGTGCGCAGCTCCGGCCACGTGGGCTACGGCGCGATGCTCCGGCTGCTGGACGTGAAGGCCGCGCTCGAGGCGTTCCCCGTCTCGGCGCAGGCGCGCGGCGAGGTCGTTCTGGAGGTGACCGACGACGTGCTGCCGCAGAACGAGCGGGCCTGGCTCGCGCACGCCCGCGACGGCCGCCTCGCCGTGCGCGCCCAGGGCGTCCGCTCGGCCGCGAGCCGCGCCCGACGGCCGCAGCTCGCGGCCTCGGCCGAGACGCTCGCGATCATCCTCGCCGGCGCCACGAGCCCGGTCCGGGCGGTGGAGGCCGGGCTCGCGCACGACGTGCGCGGGGCGGCCGAGTTGCTCGAGCACTGGTTCCGCGCACGGCCCGCGTTCCTGATGCCCATGAACGGCTTCTGACCCGCTCCGGAGGACCGCTTGCCGACTTCGCCGCGCTGGACCGTCGTCGCGCCGCTCCGCCCCCGCTTCCGCGACACCGACGCGATGGGCCACATCAACAACGCCGTGTACGTGACCTACCTCGAGGTCGCGCGCCAGGAGTACTGGCGCGCGTTCAAGGGCGAGGACGACTACCGCGCCGTGCCGTTCATCCTGGCGCACGTGGACATCGACTTCCGCTCGGAGGCGCTCATGGACGAATCGCTCGAGCTCTGCATCCGCTGCTCGCACGTGAGCGCCCGCTCGTTCGGGTTCGACTACGCGATCCGCGAGGCCACGAGCCAGCGGCTGGTGGCCGAGGCGCACTCGGTCCAGGTGTTCTACGACTACGCGAAGAAGCGGAGCATGCCGTGCCCCGACGAGCTGCGCGCCCGCCTCGAGGCGTTCGAGGGCCGGGCGCTCGCGCGCGAGGTGCGCTCGTGAGCACCCGGCGCGGGAAGGGCGAGGGGCTGTCGCGGCGGCGATTCGTCTCGCTGCTGGCCGCGGGCTCGGCCGGCGCGGTGGCGGCACCCGCGCTCGCCGCCGTGCGCACGCGGCGGCGGCCGGTCCAGAAGCCGCCCGCGCCGCCCGTCGCCGACGACGCCGCGACGAGGAAGGAGTTCGAGCGCCAGCGGACCCAGCTGCTGGGCGCGCTCAAGGCCATCCGCGCGTTCCCGCTCCCCCCGGGCGGCGACCTGCCGGTGGTGTTCCGGCCGCTGCGCACGCCGCGGGGCGCCCGCCGCGGCGGGTCCGGCGCCGGCGGGGGGCGCTGACATGCTCCGCGACGACGTCTGGTTCGCGCCGCTCGAGGAGCTCTCGACCGAGCTGCGCGCCGGGCGGCTGTCGCCGCTCGAGCTGACGCGCGGCTTCCTCGCCCGCATCGAGCGCCTGAACGAGCGCTTCAACGCGTACGAGAAGGTGACGCCGGCGCTGGCACTGGAGCAGGCCGCGCGCGCGGCGAGCGAGCTGAACGCGCGGCGCTGGCGCGGACCGCTGCACGGCATCCCTTACGCCGCCAAGGACCTGCTCGACACGCGCGGAATCCCGACCGCGTGGGGCACGTCGTTCCTGCGCGACCGCGTGCCGGAGGAGGACGCCACGGCGATCGCGCGCCTCGAGCAGGCGGGCGCCATCCTGCTCGGCAAGGCCGCGATGGTGGAGTTCGCCGGCTGCCTCGGCTACCGCTTCGCGAGCGCGTCGGCGAGCGGCCCCGGCCGCAACCCGTGGGATCCGTCGCGCTGGACCGGCGGCTCGTCGTCCGGCTCGGGCGCCGCCGTGGCCGCGGGCCTCGCCACGTTCGCGCTCGGCACCGAGACCTGGGGCTCGATCCTGTGTCCGTCCGCGTTCTGCGGGCTCACCGGCATCCGCCCCACCTACGGGCTCGTCTCGCGCGCCGGCGGCATGGTGGGCGCCTACACGTTCGACAGGGTGGGCCCGATCGCGCGCTCGGCCGCCGACTGCCGGGCGGTCCTCTCCGCGATTGCCGGCCCCGACCCGCGCGACCCCTCGACCGACGCGGGCCCGGTGCGCCTCGCGCGCGGCACCGGCCGTCCGCTCCGCTCGCTGCGCGCGGCGTACGTGCCGCTCGACTGGACCAGGGCCGGCGAGCCCGAGGTGCGCGCGGCGGTGGACGCGGCGGCGGCGGAGCTGCGCGCCGCGGGGCTCCCGCTCGAGGAGGCGAATCTCCCCGACGTGCCCGCGGCCGAGGTCTCGGGCGTGCTCATCACGGTCGAGGCGCTGGCCACGTTCGAGTCGTTCCTGGACGACGGCCGGGTGCGCCGGCTCACCGACACGATGGCGCCGCGCCAGCGCGAGATCGCCGAGGTCGTGACCGGCGCCGACGTCGTGAAGGCGATGCGCGTGCGCGAGGCGGTCCAGCGCGCGATGCGGGAATTCTTCACGCGGTGGGACGTGATCGTGACGCCCAATTTCATGAGCGTCGCCCCGCCCGTCGAACAGGACCTGAACGAGGCGCTCCCCTACGGCGATCCGGTCGGCGCGCTCGCCGCGGCCTGCGGGCTCCCGGGCCTCGCGTTGCCCGCCGGCCCCGCGCGCCACGGCCTGCCCGCCGGCTTCCAGCTGGTTGCGGCGCCGTTCGAAGAAGCCACGCTCCTCGACCTGGGCGAGACGTTCCAGCGCCGCACGAGCCACCACCGGAGGCATCCGGAGCTCTGAGCGACCGCGAGCTGCCCATCGCTCGGTCGGAGGCGGGGCGAGGGGCATCGCGAGCGAGGGGAGTCGCGAGCAGGCCGGAGGCCAGGGATGACCGGAGGCCGCCCGCGAGCGTCAGGGAGGTCCGGCCAGCAGGGCCGGACCGAGCGTTTCCCTCGGTCGCGATTCCCCCGGCCCCGCCGAAGCGTTTCGAGCCCGCTACCTCGGCACGTTCGCGCGCGGGATGCCCCAGGCGTGCTGCAGGACCCAGTCCACGATCGCGAGCTGCTGCTCGCGGCGCCAGTACCAGAGCTGGAAGCCGCTGAACACCTGCACCTGGCCGCTCCGCCCCCCGTGCCAGACCGTCATCACCGGGCGCTGCGAGCCGAGCTGGCCGCCCACCGATTCGTAGACCGTGTCCACCACCGATTCCCGCCGTATCGCGTTCGGGTCCGGGTCGCGGTCCTCGAGCACCTCGTTCGCCTTCGAGATCCCCTCGCCCACGTGTGCCGTCTGGTAGAAGTCCGACGGGCTCGTGCGGTTGGGCGCAAACTGGGCGATCGGGTCGGTGGCCGGGCCCTTCTCGAACAGGTAGTCGGGCAGGCCCGAGTAGTCGAGCCCGCGCGGCAGGCGGGCGATCGGATGCGGCGGCTTGGCGGCCTGCGCGAACGACTTGGCGGTGATCTCGCTCCGCCAGCCGAACACGTCGTACATGAACCGGCCCGGGACCAGCTCGCCGTCGCTGCTGGAGTAGACGTCCGCCGGCGTGCCCGCCTTCTCCCAGTTGAGCTGCATCGCCGTCGCCGTGCCCCCGCCGAACATCCACAGCTGGCCGCCCTGGCTCAGCCACGTTCCGAGTGGGTTCGTGCGGCCCGGGTACGTGAGCCAGCGGAGCTGCGACATCGGGTCCAGCGTCAGGTTCGGCTCGTTGACGTTGCGCGCGCTCTTGTTGTCCGTGTACCAGACCACGTGGCGGTAACGGGACAGCTGGGAGAGCGTCAGCGTGCCCTGCGGCAGGAACCGGGTCCCGAGCGTGTCGTAGGGGTAGCCCTGGAAGATGCCCACGGGCGAGACGGTGCCCGCCGGATAGCACCGCCACGGGACGCCCCCGCGCGCGAAGAAGAACGTGTCCAGCTCGGCCGCCGTGGGCCACACGCCGCGCGGGCGGTCCACGCAGCCTCCGACCAGCGGGCGGTCCCCGACCAGCCGGGTGTCGTCCACGATCAGCAGCTCGCGGTCGAACACCGCACGCACCACGGTGAACTCGACGACGGCGAGGCTGAGCATGCCGATGTTGTCCTTGGCCTCGATGTAGAGCGTGTGGGTCTCGCTCGGCGCCACCGGGTCGAACGGCCCCAGGTCCACGCCCAGCGTGAGCGGCGACCAGCGGCTCCAGCGTTCGGTCTGGCGCGCCTCGTCGTCGCGGGCGCGCTCGTCGCTGACGTTGCCGTCGAGCATCCAGCGGTAGCCGGAGACGTAGGCGCCCGACGCGGTGGTCGCGTACCAGTCGAAACGGACCTGCCGCCCCGCGGCCGCCTCGGTGCGCAGGAACGAGGCGGGGTCCAGCGAGAACCCGCCGCTCGTGTACTGGAAGAAGAACGACTCGTTGTAGACCGTGAACCGGGGCCCGAGCAGGCCCGCGTAGTCCACCGTGAAGTACAGCATGTTGACGTCGAAGTTCATGACCGGCGAGTAGGCGCCCACCTCGTCGAACGCGACCACGACCGCGACGTACTTGCGCTTGGGGATCATGTCGCGGAAGTCCACGGCGGTGGTGTCCCCGCCCACGGAGTCCCAGTCGCTGAAGTGCGGCGCGTAGCGGCGGCGGACCGAGTCCGGGTCCACGAGCACGCGGATGAAGTCGAAGTCCTGGGCGTCCTCGCTGAACAGCCGGTACTTGTACTTCACGGGCTTGTTCGTGCCGCGGCCGTCGGGGTCGTTCCCGGTCCAGGCGAGCCGGAACGACGGGCCGAACGTGGGCGAGAACAGGTGGTTCGGGACCGGCTGGGTGATCTGCACGGTCGGCGCGATGGTGAACGAGGTGAGCGAGCGCGACACCGGCGCCGAGCGGCCGCCCCGGTCGTCCACCGCCTGGAGCACGATGGTGTGGTAGCCCTCGGCCGTCTGGTCGGTGAGCGTGTCCACCTGGTTCGCGGGGAACAGGAACGACCGCCGGTTGTCCCGGGTGCTCACCCACGCGGTCTCGGCGTTCGCCGCGGTCGGCGGGTCGATCGCGTAGCGGAAGCTCTCGACGAAGCCGTCGGTGTCGTAGCCCGCCCAGCGCAGCTCGTAGCCGTAGAAGAACGGCCGGTCGGCGCTGACCGGGGCCTGGGTCACCTCGAGCGTCGGCCGCTGGTTCGGGAGCGACACGAGCGGCGCGGTCTTGGAGCAGCCCGCGAGGCCGAGGGCGGCGAGCAGCGGCAGGGCCAGCTCGAGCCGCGGGCGCCGCGGGCGCGATCGGGATGCGGGCATCAGGTCTCCGGGGCCGGACGACGGGACGGAACGAGAAGTCTACGCCGGCCGGGACGCTCCTGGGAACGGCGTTTCAACCGCGACCGTTCAGCGGACCACCTCCGCCAGGCGCACCCGCAGCTCGCGCTCGTGCCCGTCACGGCGCACCCGGAAGCCCACCCGGCGCCCGGATTCGCCGTCGTCGAGGAGGGCCGAGATCCCCGGCAGGTCCCAGTCGGCGATCGGCCGCCCGTCCACCGCGAGCACCTCGTCGCCGGCCCGCAGCCCGCCACGGTCCGCGGGCGAGGCGTCCAGCACGCTCACCACGTTCACCCGTCCGTCGCGCCGGGCGAGCAGCACGCCGCAGCGGGTGAGGTGGTCGCGCTCGCCGTAGCGACGTCCCGGTTCCAGGATGACCTGCCGGCGCCGGTAGTCGAGCGTGACACGGAAGCGCTCGAGGATGCGGTTGCCGATGTTGCCGGCGAACTCCTCGCTCGCGAACGCGCCCTCGGTGGCGTGCGCCACCGACACGATCGGATCGTCCCACTCGTAGGGGCCGAGGCTCATGCGGCGTAGCCGCCCGATCTCGCTCGTGAACGAGCCGCCGAAGCCGACGCCGTCCACGCGCTGCGTGCGGCCGAGCCGGCCCAACACGCGCTTCTCCCTCGCGAACGGCGCGTGCAGGTCCACCGTGCTGCTGCTGCCCACGTCCAGCCGGAACAGCCCCTCGTCCCGGCCGTCCAGCTTGCCGGTCAGCGCGGGCACGGTGCCGTTCATCACCATCGGCAGCGGCGTCTCGGAGCCGGCGTAGCTCCAGCCCGCCGGGTCGTGCAGCACGAGCAGGCTGTCGTCGTAGTCGAGCTGGACCACGAACCGGCTGATGACGTCGTAGCCGATCACGCCCGCCATCCGACGCCAGAACAGCGGCGCGAACGCCGTGTTCACGTCGAGCACCGCGACCTGGACGCCCGGGACCTCAACGCCGTCGCCCGCGGCCGAGGCCACGCGCAGCGAGCCGAGCGTGGCGAACGAGGCGGCGCCCGCCGCGCCCGCGCCGGCGGCCTGCATGCGGCCCTCGGTCTTCAGGCCCCGCTCCGCCGCCCAGGCGCTGTCCACCACCGTGACGCTGGCCCCGGTGTCGAACAGGAAATCCTCCGGCGGGCCGCCGTTCACGCAGGCCTTGAGCCAGATGTGGCGGGCGCGGTACTCGAACGGCAGCCGCGCCGGCGAGCGGCCCGCGAGCCAGCGCACCGGGCTCCCGCCCTCGAGCGGCGCCGCGAACGGCAGGCCCGCCACGCTCACGTTGGAGAGCAGCGTGTCGAACGTGGCGCGCAGCCGGTTCGCCGGCATGTCGGCGACGCCGGTCTCGTTCACCCACGCGCGCCGCCGGAGCCCGCCCGGGCGCCAGTCGTGGAGCGTGGTCGTGACCTCGCGCTGGTCGCTCCGCCCGTCGATGCGGGCGAGCAGCCCGGTGGTCTCGCGGAACCAGAACCGCCGCGGCGGGAGCTTCCGCCCGCCGCCCGCGAGGTCCGGCGGCGTGATCTCGAGCACGAGGTAGCGGTCGAGCGAATCGCGCGCCGGCGTCGGGCCCGTCACCACGCCGCCGCCCTGGTCGGGCTCGGCCCAGCGCTCGAGCTCGAACCACGCGCCCGCGAGCGCCTGGTCCAGGTCGTGGTCCGAGAGCGCGCGCACCACGCCGGTGGTGGGGTCGGTGCGCCAGGCCGTGGCGCCGTCCACGCCCTCGCGGAGCTTGAACGGACCCAGCTCGGTGACCGCGTAGCGGCGGAGCGGGCGCGAGGTCCAGGCCGAGAACGAGCCGGTGAAGCCGAACGCATCCACGCGCGCGTGCGCGTACGCCGTGGACTCGGCCGCGAACGCCGCGGCGCCTCCGGTGGCCTCGAGGTAGCGGCGCAGCACCGCGGCGCCCTCGGGCGTGATCGTGGCTCCGGCCGGATCCGGCCCGGCGAGGAGCGCGCCGCCGAGGAGGCCGGCGAGGACGGCGCCGCGGCGGATCGCGCGCGGCGGGCGGCACGGGTGCTCGGGACGCGCGGCGGAACGATTCATCGGGGACCCTCGCGGACGGACGTCGGCCGAGCATAGGCCAGCGCCGCGGACGGGCGAAGCGCGAGCCAGCCGCGCCCGGAGACGGAGCCGGCCCCCTCGGAAGGGGGCCGGCGGAAGCGTCGGCGGAGCGAGGGCGGCGTCAGCGCGCCAGGAACCCCCAGCCCGCGAGCGCGCGGAAGTCGGGCGAGTCGCCGAAGCCCAGCTTCATCTCCACGAAGAACCGGCTGCGGTTCTGGGTGGGCACGTCCGCGCCGGCGATGAAGTGACCGCCGGTCACCGTGTTGCTGCCGTCCAGGCCGGGGCCCGGGTTGTCGATCGAGACGAAGTGCACGCCCACGCCGCCGCCCACGTAGGGCCGCCACTTCGTGTTCGTGGCGATGCGGTAGTGGAAGTCGCCGTTGAACGACACCAGCGTGGTGCTGGAGCCGAACCCGAAGTCCACGCTCGGCATGAAGTCGAGGCTGGGCGCGACCTCGGCCCACTTGAGGTGCCCGCCGACCACGAACTGGTCGGGGCCGGAGCTGAAGCCGAGATGGGGCCCGTACGAGGCGAAGGGTCCCGCGAACGACGCCGCGGGGAGCACCGCGAGCAGTGCGAGGGCGAGGATCGAACGACGCATCATGACGAGTCCTTTCGTGCGTTGCGCGGGGAATGTTTCGGGAACCGGGTGCGAGTCGTAGCACGCGGAACCACGCGGCGCAACGCGCAGGAGTGAAGGAGGACGCTCCCCATCGCACGATGGGTACACGAGGTCATCGGCGCTCCCGTCCACGCGCTTCACGCACGGGTCGTGGTTCGCGGGCCCGGAAGGACCCGCGGGCGGAGGCCGCACGCTGAAGCTCGCGTCACGCCTCGCGCTGCGCGCTTGTCAGGGAACGGTTCATTCGAGGGCCCGCCCGGCGCGCGGGGCCGCGGCCTCGGTCAAGGCCGCGACAAGCGGCTGCACGTTCCCCGCGAGCCCGGTCTGCCGGTGACGGATCGCGCCCCGGCCGTCGGCCACCACGATCGTCGCCGAGTGCGCGATCTCGCCGCCCCCGTCGGGACGAAAGCGCACGCCGAGCACCGCGGCCAGCGTTCGCATGTCTTCCTGCCCGCTCGCGAGCAGCGTCCAGCGCGAGCGGTCGAGCCCATGCCGCTCGGCGAACCGCGCCAGCTCCGCCGGCGTGTCCCTGCCCGGGTCGAGCGAGAACAGCACGAAACGCGTCCGCGAGCGAACGCCTGGCGGCAGCGCGCGCTCGAGCGACTTGAGATCCGCGGTGAGCCGCGGGCACACGGAGGAGCAGCTCGTGTAGACCATGCTCGCGACGAACGGCCGCCCGCGGAACTCCGCGAGGGATCGCCGGCGGCCCTCCGCGTCGGTGAGCGGGAACGACAGCTCGAACAGCGACGGCGGCGCGCCCGGTGCGGCGGAACCTGGCGCGGCGGGACCCCGCGCGGGTGGAGACGGCGCCGTCGAGCGCGCGGTGCGGAAGCCGAGCTGGCTCGTCGTGTAGCTCGCCTCGAGGCTCGAGCGGTAGGCGAAGCGCATGAACGCCGCGTAGTCGGCGAAGTCGGCCGCGTTCGAGGCGCCCGCCCCGCAGTAGAGGATCCGGTCGAGCGAGGCGTCGGCGCGCGACTCGCCCGAGACGAGCGCCGAGTTGAAGTCCTGGGTCCACTCCCAGACCAGCGAGTGGAGGTCCTGCACACCCCAGGCGTTGGGCGGCCCCGACCCCACCGCCGGCGGCACGGGCGCCGCCGGGCGCGAGTAGAGCTCCCGCAGCCGCGCGAGGAACGCCGGGTCGCGCGTCGCGTCGCGCCGCTTCTCGTCCGCCGCGGCCACCAGCTCCCACTCGGCCACGGTCGGCAGCCGGCCGCCGTGGGCCTCGGCGTAGGCCCGCGCCGCGAACCACGACACGTGCACGACCGGGCTCGCGAGCGGCGCGAGGGGTCCCGGGTCCAGGTCGCCGCGCCAGTGACGGAGGTAGCTGTCGTCGGCGAGCAGCCGGGAGACGCGCGAGCGGCGCCATTCGGGGTGCGCTCTCACGAACGCGAGGAACTCGCCGTTCGTGACCGGGCGGCGGTCCAGCTCGAACGGCGCCACCCGCACCGCCACCGTGCGGCGGAGCAGCGTGTCGCGATCGGCGCCGCGCACCGGCTGGCGATAGAGCGGCCGGTGGAGCCCGCCCTCGATGCGCACGCGCTTCCCGGCCCGGGCCACGGGCGCGAGCGAGCCGAGCACGAGCAGCGCGACGCCGAGGCCGCAGGCGCGTCGCATGCGCAAGCGCCCCCGGCCCGCCCCGCCCCCGGAGCGCGTCGCCGGCATCACGGTCCCCGGCGCGCGGCCGCGACCTCGGCGGGGGTCAGCTCGAGGCCCTTGTTCCCCCACTGGGCGTAGACCCAGGTCAGCACGTTGGCCACGTCCTCGTCCGACAGGTTCAGCGCCGGCATCTGGCTGTTGTACTCCCTCCCGTTCACGACGATCCGGCCCGAAAGGCCGAGCGCCACGGCGCGCGCGGCGCGACGCTTGTCGGCGTTCAGGAAGTCCGAGCTCGCAAGCGGCGGGAACGCGCCCTCGATGCCCTGGCCGTTCGGCTGGTGGCAGGCCGCGCACACGTTCCGGTACACGCGCTCGCCGCGCTCGATGCGCTCGGCCCTGTTCGCCGCGGGCGCGACGCGCGGAGCGACGCCGTCCAGCGTCTGGATCGCCGGACCCTCGGGCTGGTAGACCTCGTCCGACTGCTTGCCCGAGTAGACCACCTTGTCCTCGGCGCCCTCCACCTTGAGCATGCCGAGCGAGCCCTTGTTGAACGTGCGGAAGATGGAGTGGTCCACGAGGATGAGCGTGCCCGGCGCCTCGCACTTGAACTCCACGATCGCCGATCCACCCGCCGGGATCAGCGTGGTCTGCACGTTCTCGTTCTTCAGGGATCCGCTCTCGACGTAGACCGCGTCGAAGATCTCCCCGATGACGTGGAACGATGACACCAGGTTCGGGCCGCCGTTGCCCACGTACAGCCGCACCGTCTCGCCGACGTTGGCCTTGAGCGCGTTGTCGCCGGCGAGCGCGCCGACCGAGCCGTTGAACACAACGTACTCGGCGTCCTCGCGCACCGCCTTCTCCATGTCGAACGGCTGGAGCCCCGGCTCGCCGTTCCGCCCCTTGGTGTAGAAGTCGCCCTGCATGACGTAGTACTCGCGATCCACCCCGGGCATGCCCTCGGCGGGCTCCACCAGGATGAGCCCGTACATGCCGTTCGCGATGTGCATGCCGACCGGAGCGGTGGCGCAGTGGTACACGTAGAGCCCGCGGTTCAGCGCCTTGAACGAGAACTTGGACTCGTGCCCCGGCGCGGTGAACGAGGCCGCGGCGCCGCCTCCCGGCCCGGTGACGGCGTGCAGGTCGATGTTGTGCGGCATCCTGCTGTCCGGATGGTTGCGGAGGTGGAACTCCACCTCGTCGCCCTCGCGCACGCGGATGAACTTGCCCGGCACCGAGCCCCCGAACGTCCAGAACGTGTAGTTCACGCCGTCGGCCAGGCGCTTCACCACCTCGCGCACCTCCAGCTTCACCACCACCTTGGTGGCGTGGCGGCGCGAGATCGGCGGCGGGACGGCAGGTGCGTCGGTGAGGACGGCCTCCTCGCTCCCGCGCACCGCCTCGCCGCGCGCGGCGATCGCGGTGGGGGCCTGCTCGCCCGACCGCGTCGAGCAACCGATGGCGACGGTGTAGGGGAGCGCGAGCGCGGCGAGGAACGCCAGCAGCCAGCGACGCGCGGGACCCGTGGAGTTCTTGAACCGCATGACGGCCTCCAGTCGGATGGACTTCGGTCTCACGGGGTCGTGAGGACCCACGACGACATGCTCGGCGTTGCTAGGCGGAGACGATATGACGGGCGTCATGCCGGGCGAAACGGCTGCGGGCCATCGACTTGGGGCGGCCCGCCCCGAGTGGCACCCGGCCGCACCCTGCGGCATGCTCGACGGCCGTGACCCCTCCCGAGGCTTCCCGGCCCGGCCCCCGTGCCGAGCGAGGCGCGGCCATCCTCGCCGTGCTCCCGATGTTCCGCGAGCTCCCCGCGCCGCTGCGAGAGCGCGTGGCGCGCATCGCCACGCTCCAATCGGTGGAGAAGGGCGCGGCGGTCTGGAGCGCTGGCGACCCCGCCGATCTGCTCACGATGGTCGTCTCCGGCCGGGTCAAGATCGTGCGGCACGCCGACACGGGCGACGTCATCCTGGAGATGTTCGGCCCCGGCGAGTCCCCGGGGGCGGTCGCCGTCTACAACCAGATCCCCTACCCGGCCACCTGCGTCGCGATGGAGCCGACCGAGCTGCTGCGGCTGCCGAGGCGCGACTGGTTCGACCTGCTCGAGCGCGACCCGGCGTTCTCGCGCGCGGTGCTGCTGGCGATGACGCGGTTGAACATGGCGCTCACGCGGAGGCTCGCCTCCATGCACGGCACCCGCATCCCGACCCGGGTGGCGTCGCTGTTCCTGTCGCTCGGCGAACGCATGGGGCGCCGTTCGCCGGAGGGGCTCGAGATCCCGCTGGCGCTGTCCCGGCTCGAGATCGCCGAGATGGTGGGCACGACGGTCGAGACCGCGATCCGCGTGATGTCGCGCTGGAACCGCGAGGGCGTGCTGCTCACGGGCCGGGACCGGTTCGTGATCCCGGACCCCGAGCGGCTGAAGTGCGAAGCCCAGGTCGCGGACGAGGAGTAGCGGCGCGGGCGCGCCCGGCGCCCGGTGTCGCGCGAAGGCTCAGTTCGAGGCGGCCGCCTTCATGCGCTCGAGGAACGGCTCCGGCGGCAGGAATCCCACCACGCGCGCCGCCTCGACCTCGCGCCCGTCGGGCGCCAGGAACAGCACCGTCGGCACGCCGGGGATGGCGTAGCGCCTGCGCAGCTCGTCCGCCTCGGGTGAGTCGTACTTGGTGAGGTCCACCTTGTAGCGGTCGAAGCGCCGCGCCTCGGCCACGACCCGCGGGTCGGAGAACGTGGCGAGCTCCAGCTCGTGGCACGGCACGCACCAGTCGGCGGAGAAGTCCAGCATCACCGGCCGGCCCGCGGCGAGGCTCGCCTGCACCGAGGCCGCGTCGTAGGGCTGGAACCTGAGCGTGCGCGTGGACGCCTGGTAGAGCGTCGAGCCGAGCACGACGCCGGCCGCCACCGCGAGCAGGCCGGCCGCCTGCGTGAACGCGCGGAACCGGCCCCGCGCGCCCGCGCTCCCGTCGAAGAATCCCAGCCACGCGCCGCCCGCGACGAGCCCCGCGGGCAGCACCCAGGGCGAGAGGTCCGGAGCGAACCCGATGCACAGGTAGTAGAGGCCCAACGCCGCCATCAGCGTGCCGAACACGTGCTTCACCCACACCAACCAGTCGCCCGAGCGCGGCAGCACCTGGAGCAGGTTCGAGAACGTGGCGAGCACGAGGTACGGCGCCCCGAGCCCGAGCGAGAGCGTGAACATGGTCTGCACGCCGAACCCCACGTCCCCGCGCTGGGCGATGAGCGCGAGCACCGCCACCACGAACGGCCCCACGCACGGCGCGGCGATCACGCCCACGCCCAGCCCGGCGAGGAACGCACCCGCGAAGCTCGTGGCCTGGGCGCCGCCGAGGCGGTCCAGGAGCCAGGCCGGCGGCTGCATCTCGTAGACGCCGAACATCCCGAGCGAGAGGAGCAGCAGGAGCCCGCCGATCACGACGTTCACCCACACGCTCTGGAGCGCCGAGCCGAACAGCCCGCCCGTGAGCGCGGCGACCACGCCGAGCGCCGTGTACGTGACGCAGATGCCGAGCACGTAGAGCACGGCCGTGCCGAGCACCTTGGGGAGCGGCTCCTTGCGGCGGGCGCCGAAGATGCTCACGGTCACGCCCAGCATCGGGAACACGCACGGCGTGAGGTTCAGGAGCAGCCCGCCGGCGAAAAGCGCCGCGAGCCAGCCGAGCCCGCCGGCCGCGAGCGCCGCCTCGAGCCGCGCGCGCGCCGCCTCGGGCGTGCCCGACGCGCCCGCGCCGGGCGGACCGGTGCTGAGCGCGGCCGGGTCGGTCGCTCCCGCGTCCGGCGCGGCGGCTTCCGCGCCGTCGGCGGGCGCGGCGCCGCCCGGCACCGCGTCCGTGACGGTGACGGCGACCGTGAACGTCACGTTCGAGGGCTGGAGGCAGACCTGGTCGTTGCAGGCCTGGAACTCGACCTTCCCCTCGAGCGTCCCCGAGGCGGCGTTCGCCGCCGCCGCGACCGGCACGCGCACCGTGGTCGTCCCGTCGTAGACGAGCATCGGGGACTCCTCGAACGAGAACTTCTGCCGCTTGCCCGCCGGGTAGCGCGCGGCTCCGGGAGTGAACCCGGGGGCCGGGTCGATCGAGACCGTGGTCGGGAGGTTGTAGTCGAGCGCGGGCGGGTTCGCATTCACGTGCCAGGTGTCGAGAACGGTGAGCGTGATCACCGCGATGGCGCGGCCGCCCTTCGGCACGGAGAGCGGCTCCGCCGCGACCTTCAGGAGCTGCCCGGGGGTCGGCACGCCGCCCGGTTCGGCGCCGGACTGTGCGTGTGCGACGGGCGCGCGGCCGAGCGCGGCGAGCAGAACCGCGGCGGTCGCCAGCAGGGTGCCCGGGAGCCGTCGGACGACCGCGGGGATCGGCTGCAGGTCGTCGCCACCGCGTCGGGGGGGGCGCCGGAGAGCCCTCGGGATCCGGGCCTCCGCGACCTCCTGAGCACGACCCAGCAGGTGAATCACCCGGTTCGTCCTTTCGTTCGTGTGTCGAGGAGCGCCGCCAGTTCCGCGGGCTCGTGCGTCGGCGGGTGACAGGCGCGGTCCACGCACAGGTACGCGGTGGCGCGGCCGTCGCGCGCGGGGAGCGCGGCCGCGAACGGCGCGAGCGAGGCGAGCGCGCCGCGGTTCGCTTCGCTCACCAGCACCAGGTCCGCGTCCGGGCGGAGCCGCGACTCGAACACGTCGAGGAGCGCCCGCGTGTCGTCGCGCCCCGGCTCGCCGGCGATGACCAGGTGCACGGGCGGGGCCGCCGCGCGCTCCATCACCGCGACCATCCGCGGCATCGCCCACGGCGCGGAGGCGAGCCGGCGCGCGTGGAACTCGAACGAGCGAGCCGCGTGCGCCGACCACTCGGGCCGCTCGAGGAGCGCACCCAGCCGCCACAGCACCTCGGCCGCGACCGAGTTGCCCGCCAGCTCGGCCCCGTCGTGCGCGTCCTTGAGCCGAGGCAGCCCCCCGGCCTGCGCCGCGCCCGGGCCCGCCTCCAACGTGGACCCCCCGCCCGCGGGTGAGTCGAAGCAGCCGCCGTCGGCATCGTCCCGGAACCGCTCCAGCATCACGCCCGTCACGGCTTCGGCGCGCTCGAGCCAGATCGGCTCGTGCGTGGCGAGGAACAGCTCCAGGCAGCCGTGCGCGAAGTAGGCGTGGTCGTCCAGCTGGCCCGCGCACGCCGCCTCGCCGTCACGCCAGCGGCGGAGCAGCGAGCCGTCCGCCGCGCGCAGGTGGCGCCACACGAACTCGCCCGCGCGGGCGGCGCGGGCGGCCAGCCCGGGTTCGCGGAACGCGCGCGAGCCGTTGGCGAGCGCGGCCATCATGAGCCCGTTCCACGCGGTGACCACCTTGTCGTCCAGGTGCGGCCGCACACGCTTCGCGCGCGCCTCGAGCAGCTTCGCGCGCGCGGCCGCGAGCCGCGCCAGCGTCGCCGGCTCCGAGGCGTGCTGGGCGAGGTGGAGCACCGTGGCGCCGTGCTCGAAGTTGCCCGTCTCGGTGACACCGTAATGCCGCGCGAACAGCGTCGCGTCGTCGTCGCCGAGCGCCTCGCGGAGCGCGGCCGGAGTCCACACGTAGAAGCGCCCCTCCTCGCCCTCGCTGTCGGCGTCCTCGGCGGACAGGAACGGTCCGTCGGGCGAGGCGAGGTCGCGCGCCACGTACGCGAACGCGCCGCGCGCCGTGTCCGACCAGCGCGCGTCCCCCGTGGCGCGGAACGCGTCCACGTAGGCGTCCGCGAGCAGCGCCTGGTCGTAGAGCATCTTCTCGAAGTGCGGGATCCGCCACGGCCGGTCGGTGGCGTAGCGGTGGAAGCCGCCGCCCAGGTGGTCGTGAAGCCCGTTCGCGCGCATCGCCTCGAGCTGGGCGAGCACCATGCGGCGCGCGGTCTCGGCGTTGCGCGCGCCGCGCGCCCAGCGGCGCAGCAGGAAATGGAGGTTCGCGGGCGAGGGGAACTTGGGCGCGCCTCCGAAGCCGCCGTAGACCTCGTCGTGCTGGCGCTCGAGGAACGCCGCGCACACGTCGCCCAGCTCCAGCGTGGCGCGCGGCTCGCCGCCGGCGCGCGCCAGCGAGCCGATCAGCTTCATCACCTGCTCGCCCGTGCCCTCGATCTGCCCGCGCTGCTCGCGCCAGGCCTGCGCCAGGCGCGGGAGCAGGTCGAGGAGGCCCGGCCGGCCGTGCGAGGACGTGGGCGGGAAGTACGTGCCGCCCCAGAAGGGCTTCAATGCGGGCGTGAGGAACACGTTGAGCGGCCAGCCGCCTCCCTGCCCGAGCGCCTGCATCGCCGTCATGTAGACGCGGTCCACGTCCGGGCGCTCCTCGCGGTCCACCTTGACGGGGATGAAGTCGCGGTTGAGGAGCGCCGCCACGCCCGCATCCATGAACGACTCGCGCTCCATGACGTGACACCAGTGGCAGGTGGAGTAGCCGATGGAGAGGAAGACCGGCTTGTCCTCGCGGCGGGCGCGCGCGAACGCCTCCTCGCCCCACGGGTGCCAGTCCACCGGGTTGCCCGCGTGCTGGAGGAGGTAGGGGCTCTTCTCCCGCGCGAGGCGGTTGCCGGTCGCGGGTGGGGCGGGTCCGGGCACGATGGGTGCAGGAGCCGCGGCGGCCGGCCTGGGCGGTGCGCTCCCGGAAATCGTGGGCGTGCCGGAGGCCGTGGACTTCGCGCGCGCGGAACGGCCCGCGCGCGGGCGGCGCGGTCGCGGGGTGGGGGGAACCATGGCCGGCCAGTATACGGATTGGGCGGCGGAGTGCCGTCAGCGACTGGTGAATCGGCCCCGCCCGGTCGCGCGGACGCCCTCGACGGCCGGTTCAGCGCTGCGACGCCGCTCCCACCGCGTCCACGAGCCGCTCCCCCGCCCGCCACAGCGGGAGCGCGAGCAGCGCGAACAGCGGCGCCATGCCGAGGAGCAGCCCGAGCGCCACGCCCCAGTGCTCGCCCGGGCCCGGAACGAGCGCCTGCGCGAGCGCGCGGCCGGCGCCGGCGAGCGGAGAGGCCTGGGTCCAGGCCATCCAGCGCGCGGGCGCCGCCTCGGCGAGCGGGGCCCATGCCCGCGCGGCGGCGATCAGCACGTCGCCGCGCCAGAGGAGGAGTGTCGCCACCACGCTCGCGAGCAGCACGCCCGGCTCGGCCGCGGCGCGCACCCACCACGGCAGCGCGTCCGGGAGCGCCAGCCAGCGCACGCCGCGCGCCTCGCCCTGATCCACGCGGGCCATGACTCGCTGCGCCAGCCGCTCGAGCGTCTCCTCGAGCGCGGGCTCCGGCTCCAGCCCGCTCGCGTACTGCCGCTCGAGCGCACGCTCGAGCGAACGCGCCCGCGCCAGCGAGCGAGCGCACGCCGCGCACCCGTGCGCGTGCGCGAGCGCCGCGGCCGGCAGCGCGTCGGGCTCGCCCGCATCCAGCAGCCGCTCGAACGCGAGACAGTTCACGACATCTCCCCCGCTCCCTCCGGCCACGCCGCGCGCAGCGCGGCCCGCGCGCGCAGGAGGTGCGTCTTCACCGTGTTCTCCGGCATCGCCAGCACCGCCGAGACCTGCTCCACCGATCGACCCTCGAAGTAGAACATCGTCACCACCGAGCGCTGCGCCGGCGACAGATCCGCGACGAGCCGCTGGAGCAGCGCCGCCCGGAGCGCGTCCTCTTCCGCGCGCTCCGGCGCCGGCGGCTCGGGGAGCTGTTCCTGCGCCTGCTCCCGCGAGCGCCGGTGCTTGATCACCTGCGCCCGGTCGAACGCCCTTCGCGCCACGATCCGGTGGAGCCACGTCCCGAAGCTCGACTCGCCGCGGAATCCAGGCAGCGCCGTCCAGACGCGCACGAACGAGTCCTGGGCCACCTCCTCCGCGTCCTCGGCCGAGCGCAGGATCCGCAGTGCCAGCGCGTACGCGCGCGCGCGGTGCGCCTCGACCAGCTCCCGGAACGCCGCCCGGTCGCCGCCCTTCGCCCGGGCGATGAGCCGCCGCTCCTCGGCCAGCCGATCGGCGCCGGCCGGCACTCGGGGCGGGCGGGCCATCATGGGTTGAGACGGCTCGGGGGGCGGGTGGGGTTTCACCGGCAGACCATACCGGGGGGGCGGTGCCTGGAGGATCGCGGATGCCCAGGATCCCGGGGGTCACGCGGTCCGGCCCGGCGTTCCCGCAAGCACTTGCGCCGCTCGGAACGGGCAACTGCGATCCTCCGTGCGCGCTCCGGGGGTGAAACCCGGGCGCGGAGCGGGCCGGTCGAAGGGGGCGTCCACAGGCACGCAGCTCACCCCCTCCCCGTCCCCCCAAGGAGCACGGCCATGTTCGACTTCAGCCCTTCGGAGTTCGTCCCCCTCATGGTGCTGAGCATCCCCATCGTGGCGATCGTCGGCGGCATCGCCGCCGGGATCGTCCGCATGATGCACCGCCACCGCACCTTCGAGCTGATCCAGCGCGAACGCATCGCGGCGATCGAGCGGGGGCTGGACCCGGACAAGATCGCGAGCCTGCAGCGGCCGATCATGTTCGACGAGCACGGTGTGTTCACCGACCCGCGCATGGCGGCCCAGAAGCAACGACAGGGGCTCCTGATCGGAGGTATCGTGACGCTGTTCTCGGGGCTGGCCATCGCGGTCTTCGTCTATGGCGTGACGGACGGCAACGAGCGCGAGAAGGTGTGGCTCGTGGGGATGATCCCGGCCGCCGTCGGGGTGGCGCTGCTGCTTTCCTCCGCCCTCATCCGGCCGATCGAGCCGGGCCCGCCGCCGCCGCCCCAGCGCTGATGCGGACGCGAACGGGCCCGCCGCCACTCGGCGGGCCCGTCGCCGTTGTGCTAGCTTGCCGCCCGATGGCAATCCGTCGCGGTCTCCTCGGGCTGTCCCTGCTCGTCGCCCTCGCGCTCGCCGGCTGCGACCATGGCAAGATCGAGCGCGAGCGTTCGCTGTTCGAGTATCCGCTCGCCCAGCTCGCGGACAGCGGCCAGGTCGAGGCCATGCGCGTGGTGGCCGACATCGAGGTGCTGCGCGGCGGCGGCATCTTCCCGGACTCGCTGGCCAATGCGCTCTCGGCGGTGCCGGCGAGCGAGTACATCCAGCTCGACGACCAGGGAAAGCTGACGCGCACCGGCAAGGGCACCGACCTCGCAGCCCTCGTCGAGTACGTGGCGGCCGAACCCAAGCTGCTCAAGGAGAAGGTGGTCACCGACCTGCAGGTGGCCGAGCTCCGCCGGATGGCGCTCGACAACATCGCCGCCGCCGCGGAGATGGCGGTCGCGTTCCGGGCGGAGCTGCCCGACTCGCTGGCGAACTGAGCCGCGAGCGGCCCGGGAACACAGCTCGGCCCCCGGGCGTTCCCAGCAGATCTCCCGGTCACGCCCAGCCGCCGCCGGCGTACAATTGCCCGAGCCCCTCGGAGACCGCCGGATGCCATTGCCACGCCCGCTTCGCCCTCGCGCCACGCCGCCCGCCGCGCTTGCATTGCTGCTCGCGAGCGGGCTCGCCCTGACCGCCGGCTCCGCCGCGGCCCAGATCCCGCTCGGCGCCGTGGGGCCGAACTTCACCAAGACCCAGCTCGGCGGCGGATCGGTGTCGCTCTCGCACTATTCCGGCAAAGTGGTCGTGCTGTTTCTGCTCGGCTACGGCTGACCCTACTGCATCGCCGACGGTCCGTCGGTGCAGAACGACATCTGGCAGCACTACAACACGACGAAGCCGGGCGAGGTGCAGGTGCTGGGCGTGGACCTCTGGGACGGGACTGCGGCGCAGCTCAACAGTTTCCGCACCACCACCGGCGCCACCTACCCACTGCTCCTGAACGGCGCCTCGTCCACCGGTGGGAACGTGCAGGCGCTCTACGGCACCTACGACAACTACATCGTGCTCAACAAGCAGGGCGTCGTGCGCTACCACGCGGCCCTCACGTGGCCTCACGGGAACCGCTACCACCTGAACGAAATTCGCGCCTGCGTGGATTCGCTCGTCTCGGCGCTCGTGGACGTGCCGCAGGGCACTCCCGCGGCGGGCGTCGCGTTCGGCGCGAGCCCCAACCCCGTGCGCGAGGCGGGCGTGTTCGCGATCACGCTGCCCGGGGCGGTCGCCGACGCGGCGATCACCGTGCACGACCTGGCCGGGCGCCTCTTGGCGACGCCGTGGCAGGGCCCGCTCGGCGCGGGCCGGCACGAGCTCGCCTGGGACGCGCGCGGCGAGCGCGGCGAGCGGCTGCCCGCCGGACTCTACCTCGTGCGCGCACGGCTCGGGCGCGAGACGCGCACTCTGCGCCTGGCGCTCGTTCGATGACTTCTGCTCGTCTCGCTCGCATCGCCGCCGGCGCCGTGATCGTGGCGATGGTCGCCTCGGCAGCGGTCACGGCTGCTCCACCGCCGAGCGTCTCGCCTGCGGGTGTCGCGTTCCGCGGCGCGGACGGCCGGAGAGTCGAGCTCTCCGCACTCCTCGAGCAGGGCCCCGTGCTCCTCGACTTCTGGGCCACCTGGTGCCGGCCGTGCGAGCGCTCGCTCCCCGCCACCCAGGCGCTCCACGAGCGCTTCGGCCCGCGCGGCCTCACGGTGGTCGGCGTGTCCGTGGACGGCCCGCGCAACTGGGCGCGCGTGCGGCCGTTCGCGCGCCGGCTCGGGCTCACGTTCCCGGTCACCATGGACGAGGACGGCGCGCTCGCCCAACGCTTCCGCGCCGTGGGCCTGCCGACCACGGTCTTGATCGCGAGCGACGGCCGGATCGTGCGCACGCGCACCGGCTGGATCCCGGGCGAGGACGACTCGCTCGCCGCCGCGGTCGCGGCGCTGCTTCCGGAGACCGGGGCTTCGCCCACGCCGTGACGTGTTGCGGATCGCGCGGGTCGCGGGTGGTGCTCGCGGCCTTCGGCCTCCTGTCCGCGCTGCACGCGCCGCGGCCTGCGCGCGCGCAAGCGACCGCCGATCTGCTCCTCATCCCCCAGTACGGCGGCCGGCTCTACCAGCCGCCCAATGACCCGTTCCGGCTCTACTCCAGGCTCGACCTCGGCTGGTCGCAGGACGGCTTCTCGCTCGGCGGGCGCCTCGAGGGCGAGCGGACGAGCGACAACGATCCAGGAGGCGGCCGGCTCGGCCACTACGACGACGTGACGCGGCGCTGGGCCGCGTGGACCGACCCGCACCTCCGCGTGCACGTGGGCCAGTTTCACACCATCCTCGGCCACGGGCTGCTGCACCGCTCGTTCGAGCTGCCCGGCGTCGTGTACGAGGAGCCCGGCAGCCGCACGCGTTACGCCGCCTCGCGCGACGTGGACGGCGCTCTGCTCGAATGGCGCACCGGGCCGCTCGCCCTGCGCGCGTTCTCGGGGAAGTTCAACGACGCCACGATCTCGCCCGCCTCCGGGGCGCAGGGGCTCCCCCGTTACGGAAGCGTGCTCACCGGCGGGCAGGCCGACGTGCGGCTGCCGTGGGACGGCCGCGTGGGCGCGGCCGCTCTTCGCGAGTCGCCCGGCGCCTCGCCGCACCGCACGTTCGCGAGCGTGTTCGCGGGCGTGGATCCGCTCGCGCGCTGGGCGGATCGGGGCTGGTCGCTGCCCCTGCGCGTGGAGAGCGCGCGCGAGGGCGGGCGCTTGGGCGACTGGGCGCCGTTCGCGGGCGACGCGAGCGTCACGCACGGGCTCTACCGCTCGGCCGTGCTGCTCTGGAACGGCTGGTCGCTGGCCGCAGAGTGGAAGGACTACGACGGCCTGCGGCTCGGCTTCAACGACCCGCCGCCGCTCGTCCGCGAGCACTCGTGGGCGCTCCTGAACCGCAACACGCATCTCCTGAACGCCGAGAGCGAGGAGGGCGTGCAGTGGGAGCTGACCGCGCCGTTCACGCCGTGGACTTCGCTCGTCGCCAACTGGTCGCGCGCCGACGGCGCCCCGAACCTGTTCGCGTTCCGCTACGAGGAGCGCTTCGCCGAGATCCGCGTGGCGCCCCCCGCGAGCGACGCCTGGGAGGTGCGCGCCTACGCCGACCGCGGCTTCGACACGCAGGACTTCATCGGCGACCGCCACGCAGCCGGCTTCTCGTTCGCCGCCCGCGGGCCGCGCGGCTTCGCCGGCGAGCTGGACGTGGAGCGCCAGAGGGTCGTGCGGCTCGGCGCGTTCGCACCGCCGCCCTTCGAGGACGTGCTCGTGACTCTGGGCGTGAGCCGATCCGGCTGGGGGAGCTTCGGCCTCACGGTGACACGCACGACCGACGTGCTCGACCTCCCGTCCGACCTGTTCGGGAACCCGACCGCGTCCTCCGCCACGTTCGCGGGCGTGACGCTCGCGACCGACCTCGGCGCCCGCCACCGCGCCGAGTTGTTCGCGGGGAGGCGTCGAGGCGGGCGGGCGTGCGTGAGCGGAACGTGCTACGACGTGCCGTCGCTGGAGGGGGCCGAGCTCCGTTGGACGAGCCGCTTCCCCTAGCCCAAGCGGCGTCCGGCGAGGCCGAGCAGCTCGAGGCGTCCCGGCGCCTCGGCAGGGAGCGCGAACGACACCAGCAGGTCGCGCACCGGCGGGCTGGGCACGAGCCCGTGAGCCAGTCGGCGGCGCTCACGAGGGGCCGCTGCAAGTCGGGCGACGTGAACGGCCGGAAGCCGAAGTAGTTCCCCGCGCTCGCGAAGTGGACGACGTTGCCGCCGCCCACCTGCTTGGTGAGCACCATGGGGTGCCCGGTGCCGCTCCGGACCGGCAGGGTCCCGGAGTTCGTCGTCCCGAGGCCGGCGGTGGTGGACCGCCCGAGTTCGAGAGCGTGAGCGGGAGTTGCCGGGTCGGGCCCTGCGGCACCTCGAAGTCGAGCGAGTCGGGGCCACGGCCGCGACGGGCGGCTCGAGGGCGAGTCCGTGGAGGGGCGCGGCCGTGACGGGGCTCATGCCCTCGTCGCTCTCCAGCGTCAGCTCGCCGTTCGATTCGCCCGCGACCGTCGGGGAATCGCTCACCCTCAGCGTGCGAGCCTCACCCGGGGCCCGCGAGAATGACGTGGGCGACACCGAGAGCTCCGCCGGCGTCGCCAGCGCGAAGTTCCCCGAATCGATGGGCGCGAGCGGAGTCGTCCGGCAGGCCCGGCGAGTCCGCTCGGCCAGTTCGACCCGACCGGCCGGCCGCGGAGCGCGGGTGAACGCCGCGGCCGGCTACCTCCCCTTCGCCCCCGCCGGCCTCGCGGCGTCGCCCACCAGCCCGGCGCGCAGGTCCACCCAGTGGACGCGGTCGCGGTAGAGCTCGGGATCGGCGCGTTTCAGCTCCTCCATCCGCCCCCGATGGCAGGTGGTGAGCAGCACCTGGTGCCCGGCGCCGAGGCCCTGGACGAGCGCGCGCATGCCGGCGCGCAGGCGCTCGTCGTCGCTGGTCGCGAACACGTCGTCCAGCAGCAGCGGCAGCGGGTTCTTCCCGCGCGAGAGGAACTCGCTCACCGCGAGCCGCACCGCCAGGTAGAGCTGGTCGCGCGCGCCCACCGAGAGCTGCGCGTGCGCCTTGCCGCGGGAGACGAGCGGGCCGCCGTCAAGCTGCACGGAGAAGTCGAGGTCCTCGCCGAAGCGCACGCCGGAGACGGATGTGCCGAACGACCGGAGGATCTCTCCGACCCGGTCGTTCAGGAAGTCGGCCCACTTGCGGTGCGTGTCCACCGCGACGCGCTGGATGGTCTCGCGCGCGATCTCCACCGCCTGCTTGAACTTCTTCGCGCGCTCGATGGCGCGGCCGAGGCGCTCCTGCGCGAGCGTCAGGTCGGGGAGGCGCTGCGCGTGGCGGCGCCACACCTCTTCGACCTCCACGCGCACGTCGGCTCGGCGCCGCTGGGTCTCCTCCAACTTGCTGCGGGTCTGCTTCACCTCCAGCTCCAGCTCGCCCGAGGGGCGCGCGCGCTCCGGCAGCTCGCCGCCGGCGACCAGCATCTCGAGCTGCCGGCGGCGCTGGGCCACCTCGTGCTCGGGGTGCAGCCGGCGCCGCGCGGCGGGGACCAGCTCCTCCACGATCATCGCGTAGCGCACGCGCCCCTCGATCCGGCGCTTGAGCTCGGCCACGTGGTGCGCCCAGCCCTTCGCCGGGTCGTACGGGATGCCGGCGGCCTGGAGCTGCCGGACCGCACGGTCCTTCATGGCGTTCGCGGCGCTCTCCAGCACCCGCTTCTCCTCCTCGACCCAGCCGAAGCCCCGCTCGAGGTCGGCGAGCCGCTGGCGCGCGTTGAGCGAGCGCCGCGCGTCGTAGGCCACCTTCTCCAGGAGCTCCGGCGTCACGGCGCGGTCGGCGGGCAGCTTGAGCAGCGCGCGCGCCTCCTCCATGAGCTGCTGCCGCCGCCGCTCCGCGGCCTCGAGCTGCTCCTCGGCGCGCACGAGCGGGCCCGCGTCCTCGATCATGCGGGCGTAGTCGTTCCACTGGCGCAGCAGGTCCACGTGGTCGCGGTAGCCCATCAGGCGGCCCAGCTCGTGCAGCCCGGCTTCGTTCTCCGCGCGCCGGCGATGGAGCTGGTTGAGCCGGCCCTGCGCCTCGGCGAGCGTGGCGAGCGCCTCGTCCCGCTCCTCCCCGCGCGTGCGCGCGCCGAGCGCGAGCAGCCCGCCGCCCGCCGCGGCCACCGCGCCGCCGGCCGCGAGCAGCGCCACGCCCAGCGTGGTCGCGGCCGTGAACCCGAGCGCGGCGCCGCCCGCGACGAGCCCGGCCGCGCCGAGAGCCAGCAGGATCCAGCCCGGCGTCCGCCGCGCGGCACGCGCCGCGTCCACCGCGCGCAGCGTCTCGGTGGCGCCCGTACGCTGCTGCTCGAGCGTGGCCGCCTCGGTCTGGAACAGCAGGTTCAACTCGCCCTGCTGGCGCAGCAGCCGCAGCTTCTCGGGCGGAAGCGTCGCGAACCGGGCCTGGAGATGCTGCGCCTGCTCGGGGTCGTAGCCCTTGCCGGCGAGCCCGTCGCGCAGCTCGAACACCTGGTGGCGCAGCAGCGCGTCCTGCATGAGCAGGTGCCGCAGCTCCGCCGCCTGTCCGACGCAGCGGTCGGCCTCCTCGGGCGTGAACGCGTCGTACGGGCCCAGCTCCTTCCGCTCGGCGGCGATCGCCTCGCGCTCGCGAGCCAGCTCCTCGCGGCGGCGCGACTCGAGCCCCTCGATCCCGCGCATCGCCTCCTCGTGCCGCGCGATGCTCTCGCGCAGCTCGCCCTCGGCGTTGGGGGGCAGGTTCGCCATGCCCGCGAGCTCGCCGGCCTCGGACTCGAGCCGGTTCACCTCGGAGATCGCCGTCTCGTGGTCGGCGAGCTGGCGGCGCACCTCCACCGCGAGCCCCGCGCGGCGCTCGTTCTCGAGCTCGCGCAGCAGGCCCTGCAGCCGGCGCTCCTCCTGCGTGAGCTGGTGCAGTGCGTCGAGCGGGGCCTGGGCCACGGCAAGCGTCGCGTCCAGCTCGCGGAGCTCCACCTCGACCGCCTCGCGCCGCGCCACCAGCCGGTCGATCGCGTTGTCGATCGTGCCGGTGAACTCCAGCTCCGGAGCGTCGTAGCGGCGGAGCGCGAGCTCGAGCACCTTGAGCGCCTCGGTCGCGTTCGTGTCGCCGATGTGCGTGTCGGCCGCGTTCTCGAGCCGGCCCTTGAGCGTGGAGCCGCGGCGCGTGCGGTCGTCCGCCGGCACGACCCCGTCGAGCTCGCCCTGGAGCAGGAGCGCGCTCTTCTCGAACTCGGCCGCGTCCAGCCCCAGCAGCCGCTTGCCCACCGGGTAGTCGTCGCGCCCCTCGAGGAAGTCGGCGGTGACCTCGCTCCCGGTGCGGTCGAACACGGCCACCGTGCCGCGGTCGAAGTCGCGGTGGATGGTCCAGCGGCCGTCGGCGCCGTCCACCTCGAGCGTCACCCGGAACGCGCCGCCGCCCCACGGGCGCCAGCGCTCGAGCGGGGTGAGCACCCGGTGCGAGCGGCGGTCGGCCTCCAGCCCGTAGAGCGCCGCGACGATCGCGGCGAACAGCGACGACTTGCCGCGCTCGTTGTCGTCGAGCACCACGTTCAGCCGCTCGGGCGCGAACGTCCATTCGCCCTGCAGGGCGCCGAACCCGTCCACGCGCAGCCGCACGATCCTCACGACTCGGCCACCTCCTCCCACTGCGGCACCACTTCCCGCACGCGGAAGGCGTCGAGCCCGTAGTACAGCGCCCGCTCCAGCGCCACCCGCAGCTCGGGGTCCTTCTCGGCGTCGATGCGCGCGAGCAGGTCGCGGGCGAAGCGGTCCTCGGTGGTCCGCGCCTCTCCGCTGCGGAGCGCGTCCAGGTCGTGGTCGGGGCGCACCGCGCCACGGTCCCAGCGCACGTGGAACGCGCGCGCGAAAACGTCGTGGCCGGGCGACGTCCAGCGTACGCCGGGCGACAACCTTCCGATCATGCGCAACCGCACGAAGTCGGCCTCGCTCACGCCGGCGGCCGCGAACGCGTGCACGATGCGCTGATCCACCTGGTCGGGCGAGGCGCAGCCGGTCACGTCGGCCTGCGCGGCGAGCACCCGGCGCCGGTCGAGCCGCACCGGGTCCACCCCCACCATGCAGCCCTCCGGCCCGTAGCGCAGCAGCACCTCGAGCGCGCCGTGCTCGCCGGGCTCGGTGTAGTCGAACGCGATCGGCGAGCCGGAGTAGGCGAGCCGGACGCCGGACGACACCGTACCGTCGCCGGGCGTCTGCTCGACCTCGGAGCGCACGTGGTAGTGCCCGACCGCGTGATAGTGGAACGGCGACGAGGCCACCTCGGCGTCGCTGAACGGCGCGGTGATCTTCTGCGCGGGCGGGCAGCGCCCCTCGCGCGAACCGTGGAACACCGCGATGTCGAGCGAGCCATCCTGAGAAGTGACCACACCGTCCAGCGCGGCCTTCGCGAGCGGGCGGTCCATGGTGCCGGAGCTGCTCAGGAACGCGCGGCCCCAGATGCGCACGCCCGGCACCGCGGGCAGCGGCTCCGAGGTCCAGCTCGGCTGCTCGAAGACGTGCACGTTGGACGGCCAGTGCGTGCCGCGCGCGTGCAGCAGGCGGGGGTTCCACGCCGCGTTGTCGCTGGAGGCCGGGTCGTGGTTTCCGGGCGCGATGAACACGGGCGGGCAGCCGGGCACCGCGAACGCCCGCACCGCGAACGCGAGCGAGCCCGTGTCCACCGGCACGCCATCGAACAGGTCGCCCGGCGCGAGGATCGCGTGGACGTCGCGCTCGATGGCGTGCCGCACCACCTGCTCGAGCGCGGCCTGCTGGTCGCGCCGGCGCGCTTCACGCCGCTCCGGCGGGAGCCAGGCGAACGGGCGGCCGAGGTGGAGGTCGGCGATCTGCAGCAGTCGCAGCAAGGCCATGCGGGTGCGCCCCTGTCCCTGGGAACCGCGTCTCGCCGACGCCGGTCCGGCCCGCGAGGCGGCCCGCCGGCGGCGGGCATCCGGCGGAACCTACCGCGCGCGCAGGGACCGGGCAACGAGCGACGTGGAGCGTGCCTTCATGCGCCGCCCCGCGCCCCGTTGTCGCGACGTCCCGCCCGCTCCTACCCTGTGGCCGCCATGACCGCTCCCCCTCCGGTCGTCGAGCTCGAACGCCGGCTGAGCTGGCCCGCGTTCCCGACGCTCCTGTTCCTGTCGTTCCTCGCGATGCTGCTGGCGCTCGCCGTCGCGTCGCAGTGGCTCCGCCCGTCGCACCCGGAGGGACTGCCGGACGACCCCGCGCTGCTCGCCACGGCCGGCCTGCCCGACCGCTCGCTCGGCGTGCTCGCCGGCGATCTCCGCTACGCGGCCGCCGCGCTCGGCGGCGCGCCGGCGAGGCAGGCGAACGACGCCGCCTCGCTCGAGCGCGCCCGCGCCGCGGAGCGGTTGCTCGAGCGCTGGACGCGCACGCACCCGGCCGAGCCGCGCGTGCGCGCCGCGCTCGGGGCGCTCGCCCTCGTCCGCAACGACCATGCCGCCGCCGCACGCCGCTACCGCGAGGCCTGCGAGCGCGCCCCGCACTACAGCGAGGGGCGGCTCGGTTGGGGCGTGGCGCTCGCGCTCGAGGCCGAGCGAGCGGGCGACCCCTGGCAGCGCCGCGCGCTCACGATGCGCGCCATCGCCCAGTTCGCCGCCGTGGACCCCGCGCACCCCGAGTACTCCGCCGCGCTCTACAACCGCGCGCGGCTCCTCGCCGAGGTGGACCGCACGTCCGACGCCCGCGCGCTCGCCCGCCACTTCCTCAGGCTCGAGCCCGACGGCCCGTGGGCGGAGCGGCTGCGGACCGGGATCCTGGGCCCCTCGCCCGGATCCGCCCGGTAGAGGCGGGGGGCGCCGGCGGGTCCCGCTCCGAGCCAGTCGCGAGCAGCCCGGAGCGCAGGATGCGCGGAGGGCGTCTGCGAGCCTCAGGGAGGACGATTCAGGATGGCTGGACCGAGCGTTGGCTCGGGGCCGGCGCCCGCCGGCGCCCCTCGCCGATCGTCGAGCAGGCGCTTCGCGCCGGCGCTACTCCTCCGCCATCGCCTCCAGCCAGTCCTCCGCCCGCGCCTGCGCGCGGGTGAGGTCCGGAAGCGTCATCGAGGCGAGCAGCTCGTTCCGGACCCAGCTCCGCAGCATCCGCTCGATCAGCGTCCCGCGCGGGTGGCCGAACTCCATGTGCGCGATCCGCTCGCGCGCCGGCACGCCGCCCAGCCGGCGCGCCTCGGCGATCGCCGCCTCCAGCCCTCCGATCCCGTCCACCAGCCGCCGCTGCGCCGCGTCCTCGCCCATCCACGCCCGGCCCTGCGCGAAGCCGTGCGCCTCGAACGGCTCCAGCTTGCGCGCCTCGCGCACGCGGTCCACGAACGTCCGGTAGTGGCGGCGCACGGCGCTGTCGGCGGACGCCTGCTCGCGCGGGCCCCAGTCGCGCGCGAACGACAGCCCCCGCATGTGGTCGCCGCGCTCGAGGTCCTGCTGGCGCACGCCCAGCTTCGCGTACGCCCCCTCGAACGACGGCTTCACGTACACCACACCGATCGATCCAGTGACCGTGTGCTTGCCGGCGAAGATACGGTCCGCGTGCAGGCTCATGAAGTAGCCGCCGCTCGCCGCCACGCCGCCCATGGACACCACCAGCGGCTTGCCCGTCTCGCGCCGCAGGCGCTCCACCGTGTGGTCCAGGAGGTGGGAGGCGCTCGCCGAGCCGCCCGGGCTCTCGATGCGCAGCACGACCGCCTTCACGTCCGGCGCCTTGAACGCGCGCTCGAGCTGGGCCACGACCGTCTCCGCGCCCATCACGTCGCCGTCCAGCAGGTTGCTGCCGCTTCGCCCGTCCACGATCGCGCCGCCCGCGTAGACCAGCGCGATGCGCCGCGGCGTGGCCCAGCGGACGCGCGCCTCGGGCGTGCGCCGCAGATCCGCCGTGCGCGGCCTGGCCCCCAGGCCCGCGAGCCGCCCCAGCTCGGCGAGCGCTTCCTCGCGCCAGCCCACCGAGTCCACGACGCCCAGCTTCGCGAGCACCGCGGCCGGGTGCGAGCGGCCGTCCAGCACCGGGAGCAGGCGCTCCCCGGGGATGCCGCGTCCCGCCGTGACCGCGTCCACGAACAGCTTCTGGCGCTGGCCGAGCATCCCCTCGATCACCACGCTGTCCGGGCGCGGCATCGAGTCCACGCTGTAGTTCCGATACGCGCTCTTGTAGTCGCCGACGCTCGTGCGGTCGAGCCGCACGCCGAGCCGGGCCAGCGCCTGCCGGTAGTAGCGCCGCTCGGCGCGGAGCCCCAGCCCCACGAACTCGGCGGCCGGCGAGGCGAACACGCGCGAGGCCGCGCTCGCGAGGTAGAGGTCGCCGCGGCTCCCGCCGTGCGGCAGCCACGCCACCACCGGCTTCCCCGCCTGGACGAGCCGCTGGATCCTCGGCCGCAGCTCCTCGAGCTGCGCCATGCCCGCCACACCGTCCAGCTCCACGAACACGCCGCGCGTGAGCGGGTCCTCGAGCGCGCGCTCGAGCTGGCGGTGGTGGACGCCCGCGGGCCGGCCGGCGCTTCCGCCGAGGAGCCCGCCGCCGAGCGCCTGGTCGGTGAGCACGCCGGAGAGCCTCATCGTCGCCACGCGCCGGTCGCGGCGGGACGCGAACGCCGTCCGCTCCTCGCCCCCGTGCGAGGCCAGCGCCCAGCTCTCGCCGGCGCGTTCGCCGCGGACGCGGGCCTGCGAGGACGAGCTGCTCCCGCGCACGCCGCGCAGCGTGACCCCGGCCGTGAAAGCGTCGTGGTCGCGCGCGGTGAAGCGCAGCTCGAGCCCGGCCACGGGTTCGATCGCGACGCCCGCGCTCACGCGGGCCGCCTCGCGCGAGCCGCCCTCGTCGAGGCTCACCTCGCCGAGCAGCGTCAGGCGCACCCCCGCGTCGTGAGCGCGCTCGCGCGCGAGCGCGAGCGGGCGCAGCCCCAGGCTCATCGTGTACTCGCGTGGCACGCGCGTGCCGCCGAGCGTGGGCTCGAACACGTGCGCCACGCGCCCGCCCGCGCTCAGCCACGGCCGGGGCCGGCACAGCAGTCCGGCGGTGGCGTCGAGGTCGCGCTCGGCGCGGGGCGCGGCCGCGGCGCGCAGCGCGCTCGACCAGCCGAGGCGGACCTGCTCGCTCCCGAGCGAGAACCCGAGCCCGAACGTGTTCGCGCGATCGCGCTCGCGTGTCCAGCCCCAGGCGAGCCGGCGCCACGCGACGACCGCCGCGTACGCCTCGGCGCCGTCGGCCTCCTTCGAGTAGCCGAGCCAGGTGCCCGCCGGATGTCGCTGCCCGACCGCGGCGGGGTTCACGAGCAGCGCGCGCGCGTCGTCGGTGCCGGCCACGAACTCGTCGCCGAGGAGCGCCGCGCGCGGGGGCGCCGGCGCGGCGTGCGCGCACGCGGCGGCGAGCAGCACGAGCGCAGCGCCGGCCCACGCGCGCCGCGGGCTCACGCCGACACCGTCACCCCGAGGCGCGGGCAGTGGGGGGCGAGCGGGCACGCGCTGCAGCGGGGCTTCCTCGCGTTGCACACCGCGCGGCCGTGCAGGATGAGCCAGTGCGAGAACAGCGTCCACGACTCGCGCGGCACGATCGGCATGAGCGCGAACTCGATCTTGACCGGATCCTGCTCGCCGGTGAGTCCGAGCCGGTTCGCGAGCCGGATCACGTGCGTGTCCACGACGATGCCCGGGACCCCGTAGGCGTTCCCGAGCACCACGTTCGCGGTCTTCCGGCCGACGCCGCGGAGCGCGGTAAGCTCCTCGAGCGTGCGCGGGACGTGGCCGCCATGCTTCGCGACGATGTCGGCGCTCGCCTCGCGGATGGCCTTCGCCTTGTTGCGGAAGAAACCCGTGGAGTGGATGGCCCGCTCGAGCGCCGCCGGCTCGGCCGCCGCGAACGCCGCGGCGTCGGGGTACGCCGCGAACAGCGCGGGCGTGACCTTGTTCACGCGCTCGTCCGTGCACTGGGCGGACAGGATGGTGGCGACGAGCAGCTGGAGCGGGCTGCGGAAGTCGAGAGCGCAGCGGGCGTCCGGGTAGAGCTCGCGCAGCTGCTCGAGCACCGCGGCGACCCGCACCGGGTCGGGCGAGGCGGGACGCCGTCGCCGGCCGGCCGCGGCCGCACGAGCGCCCGGGCGGAGGCCGCCGGGGCGGCCGACGGACGGGCGGCGGCCTGCGGACCCGCGCCCCGACGTCCGTGGCGCGGCGGTGCCGCGCGCGCCCTGCTTGGCATGCGCCGCCCGCGCCGCGGACGGCTTCGAGCGCCCCGGCGCCGAGCGCACGCGCGGCTTCTGCGGCAGCTTCGCGGCGGAAGCTTTCCGTCGGGACCGGGGCGATCGCCGTGGCATGATGCGCACGAGCCTAATCGAGCGCGCGGGAACGTCGCCAGCCACGCGCGGAGCCTCGGCGGACGAGCCCGGAACGGGCGCGGCGAGCGCCCGAATCGGCGCTCGCCGCGCGGGCGGCGAGACCCTCAGCCCGCGATCAGAAGCCCCACGCCACGCCGAAACGCAGCCCCATCCCATCGCCGCTCACGGTCTCGTGAACGGTGAGGCCGGTGAGCTCGTCGGTGGCGTCGCGGCCCAGCTCGGCGCCGTTCACGAACACCTCGCCGGTGAGCCGCGTGCGGCCGCCCAGCGGCACGCCCGCTCCGCCCCACACCTGCCAGCCCCAGCCGCTGAACGTGCCCTCGAACGACTGTCCCGTGGTGTAGTCGTCGCCCGACAGCAGCAGCACCTGATAGCCGCCGGCGGCTCCGAAGTGCGGGATGATCCCCATGTCCTCCGGGCCCGAGAACTGCACGAAGCCCATGATCGGGAACATGTTCACGGACGCGCGCGCGATCTGCTGCTTGACCTCGATGGGCACGCCGCCCGGACCCTGGGTGGATGTGGAAACGGTGGAGATGTTCTCGGTCTTGTGGATCCAGTCCACGCCGAGCCCGAGCTGGAAGTTCCGGTCGATCATCGGGCCGCCGCGGACGCCGATCTCGAACCGCGCATCCTGAGCGCCGTCGGGATCGAAGAACCCGACGTGGATCTGGCTCACTCCCGCGGCCTCCGGAGCGCGGCGCGAGTAGCCGCGCGAGCGTGGCCGGTAGCTGACCCCCGCGAACTCGGGCGCCGCCGGGGCGGTCACCTGCGCGAACGCCAGGCTCAGCGGGGCGGGGGAACCCGCGGCCGTGTCGGCCGCGCGCGCGGCGGGGATCGGAAGGCTCACCGCCACGAGGGCGGGGATGATCGCGTATCGAAGCCGGTCGTACATGGTCGCTCTCCCATCGGCGCACGGGCCGCGCCACAGGGGCGGGCGGAGGCCGGGCGGCCGTCTCGGTCACACCACCCGTACCGTGGCACGCTCCGTGCCGGAGGACGCGTACGCCCGTAACGCGCGGCGCGGACCGCGCGTGGGGCCGCGGCATGCGCGGCCCCGGCGCAGGCAGGCGCCGCGGCCTCGTGGCCTTTCCGTCGCGACGTGTTGCGGCCGCGCCGCAGTCCCGGATAGCGTCCGCCGCAGATTCCGCCTTCCTACGAGGTCCCCGTGAACGCCGCCCGCGGTCCCCGGACGTGCCGAGCCACGCTCCTCGCCTGCCTGCTCGCCGGTGTCCTGCCGGGGCTCGCGGCCCTCCCGGGCGAGCCGCGGGCCGCCGGCGTCGCGCCGGGGCCGGCGCTCGCGGTCGAGGACACGATGCGCACCGAGGTCCCCGAGGTCCTGGTGCGCGCGCCGCGGGTGACGCTCGACGAGATCCTCGACCGCGTGGCGCGTGGCGAGGCCCGGCGCGACTCGGCCATCCGCGACCAGTCGTTCACGGCCACCATCCGCATCCTCCGCGACACCGCCGGGAAGGGCACGCCCGAGGTGCTGGCGGAGAGCGTCTCGAAGGTCTACCGGAAGAAGCCTGGGCTCGTCCGAACCGTGCCGCTCCGTCACTACGAGCGCTACCCGGAGAAGGCTCCCGACGAGGGCGGGATGGCCGAGCCGGACTTCTCGCCCGGGATGGGCGAGGAGCTCGTGAACTTCGCGTTCCGGCCCGCCAACCGGCGCAACTTCCGGTTCCGCATCGAGGACCGGAAGCTGGTGGGCGACCACGTGGTCTACACGCTCGGCTTCGAGCCGCGCTCGGCGCTGGCCGTGCACGAGCCCGCGGGGCGTGTGTGGGTGGACACGCGCGACTACGTGATCCTCCGCCAGGAGATCCGGTTCCGGCAGTCGCCCGTGCCGCTGTTCCTGAAGAGCATCCCGCACATGGTGGTCGAGCGCGCCCGCGCCGGCGACACCTGGGTGCTGTCGCGGGCGCTCGTGCGCATGGAACTGACCGTGCCGGTGCCTCGGCTCGGTCGCTCGCTCGACTTCGGCATGGCGTTCAGCGACCACACGGTGAACACGGACCTGCCGGACTCGATCTTCGCCGGCATCGCCCCGCGCGAGGACCGCGCCCGCGTGCGGGTGCGGGTGGGAAGCGGCGGCCGGAGGGGCTCGTGAGCCGGGCGGGCGCCGGACGGACGCCCGCCCGCCTCGCGCTCTCCGCCGGTCTTCCGCCGGCCCCGGCCGTATTCGGGACCGCCGCTCTCCTGCTGCTCGCCCTGGCCGCGCCCGTGGCGCGCGCCGGCCCGTCGCACGCCGGGGGCGCGCCCGCGGACAGCGCGCTCGACGCCTACGTGAGGGGGCTCGCCGACTCGACCGACGCGTGGTTCGGGGTGACGGCGGCGCCGGTGGACACCGCGGGACTCGACTCGGCGCTCGTCGCCCGCCTCGGGCCACCGTCCGGCCCGCGGCGCGGCGCGCGCCCCCGGCGCCTGACACTCGAGACGTCGCCCGCCCCTGGCTTCAACCGCGCCGACGGCGCGCAGCTCGGGGCCGGCGTGGCGCTCGGCACGCCGGTCGCGGGCCGCTTCTCCGGCCGGCTCCAATGGTCCACGGGCACGCACGACCTGCTCGGCGAGGGCGCCTGGAGCCGGTCTTGGGGAGTGTCGCCGCTCCGCTCGCGGCTGGCGCTCCGGCTCGCCGCGGGCCGCTGGACCGAGTCCGCCGACCGCGACCACTTCCAGCCGGTCTTCACCACGCTGAGCGCCGTGCTGTGGGGAGGCGACCACCACCACTACCTGCGGCGGGACGGGGCCCGCGCCTCGCTCCGGCTCGGGACCGACCGTGCCTGGGGCCGGCTCGCCTGGCGCGACGAGCTGGAGTCGCCGCTCCCCTACACGACCCGCTGGACGCTGTTCGGCGGCGAGCCCGAGCTCCCGTTCAACGACCCGGCCGCGTTCGGGCGCGCGCGCGAGCTGGGGTTCACCGGCGAGGCTCCCGTGCCCGGGACGCGCTTCCGCGTGCAGGCGGCGCACTGGACGAGCGACCCGCGGCTCGGGAGCGACTTCACGTACAGGCGCACGCTCGTCACGGCGGGCGGCGACGTCTCGCTCGGGCGGCACCTGGCGTTCGTGCCGCAGGCGGCCTACGGGCGGCTCCGCGGCGACGTGCTGCCGCAGGCCGCGTTCCACCTGGGCGGCACGCCGAACCTGCGCTCGCTCGAGCGCAACGACCGCGCCGCCGCGGGACTCCTGTTCGCGCGCGGCGACCTCGTGCTCGTGGACGACCTCGGCCGCGCGCTCGGAGTGCCGTTGCCGGCCTGGCTGACGCTCCACGCGAGCGTCTATGCGGCGTCGGGCGCCGCATGGGGCCTGGACCGCACGACGCGTCGCGCGGTCGCCACGGATCGCGACGGGCCGCGCCGCTCGGACTGGCTCTCGGAGGCGGGCGTCACGCTCGCGTGGCGAGCCGGGATCCCCGAGCCCCTGAGCTCGCTCCGGTTCGAGTACTCGGTGCCGATCGGCGACGACCCGCGCGAGGCGCGCTTCACCGTGAGCTACGCGCAGCCCGTCTCGCTGCTCCGGCTCCGCTGACGGCCGCGACGGGCCGCAGGATGGTACCGCCCCCGGCGGATCTCTCCGCCGGGGGCGTGTCGCGCCGCCCGATCCTTGCCCTGGCGTCTGACGGGTCGGTCGCGACGTCCTCTCCGGGCCCGCGCCTTGTCAGCGCGTGCGGCCGTTGTGCTTGAGGCGCGCGATACGCCGGCTCTGCACGTCCTGCGCGCGCTCGAGCCGCGCCCGCTCGCGCAGCGTCACGTGTCCGTCCGACTTGGCGCGGCGCTCGACGCGCCGCACGTGAGCCTGCCCGGCGCGCAGCCTCGCCGCCTCGCCGCGCGTGAGCTCGCCGCTCCGCACGCCCTGCGCGATGCGCGCGCGCTGATTGGCCTGGCGCTGGTCCGCGCGCGGCGTGCCGGTGTGCGCGGCGGAGACGGAAGCGATGGCCAGCATCAGCGTGGCCGCGAGGAGCAGCACTCGGAGCGACTTCATGGGTCCTCCTCCAGCGGCCGGTCGGACCGCTTCGGTTCGGTGAGGCACGTGGGGAGCGTGTGACCGGACGACTTCCACGAGCAGCGCGCGTGCCGTCGCCGCGGCAGGCGCGCCGCGGCTTGCGTCGCAACGGGTTGACACCGGCCTGTGCCGCGGCGGCCCCGCCCGTGTGGCCGGGACGGTGCACCGCGCGGGCGCCGGGGTGCTCCCGCGGGGACACCGGCGGCGCGAAGCCGATGCCGGCCGGGAACCGCTCGCCGGGGGCGCCCCCGGCCCGGGACGGGCCGCCGACCTCTACCGGCCCGGGTGCGTGGGCTCCGTGTCGCGCTCGCCCGCGAGCGCCTTCTTCGCGCGCTCGAGCTTGAGCTTGAGACGGCCGCGCAGCGCCGGCGGCATCTCGGTGGGCCACCGCCGGTACGCCTCCGCCTCCGCCGACTTGAGGTTGGCCGCACGGACCGCCACGCGCATCGTGCCGAACGTGAAGGTCAGGTCGGCGTCCTCGGGGAGCTTCAGCGAGTCGCCGGTGGCGATCAGCCCCTTCGCGTCGTACCAGCGCGGCGGCAGCCGGTCGTGCACGTAGACCCAGGTGTAGTCCACGGCCCACGTGCTGTCGCGGTCCAGCACCTGGCAGGCGCGGGCGCCGTTGTCGAGAACGAACACGATCGAGTCGAGCTTCGCCCGCTGATCGATGCCGACCCAGAGGTCGGCGTGCAGCATGAACGGCTCGAACTTCATCGTGGATCCCGGCGGGGCGATGAAGTCCTCGAGTCGCGGCTGCCGTGGCGCCGGGGGCGCCTTCGGCACGGCCGGCGCGGCGATCGCGGCCGCCGCGAGCCACAGCGCGGAGGCGAGCAGCGCCGAGAGCCGCCGCGACCGGCGCCTCGCCGTCGGGAGGAAGTCGTGCATCCCCGGATGTTAGCCGCTCGCGGCGGCGGCACGCCATCTCCTCGTGAAACCGCGCGGCCGGCCACGACGTGCGTGGCCGGCCGGCGTGGCGCGACTCCCGGTCAGCGGTACAGCTGCTTCAACCTCGACCACGTATCGCGCTTCGTGCTGGTGGGGAGCTCCTGCTTGAGCGACGGCACGAACAGGTACTCGAGGGGGAACTGCTGGGCGAGCTGCGGATGGGCCAGGAACTGGTCCGCGAGATGCGGGGCGAACAGCTCCGAGCCCACGTCCAGCGGGTAGACCGCCAGGTGCGTGAGCGGGTCCGGCGGGACGAACGTCCGTCCCGCGTGCTGCTTGATGCAGGGCGTACAGAGGAACTCGATGGCGAGTGGTTGGGACTGGTCCGTTCGCCACTCGTCCCGGAACAGGTACATGGTCCCCGGCCCGGGGAACCCCTCCGCCCGATAGCACAGGTAGTGGTTCGCGGGCGGCGGTTCCGGCGAGGGGTTGTTCTTCAGCGCCGGGACCAGCAGGAACTCCACGTTCAGCAGTCGCACCACGTGCTGCCCGAACTGGTTCGTGACGATGGCGTCCCGGAAGACCGGCGGCTTCTCGGCCACGTCCCACCACGTGTAGTGGAGCAGCGTGTCGAGGACGGGCGACTCGTTCTTCATCACCCAGTTGAGCAGCCGCTGGCGCATGACCACGGTCAGCGGGAGCGGCGTCAGGTGGAACTGGTCCTGCACCGCGATGGGGCTCGTGTACGGCATGTTGTCGAGGATGTGGTACGTCCAGTAATGCGTCGGGTCCACGCCCGGGGGCGCGTGCTGCGCCGTCGCGCCCGCGGCCGTGAGGCCCAGCGCGGCGAGGAACGCGAGCAGCGTTCGAGTGGCCATTCGCCTCATGCGGAACCTCAATCGAAGACAGGTCGGAGGATGGAGTTCCGTCTCGGGGGATGCCGTCCCTGGGGATCGAGCGGCACTGGCGGCTCCGGATCATGGGCGGGGCACGCGGGTGCGTCGGGGGCCTCGTCGCGGCCGCGAGCGACGGTGGGCGGGGTCCCGGCGGGACCGGAGCGGTCCGTCGCGCGGAACGCGGCGCGGAACCTCGAGGCGCCCCGGGATGGGGCTGCTGCGCTCGCGGCATGGTCGTCGTCTCGGGATGCGAAGCGTGGGACGCGCTCGGGAGGATTCGTACGGGCGGTCGCCCATTCGCGACCGAGGCTCTACCCGGCCCCGGGCAGCGTCAAGGCAATTCGTCCCCGCGAGCTGCTGCATGTCACACCACCAGTCACGCAGCACCAAACTCGGGCATCCGGGGCGCGTGTCGGCTCCACGGTGAAGGCCGGGGGTCCGCCGGTTCGCGCCGCGCGTCCGGCCGGGCCGGCGAACCTGGCTCACCGGCCGAACGCCGAGTCCGCCATCGCCTTCACCTGCTGCACGGCGCTCCGGAGGAGGCGCGGCGCCTCGCGCGAGCCGCCGTGCGTCCACCACCAGATGCCGGCGGCGAGGAGCGCGGCCGGCAGAAGCGTCCAGGCGATCGTAACGATCCGGAGCAGGATGAGGCCCGCCCAGCCCCAGGCGGGGAGGTCGTCCCGATGCCAGGGGCTCCGCGGGCGCTCCATGCCGCGGACGATGGGAGCGAGCGCGCGGCTGCGCAAGGCCCGCGTGGCCAGGGTCGGCGGTCCAAGATCGAGCCCGCGCCGGGCGCGCGGGCCGGCACCGTGTCACGCCTGCGGCTCCGGGTCCACGAGCTCGATCCGCCGCCAGGCGCCGCTCGCGAACCGCCACAGGAACGCCAGCGCCAGCACCGCGAGGTAGAACACCACCACCCCGATGGTCGCGACCGGACCGCCGCCTCGCACCGACACCACCCACCACGCCACCGGCACGAAGATGGTCCACGCCGCGACCAGGCGGGTCCACATGCACCACGCCGTGTCGCCCGCGGCGCGCAGCGCCTCGCCGATGGTGAGGCCGAACGCGTCGAACACCTGCCAGGCCGCCGACCAGGCCAGCATGGTGGCGCCGATCGCGAGCAGGTCCGCCGAACCCGCGGGGGACTCGAACGCCCGCATCAGCACGACCGGCATCGTCAGATAGACGAGGCCGACGGCGCTCTGCCAGCCGAGCGTGACGGCGAGGGCCAGCCGGAGCAGGCGTGGCACGTCGCCCTTCTCGCCGCGGCCGATCGCCTGTCCCACCAGCACCGCTCCGGCCGAGGCCAGCCCGAACGCCGGCATGAACGAGATCGAATTGAGCTGCATGATCGCGTTCATCGCCGCGAGCACCGTGGTGCCCAGCTTCGAGACGACGGCGTTCAGGAACAGCGTGAACGCGGCGATCTCCATGAACCAGTTGAGCCCGTTGGGCACGCCGAACCGGAGCATGCGCAGGAACTCGGCGCGTCGCGGCGCGAGCGGGGCGCCCGCCGCGATCTCGCGCTCGCGCGCGAGAAACGCCACGTACAGATAGGCGAGCCCGAGGCAGGTCGAGAGCCCGCTCGCGAGCGCGGCGCCCTCCACGCCCATCGCCGGTGCGCCGAGGTGCCCGAAGATCAGCACCCAGTTGAGGAACACGTTGGTGACCATCGTGATCACGCTCGCCCGCATGTGCACGCGCGTGTCGCCGAGCCCGGCGAACCAGTTGCCGAGCGCCTCCATCGCGACGTAGGGCCCCATGGACCAGGCGCGCCACTGCAGGTAGTCGGTCATCGAGGCCTGCACGCCGGGCGCGAACCCGAACACCCCGACGATGTAGCCGATGAACGGGGTGGCGGCCGCCGCGACCAGGGTCGTGGTCGCGGCGAGCCACAGCGCGTAGTGGCCGTAACGGCGGGCCGCCGGCAGGTCGCCGCGCCCATGGAGCTGGGCGGCGAAGCTCTGCACGATGAACATGGTGCCCATGGGCAGGATGGCGACCGAGAACAGGTTCACGGCCCCGGTCGTGACCGCCGCCAGCGCCTCGTCGCCGAGCCGCGCGGTCATGAGCGCGTCGCACAGGCCCACGACCGACTGGGTGGAGCGCGACAGCACCACCGGCCACGCGAGCACGAGCAGCTCGCGCAGCCCCACGCGGGGGCCCGGCGGCGTCACCCGAGCCGCTTCCACAGGCGCGCCGCGCACTCGCGCGCGCGCGCCGCGATCTCGCGCTCGTCCGCCGTCACCAGCACGCCGTTGTCCAGCACCACCTGCCCCGCCACCATCACGCCGGAGACGCTCGAGCGCAGGAGCCCGGTGGCGAGGTGCTGGAGCAGCGTCCGGCTCGAGAGCTCCGTGGCCGGACGGTGGTCGAGCAGGACCAGGTCCGCCGGCGCTCCGGGGGCGAGCACGCCGAGCTCCTCGCCGAAGTGCGCGGCGGCCCAGCGCGCGCCGTGCACGAACAGCCGCCGGTAGTGCGCCTCGGCCAGGCGCGGCAGCGGCGAGCCCTCGAGCAGCGGCAGCGCGTTCGGTCCGTCGTCGCTCCCCCACGCCAGGTCGCCCTCGCGCATGAGCGCGGCGGTGGCGTTCACGCCGCTCGCGGACAGCGCGTCGCCGCGGTCGCGTACCGCGGCGAGCAGGTCACGCGGCGCGCGCTCGACGTGCGCCCACAGCGCGGGCAGCGCCTCGGCGGGCAGCACGCCCGGACGGTTCCAGCGCTCGGCCGGCGTCAGGTCGAGCGCCAGGTCCACGTGCACGGCGTGGTCCGCGGCGCCCGCCTCGAGCGCCTCGGCGAGCAGCGTCTCGATGCCGGCGAGGCTCGTGGCCTGCACCCCGAGCATGCCGCGCAGCCGGCCCGGCCGGCCGGGGCAGCCCGACCCGCCGCGGCGCGCGAGCTCGCGCGCGAAACCCACGCTCTCGTCGATCGCCGCACGGCGCTCGAGCGCCGTGTCGGCCTCGGACGCCCCGTAGCAGGTGGCCACGCGCACGCCGATCCGCTCCGCGGCGCCCAGCACCTCCGCCAGCGACAGGTCGAGGCAGGCGCCCGAGCGATGGAAGTCCACGACCGTGGTGACGCCGTGCCGCAGCCCCTCCAGCAGCGCCGCGCTCACCCCGCGGCTCACGTCCTCGACGGACAGCGCGCGGTCGTACGCGCGCCACTCCGCGTCGGTGCGCAGGCCGAGACCGCGCGCGAGATGGCGCGCCAGGTGCGCGTGCGTGTTGATGAATCCGGGCATCACGACGCGGTCGCGCGCCGGCCACAGCGTCTCGTCCGGGTAGGCGCGCGCCAGGTCCCCCGCCGCGCCGATGTTCGCGATGTGCGCGCCGAGCACGCGGATCGCCGAGTTCTCGTGAACCTGGGGCTCGGCGCCCCCGGTGACGACCGTGCACGGACCGATGATCACGCGGCCGCCCCCGCGAAGCCGGCGCGCTTCGCGAGCGCGCGCGCCTCGCGCGCCGCCTCGTCCACGCAGCGCGCGGGCTCGAGCGTGGCGTGCTCGCCGTCCCGGTAGAGCACGCGCCCGTCCACCACGGTCAGCCGCACGTCGCGGTCCCGCGTGGCGTGCACGAGCGTGGTGTAGGCGTCGAGGCCGGCGAACGGGCCGTGGTGCGCGCGGTCGGCGCCGACCACGGTCACGTCCGCGCGCTTGCCCGGCTCGAGCGACCCGATCTCGCCGGCCATCCCGAGCGCCGCGGCGCCGTCGCAGGTGGCGAGCGCCACCACGTCGCGCGCGTCCATGGGCCTGTCGCGGTGCAGCACGCGCGCGATCCCCGCCGCGAGCCCCATCTCGGCGAACGTGTCGAGCCGATTGTTGCACGCGCCTCCGTCGGAGCCGAGCCCGCAGCGCACCCCGGCTCGCCGCCACGCGCGCACGTCGGCGAGCCCCGAGCCGAGCTTGAGGTTCGAGCCGGGGCAGTGGACGAGCGCCGCGCCCGAGCGCCGCACGAGCCCGAGCTCGTCGTCGTCCAGCCACACGCCGTGCGCGCCCACGAACCGCTCGGACAGCACGCCGCTGCGCGCGAAGTAGGGCGCGGCGTGGCTCCCGACCGCGGCCTTCACCTCGGAGCCCTCGGTGGGCGACTCGGCGAGGTGCGTGTGCACGAGCAGCGAGTGCTCGCGCGAGACCTCGGCGGTGTCGCGCCACAGCCCCTCGCTGCACGACAGGATGAAGCGGGGCGCGAGCGCGACGCGGAGCCGGCCGCCCTCGGCGCCGTGCCAGCGGCGCGCCACGTCGAGCGCCGATTCGAGCGCCCGCTCGGCCCCCTCCAGCAGCCGCGGCGGAACACCCTCGCCCTGATCCATGAGCGCCGGCCCGAACACGGCGCGGAGCCCGGTCCCGGCGAGCGCGAGCCCGAGCGCGTGCGCGTGGTGCACGGTGCCCATGTCGTTCACGCACGTCACGCCGCCGGCGATGAGCTCGCAGGCGCCGAGGCGCACGGACGCGGCCAGCGACGCCTCGGTGTGCTCGGCCTCGAGCGGCCAGATGGCCTCGCGCAGCCAGCGCAGCAGGTCGGCCTGCTCGGCGAGCCCGCGGAACAGCGTCTGGCACAGGTGGACGTGCGCGTGCACGAAGCCCGGCAGCACGAACGCGCCGCGGGCGTCGTAGACCTGCGCGGCGCGGCCGCCCTTGAGCGCGGCGAGCGCCGCGGGCACGCCCGCACCCAGCGCCGTGATGCGCCCGCCCGCGAGCAGCAGGTCGCCGCGGGCCACCGTGCGGGCCGCGTCCATGCAGACGAGCGTCCCGCCCTGGATCAGGAGAGAGTCCGGAATCGCGCCTCCGTGCGTGCTCGCGGAGCGTCGGCCCCGCTCCCGCCGGCGTCCGTGCCGGCAGCGGGCCCGCACGGTGTCATCCGGGCCCGCGGGCCGTCAAGACGCGCCGCGCAGTGGAGCTGCACGAGCGGCGTGAGCCAGCCGAGCGGCGAGTACCCGGCGGCGAGCCCCGCCTCGAACCCGTCGCCGACCTCGTACCCGTCCGTGCCGCGGCCGTTCGAGCGCGCGAGTACGCTGGCGGTGAGCGGCTCCGCGCCGCGCCACGGGAGCGGCTGCGCCCAGCGCGCGCAGGTGCCCGAGCAGCGTCAGGTCGCCGAGCCCGTCGTAGGTCCACCCGTCCACGAAGCGCGGGTCGTAGAACGGCGCGTGCGGCGTCATGTGCCGGTGCTCGCGCTCGACCCACGGCAGCGCGAGCGTGGCGTCGAGCCGGTCGTGGAATCGCACGCGCCCTTCGGCGTTCCAGGACCGCGTGCGCGAGCAGAGGTCCAGCTCGCCGCGCCTCGCGCTTGGTGCTTGCATCTCCGCGATCAGCGCGTCCCGGTCGGCCGGCCCGCTGCCCCGCCACAACTCGTCGCGCGTGCCCTCCTCGTAGCGCAGACCGAACGAGACGCGATCCGCGAGCGGCCCGAGCGCCTCGCGCGACACCGGGCCGGACTGGACGTGGGCGGGCGGCGCCGCGGGCGCGATGCACAGCAGCCACGCGCCGGCGTTCCCCGGCGCGCGCGCGGCGGCGGCGATCGGGCGGGCGGTGCGCGGGCCCGGGGCGCACGTCCCGCCCGGCACCCTCGTGGCGACGCTCGGCGTGACGGCTCACGCGGTCCACTCGAGCCCGCACGGCAGCGACATCTGGAAGGTACGGCTCGAGACGGGCTCGCTCGACCGCTGGCTGATGCTCGACGCGGGCCGCGTGCTCGTCCAGGGCCGCGCGACTCCGGTGTTGCTGCTCGGTCGCGTGAAGAACGGCGTTCCAGCGAAACGCTTCCACGAGATGAAGGTGGTGGACGGCCGAGGAGGCTCGACGCTCCGGACCTACGACGGCACGGGCTCGGACTACGTGGACGCGAGCAGGCGGACCCCGGGGCACGAGAGCGACGAGACGCCGCTTCGCCTCGGCCCGCCGCGGCTTCGCGACGTGGACGGCGACGGCTCGGACGACGTCGTGTTCCTGGAGCAGGACTTCATCTTCGGACGTCTGCTGCGCGCGGTGCGGATCGAGCCCCAGCTTTCACTGAGTCCGCATCACCGCCGGCCCGGGCCGGCTTCACTGGTGCCGTGCCGATGAAAGCCGATCAGAAGCGCCACGCGACGCCGCGGTGACACGGGCGCTCGTCCCGGCGCCGCCTTCGCGGGTACGCTGCCCGCATGCGCGCAGGGCTCCGCCGGCACGAGACGCTGGTACGCGAGGTGTTCCCCGCGGGCGATCCGCTCGCGGCGCTCGCGGACCTCCCCGGCGCGTTCGCGCTCCGTTCGTCGCTGCCCGACGCGGGCGCGCCGTTCCGCCAGGCGCGCTGGACGTTGTTCGGCGCGGACCCGTTCGCGACATCCCGCGGCGGCGATCCGGGCGCGTCGCGCGAGCGCTTCCGGGCGCTCGCCGCCGGCGTCGAGCCGCCGGGGCTCGCGGGCGAGACGGGCGTGCCGTTCACGGGCGGCGCGGTGGGCTACTGGGCGTACGACTACGGCCGCCGGCTCGAACGGCTGCCCGCGCTCGCCCGGGACGACCTCGCGCTGCCGGACCGCGTGCTCGGCCTCTACGACGTGGTCGGGGCGCTCGACCACGACAGCGGCCGCGTGTGGCTCCACTCGAGCGGGCTGCCCGCGGACGCGGACGAGCGCGAGGCGCGGGCGCGGGCGCGGCTCGAGGCGTTCCGGGCGCGGCTCGAGGCGCCGGCGGCGGCCGCGGAAAGCGCGCCGCGCACTCGCCCGCTCCGGGCCACGAGCACGTTCACCGCCGACGGATACCGGCGCGCGGTGGAGGACGTGCGCGAGGCGATCCGGCGCGGCGACATCTTCCAGGCGAACCTCTCGCAGCGCTGGTCGCTCCCGCTCGTGGGCGCCCACGGGCACGCGATCGCGCTCGACGCCGCGCTGCGCGCGCACACGCCGTCCCCGTTCGCGGCCACGCTCCTCCTCGGCGACCACGCGGTGCTCTCGGCGAGCCCGGAGCTGTTCCTGCGCCGGCGCGGGGACCGGGTCGCGAGCCGGCCCATCAAGGGCACGCGCCCGAGGGGCGCGACCCCCGCGGAGGACGAGCGGCTCGCCGCGGAGCTGCTGGCCAGCGCCAAGGACCGCGCCGAGAACGTGATGATCGTGGACGTGCTCCGGAACGACCTCGGCCGCGTGTGCGAGACGGGCAGCGTCGAGGTGCCGGAGTTGTGCGCGCTCGAGCGCTTCCCGCAGGTCTGGCACCTCACCAGCACCGTTGCGGGCCGGCTGCGACCGGAGGTGGACGCGTTCGCGCTGCTGGACGCCTGCTTCCCGGGCGGCTCGATCACCGGTGCGCCGAAGATCCGCGCCATGGAGATCCTGGAGGCGCTCGAGCCCGTGCGCCGGCACCTCTACACGGGCGCGATCGGCTGGCTCGGCTGGGACGGCGACGCGGACTGGAACATCGCCATCCGCACCGCGACCGCGACCGCGGACGCGCTCCACTGGAGCGCCGGCGGCGGCATCACGGCCGACAGCGACCCGGACGACGAGTACCGCGAGTCGCTCGCCAAGGCCGAGGGTCTGCGCCTCGCGCTCGCGAGCGTGCTCGGCACGTTCGACCTGGGGGAGCCGGCCGCGGCGCGGTCCGCGTGACGGCGCTCGGCCCGGGGCGGTATCATCCCTCCCGCCCACGTCGGCGACCGGAACGGAGTCCTCGAAGCATCCCATGGAAGTCACCCGACGGGGCCGCGCGCTCGCCGCCGCGCTCGCGCTCCTCGCCACGACATCGCCCGCCGCGAACGCCGGGAACGGCGTGTCCGGGATCACCGTCCGGACGGAGCCGAACCTGAGCTCGGTCGCGGTCCAGGCCATCGTCTCGGGCGACGACGACTCGAGCGCCGTCCTGCGGCTGTTCCACAAGTGGAGCGACTCCGCCGCCGGCTACGACAGCGGCATGCGGCTGGTGCGCCGCGCCGGCACGAACCTCCACGAGGGCCGCATCCTGTGGATGAGGCCGGGCCGGAACGCGCTGTTCTACGTGCAGGCGCGCGACGCGGGCGGCGACTTCACCACGCCGGCGCGCCTGGCGAGAGCGGCCGGCGTTCGGGGCACGGTCGCCTCGGGGCCCGTGTTCCACGTGAGCCAGCGCGTCGGGCACGACGGGTTCGACGGGACGTCGCCGCTCCCGGCGGGCGGCCTGCACGGGCCCACGCGCACGATCGGCGCGGCGCTCCGGCTGCTCGCGGCCTCGCCCGACGCGGGCCGCGGCGGCGGCGTGCTCGTGGCCCCGGGCGAGTACCACGAGCAGCTCGTGCTCCCCGGGTTCGGGGACAACGGCCCGCGTTTCCTCGCGGGCGACGGCAGCGACCCCGACTCCACCATCCTGTGCGGTGCGAACCCGTGGGTGGAGCAGGGGCAGTGGGCCCCGGGCCGGCCGCTCGAGTGGAGCTTCGTGGGCGACTCGGTGTGGTCCACGCACTTCCCCGGTACGACGCCCGGTTCGAGCCCGGGGGACTCGACCCAGCTCGTGGTCCTCGGCTGGGGCGAGTACCTGCACCGCAAGACCTCGTTCCAGGCGCTGCTCGACGACTCCACCTGGACCGGGGCGCCCGAGTCCGGGCACGAGGGCGAGCGCTCGGGCTGGTGGTGGGCGAACGAGTTCCTGTACGTGAAGCGCGCGAACGGCGGGAGCCCGGTGGGGCTGCGCCTGCACACCGGCTACCTGGACCAGCTGGTCGACGTGCGCGGCCGCGGCTGGCGGGTCGCCGACCTCACGCTCCGCTTCGCCGGCGGCACCACCTCGGACCCGGCGCACCCCGCGAACCCCGACCCCGGCCTGCACGGCCGCGGCATCGTCGCCGGCCTGAACGGGCCCGGCGGCGGGTTGGTGGTGGACGGCTGCCGCTTCTACGGCTTCAACGCGCACGCGCTCTACGTCGTGCACGGCGCGCTCGGGTATCGCGCCGACTCGGTGACCGTCTCGCGCTGCATCGTGGACGGGCTCACGGTGGGGCGGATGGCGTACGGCGCGGGCAAGGGCCGAGCCGAGGAGGACGCGAGCAGCGTGCGCCTGCTCGCGCGCGCGTCCAGCGTGCACGGCAACGTGTTCACGAACCTGTTCGACGGGATCCAGGTCGGCCCCGGCGACCCGGTGCGCGGTCCGTCCGACTCCACCTGGGGCTCGCAGGTCGAGATCTCGGGCAATCGGTTCGCGGACATCGCTGACGACGCGATCGAGCTGGACACGAGCCACGCCATCAACACGCTGCTGCTCGGGAACACCATCGTGCGCGCGGGACACGGGATCTCGCAGGTCCCGATCTACTCCGGACCGGTGTTCGCGTTCCACAACGTCGTCGCCGACTCGCGCGGCGGCGGCATCAAGGTCGGCGGCGCGAGCACCGGGATCGCCTGGTACGTGCACAACACGGTCACCTCGACGAGCCCGGGCGGCTGGGCGCTGGACGGTGGCGCGGGCGGGAGGGTGGAGCAGCTCCACTTCCGCAACAACATCCTCGCCGCGCGCGGCATCCGGTCCGGGTTCACGGTGTGGGGGCCGAGCGCCGCGGCGGCGGCGGCGAACGACTTCAATTACGACCTGCTCGACTCGGCCTGGACCCGGCGGCTGGTGCGCTGGGGCGAGCGCGACTACTCGCTCCCGGACCTGAGGAGCGCGCTCGGCTGGGAGGCGGACGGGCTCGTCGGTCCGCCCATGTTCCGCGACTCCGCCTCCGGCGACTGGTCGCTCGCGCCCGAGAGCCCCGCGCGCGGGCGCGGCATGCGCTTCGCGGGCGTGAACACGTCGCTCGACGGGCCGCGCTACCTGGGCGCGCCCGACATGGGCGCGGACCCCGCCGCCGCGGCCATCCTCTCCGCCGAACCGACGCCACCGGGCGCGCCGGAGCTCGTCGCGCGCGCCCTTCCCAATCCGGCGCGCGCGGACGCCGTGATCGAGTACGCGCTCGAGGCCGAGGCCGTTGTCACGGTCCGGCTGCTGGACGTGGCCGGCCGCGTCGTGGCCACGCTGCTGGACCGCGTGCGCCAGGCGCCCGGCCCCCAGCGCGTCCCGGTGGCCGCGCCGGGCGTGGCGCCGGGCCTGTACTTCTTCTCGGTGAGCGCGGGGTCGCAGGTGGCGCGCGGGAGGATCGCGGTGGTGCGCTGAGCCGCGGCGGACCGCGGCGCGCGCGGCGTTCCGGGCCGGTCGCGGAGGATGCTACCGTCGCGCGCCATGGCGCTCCCTCTGCCCCCCGGCGCGCGGCTGCCGGACCGCGCGGTGTGGCTCAACGGCCAGCTCGTGCGCGGCGAGTCCGCGGCGCTCTCCGTCTGGGACCGGGGCGCGCGTGACGGCGGCGGGCTGTTCGAGACGCTGCGCACCTACGGAGGCGAGCCGTTCGCGTGGGACGCGCACCTCGAACGGCTCGTGCTCTCGGCGGCCGAGCTGGGCTTCCCGGTGCCGCCCGCGCCGGCGCGCCTGCGCGAGGCGGTGGCGCAGGTGCTGGAAGCGGCGGGGCTCGAGGACGCGATCGTGCGCATCACGGTGACGCGCGGCATCCCGGGCGGACGGCCGGTGCGGACGGGCGCGTGGGTCGAGGCCGAGCCGGTCCCGGGGCGGCTGTGGGCGGGCACGCGGCGCCTCGAGCAGGGCGGGGCCGGCGGCCGCGCGATCCTCTCGCACACGCCGTTCGCGCCCGGCTGGCTCGGACGGCACAAGACCACGAGCCGGCTGGCGTGGGACCTGGCCCGCGAGGAGGCGCGCGCCGCGGGCGTGGACGAGGCGCTGCTCGTCTCGCCCGCACGCGAGGTCCTGGAGGGCGCGGCGAGCAACGTGTTCGCGGTGCGGCCGGACGGGCTCGTCGTCACGCCGCCGCTCGAGGCCGACGTGCTGCCGGGCGTGACGCGGGCGCGCGTGCTGCGCCACTGCCGCGCCCTCGGCCTGGACGTGCGCGAGGGCCGGCTCGAGCTCGAGACGCTCCGGCTCGCGGACGAGGTGTTCCTCACGAACTCGGTGCAGGAGGTGCTCCCGCTCTCGGAGGTGGCCGGCCGGCCGGTGCCGTCGCGCGACGTGGGGCTCCGGCTCCGCGAGGCCTGCCGCGCGGAGGTCGCCGCGGGCTGAGCCGCCCGGCGTGGTCCGCCGGCCACACCGGCGCGTCGCTTGCGCCACGCCCGCACCCGTGCAGGATGCGCGGAGCCGGGCACCGGTCCGCTGCGGGCGCGCCCTTCACGAGCGCTCGCGGAGGCCCGGGGCGTGTGGCACACGGGGTGCAACCGTTCCGCGTCGGCACCCCCACCCCGCCCGCGGCCCGGGCGGCCCCCGATCGGACGGAAGGCGGCGGATCGCATGCAGCTCAAGGGCGGACGGCTCGAACTCCTCGTGCCGCACATGCTGCGCGGGCAGCTCCTGCGGCCGGGCTTCGTGCGCCTGAGCCTGCGGCTGGGACTCACGCGGCAGATGCCCGCGTGGGCCAAGCTCCAGTTCACGAACAACGGCATCACCCCCGACGACCTGGACCGCGTGCTCGGCCGGATCACCAGCCTCGAATCGTGGGTGGACGAGTGGGAGAGCCTCGGCCAGTCGCTGGAGCAATCGGGCCGGATGGCGCAATCGGTGGGCGACACCGCCCAGGCCGCCTCGCTCTACCTGCGAGCGACCGCGGCGTTCAACTTCGCCCAGTACGTGGTGTTCATGGACCCGGCCCGCAAGCGCGAGCTGCACGAGCAGTGCGTCGCCGCGTACGCCGCGGCCGGCCCGCTCGTGCGCCACCCGGTGCGGCCGTTCGAGGTGGAATTCCGCAAGCGGCCGGTGAAGGGCTGTCTCAGGCTCCCGGACGGCCCGGGGCCGTACCCCGTGGTCGTGCTGTTCAACGGCACGAACGGCGTGAAGGAGGAGCTGCACGTGTGGTCCGACGCCTACCTGGCGCGCGGGCTCGCCACCGTGTCGCTCGACGGCCCGGGCCTCGGGCAGACGTTCCACCGCCTGGGAACGGTGGCGGAACCGCGACCGCTCGGCGTGGCGATCATGAATCACATCGAGTCCATGCCCGAGCTGGACTCCGATGCCGTGGGCTACATGGGCCTCTCGCTCGGCGGCTACGCCGCCATCCGCATGGCGTCCTACGACCAGCGCGTGCGCTGCGTCGCGGCGGTGAGCCCGCCCTACTCGGTGGACGTGTACTGGAACGTGACGCTGTTCTCGATGCGCAAGGAGCTGGCCTCGCTGTACGAGATGAGCATCGAGGAGATGGGCCGGTTCATCCCGCGCGTCACGCTCGAGCACACGCTGCCCGACCTCCAGTGCCCGCTGATGCTCGCGAGCGGCGGCCACGACATGATCACGCCCAGCGACGAGGCCGAGCGGATCTTCGCGTACGCGCGCTGCGAGCGGGAGCTGGTGCACTACCCGCGCGGCGCGCACGAGTGCTTCAACGTGCTCGCCGACCTGCGGCCGCGCATGACCGGCTGGGTGGCGCGCCAGCTCGCGAAGCACCGCGCCACGGCGCGGCGGCCGAAGCGCGCGGGGCCCGACCCGCGCGACGCGGCGTTCGTGGCGGGCGAGGCGGTGGACCCGGACTTCGCCGACGACCTGGCCGGCGAGGGCCCGCGCATGGAGTGGCACAGCCGCCAGGAGGACCGCTCGATCGCCGCGCGCTTCAGCTGGCCGTGGGCCGCGGAGCGGCACGTGCAGGTGATCCGCCAGACCGCAACGGGCTGATCCGGCGCGCCGCGACTACCCCCCGGCTCCGGAGCCTCCCGCGGCCGCGCTCGACCCGCGCACGATGTGCTTGTGGCGGTACATCTGCCGGTCGGCGGCGTTCAACAGCTCACTCGCCGACATCGCGCCGTCCCACTCCACCAGCCCGAGCGCGAGCCGGCTCTGGTGCGGAGAGGCGGCGCGGAACGTCTCGTCGATGCGGTCCGCCAGGCGCTCGGCTCCGCGGCGATCGGCGGAGACGACCACCACGAATTCGTCGCCCCCCACCCGGAAGCCGCGGTCGGTGCCGTCGCGCGAGCACTGGCGGGCGGCCGAGGCCACGGCGCGCAGCGTCTCGTCGCCGGCCCCGTGCCCGAAGCGGTCGTTCACGGACTTGAGATCGTCCACGTCCAGGTAGAGCAGCGAAAGCGGGTGGTCGAGCCGCCGCGAACGGAGCATCGCGCGCGCCAGCTCGAGCTCGAGCGCGCGCCGGTTGCCGAGCCCGGTGAGCGGATCGGCGAGCGAGAGCGCCTCGAGGTCCGAGAGGTGCCTCTGGTGCGTCGCCCGCTCGCGCCGCAGCAGCACGATCACCCACACGCCGAACGCGACCGCGACCAGCGACGCCACGCTCGAGGCCCACGCCTCGCGCGCCGACGGCGCCCACGCGCCGCGCTCGTACCAGCCCGCGAGCCACGGCAGCGACGCCAGCAGCAGCACGGCGAGCAGCAGCGGGGCGAGCCGGAACGGCGGTCGGGGCGGCCGGGGGCGGGGCATGTGGGCGCATGATGCGGGGGCGCGGCGGAGCTGCGCAATGCCGGCGTGCGGCGTGCGGGTCGCGAAGGCCGGCGGGGCCGCGTGAGGTCCGCGGTCGCGTGTCCCGCGCGGGCCCGATTCCCCAGCGCGTGGCGGCCGTGCCATCCTGACGTCCCATGAAGAAGCCCGCCCGCCGCCCGCCGCCCTGGCGCGACCTCGCCTCGCTGCTGTGGAAGGTGCCGCTCATGGGCGTGCCCGTGGCGCTGTTCATCCAAGTCACGTCGGGCGCGCCGTTCTCGCGCTACGGGCAGTACTACGTCGTGTCGCTGGTGTTCGGGGCGTACGCGCTGCTCGGAGTGTGGATCGCGAGCCACTGGCTCGCGCCGGCCTACATGGCCCGCCACGCGGGCGACCGGCTGCTCACGCTCAAGGTCACCGCGATCCATTCCGCCACGGCGATGCTGTTCGCGAGCGCGGGGGCGCTCACCGTGCACCTCGCGCTCATCCCGGGCTTCCTCGGCACGGGCCGCGCCGTGATCACCCTGATCACGTACTTCGTGGTGCTGGGGCTCATCTTCGTGGGGCTGACGCTCGCGTTCCACTTCCACCGCGACGCCATGGCCCGCGCCGGCTCCGAGCGCGAGCTGCAGCTGGCCCGGCGCATCCAGCAGTCGTTCCTGCCGTCGGAGTTCCCGCGCCACCCTCGGCTCGAGGTGCACGCGACCAACCTCGCCTCCAAGCAGGTGAGCGGGGACTTCTACGACGTCGTGCCGATCGGCGACGACGGCTACCTGCTCGCCATCGCCGACGTCTCGGGCAAGGGGGTGCCCGCGGCGCTGCTGTCCTCCATGCTCCAGGCGTCGCTGCGCACGCAGGCCACGGCGGAGCCGCGGGTCGCCGAGGTGATGGCGCGCATCAACACGCTCGTGTGCGGCCGGCCGGAGACCGGGCAGTTCGCGACGTTCTTCCTGGCGATGGTCGGCGGCAGCGCCCCGGTGCTCCGGTTCACGAACGCGGGGCACAACTTTCCGATGCTGTTCCGGCCGGGCGAGCCCGAGCGGACGCTCGAGACCGGCGGCCTGGTCGTGGGCATGATGGACGGGCTCCCCTACCAGGAGGAGGCCGTCCCGCTCCGGCCCGGCGACCGCGTCTTGTTCTACACCGACGGTCTCACCGAAGCCGCGCGGGCGAACGGAGAGATGTTCGGCGAGGAGCGGCTGGCGCGGCTGTTCGGGGCGATGCCCGCGCATCTCTCCGCGCGCGAGCTGGTGGAGCGCACGCTCGCCGGCCTGGGGGAATTCCTCGGCGAGGCCGAGGCCGGTGACGACGTGACCGTGATGGTGCTGCGGGTGCTGGAGCCGGAGGCGGCGGGTAGGGCATGAGGTCGCACGCGGCCCACGGGACCCCCGCCGGCGCGTCCGGGCGCACTCCACCGGGGACGACGGGGC
>CAZSQX010000003.1:138584-193737 GCA_964609125.1 uncultured bacterium
GGGCGCCGCGGCGTGAGCCCCGCTCCCGCGCGCCGCAGAATCCCGCCGCCGCGTCCGCGGCCCGCCCCGGCGATCCCGTTGCCGCCGCTCGGTCGCGGGCCGTGGACGCTGGTCCTCGCCGTCGCCGCGCTGTGCGTGCTCGCGAGCGTCACCTACCGCATCTACGACCCCGATCTGTGGCAGCACCTGACCGTGGGCCGGGAGATCTGGCGCACGCACTCCATCCCGCACACGCAGATCTGGACCTGGCCCACGCACGGGTCGCCGGACGTGCTCCCGAGCTGGCTGTTCCGCGCGCTGCTGTGGCCGTTCTGGGAGCTCGGGGGCCTGCACGGCGTCTACGCGTGGCGCTGGCTCACCACGCTCGTGACGTTCGCGCTGCTGTGGCGCGCGGCCCGATACGCGGGCGGCACGGGGCTCGTGCCCGTGCTGGCGCTGGTGTGGTGCGCGCTCCTGTGGCGGGCGCGCTCTCAGGCACGGCCGGAGACGTTCGCGGCGATCCTCGCGGCGGCGGCGCTGCTGCTGCTCGAGGCGCGCCGCGCCGCGCTCCGGGACGGGCGGCCTTCGCGGCACGCGTGGGGGCTCGTGCCGATCGCCGTCGCCTGGGCGAACGCGCACATCTCGTACTACCTGGGCTTCGTGCTCGCCGGGGCCCACCTGCTCGACGACCTCCTCCGGCGGCGGGCGGCGGCCCGCGGGCTCGCAATCGCGATGGGCGTGGCCGCGCTCGCGAGCTTCGCCAACCCGTTCGGCTGGCGGGCGCTCGCCCAGCCGTTCGAGTACTTCCTGTCCGGGCGGCACGAGCCGATCTTCTCCACGATCGGCGAGCTGCAGCCCATCGACTGGAGCCAGGCACTGGCGAACGGCCTGCCGGTGTTCCTCGCGCTGCTCGTGGCCGGGGCGGTCGCTCACGCGCGCCGCCACGGTCCCGACTGGGCGCAGCTCGCGATCTATCTCATCTGCCTGCCGCAGGCGTTCGCGAGCCAGCGCTTCGTAGGCTACCTCGCGGTGTGCGCGGCGCCGTACTTCGCGCGCGACATGGGTGAGCTGGTGTCGGGCGTGCGCTGGCCGGCGTGGCTCGCCGCGCCGTGGCGCCGCGCGGCGCTCGCCGCGACCGCATGCGTGGCACTGGTCACGCCGGACTTGAGCCGCGCCCCGGTCCAGGTCGGCTACGGGTTCGTGTGGAACCAGTACCCGGTGCGGGCGTGCGACTGGATCGAGGCGCACGACGTCCGGGGCCGCGGATTCAACCCGTTCAGCTACGGCGGCTACCTGCTGTGGCGCTTCTACCCGGACTCGACGCGGCTGCCGTTCATGGACATCCATCAGGCGGGGACGAAGCAGATCCGCTACGAGTACGCCTGGGCCGGGCAGGACTCGGTCGCGTGGCGCACGCTCGACCAGCGCTGGCGCTTCGACTGGGTGATCTCGATGCGCGGCTCGAGCTCCCGCGTGGGCCTGCTCGACTTCCTCGATGCCGACACCACCTGGGCGCTCGTGTTCGCCGACGACGTGGCCGCGCTCTACCTGCGCCGCGACGGACGCTGCGCGGAGCAAGCGCGCGCCCACAGCTTCCGGCGCCTGCCCGGCGGCACCCGGGCGCTGGGCGACCTGGGAGCGCGGGCGTGGGCCGACACGGCCGTGCGCCGCGAGCTCGACCAGGACCTCGCGCGAGCGCTCGCGTCCAGCGAATGGAACGGCCGCGCGAATTCGCTCGCGGCCAATCTGGCGCTCCAGGACGGGCGCTGGGCGGACGCGGCGCGGCACCTGCGGCAGGCGATGCGGTTCGAGACCGGCGAGGAGGTGCTGCACGGACGCCTCGGACTGGCGCTGCTGTTCGGGGGCGATCCCGCCGGCGCGCTGCGCGAGTTCGAGCGCGAGGCGCGTGCGAACCCCGGCTGGGACGAGTACCCGCTCCGTCGCGGACAGGCGCTGCAGGCGCTCGGACGCCCGGCCGAGGCGCGGGTGGCGTACGAGCGCGCGTCGGCGATCCCGTTCTCCGCGGCCGAGGCCCGGGACTCGCTGGCCGCCCTGCCCGGGCGCTGAGCGCCGGCTCCCGCGTCGCGCCCCGCCGCGCCGCCTGCGCGTTCGTCCGAAAGCTGGTAGTTTCAAGTGGCCACCTGCGCCCAGCGCTGCGCCGAGACATGGAGTGCCAGATGCCCGATACCTCGACCGCCGTGCGGATCCGGCCGCTCGACGAACTGGACATCTCCGGGATCGTCCGAATCGACGAGAAGATCTCCGGCATCTATCGCCCCGAGGTCTGGGAGGGGCGGGTCATGTACTACACCCGCCGCGATCCGGGGGCGTCCCAGGTGGCCGAGGCCGGAGGCAAGGTGGTGGGGTTCATGCTCGGCGACCTGCGCGCCGGCGAGTTCGGGCTCGAGGAGCCGAGCGGCTGGGTGGAGCGGTTCGGGATCGACCCCGACTACCGCGGCCAGGACCTGGGCCGGCGGATGTTCGAGGCCATCCGCGCGCACTTCGCCGCCGAGGGCGCCACCTCCGTGCGGACGCTGGTGGACACGAGCGACGCGGGCGTGGCCGGGTTCCTCAAGGCCCTCGGCTTCACGCCGTCGCCGCTCCAGGCGCTGGAACTTCGCATCCGCTGAGGGATCGGGAGCCCATGAAGGTCGAGAACGTAACGCTCGAGAGGAAGTACCACGACGCGGTCGAGCACTGGCGCCGGCACCATTTCAAGGACTACCAGACGCTGCTCGACAGCTGGGAGAAGTACTTCCCCAAGGACGAGAAGTTCTGCCTGTGCGCCAAGATGGAGATCGGCACGTCCGACGTGATCCAGATCGGCGAGCAGAAGGGCGAGAAGAAGCGCCTCGAGCCGGACCAGCTCACCGAGGACCAGGCCCGCCACCTGCTGGCGATCATCAGGGCGCAGGCCTCGACCGAGTTCGGCAGCATCCAGCAGCACGCCGGCACCGTGGACCGCGCGCACGACGACCAGGACCGCGCCTGGGTGCTGCGCGTGATGGCCGAGGAGCTGCGCCACGGCTACCAGATGCTGCACCTGCTCCTGTCCAAGGACTGGTCGCACGTCTCCGGCGGCGTGACGGGGCCGCAGATGGTCGAGGAGATCCTGTCCATGACCACGGGCAACCACGTGCTGGACGCGTTCAACCTCGACTACGACTCGTTCCTCGACAACATCACGTTCGCGGCGTTCATCGACCGCGTCGGCAAGTACCAGCTCACGATGCAGAAGGTGTGCGCCTACAAGCCCATGGCGGACAGCATGCCGGCCATGCTCCGCGAGGAGGCGTTCCACCTGGCCGCGGGAGTCATCCCGCTGCGCCGGTTCGCCGAGCGCGCCGCCAAGGGTGACCCGCTCGCGAACATGAAGATCGTGCAGGAGTCCATCAACAAGTGGTTCCCGCGCGCGCTGGAGATGTTCGGCGACGAGCGCGGCGGGCAGAAGAACATCCAGTTCGGGTTCAAGGACCTCTCCAACCGCGAGGCGATGGAGCAGTACATCGAGGAGGTCCGCAAGATGATCCGCGACATCAACGTGCGGTTCGTGCGCGCGCGCTTCCCCGAGTACGCGCCCGACAAGGTCGAGACGGTGATCGACGAGCTGGAGCGCTCGCGCGGCGCCCATCGCGGCCTGGGCCCGGACGACCTGCTGCGGCTTCCGGACCGGCGCTTCTTCCGCCGCAAGGGAGAGGTCGCGTTCCAGATGGTGGGCGTGGACGGCGAGACCTTCACCGACGCCGACGAGTACCTCCGTCACCTGGCGCGCCACCTGAACGACGGCTACGTGGCGAGCCGCGACCTGAGGCTCTACGCCGAGACGCTGCGCAAGGTGGTGGCCGGCGAGCTGACGGTCGAGCAGGGGGTGAAGGCGATGCCCAAGCTCAAGCGCCTGGGCGGGACCTGCCCTTGCTCCAAGTCCGTGCGCTGGGTGATGGAGGAGAGCGGAGGCGCCGAAACCACGGTCATGAGCCGCCCGGCCTGACCGCCTTCGCCGCATCCCGACGTATGGCCCGCCGCGCGGATCCGGGCGTCGAGCCCGGGATCCCCCACGGAGCCCGATGACCGCCACCGCCCCCCGCCGATCGCGAACGCCCTGCAGCGCCTACTTCTGCATGGAGTACGGCCTGCACGAGTCGTTCCCCATCTACGCCGGAGGCCTCGGCATCCTCGCCGGCGACTACATCAAGGCGGCGCACGACCTGCAGCTGCCGCTGGTCGCGGTGGGGCTGCTGTGGGAGCGCGGCTACTGCGTGCAGCGGATCGGCGCGGACGGGCGGCCCTACGAGGAGTACCCGGCCTACGATACCGGCTTCCTCGCCGACACCGGCGTGCGCGTGCGCGTCCGCGTGCGCGGCAGGGAGATCCCGGTCCGCGTCTGGGTCACCGAGCGGCACGGCCACGTGCCGCTCTACCTGCTGGAACCGCTGCGGCGCGAGGACCGCTGGATCACGCACCGCCTGTACGAGTCGGGCACGGACACGCGCATCGCGCAGGAGATGCTGCTCGGCATCGGCGGTCTGCGCGCGCTGGGCTGGCTCGGGCTCGACGTGCGCACCTACCACTTCAACGAGGGGCACGCGGTCTTCGCCGGAATCGAGCGGATCGCCGAGTTGATGGAGGCGGGGGTGCAGTTCGCCGAGGCGTGGGGGCGGGTCCGGCACCAGACGGTGTTCACCACGCACACGCCGGTGCGCGCCGGCAACGAGGAGCACGCGCTCGCCGACCTGCGCCGCATGGGCGCCTGCCTGCAGCTCTCGGACTCGGAGATGCGGGCGATCGGCGGCGAGCCGTTCAACATGACCGCCGCGGGCCTGCGACTGTCGCGCGCCGCGAACGCGGTGTCGAAGCTCCACGGCGAGACGGCCCGCGCGATGTGGAGGGGCGTGTTCGGCGCGAGCCCGATCGACGCGATCACGAACGGCGTGCACGTGCCGACGTGGCAGGCGCCGGAGGTGCGCGAGGCGGGCGACGATCCGGGCCGCCTGTGGGACGCGCACGTGAGGCTCAAGGGGGCGCTGCTCGGCGAGCTGCAGCGCCGCCAGGGCGTGGCGCTCGAGCCGTCCTCGCTGCTGGTCGGCTTCGCGCGGCGCGCCGCGGGCTACAAGCGCAGCGACCTGCTGCTGCGCGACGAGGCCCGGCTCGAGCACCTGCTCGCGAAGCAGCACGTCCGCGTGCTGTTCGCGGGCAAGGCCCACCCGGACGACCGGAGCGGACACGACATCGTGGCCCGGCTGGTCGCGGCCGCGCGCCGGCACCCGGGCCGGATCGTGTTCCTCGAGAACTACGACATGGCGCTGGGCCGCCTGCTCACGCGCGGCTGCGACGTGTGGCTCAACAACCCGGTGCGCCCGCTGGAGGCGAGCGGCACGTCGGGGATGAAGGCGGCCTTGAACGGCGTGCTGAACGTGAGCGTCCTCGACGGCTGGTGGGACGAGGCGTGCGAGGACGGCGTGAACGGGTTCGCGATCGGGAAGGGCGATCACGGCGACGACGCGCGCGACCTCAGGGCGCTTTACGAAACGCTCGAGAAGCACGTGCTGCCGGCGTGGGCGAAGCGCGAGAAGTGGACGAGGATGATGGCGGCGAGCGTCGCCATGGCCCGCGAGCGCTTCAGCGCCGAGCGCATGGTGCGCGAGTACTTCGCGCGGCTCTACGCGGCGCCCGAGTCCGCCGCCCGGCCCGGACGGGCCGCCGCGAGCTGAGCCCCGCGGGCGCACCCGGGAGACGCCTCGGCTCGCTCGAGTCCGGTGCCGCGCTACTCCGGGTAGTTCATGCGCCGCAGGAGCGAGACGTAGCGCGCGTCCTTGCGGAGCGGGTCGAAGCGGGGGTTCACGCGCATCCAGACCATGGCGCGGTCGTGGGTCTCGAACGCGCGCTCGAGCTGCTCGAACGCCGCGTCGCGGTCGCCGAGCAGCGCGAGCGGGCCGGCCAGCGCGTACGGCGGCACGTAGCGTTCGGGCGGGAGCGCCGCCAGCGCGGCCAACTCCTCGCGCGCCTCGGCCGGCCGGCCGGCCAGCGCCAGCGCGCAGGCGAGCCCCGCGACGATCCGCGGGTCGTCGTCCAGCTCCCGCACCCGCCCGTACTCGACGACGGCCTCGTCGGGCCGCCCCGCCTGCTCGAGGATGCGCGCGCGGTCGGCCGTGCCCCCCAGCGTCGGGCCCGGACCCCACAGCGGCTGCATGCGGCGCTGGTACTCGAGCGCCTCGTCATAGCGGCGCGCGTAGTAGTAGATGTTGATGAGGGTCGTGGGCATCGCCCACGACAGCGCGTCCAGCTCCTCGGCGGCGCGGCCCTCGCGGATCGCCTCGTCGAACCGGCCGAGCGTGGTGAGGTATTCGGCGTACCACTGGTGGGCGGTGGCGTACTCGGGCGAGAGTTGGATCGCGTGTCGGTAGAGCCGCCCGGCCTGTTCCCAGTCCCATTCGTCGAACCACAACGCGTAGGCGAGCGAGGTGTGGGCCTCGGCCAGCATCGGGTCCAACTCGACGGCGCGCCGCGCCGCCGCCTTGGCGCGGCGGTAGGCGAGCCGGGGCGGCAGCCACGGCGCCAGGATGTTGAAGCAGTCCGCGAGCCCCGACCATGCGGGTGCGAACCCGGGGTCGGCGTCGATCGCCTCCTCGAAGTGCCGGATCGCGCGCTCGAGCGACTCGCGCGTGCGCTTGCTCCACTGCCGCCGGCCGAGCGCGTACGCCTCGCGCGCGACCGGGTCGCGCGTCGCCACGCTCTCGAGCCGCGGCGCGCGCGGGACCGCTGCCCGGGCACCCGCCGAAGGCGGGTGCGGCCGCGCCGCGACCACGCGGCGCAGATCGTCCGCCAGCGCGCGTGCCGACGCGTAGCGATCGACCGGCCGCTTCTCGAGACAGCGCAGGATCACCGCCTCGGTCTCGGCCGACAGCTCGGGCCGGACCGCGCGCGGCGCGGGCGGCGTGGCGTGCAGGATCGCGTCGGTGAGCGCCGCGAGCGCGGGCGCCGCGAACGGCGGCCGGCCCGTGACCAGCTCGTAGAGCACGGCGCCGAACGAAAACACGTCGTCCACGGCGTCGGCCGCCCGGCCGAGCAGCTGTTCCGGCGCCATGTACGGCACCGTGCCGGTGAGCCCGATGCGCTGGGTCGGCGCGGTCGCGGTCACCGTCGTCTCGTCGAGGCAGGCCGCGAGCCCGAAGTCCAGCACCTTCACGTGGCCGCGCACCGTGAGCATCACGTTCGCGGGCTTGAAGTCGCGGTGGATGACCCCCTGCTCGTGCGCCGCGGCGAGCGCGTCGGCCGCCTGCAGGGCGATCGCGAGCGCCTCGGCCTCCGGAACCGGCCCCTGCGCGAGCCGCTCGGCCAGCGTCGCGCCGCGCACGAATTCCATGACCAGGAACGCCACGCCGTCCACGCGGTCGAGGTCGAACACGGTGGCGATCCCCGGATGGTCGAGCCGCGACAGCGTGCGCGCTTCCTGGGCGATCCGCTCGCCGGCGTCGCCGGACCCGGCGGCGCGCCCGGACAGCACCTTGAGCGCCACGTCGCGCTCGAGTCGCTCGTCCCAGGCGCGGTACACCACGCCCACGCCGCCCTCCCCCAGCCGCTCGATCACACGGTAGTGCGAGACGGTGCGGCCGATCCAGCTCGGGTCGCTCACGCGTTCCGCTCCTCAGCCCGCCACCGGCGTCGCCGCCAGCTTCGCGACGACCTCGTCCGGCAGCCGGTGGTGGCGCGCGCCGCGCAGGATCGCGTCGAGGTAGCGACGCGACGGCGGCGACGGGTTCGCGGGACGCGCCACGTAGATCCAGGCCTGGAGCCGGCGCGGGAACGAGCCGTCGTCCGCGCGCACGAGCTGCACGGACACGGTCTCGCGGTCATAGAGGTTGTGCTGGTCGCCGGGTCCGCGATAGCCCTCGTATCGGTCGAGCGTGGCGAGATCCGCCGCGGACAGCTCGTACACCGCGCCCCACACGCTCTCGCCGTGAGCGAGCCCCACGCTCGCGACGCCTCCGCCCCAGTCGTGCGAGGTGAGGGGGAACGTGAGCCGGTGGTCGCGCAGCTCGGCGAGCCCCACGACCCGGTGGCCGGGGCAGCGAATGCGCATCTGCTCGGGGTCGAGATTGGATCCGTAGGCGAAGTAGAGCATCGGAGGAGGCCTCGCGGGCGGGTGCGGCGGCCGCCGGGGCCCGCGCCGGGACGACAGGATAGCGGATTGGGCGCGGGCCGCCGCCGCGCACTATAGTGTCCCGTCCCCCCTGCACCCGACCACACGGCCCGGCCCCGCCGGGCGCCCCCTTCCCGAGGAGTGAGCATGTCGGTCGACATCCTCGCGTTCGGCCCCCACCCCGACGACGCCGAGATCGGCTGCGGCGGCCTGCTGCGGAAGGTCAAGGATCTCGGCCGCAGGACCGGCATCATCGACATGACCGCGGGTGACCTGGGCTGGGGCACGCCGGAGGTGCGCGCGGAGGAGGGACGGCGCGCGGGCGAGCGGCTCCAGCTGGACGTGCGCGAGTGCCTGGACCTGGGCGACTGCCGCATCGAGGACACGTTCGAGAACCGCTGCCTCGTGGCGGGCGTCATCCGCCGGCACCGGCCGCAGATCCTGCTGGCGCCCTACTACGACCTGCCGATCGGGCGCGGGCTCGGGCACAACGATCACTACAAGACCGGCCAGATCGTCGCGAACGCGTTCAACCTGGCGCACCTGGCGAAGGCCCCCTGCGAGGGCGAGCCGTTCCAGGCGCGCGCGATCTTCTTCTACTTCATCCCGCCCGGCACGAAGCCGACGTTCATCGTGGACATCACGCCCTACTTCGAAGACTGGCTGGCCGCGGTGGACAGCCACCACTCGCAGTTCTACCACCCCGACCGGCCGCGCCCCGCGAGCCACCCGCACCCGCGCGAGGCGTTCGAGGCGTACGCGCGCTACTGGGGATGGCAGGTGGGCGTGCGCTACGGGCAGGCGTTCCTGTCCACCGGACCGCTCAAGGTGGACGACCCGTTCACGCTGGTGGAGACGCTGGCCCCCCGCCCGTGAACCGGGTGCTCCGCACCGGGCTCCTGCTCGCCGCGGCGTGGCTGGCCGCGGGCGCCGCGCCCGAGCCGGATCCGGGCGCGGCGCTGGCCGAGCGCTACGCGCGCCTGCTCGTCCGCCATCGCCCGGACCTCGCGGCGCGCTGGGGCGCCGTCGCGCGCGCGCCCGAACCGTTCGTCCCGCTCGACGAGGCGAACCTCGCCGCGCACGTGCGCGCGCTCGAGTCCCTCGCGCACGAGGCCGCCGCGCTGCCGGAAGGGCCGCGGGCCGACACGCTGCGAGCGCGGCTCGCGTTCGAGCTCGCACAGTGCGCGCCGGGCGGCCCGCTGCGGCGAGACCCGCTCGTGTGGCTGGACATCGTCGAGGCGGTCGTCCGCATGCCGTTCGCCGCGGGCGCGCCGGGCGGCTGCCGCCAGATCCAGCGCGCCATCGAGCAGCTGCGCCGGGTGCCCGAGACGCTGCTCGCGGGAGCGGTGCTGATGCGGGGCGCGCCGGAGCCGGAGCGGGTGGCCCTCGAGCGCCGCTTGACGGAACTGGAACATCACCTGCGCCGCGAGCTCCCGGAGCGGACCAGAGCTTGCAAGGAAGCCCGGCGCTTCGCCGAGTTCGTCGAGGCCGACACGCTTGCCGCCGCTTCCCTCACGGACTTCCGGCATCGGCTGCTGCCGGGGCCGTGATCCGCGGCGCGCGTCCGGCCTTGCAGCGCGCACGGCCGGCGTTGACCGGTCTTGCATCCCGCAGCTAACTTCGACCGGATGTTCCCGCCGAAGCCACGGACGGCCACGGCGCCCGGAACCATCCGGGAGCCTCTCGAGGAGTGATCCCCATGCGTTTCCGCGCGCCGGGCGCGACCCGCCTGATCGCCCTGCTGGTCTTCGCCACGATGGCCGAGGCCGCACCGGCCGCCACTCCGGGCCCCGTCGCCGGGGCCGGCTCCGCCGCCGGCCCGGTGACGCTCGCCGCCACCACGGCCAAGGCCGCCGCGCCGGCGCGCCGGCGCCGCGCGCGCCGCCGCCGGCTGCCGCCGGACGGCGTGTTCGCGCGCAACGCCATCCTGCTCGACCCGAGCACGGGCGAGGTGCTGTTCGAGAAGAACTCGTCGCGCTCGGTGCCGATCGCGAGCCTCACCAAGCTCATGACGTCGCTCGTGTTCCTGGAGCAGGAGCCCGACCTCGACCGCGAGGTGGAGGTGACGCTCGCCGAGATCCGCGGCGCCGGCTCGACCCAGCTCCGGCGCAACGAGCGCGTGCCGCTCGGCGAGCTGCTGCGCATGAGCCTGATGAGCTCCGACAACTGCGCGACGCGCGTGCTCATGCGCGAATCCGGCCTGCCGCGCGAGGAGTTCATCGCGCGCATGAACCGCAAGGCCGTCGAGCTGGGCCTCACCGGCACGCGGTTCGTGGAGTGCACGGGCCTCGACGAGCGGAACGTCTCGACGGCCTCGGACGTGGCCCGGTTGCTGCACGCCGCGGCGCACGAGCCGCTGATCGCCGAGATCACGACCACGCGCTCGCACGAGTTCCGCACCGCTCGCCGGCGGCACTGGGTGGGCAACACGAACCGGCTGCTCTACGGGCGCTACGAGGTGCGGAGCGGCAAGACCGGCTTCATCCGCGAGGCCGGCTACTGTTTCGCGACCTGGGTGCGGAGCCAGGGCCGCGACCTGATCGCGGTCGTGCTGGGCGCGCCCACGAACGCGACGCGCTTCGCCGACACCGTGCGGCTGCTGCAGAAGGTGCAGCAGCCCGCGGCGACCTCGACGCGGCTGTAGCCGCGCGCGCCGGCCCGCGCACGGGACGGCGGCGGGACACGTCCGTGACGCGGGACCGCCGCGCGCCCGGCGTGGACGCGGCCGGGCGCCGCGGATAGCCTGCCGGGTCATGCGCTCGCGCACGGGCTGGGCCGCGGCGGTGGCGGGATTCACCGGCGGGCTCATGGGCGGGCTGTTCGGCGTGGGCGGCGGCATCGTGCTCGTGCCCATGCTCACCGCGTTCTTCGCGCTGACCCAGCACCAGGCGCACGGCACGTCGCTGGCCGCGATCGGCGCGACCGCGGTGGCCGGGCTCGTCGTCTACGGGCTCAACGGCAACGTGGCGTGGCTGCCGGCGGCGCTGCTCGCGGCCGCGAGCCTGCCGGCCGCGCGTTGGGGCGCCCGGTTCGCCGCACGCACGCGCCACGACCGGCTCGTGCTGGCGTTCGCGGTGTTCATGCTCGTGGTCGCGGTGCGGATCCTGTGGCGCGCGCCGCAGGGCGCCGCCGAGCACGCGCTCACGGGCGTCGCCGGCGTGCTCGCGGGGCTCGCGACGGGCGCGGCGGTGGGCCTGCTGTCGGGCTTCATGGGTGTGGGCGGCGGCATCATCGCGGTGCCGGCGCTCACGTTCCTGTTCGGCATGAGCCAGCAGCTCGCGCAGGGCACGAGCCTCGCGCTCATCCTGGTCACGGCGCCGTTCGGCGCGCTCGAGCATCACCGCCACGGGAACGTGGTGCCACGGCTCCTGCCCGGGCTCGCGATCGGCGCGTTCGCGGGGACGCCGCTGGCCGCGTTCGCGGCGCAGCGCCTGCCGCAGGAGACGCTCGCTCGCGGGTTCGCCGTGTTCATCCTCGCGAACGCGGTCCGCATGGCCTGGGTGGTGCTCCGGGCGCGCCGGGCGGGCTGAATCGGGGTCGGGCGCTCGCCGGACCCGGGGCGCCCCGGGACGCGGACGGGGGTCGTGGACAACTCCCGATGTTCACTGCGACGCAACGGACTCGGGGCTCCGGCGCCGGCCGGAACGCAGGATCCGGGATCCCCGTGGCGGGCGTTTCCCGCGACCGGCGAAAAGCGGGCGAACCCGATGCCGCCGGAGCACATTCCTCTTGCCCCGCCGGGGAAATTCCCGCATCTTCGACGTGTTCCGTACCTTCCGTGCCCGCCCGGTCCCCCGGTGTGAGGCGCGTCGGTTCGGCCTCGGAGTCATGCACCGGCCCCCCTCGGGGACGCACCACGCTTCACATCCGAAAGGAGCACCAGGATGAGGCGAATCGTTACCACGTTGGCGTTGATCCTCATGGGCGCGGGGCCGGCCTTGGCCGCGAACCAGGTTCGGATCAGCCAGGTTTACGGCGGCGGCGGCAGCACCAGCACGTCGGCGACGTACAACCAGGACTACGTCGAGATCTACAACAGCGGCACCACCGCGGTGAACATCGGCGGCTGGGCGATCGAGTACGGCTCGGCCACCGGCAACTGGGGCAGCTCGGCCGGGAACCAGTTCGTGTTCCCGCCCGGCACCATCATCCAGCCGTGCCAGTACATCCTGACGGTCCATGGCACGCCGAGCTCGGGTGGCGCGCCCATTCCGGTGACCCCGGACTTCACTGGCACGCTGACGATCAGCGCCACCACGGGAAAGGTGGCGCTGTTCAACGCCCTCAACAACAACCTGGCTTGCGGCTCCGAGCTTCCCGGCACGCTGGTCGACAAGGTTTCGTTCGGCACGGGCAACTGCCCGGAGGTCGCGAACGCCGCCACCCTCTCGAACAGCTCCGGCGCCGTGCGCAACAACGCCGGCGCGACCGACACCGACGACAACTCGCTCGACTTCACCGTCGTCGTGAACCCCATTCCGCGCAACAGCGCGTCGTTCAACCCCGCTTGCCTCGTGACGCCGACTCGCTCGGCGACGTGGGGCACCGTGAAGTCGATCTATCGCTGATCGGCTGGCTTCGCTCGCGTCGAGACCCCGCGTCCGCCACTGGGCGCGGGGTCTCGCGCTTCCAGACCCTGCGCGCTGCGGCGCATGGCCCGCGGGCCTAGGCGCCCTCACCCAACCGCGCAATCCTCCGTTGCAGGCTGCATGGGTCCGGCGGCCCCGGGCCCGCGACGCGGCCCCTCGAGTCCGCGACGTGGCAGGGTCTTGCGCCCGCGGCCCCCGTCAATCGCGCGCCGGAGCCCGGCTCGGCCACCGAACCGCCGCCGTCACAGCCGCTTCGGCCGGCGGAGGGCCGCGGCAACGATCCCCGCGGTTCCCGGCAGCCCGCTTGCATCACTCCCGGGTGGGCCCCGCTCTCCCCGGGCCCGGACTCCTCCCCAGCGCACCGGACCCCGACCGCCCCGGAGGGCCCATGGCCCGCCCGTCCCGCACCCGCAGCCAGCAGGCCCGCCGGACGCTCCGCGCCACCGCGGCGCTCGACGCGCCGTCGCTCCACGTCCCCGAGGTCCCGGCCGCCGGCGTGCGCGCGCCGCACATGGGCTCGCTGCCCGCCGAGGTCGCGCGCCGCGCGCAGCGCGAGATGGACCGGCTCCGCAAGCTCCCCGCCGGCTCGCCCGAAGCCGCGCACGTGCGCGCGTACCTCCAGTGGCTGTGGAACACGCCGTGGACCGCGACCGCCGGCGAGGATGCCGACCTCCGGCAAGTACAGTCGGAGCTGGAGCAGGGGCACCTCGGGCTCGGCAAGGCGAAGCAGCGCATCCTCGAGTACCTCGCGGTGCGCCGGCTCAAGCGCGACCTGCCCGGCCCGGCGCTCTGCATCGTGGGCCCGCACGGCACCGGCAAGACCTCGCTCGGCTCCGAGGTCGCGCGCGCGCTCCGCCGGCCGTTCGCGCGCGTCAACGTCTCGGGCACCTCGGACGCGGCCGAGCTCGCGGGCGAACCGCGCGCGCTCCCCGGCGCCCAGCCGGGCAAGGTGCTGCGCGCGGTGCGCGCGGCCGGCGTGCGGAACCCGGTGCTGCTGATCGACGGCGTGGACCGGCTCGTGGGCGAGGGCGGACACGGCGTGGCCGAGGTGCTGCTCGAGCTCCTCGACCCCGACAGCGCCGCGCAGTTCACCGACCACTACCTCGGGCTCCCGATCGACCTCTCGCACGCCGTGGTCATCATGTGCGCCAACCAGCTCGACCTCGTGCCCGAGGCGCTCCAGGAGCGGATCGAGGTCATCGAGGTGCCGGGCTACTCGGAGGACGAGAAGCTCGAGATCGCGCGGCGCTTCCTGGTGCCGCGCCAGCTCGCCGAGCACGGGCTCTCCGGGCGCGACCTCGTGCTCCCGGACGACACGGTGCGCGCCATCGTCCGCCACTACACGCTCGAGGCGGGCGTGCGGGCGCTCTCGCGCCAGATCGCCACGCTCTGCCGCCGGGTGGCGCGGGCGCGCGCCACCGGCGACCCCGGGCGCCACGCGGTGCGGCCCGAGCAGCTCGAGGAGTACCTCGGCCACCGCGTCTTCCAGCCGGAGATGGCCGGCAAGCAGGACGAGGTGGGCGTGGCCATGGGGCTCGCGTGGACCGCGGCGGGCGGCGAGGTGCTCGTGGTCGAGGCCATCAAGATGCCCGGAGCCGGGCGCGTCGTGCTGACGGGCCAGCTCGGCGACGTGATGAAGGAATCCGTCCAGGCGGCGCACTCGTACGTGCGCTCGCGGGCGCGCTCGCTCGACATCCCCGCGGACGCGTTCGGGCGGTTCGACATCCACATCCACTTCCCCATGGCGGGGGTGCCCAAGGACGGCCCGTCGGCCGGCATCACCGTGGGCCTGGTGATCGCGTCCGTGCTCTCCGACCGCCCCATCCACCACGACCTGTCCATGACCGGGGAGGTGAGCCTGCGCGGCAAGGTGCTGCCGGTGGGCGGCATGCGCGAGAAGGCGCTGGCCGCCTACCGCGCCGGCTTCCGCGCGCTCGTGTTCCCGGCCGGAAACGTCAAGGACGTGGACGACATCCCGCTCGACGTGCAGGAGAAGCTGGAGCTGATCGCGGTCGAGACCATGGACGAGGTGTTCGCGTGCGCGCTCTCGCGCGTCATCCTGCCCCAGAACATGAACGGCGAGTTCGTGATCGAGGAGCTGGGAGGCGAGGCTGGCGAGGACGGGGACGAGGCCGCGGGCGACGTGGGCGAGGACGACGAGGAGTAGCGTCGAGCTACCCGCCGCTGCCCTCCTCCACGTCCTCGTCCCGCACGCGGCCGCCGCGCTCGAGCGCGGCCAGGTACTCGGCGATCACCTCGCGCGCCTCTTCGGCGTCCTCGGGCGCCACGAGCAGCTCGCCCCAGGCGCTCGTGCCCCAGTCCCGGCGCACGTCCCCGTAGGCCGGGAGCGTGGCGCTGCGAAGGTGCACGCGCAGGCCGTGGTTCTCGAGCACGCCGGCGAGCAGCGCGCCGGACGTGGCGTCGGGCACGCGATGGATCACCACCGGCACGCCGGGCCTGGGAGGCGGCGCTTCGGCGAGCACCGCCCGGCACGCCGGGCAGGCGACGATCCCCACCCCATAGCGCGTGCCGCACTCGGGGCACCAGCCGCCGCCGGCCTCCACGTCAGGTCCGCGCGCCGGCGCCCGCGTGCTGGGCGATGCGGCGGCCGGCCTCGGCCACGTCCTCGGCCCGCGTGGCGACCGAGAGCCGCACCCAGTCGTCGAACCCGGGACCGAACGCAGTGCCCGGGAGCGCGGCCACGCCGAATCCCAGCCACTCGTCCACGAGCGCCCAAAGGTCGCGCCCGTTGCGCGCCGCGGCCACGTTCGCGAACGCGTAGAACGCGCCCTTCGGCACCGGCGCGTGCACCGCGCTCCCGCCCGCGAGGCCCTGGAGCAGCAGCTTCCGCCGCTGGTCGTAGGCGTCTCGCATCTCCGCCACGCACGCCTGCGATCCGGTGACCGCTGTGCGCGCCGCGAGCTGCGCCGCGGGGAACACGCCGTGCGTGGTGTAGAACGCGAGCAGCGGCCCCATCACCGCGCGCAGCGCCGGCGGCGAGACCACGTAGCCCACGCGCCAGCCGGTCATCGCGTAGCTCTTGGAGAACGTGAAGATCGAGAGCGTGCGCTCGGCCATCCCCGGGAGCGAGGCGATCGAGACGTGCTTCGCGCCGTCGTAGGTGAGGTGCTCGTAGGCCTCGTCCGAGAGCACCCACAGGTCGCGCTCCACGGCCACCTCGGCGAGCGCGGCCAGGTGCTCGCGCGAGAGCACGGCGCCGGTCGGGTTGTTGGGGGTGTTGAGGTAGATGCCGCGCGTCTCGGGCGCCAGCGAGGCGCGCAGCCGGGCGGCGAACTCGGCTGGCGACCACCGGCCGGCCAGCAGCTCCAGGTAGACGGGGAGCGTGCGGTGGCGGGCGCCGTCGGCGAAGCCCACGAGCTTGGGGATGGCCATCCAGTGGGGCGAGAGCACGAGCAGCTCGTCGCCGCGCGAGAGCAGCCCCTGCATGGCGAGGCAAAGCGCGTGCGTGCCGCCGGCGGTGATCACGATGTCGTCCACGTGCGCGCGGATGCCGTTCTCGCGCACGAGCTTCTCGGCGAGTGACTCGCGGAACGGCGTCTCGCCGCGCTGGTCGGGGTAGTGGGTGGCGCCGTCGCGCGCCGCCCTCGCCAGCGCCTCGACGATGTGGGGCGGCGTGTCGAAGTCGGGCTCGCCGCGCTCCAGGTGCAGCACGCGCTCGCCCGCCAGCTCGCGGGCCTTCGCGGCCGCCATCACGCGGCCGAGCTCCGAGGTCATGCGCAGCACGGGCCGGTCGGCGATGAGGACGGGCATGGCAGGCTCCTCCGGACGGCGGACGGGATCGGGCGGTGAGGCGGGTGGCTCCGGCCACGCCTCGCTCGGCGGCCGGCCTGCCCCCGGACGGGGTCGCGGTCCGCCCACTGTAGGCCGATTCCCCGCCGCGCGCAGCCGGTCGTGCGCCCCGCACGCGGCTCGCACCGCGCAACGCCGGGCCGGGCACGGGCATTGCCATGCCGGCGGGGACCTTCGTTCGCGAACACCGGCATCAGGGGGACGGCACCATGGCCAGGATCCAGCTTCGAGACGTCTGCGACCACCTGTCCGCCGCGCAGGACGCGGACGGCATCATCGACGCGCTGCTCGCGTATCTCCGCGCCTTCCAAGCGGATTGGCACCCGACGCTGGCCCAGGTGGACAGCCGGCACGACGCGGTCACGCGCATCTGGCAGCGCGAGCGCGGGCGTCTCGACCGCCGCGACGTGGTGATCCCGGTGGATCACCTGCCGGCGCGGCTCGTGCGAAAGTTCTTCCGCCCCAGTGCATTCTTCAACGTGGTGGAGCGGCGCTCGCTGCTCTCGCGCGTGTTCCGGGCCACGCCGGTGTACGAACCCGACCGCTTCGAGTCCACCCAGGTGCAGCCGCTGGCCGCCCCGGTGGCGTGGCACTCGTGCATCGTGCTGCCGCTCGCCGATCAGGACGACCTGCTCGCGCTGGTCACGATCGTCTCGCCCAGGAAGAACGCGTTCACGGCCGCCGCGGTCGAGCAGGTGCTCGCGATCCGCACCATGGCCGCGGTCGCGCTCGCCCGCCGGCTGCACGCCACCGGCCGGCACTCGCCCGAGGCGCGCCTCGCCGAGGAGCACTCGCGCCGCACCCAGGGCATGTTCCAGGAGCGCGTCCGCCAGCTCGAGACCGAGGTCGGCGCGCTCGCCCAGGACAACCGCCTCAAGTCCGAGCGCCTCGAACTGGTCATGCGCCAGGCCGAGCAGGTCCAGCAGCGCGCGCACGCCGAGCGGGCCGAGCTCGACGAGCTGCGGCAGCACCGGCGCGCGCACGAGGAGCAGGAGAAGGTGGCCGCGCAGCACCTGCACGACGCCTACTCGCAGCTCGCCATCACGCAGCAGAGGCTGAACGACGCGCACGGGACGATGGAGTTCCTGCGCGCGGTGTTCGAGGCGATGGCCGGGGAGCACGACGACTCGGTGCTCTCGCGCACGCTGGTGCAGCGCTTCTGCGACGCCTTCGAGGTGGACCGCGCGAGCCTGATGCGGGTGGACGACCAGGCGCTGCGGATCGACGCGCAGCGCGGCATGGACCCGACCGTGGCGGGCAGCGTGCGGCTGCCGCTCGGCCAGGGCGTCGCCGGCTGGGTGGCGAGCCACCGCAAGCCCGTGCTGATGCGGAAGACCGGAGACGCCACGCCGGTGCGGCCCACGGGAGTGGACAACTACAACTCGGACTCGTTCGTGTCGGTGCCGCTCGTCCACCGGAACCGCCTGCTCGGCGTGCTCAACCTGAGCAACAAGCGGAACGGGCAGCCGTTCGACGAGACCGATCTCGACCGCGCGATGATGGCGAGCGCGGTGCTGTCGCTGGCGATGAGCCAACGCGAGGAGGCCCGGCAGGCGCACGAGGGCGCGGTGGCGACGGTGGAGGACGACCCGCCCGTCACGCGGCGCGGGAAGCCCTCGCCGCGCTCGACCGAGCCGCGCGACGTGCCTCCGTTCGAGCTGAGGGGCTGAGCGCCCCGCGCGCTCAGCCCCCGCTCGGGGCCGAGGCGTCCCCGGCCAGGCGCTCGCGCAGCTCGGCGAGCGCCTGGCGGTGCGAGGCGAACGCGAGGTCCTCGGGGAGCGCGCCGAGCGGGAACCACTCGAGCTCCTCGGCGTCGTCGCCCGGGCGCGGCTCGCCGCCCGTGGCCACGCCCGTGTAGAGGATGAGCACGGCGCGCACGCGCGGGTCGTCGAAGCCGGCGTAGACGCCGAACAGGCCGGTGAGCTGCGCGATGACGCCGGTCTCCTCCTGCAGCTCCCGCACCGCGGTCTGCTCCGGGTGCTCGCCCGCCTCCATGAAGCCGGCGGGCAGGCACCACGCGCCCGCGCGCGGCTCCCAGCGGCGGCGCACGAGCAGCACGCGCAGCGACTCCACCAGGATGACGCCCGCCGCCGGGACCGGGTTCCGGTACCAGACGTAGCCGCAAGCCGGGCACACGGGCCGGATCGTGCCGTGGTCGTCCGCCTGCGCGAACGGCGTCGCGCATCGCGGGCAGAAGCTGGGCGTGAAGTGCATGGGGCGCGAGTCTAGTGGACGCGCGCGCGCGCGACACGCCCGGCTCGTCGGCGGGTGATCGGCGGGCAGCGGGCGGCGGGCGGCGGGCGATAGAGGGCACGCGGACGCCCGCGCCCGGCGAACCACGCTCCGTCGCGCGAGACGCGAACGCCGGCCCGGTCGCGGGACCGGGCCGGCTTCGCGCTGCGCTCCTCTCACCGGCGCGTCGTGGGGGCGTCGCGCTGCACCACCACAGCCTGTTCGCCCCATGCTGGCACCTTCCGGTGCGGCTGGGTGGAACGACGCCCCCCGAAGCGGCGGCCGGGGCCGTCCACCACGGCGCGTGTCGCGCCGCGGGGCCGCCGTTCGGGACGCTGCCTCGCTACTTCCTGTTCATCTCCCGGCGCAGCTCCTCGAGCTCACGGCGGAGCTGCCGCAGTTCCTCTCGCAGGGCGTCGGTCGAGCCGCCGTCCTGCCCCTGCCAGCGATACACCCGCGGGGTCCGTCCGGGTTCCGGAAATCGCATGCTGAACGGCCGCGTCCCGGAGCCGTCCCGCCAGCGCATCGCCGCGGACCGCTCCGGCAGGTCCACCTCGATCGTGCGGCGGGAGCCCTTGCGCAGCACGACGATGTCCGTCCTGCCCTCGCGCTGCCGGAGCTCACGGGTGAGCTCCTCGGAGTCCGAGACGTCCCGGTTGCCGACGCGCAGGATGACGTCCCCCGCGCGAATGCCCGCCTTCTGGGCCGGCGTGTCCTCCATCACCTGCAGCACGAGCACGCCGCGGTCGCCGTCCACGCCGAGCGCCTGCGCCAGATCGCTCGTGAGCTTCTCCACGCGGACGCCGAGCCGGCCGCGGCCGACCATCATGAACGAGCCGGGGCCGTCGCCGTGCATCCACATCATGTCGGCGAGGCCTTCGAGCCCCTTGAGGTCCTTGAGCTCCTTCAGGCCACGCTGCTCGAGACGCTCGCGGATCTCGTCCTCGGACAGCTCGCGCCCGTCGATGATCATCCGCCGGATGGTGTCGCGGTTCGGCTCGTCCGAACGGTCGGGCTCGGGGGTCCGCGGCGCGCGCGGCGCGGCGGGGGGAGCCGGCGCCCGCGGGGCGCGCGGCGCCGGCGGGACCGGGGTCTCGAACGAGTCGGGCTCGCTCGCCGGCACCTCGCCCACCTCCACGTCGAGCGTGCGGCGCGAGCCGTTCCGCCAGATCTCCACCGGGACGGTCTCGCCGACGCGGCTGTCGCGCACGTACGAGCGCAGCTCGCCGGGGTCGGCCACGCTGCGCCCGTCGTAGCGCAGGATCACGTCGCCCTTGCGCAGGCCCGCGCGTTCGGCCGGGCTGCCCTCGAACACGCGGTTCACGAGCAGGCCGTCGCGGGTGAGATCGAGGCCGCGTCGCAGGTCCTCGTCGGTGGACTGGGTCGTGACGCCGAGCCAGCCCTGAGCGGCGGCGGTCACGGGCAGAGCCGCGACCGCGGCGAGCGCCACGGCCAGCAGCCAGGTGGACTTCAGGGAACGCATGGGATTCCTCCTCGGGGGTCGTGCCGGGCCGCCCGCGGCTTGCGGCTCGCGGCAGCGCCGACTAGCGTGGCGGGGCTCAAGCGGGAGCGTTTGCGTCGGAGGGATAGACAGTCCGATCGCCCGATTGGTTCTGTCGCGGCGGGCCCGAGAACGCCGAACGACGCGGAGGGCCCCGCATCCGCCATGGCGCGCCACCCATGAAGGTCAGGGACGTGTTAACCCTCGAGGTCGAGGACGTCGCCCTCGGCGGGAAGGCGCTCGCCCGCGTGGACGGTCGCGTGGTGTTCGTGGACCGCGGGCTCCCGGGCGACCAGGTGAGCGCGCGCGTCACGAAGCTGGACCGCCGCTTCGCCGAGGCGCGGCTGCTGGCCGTCGAGCGCCCCGCGGCGGCACGCGTCCCCGCCCGCTGCGCACACGTCGAGCGCTGCGGCGGCTGCCGGCTCCAGGAGCTGCCCTACCCGCTCCAGGCCAGCCTCAAGGAGCGGCAGGTCCGCGAGGCGCTCGCGCACCTGGGCGGCATCTCCGAACCGCCCGTCCGCCCCATCGTGCCGGCGCCCGAGCCGTGGCGCTACCGGAACAAGATGGAGTTCTCGTTCGCGCCCTCGCTCGGCCCCGACGGCGCGGAGCACCCGGTGCTCGGGCTCCACGAGCGCGGCACGTACGACCGCGTGTTCGAGCTGGCCGAGTGCTGGCTCCCCTCGCCGCTCACCGTCGAGATCGTGCGCTTCACGCAGGCGTTCGCGCGCGAGCAGCGCTGGCGCGCCTACCATCCGTCGCGCCACGACGGCGTCGCCCGGTTCCTCATGGTGCGCCACCTGCCGCACACCGCGAGCTGCGCCGTCCACCTGCTCGCCGCCTCCGACGCGCTCCCGGGCCTCGAACGCTGGGCGCGCGGCGTCGCGGCGCTCTCGAGCGAGGTGCGCACGGTCACGCTCGGCCTGCATCGCGGCCGCTCGAACGTGGCGTTCGCCGAGGAGGAGCGCGCGCTCGTGGGCGATGGCGTGATCGTCGAGCGGCTGCTCGGACTCGAGTTCGAGGTGGTGGGGAACGCGTTCCTGCAGACCAACAGCGCGCAGGCCGCGCGACTTTACGAGGGCGCGCTGGCCGCGGCGCGGCTCGACGGAGGCGAGCACGTGCTGGACCTCTACTGCGGAACGGGCACGCTGACCCTGCTGTTCGCGCGCGCCGCGGCCGAGGCCGTGGGCGTGGAGAGCGTGCCGGAGGCGGTGGAGCGCTCGCGCCGGAACGCGGCGCGCAACGGCCTCCGGAACGCGCGCTTCGAGCTGGGCGAGTCGCGCGCCGTGCTGCGCGAGTGGGCCCGCGGGGAACGGCCCGGGTCGCCCAGACCGGACGTGGTCGTGGTGGATCCGCCGCGCGCCGGACTCCACCCGCGCGTGGTCGCGCGCGTGGCCGAGCTGGCGCCGTCGCGCGTCGTGTACGTCTCGTGCAACCCGGCCACGCTGGCACGCGACCTGCGCGACTTCTCCGCGCTCGGGTGGCGGCCCACCGAGGTCACGCCGTACGACATGTTCCCGCACACGCCGCACGTCGAGTGCGTGGCGCGGCTCGAGCCGGGCCCGCGGGCGGCGGCTCCGGCCGCGGGCTGAGCGCGGCCTCGCGGCCCGGGCGGCCCACGCCGGGAGCGCACGCCCGCTTCGCCCGCCGGCAGACCGACGGAGCGCCGCGTCCGATCGCTGCGCGCGGCCCGGGGCGCGCGACCGGCCGTCGCGCGGGGCCGGCGCTCCAAATTCGGCTCACCGTGCGGGGACGGCTCCGGCTAAGCTCGGGGCCGCGGCCGCCGGCCGCGCGCCGACCCGGGATCCCCATGGAGACACCATGCGCAAGACCGCTTTGCTCCTCGCCGCACTGACCCTGACCGTGCTCCCGGTGAGCGACCGCCTCCCGGAGCGCCGCGCCCCCGAGACCTCCCCGCCGCCGGGCATGGCCAGCTACTCGGTCGGCCGGCCGAAGCAGGCGCGCGGCCCGTCCAGCTATCCGTCCGAGTGGGATTGGCTCCGCCGCGCCGCGCCGTACTGGAAGGTGGACGAGCAGGCGCTCGTGAAGGAGGTCGAGGTCGCCCGCGCGCTGCGCGAGGAGTCCGTGTCGGGTCCCCGGGTCGCCCTGCTGCCGCTCACGTTCGCGGGCCCCGACAACGTCGGCGGGCGGATCGCGGACATCGAGTGGGACCCGACCGACGCCAGCGTCGCCTACGCCGCGGCGGCCACCGGCGGCGTGCTCAAGACCGTGGACGGCGGCTTCAACTGGACCGCGATCGGCGACGAGCTGCCCAACATCAACGCCGGCGACCTCGCCGTGGACCCGGGCGCCCCGCTCACGGTGTGGCTCGGCACCGGCGAACCCAACGGCGGGCACAACAACTTCCCCGGCCGCGGCGTCTACAAGTCCACGAACGGCGGCGCGGACTGGACGTTCATGGGGCTCGAGGGCACGGCCAGCATCGGCCGCATCGCCGTGGATCCCAGCGACGGCCAGCGCGTGTTCGTGGCGGCGCAGGGCAGCTACTTCGGGCCGAACCCGGTGCGCGGGCTCTACCGCACCGAGAACGGCGGCGCCACGTGGGTGCGCGTGCTGGCGGTGACCGACAGTGCCGGCGCCACGGACGTCGTGATCGACCCCTCGAACCCCTCGCGCATGCTGGCCGCGACCTGGGAGCGCGTGCGGCGGCCCAACGGCGGCACGCACCTGTTCGGGCCCGGCTCCGGCATCTGGCGGAGCCTGGACGGCGGCACGAGCTGGACCAAGCTCGGCGCCGCGAACGGCCTGCCCGACCCGGCCACGACGAACGTGGGCCGCATCGGGCTCGCGCTGTGCCCGGCGAACCCGAACGTGGCGTACGCGATCATCACCAACGGCAGCAACGTCATCGGCCTCTGGCGCACGCTCGACTTCGGCACCACGTGGGCGAATCGCGACAGCGACCTCGAGATCCAGGCCGGCGGCGGCGGGTTCTCGTGGTACTTCGGCCAGGTTCGCGTGGCGCCCGACAACTGCGACCGCGTCTACCCGCTCGACGTGACGTTCTTCCGCAGCAACGACGGCGGGCTCACGTTCCCGGTGAAGTACGGCTACACGGGCTCGCCGCCCGACTTCCACGTGGACCACCACGCGCTCGCGTTCCAGCCCGGGAACCCGCAGGTCCTGCTCGAGGGCAACGACGGCGGCATCAGCCGCAGCTCCGACGGCGGCGTGAGTTGGGCGAAGATCCCCGGCCTGCCGCTGACCCAGTTCTACGAGATCGGACTCGACCCCTCGAACCCGCACCGGCTTTACGGCGGCACGCAGGACAACAGCACCGTGCGCACGCTGGCCGGCGGCACGAGTGACTGGGACGTCATCTTCGGCGGCGACGGCTTCTACGTGAACGTGCACCCCGCCAACCCCGACCTGATCTACGCCGAGTCCCAGTTCGGGAACCTCGGCCGCAGCTCCGACGGCGGCTTCAGTTGGGTGGACGTCACGCCGCCCGGCGCCGGCTCCGACCGCACGAACTGGTCCACGCCGGTGAAGCTCGATCCCGTGGATCCGGACATCCTCTACTACGGCTCGCAACGGCTGTGGCGGAGCCCCGACGGCGGCGACAACTGGGCCGCGGTGAGCGGCGACCTGACCGGCTGGGTGCCCGGCGCCGTGCTCGGCACGATCACCACCATCGGCGTCTCGCCGTCCGACCACCACGTGGTGTGGATCGGCACGGACGACGGTCGCGTCTGGCGGGGCGTCGAGACCGGCGGCGTGTTCGCGTGGACGAACGTCACCTCCGCGCCGCTGCCGCCGCGCTGGGTGACGCGGGTGGTGCCGCACCCGACGGACGCCGCCCGCGCCTGGGTCACGTTCAGCGGCCTCAAGTGGCAGGACGCCGAGAGCCACGTGTTCGCGACCACCGACGCCGGCGCGAGTTGGACCGACGTCTCGGGCAACCTGCCGAACGTGCCCGTGAACGGAATGACGGTCGACCCCGCCGACCCGAACGTGCTGTTCGTGGGCACCGACCTCGGCGCCTACTACACCGACGACGGCGGCGGGATCTGGAACTACCTGAGCCCCGACCTGCCGCTCGTGCCCGTTTACGACCTCGCGGTCCACCCGACCGCGCGCTACCTCGCGGTCGGGACGCACGGCCGCAGCATGTACAAGCTGGACCTGGGCGACCTGCTCGCGGTGGACCCGCGGCCGCGCGCCGGCGGCGGCGCGACACTCCACCAGAGCACGCCGAACCCGTTCGGCGCGCGCACCTCGATCGGCTTCACGCTCGCGCGCGCCGGGCGCGCGCGGCTCGGCGTGTTCGACCTGGCCGGGCGGCGCGTGCGCACGCTGGCCGACGGCGAGCACGGCGCCGGGCGGCACGACGTGGCGTGGGACGGCCGGGACGACGCGGGACGCGCGGTGCGCGCCGGGAGCTACCGCTACCGGCTCGAGCTGCCGGACGGGACCGCCCTCGTGCGCGGGATGGTGCGCGTGCGATAGGTCGCGCGCCGCCCGGGCCCCATGCGGCCCGGACCGCGTTCCTGACAAAGCCGTGCGGGAACGCGCGCGCCGGCATGCTACGCTCGTTCGTCATGCATTCCCCGCGCGCCCTCCTCCTCGCCGGCCTGCTCGCCCTGCTCGCCCCGCGGCCCGCCGCCGCGCAGGCGCAGGCCGCCGCCGATTCCGGGCGGCTCATCGTGTTCGAAGGCGACATGCCGGTCGCGAACGAGCGCTTCACGTTCCAGTACCTGGGCGACTCGCTCGCGCTCTCCGCCGTGAGCGAGCGGCGGCTTCTGGACGAGCAGGGCGGGAAGCACCTCTACCGGAAGACCATGCTGCTCGTGGCCGACGCGCGCGACCTCGGCCTCCGGCGCTACTTCTCGGTGCAGGAGTTCCGGGGCAGGCAGGTCACGCGCGGCCTCGTGCCCGGCGACACCGCGATCACCTACTACCTCGAGCAGGACGGCGCCGGCGAGGCGAGGCGGCTGGTGCAGCCGCCGGGGCGTCTCCACGTGCTGGACAGCTCGATGTTCTCGCTGTTCGAGGTGCTGTGCCGGGGCCTCGCGGGCAGGACGTTCACGAGCCGGCCCGTGCAGATGCTCGTGCTCTCGGACTCGATGACGACGCCGCTCGCCACCATCACCCAGCTCGCGCCCGACACGCTCCGGGCGGGCACGCGCCGGGTCGCGACCCGCCACTACCGTTACGAGGACCTCGGCACCACGTTCGAGCTGTGGTCCGACGCGCGCGGCCGGCTGATGCGCCTGGTCCACGTCGGCGGCTCGCTGCACGTGGAGCGCGAGCCCGACCCGCCCGCCGCCGCGCCCCGCCGGCGGGGACGCGCGAGCCGCTAGGCCTCGGCCCGCGCCTCCAGCCACCGCAGCAGCAGCCGCAGGCCGAACGCGTTCGGCCCCTTGGCGGCGTCCGGGCGCGAGTCGTAGGTCCACGCCGTGCTCGCGATGTCGAGATGGGCCCACGGCAGCCGCTTGGCGAAGTGCCACAGAAACCCGGCCGCGGTGCACGCGGCGCCCTCGCGCTTCTCGTTGGAGTTGACGAGGTCGGCCGTGTCGCCGCGCAGCTCGGCCAGGTAGTCGGGCCAGAGCGGCATCCGCCAGAGCCGCTCGCCCGTTTCCTCGCCCGCGTCGTGCAGCTCGCGCGCCAGCCTCTCGTCGGCGGTGAACAGCCCGGCGGCGTGGCGGCCCAGCGCGATCGAGATCGCGCCGGTGAGCGTGGCCAGGTCCACGACCGCCGCGGGCGCGAACCGGCGCGCGTAGCCGAGCGCGTCGGCGAGCAGAAGCCGGCCCTCGGCGTCGGTGTTCGTGACCTCGATCGTGGTGCCGTCCAACGCCCGCAGCACGTCGCCGGGCTTGAACGCGCGCCCGCCGATGGCGTTCTCGGCGCTCGGAATGAGCCCCACCACCCGGAACGGCAACGCCAGCGTCTCGAGCGCGGCGAACAGCCCCACCACGACGGCGGCGCCGCTCATGTCGTACTTCATCTTGCTCATGCCCTCGCGGGGCTTCAGCGAGATGCCGCCGGTGTCGAAGGTGACGCCCTTGCCGATCACGACCACGGTCTCCGGCGTGCCGCCGCGCCGGCGCGCGGGCTCGTGGACCATCTCGATGAAGCACGGCGGGTGCGGGCTCCCGCGCCCCACGGCCAGCACGCAGTTCATGCCGAGCCGCTCGAGCGCGGCCGCGTCGTGGATGCGGACGCGGGCCCGGGCGCGTTTCGCCACCTCGGCCGCACGCGCCGCAAGCGCCGCCGGCGGCAGGTCCTGGCCCGGCGTGCTGGCGAGGTCGCGTGCGAGCGCGACCGCCTCGCCGCGCGCGACGCCGGCCCCGAGGGCCGCGCGCGCGGCGGCGCCGGCCGGCTTCGCGAGCAGCACCTCGGCGCGCGCGAGCGGCGCTCGGCCGCCGCCGGAGACGTAGGAGGTGTGGCGATGATGGCCGAGCACGATCCCCTCGCCGATCGCGCGCAGCGCCGCCGAGTCCGGCCCGGGGAGCACGAGCGCGAGTGTGCCCGCTCCCAGGTCGCGCGCGCGGCGGGCCGCCGTGGCGGCGGCGGTGAGGAGCCGCAGCCCGCCGAGAGCCGCGCGCGGGCCCAGGCCCACCGCGAGGACGCGCTTCGCGCGCGCGCCCGGGGCGTAAAGGAGCGCCGATTCCCCGCTCCGCCCGGAGAAGTCCCCCGAGGCGCGGAGCGCGGCGAGGGCCGCCCGCGTCGCGTCGTCGAGCGGCGCGGCGGGGTCGCCCGCGGGCGGGTCGCCCTCGGCGACGCCGACCGCGAGGAGCCCCGCGTGGCGCGACGCGGCGCGCGCGCCCGCGCGCGGCGCGGCGGTGGAGCGAAGCGTGATCTCCATGCTCGTCGGCCCCCCGTACCGCCCGAAGCGACGTGCCCGGCGCGTGACGCCGTCATGCGCGCGTGCTGGAACCCGGGAGCGCAGTCTCCCACAGCTTGACGGGTTCTTGAATTTTCCCGTGACGCGGCCGACGGACTCCGAGGGTTCGGGCGCCCGCATGCGCCGCGGCCCGCACCCCGGGACTGCGACGCACTCGCGCGGATCCGCTCTCAGGCCGGGTGCCGGGTTGCGTGCGCGTGGCCCGGCGGGCATCCTGTGCCGGCCATCCCACGGACCCGTGGATCGCGCCACGACCTGCCCCGCACACCCCCAGCCCCGGCACGGAAGCCGGTCCCGCATGGAGGACCCCCTCATGATCTTCCGCCACAAGGCCGCTTCGCTCCTCGCCGCGCTCGCGCTCGTCTCGCTCGCGGGCTGCTCCACGAAGACCGCCGACAACGCGTCCGGCGGTGCGAGCAGCGACAGCCTGCTCGCCTCGAGCCCGATCGAGCCGCAGCAGGGCCAGCTCCCGCCGCAGACGGACTTCCAGCCGCAGGCCACGCCGCCGGCCGCGACCCCGGCCCCGACCCCGGCCCCCACGCCGGCCCCGAAGACGCAGGCCCCGGCGCCGAAGCCCCAGGCACCGTCCGCGACGATCGCGGCCGGCACCGCGCTCAAGGTCTCGATGGCGGTGGCGCTGTCGTCCGAGACGGCGACGATCGGGCAGGAGTGGACCGGCACGATCTCCGAGGCCGTGACCGTGGGGAACCTGGCGCCGTTTCCGGCGGGCAGCATCGTGCACGGCGTGGTGGACGGCGTGAAGCCGGCGGCCGCGGGCGACCGCGCGGTGCTGGTGCTGAGGCTGACCTCGATCGAAGCGAACGGCAGGACGCACGCGATCGACGCGTCGTCCGACAGCCTGATCGCCGGGTCCACGCGTGCCCGGAACGTGGGGGCGGTCGCGGGCGGCGCTGCGGCCGGAGCGCTCATCGGCAGGGCGGTGAGCGGCTCGGGCAAGGGCGCGCTCATCGGCGGCCTGATCGGCGGCGCCGCGGCGACCGGGGCGGTCGCGAAGTCCAAGGGCTACCAGGTCACTGTGAGGGAAGGTGCGGAGATGGTGTTCACCGTGGACCGGGACACGAAGCTCAGGCTCTGATCCCGGGACGCTGGAGCTTCACGCGCGGCGCGGCCCTTCGCGGGTCGCGCCGCGCGGCTTCCGGGCACGCGCCACGATCCGGGCTCCCCGAATTCGGGCGGCGGCACCCGCGCCCGACCCGTCGCCTCGCCGCGGCCGCCCCGGCCCGTGGACCGTGCGCGCGGGTGTCCCCCGGGGGGACGCCGCGGGGCGCAGACTGGCCGGCCCGGTACAGCGTGGCGTCCGCGTGTCCGTGGGCCCGTTGCGGCCCAATGGTTTCGAGCGCCGCCCACGCTGGCATGCGCTCTGCAACGCTCCCGGGTGAACGCAGCTCCCTGCCCTGGGCTCTCGCTCGCGGCCGGCCGCGGGCCGGTCGATCGGAGGTCGTGTCATGAAGCATCGTCTCTGGCTCAGCCTGTTCCTGTTCGCCGCCGCGGGCCTCGCCGGTTGCGGCGGATCCACGTCGCTTCAGTCGCCCGCCGGCGCAGATCCCGCCGGCGGGACCGACGAGGCGCAGATCGCCACGGAGCTCCAGGCCAATCCCGACTACGTGAACGAGGGCGTGTGGCAGGACGAGACCCCGATGACCCTCGACGAGGGCTCCGGGTTCGCCGCCATCCGCCCGCTGCGCTTCTGGCGCGAGATCCGCCACGTCGAGAGCGACCTGCACACCGAGTACCTGAACCCGGACCCGAACGGCCGCCCGCTGCTGGCGATCGTCACCATCCGCCGGCACCTGCTCGGCTCGTTCAACATCCTCGCCGGCTCGGTCACCGCCGAGGACACGACGCGCGCGCTCGTCCGCAAGCCGCTCGACGACCTGTGGACGCGCCGCATCGCGCTGGTGCGGTTCCCGCTCCCCGGCGACACGGCGCTCTCGCGCTGGCGCCTGGCCGGCACCTCGGGCGTGGACGTGCGCACGCGCGACGGCGACACGCGGCTGGCGAGCCTGCGCATCCAGTCGGGCGACCTCGATACCACGATCACCGAGCCGCTCGAGCTGCACCGGCTGCGCCGCGTGCTGAAGCTGGCGCCCGACGCCGAGGTGCGCCTCACGGCCACCACGGCGGATCCCACCGACGTGGTGCTGTTCCACGGCTTCGACCTGCGGCGCCGGTTCGTGAACCACGGCGACGGCACGCACTCGTTCCGGTTCCCGTCCGGCCACTTCCCGGGCCTGCGTCACTTCGGCGTGGACGCGCTCTCGCGCGGGACGCTGTTCGACGACGCGGAGCGCTACGACGCGAACGCGTGGATCCTGGCGTACGTCGTGCTTCCGGAGCGGTCGCCGATCGGAAGCTGACCTCGCCACGCGCGGCGGGCAGGTCCTCGACGGGCGGTCTTGTCCCCAGGGACGGGCCGCCCGTCCCCGCGCGGGCCGCGGCGGGTCAGTGCACGAGCGGCTTCGCCGCCCGGTCGCCCCACAGCTCCGCGAGCCGCCGGTCGCGGCCGCAGCCGGTGCGGTACGAGCGGTAGCGCGACGGGTCCTTCTTCCAGAAGTCCTGGTGGTATTCCTCCGCCGGCCAGAAGCGGCCTGCGGGCAGGATCTCGGTGACGATGGGCTTCGGGAGCGCGCCGGAGGCCGCGAGCGCCTGCCGGCTCGTCTCGGCGAGCTTCCGCTGGCGCTCGTCGTGCGCGAAGACGGCCGCGCGGTACTGCCGGCCGCGGTCGCAGAACTGGCCGTCCGCCTGCGTCGGGTCGATGCCGCGCCAGAACAGGTCGAGCATCGCCTCGTAGCTCGTGAGCGCGGGATCGAAGGCGATCTGGATGGCCTCGTAGTGGCCGGTGGCGCCCGAGCTCACCTGCTCGTACGTGGGACGCTGCTCGCGCCCGCCGGTGTAGCCCGAAATCACGCTGCGCACGCCCTTCTGCCCCTCGAACTGGGTCTCGCCGCACCAGAAGCAGCCCATCGCGAACGTGGCGTATTCGGTGCGTCCGCCGGCCGCGGGCGGCGCGGCGGGCTTCCCCGCGGAGCTGGCCGCGGGGGCCGCCGCCGTCGCGGAGGCCGAGGCGGCGAGCGCGACGAGGGCGAGCGCCGCGGCGCGCGGGACGCCGCGCACGGCGAGGCGGGCGAAGACGGAGCGGTCGGTGCGCATGTGTTCCTCCGGGTGCCGGTCGGGTCGCCCATCCGCGGTCTCATCCACGGGGCGACCGCCGGGAGAACGCAGAGGATGCGCCCGCGTGACGCTTCCCCGGGTCAGGCCGCTGTCAGTTCTCGCGGCCGGCGCCGTCCCCGCGGGCGCAGCGAAGGCAGGACGTCGGAGGTCGCGCTCGTCGCCGCCACGCGCCGACCGACGGTCGCCGCGAGCGCCTGAAGCAGATCCTGGACCGAGGTGACGGAACCTCACGACCCGTCCTCGCCGGACTCGGGTGCGGGCTTCCGCCGCGTGAAGATCTCGGCCCACTCCTCCAGCTCCTTCTTCGAGAGCGACACCGGCTTCTCCTCGCCGGCCTCCCCGCCCGCTTCCCCCGGCTCGCGGCCCGCATCGCCGAGCGCCGCGGCCAGGAACAGGTCGGACAGTGAGACGTCCGCTCCCATGGCGCGGGCATGGCGTGCCACCTCGATGTCCGAGGTGACGACGGTGATGTGCTCGTCCCCGCCCGCGCGCTTCTCGACCAGCCGGCGGATGACGTCGTCCGCCTTCTCGGGCGGACGCGACCACAGGATCTCGACGCGGCCCCCACGCTCGTCGCGCCCGGGCTCGTCGGCGCCGTCGAACACCACCACGAAGCGGGCGTCGTTCGCGCCCATCATCCAGGCCAGCAGGTTGAGCAGCTTCTCCCGGGACTCGCGCAGCGTCCGCTTCGGCCCCGGCCGGAGCCGCGGCGAGCGCAGGATGACGTTGTAGCCGTCCACGACGATGAGCCGCGCGTCCATGCGGCCATGGTCCGTGCGCCGCGCGGCGGCGTCAATCACGACCGGCGGGAGGGGCGAGCGGTGCGCGAGACCGCCCGGGTCCGCGCGCCGGTTCGGAAGCGACCCGCTATTCCCCGCCGTTCGCCGTGTGGATGATCCGCCCCGTCGCGCCGACCGCCCAGCCGCGGCGGGAATCCACGAACCACACGTCATGGAGCGTCTGCGCCGTGCTCGAGACCTGCGGCAGCCAGCTGGTGCCGCCGTCCACAGTCTTCAGCACCAGGCCCTGGCCGTTGGTGCCGACCGCGTAGCCGGTGACGCCGTCCGAGAGTTGCAGGCCGTTCACGTGGTTGAGCGCGCCGAACGTGCCCAGCACCCACTGGAGCGAGTCCGGCGTGGCCACCGTGAACGGGTTCGCGCCCTGCGCGCCGCCCGCCCAGGCCCGCGTGGCAGAGGACCGCCACACCGAACGGAGCGGGAGCGCGGTGAGCGAGGGCTGCACGATGTACCAGCTGGCGCCGCCGTCGTGCGTGCCCAGGATCACGCCGCCGTCTCCCACCGCCCAGCCCTCGAGCGCGTCGCTGAACGACACGCTGTTGAGCTGCTGCGCCGTGGGGTTCGAGCGCGTCCACGACGCGCCGCCGTTCGTGGTGCGGACGATGACGCCGTTCGCGCCCACCGCCCAGCCGCGCGAGGTGTCGGCGAAGCACACGCCCATCAGGTTCTCGGCCGCCGGGACGCCCGTCAGGCGGGCCCACGTCGCGCCGCCGTTGCGCGTGCGCATGACGGTGCCGCCGTTCCCGACCGCGAACCCGGTCTCCGCGGTCGTGAACCAGACGTCGTTCAGGTTGAACGCCGTGCTGCTCGGTTCGTTGAACCAGCTCCGCCCCGCGTCCACCGTGCGCACGACGGTGCCCGCGTCGCCCACCGCGACGCCGAAGCGGCCGTCGGGCTGGAAGAACACTCCGTTCAGGTCGTTGGCCGTGGCGCTGGCCTGCTGGTACCAGCCGGCCTGGTAGAGGACGACGACGATCGCCGTGTCGGCCTTGCCGCCGGCCGCCGCGACCAGCCGGGCGATGCCTTCGCCCATCGCCGTGACGCGCCCCGTGCGCGAGACCTGGAACACGTTCACGTCGCTGCTCGACCACGAGAACGTCGCACCGGGGACCGCGACGCTGTCGGTGTCGGCGGCCGCGGCGACGAACTGGCGCTGCTCGCCCACGAGCAGCGTGTCGGTTTCGGGGGTGAGCGTCACCGACGAGAGCGGCGGCAGCACGGGCACGACGAGGACGCTGGTTCCACAGCCGGAGGCGGCGAGCAGCGAGGCGGTGACGAGCGCGGCCAGGGCGGCCAGCGCGAGCTGACGACGGCGCATGTCCAGATCCTCGATCGGGTCGGGCGGGCGGCCCGGGCGGGCGCCGGCCGGGTGTCCGGGGGGCGCGAGCGGTCTCGTCCAGGTTATCGGCCGGCGCCGGCCCCGACATGACCCCGGGGGGCGCCGCCGCCCCGTCCTCGCGGACGACCCCGCGGCGGCGCCGTCCATCCGCCCCGTGGGCCCTCCGGGTCGGACGCCGCGACCGCCGGGCGCCCGGTCCTTGTGCGGTCCGGACGCCGCGACCTAATGTGCGTCCATCCATGCCCCGGCGTGGCGGCCGCCGTGGGCCGCCCGCTCCCGGAGGAACCCATGCTCCAGGTCCGCAGCGTCCGCAAGGTCTACGACGACCGAACGGTCGTGAGCGACGTCTCGTTCGACGTCGCCCCCGGCGAGATCTTCGCGCTGCTCGGCCCCAACGGCGCGGGCAAGACCACGCTCATCCGCATGATCACCGACATCGTCCGGCCCGACGGCGGGACCATCTCCTACGACGGCCGGCCGGTCACGCACCCGCAGCGGGCCCGCATCGCCTACCTGCCCGAGGAGCGCGGCCTCTACAAGAAGGTCCCGGTGCTCGACGCGCTGGCCTATTTCGGCGAGCTCAAGGGCCTCTCGCCCGGCGACGCGCGCCGGGAGTCCATCGAGCTGCTCGAGGAATTCGGGCTCGCCCCCTGGGCCCGGAAGCAGGTGGCCGCGCTGTCCAAGGGCATGCAGCAGAAACTGCAGCTCTGCACCGCGCTCATCGGCAAGCCCGAGCTCCTGATCCTCGACGAGCCGTTCTCCGGCCTGGATCCCATCAACGTGCAGATCCTCGAAGACGTGCTCCGCCGGCGGCGTGCCGAGGGCTCGACCGTGCTCCTGTCCACGCATCAGATGAACAAGGTGGAGCAGCAGTGCGACCGGGCGCTCATGATCAACCGCGGGCACATGGTGCTCTACGGCAACGTGGGCGAGATCCGCCGGAAGCACGCCGAGAACGAGTTCCACCTGCTCGCCGACGGCACCCCGCGCCGCGTCGAGGGCGTGAAGAGCGTGGTCGCCGAGGACGGCGGCTGGAAGGTGGGCCTCGAGCGCGCCGCGCATCCGGCCGCGGTGCTCAAGGCGCTGCTCGAGCAGGGACTCGCGGTGCGCGCGTTCGTGCCGGTGGTGCCGCCGCTCGAGGACATCTTCGTGCACGTGGTGGTGACCGGCGCCGGCCTGGACCAGGGCAGGAGCGGGCCGCCCACCGTGGACGAGCCGCTGCTGCTGGGAGGCGAGCGATGAGCCTGTCCCTCGGCAAGGCGCTCATCATCGCCCGGCGCGAGTACATCACCACGGTGAGGCGCAAAGCGTTCATTCTCTCGCTGCTGCTCACGCCGGCGATCCTGTTCGTCTCGGGCTTCCTCTCCACGAAGATGGCCTCGGACGATGCGCGCAGGCGCTTCGCCGAAGCGCGCATCGTGGCGGTCGTGGACTCGGCGGGGCTCTACCGCGACGCGGCGCTCACCTACCAATACCAGCCCAACGCCGAGAAGCGTCCCGACCCGACGAACCCCGGCCTGGCACCGGGCCGGCCCCGGCCCATCCCGGTGATCCTGCGCCCGTACCGGGACCAGGCCGTGGCGCTCGACTCGCTGCGCGAGGGCCACGTCAAGCAGGTGCTGGTCGTGGGTTCCGACTTCCTCGAGTCGGGGCGGCTGCGGCTCTACGAGCACGACACGCGCGTGTTCACGGGCAGCGCGGACGACCGCCCGCTGCGCTTCTGGCTCACGCGCAGCCTGCTCGCCGGCCTCGCCGACTCCGCGCGCATCGAGCGCGTGCTGCACCTCGGGCGCGCGGTCGAGTCGTACACGCTCGACCGGCAGGGCCAGTGGGCGGTGAAGGACGACGCCCGCGAGCTGGTGGGCTTCCTGCTGCCGTTCGCGCTCGGCTTCCTGCTGTCCATGGCCATCGTCACCGGCGGCCAGTACCTGCTCCAGGGCGTGAGCGAGGAGAAGGAGTCGCGCATCCTCGAGTCGCTGCTGTGCACGGTGTCGCCCGACGAGCTGCTCGTGGGCAAGCTCATGGGCCTCGGGAGCGCCGGCCTCACGCTGGTCGGGGTCTGGGTGGCGGCCGGCACGTTCGCGGCGCTGCCGATGCTGACGGCACTCGACATGCAGGTCCCGCCGTCGCTGATCCTGGCGTCGCTCGCCTACTTCCTCGTGGGCTACCTGTTCTACGCCAGCCTCATGACGGGCATCGGCGCCATCACCAGCAACCTGCGAGAGGCCACCCAGTTCTCGGCCGTGCTGACGATGCTCAACTTCGTGCCGTTCTGGCTGCTGGTGAAGATCCTCAACTCGCCCAACTCGGGCTTCGCGATGGGACTGTCGTTCTTCCCGCCCACGGCGGCGACCACGATGATGCTGCGCCTCTCGGCCGCGAGCGTCTCGGGCGCGCGGATCGCGCCGTGGGAGGTGGCCGCCTCGCTCGCCGTGCTGGCGCTCGCCGCGGCAGTCGGGCTCATGATCGGCTCGCGCATGTTCCGGCTCGGCATGCTGCTCTACGGCAAGGCGCCGAACCTGCCGGAGATCATGAGGCTCCTGCGCCACAAGTGACGCCGCGGCCGCCGGCCCCGGGAGCGCCCACGCCGCACGCGGGCTGGCCGCGCTGGCGCGTGTTCCCGCCGGTGGCGCTCGGCGTGATCATGGCGACGCTGGACGCGAGCGTGGTGAACATCGCGCTGCCGGCGCTCCAGCGCGCGTGGCACGCCGGCCTGAGCGCGGTGGAGTGGGTGGCGCTCGCCTACTCGCTGGTCCTCACCGGGCTGCTGCTCGCCGCCGGCCGCATGGCCGACGTGCGCGGGCGGCGGCGGGTCTACGGCGCGGGCCTGCTCGTGTTCACCGCCGCGTCGGCGCTGTGCGGGCTCGCGCCCACGCTCGAATCGCTCATCGCGCTGCGCGTCCTGCAGGGCCTGGGCGCCGCGTTCCTCGCCGCGAACGGCTCGGCGCTGCTGGTGCAGGCGTTCCCGCCCGAGGAGCGCGGCCGAGCGCTCGGAGCGTTCGGGGCCATGGTGGGAATGGGGCTCGCCGCCGGCCCTCCGCTCGGAGGGCTGGTCGTGGAGCACGCCTCGTGGCGCTGGATCTTCCTCGTCAACCTGCCGCTCGGCCTGCTCGCGTTCGCGCTCCTCGGCCGGCTCGTGCCCTCCGACCCCGCGCCCACGGCGCGTGCCCGCGAGGACGGCGTGCCGCCGCTCCTGTGGGCGCTGGCGCTCGCCGCGCTGCTCCTGGCGCTCACGCTCGGCGCCGAGCGCGGCTGGGCGGACGCCGCGGTGCCGTCGATCGGCGGCGCCGGAGTGGCCCTGCTCGTGGTGTTCCTCGTCTCGCAGCGGCGCGCCGCGGACCCGCTGCTCCCGCTCGGGTTCGTGGCCGGTCCGCTCGGGGTCGCCGTCACGCTCACGTTCCTGAGCCAGGTGCTGGCCGTGAGTGTCGGGTTCGGCGCTCCCACGCTGCTCGAGGGCCTCGCCGGCATGAGCCCCGCCCGCTCCGGCGCCTGGCTCGCCGTACTGCCCGCCGCGGCGCTCCTGTGCGCGCCGGTCGCGGGCCGGCTCGCCGACCGCTTCGGAGCCAGGCCGCTCACCGTGACCGGCATGCTCATGACCGCCGCCGGCCTGTCGCTGCTCGCGCAGGAGGGTGCGATCGTGGCCGGGCCCTGGCTCGCCGGCGCGTTCGCCCTGGTGGGAGTGGGTCAGGGCCTCTTCTCCGTGCCCAACGCCAGCGCGCTCCTGTCGCTCGTCCCGGCGGAGCGACTCGGCCTGGCCGCCGGCCTCCAGGGCACCGCACGCAACCTGGGACTCGCCGCCGGCGTCGCCGCGACGGGCGCGATGCTGACAGGCCGCTATCACGCCTACGCCGGCACCCCGCTCTCGCTCGGGGCGCTCGCACCGCTCGACGCCGAGGCGCTCGGGTCGGCCGGGCGGGAGGCATACGCCCTGTTCGCGGTTGTGGCGCTGGCGGCGGCCGGGCTGGCGGCGACCGTCCGGGTCCCGAGGCCAGGGGCCCGGCCCGAGCAGGCCTGAGGGTCATCCCCTGAAGCTCGCGGCTTCCATCCCCTGCGGCGGATTCTCGCCCCATCGCACCACGTGTTTCCAATGACTTGCGGGCGCCATTCTGGACCTCCGCGAGCCCTCTGCCACGCCCTGGGGGTGTGCGGTTTACGTGCGGGGTGGCGCGCGGCTGCCCGGTCAGGTCCGGGAGAAGAAAGCCATTGCCCGGGAACCTTTCTTTATCCACAATCGTTTACACGATTATCGAGGCTGGGGGTCTGCGGGGAACGCTCCTTGCAGACTCCCACGCGGAGCCCGGCCCGAGAGCCGGCTGCTCCTCGGATGCAGCAAGAGCCCGTCGGCGGCCAGTAAAGCCATGGACCCGAGAGGTCCCTGCCGCGTGAGGGGTCGGATCCGGACCCCGGCACCAAGCGCCGGGACAGCCGGTCTCTCTTGCGCACGCGGTCGGGCCCACGGCCCCTCCGCAAGATGACGGGATCGCCCGGCCCCCGGCCGGGCGCTTTCGTTTGTGGCGCCAGGCCCGCGCGCTTCCGGGTCGTTCCCGCAGGGGTTTGCGTGCCACCGGGCCCCCGGCCACACTGGCCGGCCCATGCGCCCTCTCCGCATCGGCCTCGCTCAGCTGAACCCCACGGTCGGCGACCTGGAGGGCAACATCGCCCGCATCCGGGACTCGCTCGGGCGCGCCCGCGCCCTCGGCGTCGAGTTGCTGGCGTTCCCCGAGATGGTGGTGCCCGGCTACCCGCCCGAGGACCTGCTGCTCCGGCCGGCCTTCATCCAGGGCTGCATCGACCGCACCCGCGAGCTGGCGCCACACACCGCCGGCATGACGGTGATCGTGGGCACGGTCGAGCGCGACGTGGACCTTTACAATTCGGCCGCGGTCATGCACGACGGGCGCTGGGTCGGGACCGCCCGCAAGCGGTACCTGCCCAACTACGGCGTGTTCGACGAGAACCGCTACTTCATGTCCGAGCGCCGGAGCGTGGTGTTCGCGCGGCGTGGCGCGGTGTTCGGCGTGAACGTGTGCGAGGACATCTGGGTGTCCGGCGGGCCGTCCGAGGAACAGGTCGTGCGCGGCGGCGCCGAGGTGATCCTGAACCTGTCCGCCTCGCCCTACCATGCCGGCAAGGCGGACGAGCGCCGCCGGATGATCTCGACCCGCGCCACCGACAACCTCGCCGTCGTCTGCTACGTGAACCTGGTGGGCGGGCAGGACGAGATCGTGTTCGACGGCTCGAGCCTGATCCTCGACGAGAAGGGCCGCGTGCTGGCCGAGGGCGCGCCGTTCGAGGAGGACCTCGTGGTGGCGGACGTGGACCTGGATCAGGTGTTCAAGGCCCGGCTCCACGACCCGCGGCTGCGGAAGGAGCGGGCGCTCGAGGAGGCCGAGCCGCTGCCTCGCATCCACCTGGACTCGCCGGACGAGGCCGCCGGAGTCCCGGTGCCCGGCCGCGCCGGCACCCCACCGCGGCCCGCGCTGCCGGCGCGGCCCGCGCGCGAGGAGCTGTCCGAGGAGGCCGAGGTCTACGCCGCGCTCGTGCTCGGCGTGCGCGACTACGTGCGCAAGAACGGGTTCTCGACCGTGGTGCTCGGGCTCTCGGGCGGCATCGACTCGGCGCTCACCGCGTGCATCGCCGTGGACGCGCTCGGCGCCGGGAACGTCGAGGGCGTCTCGATGCCCTCACCCTACACGTCGCTCGAGTCGCAGCGCGACGCCGAGGCGCTCGCCAAGGCGCTCGGCGTCCGGCTCCAGAGCATTCCCATCGACGACATGATGCACGCCTACGACCGGGCGCTCGCCGCGCCGTTCGCCGGCCGCCCGGCCGACACCACGGAGGAGAACGTCCAGGCGCGCATCCGCGGCAACACCCTCATGGCGCTCTCCAACAAGTTCGGCTGGCTCGTGCTCACGACCGGCAACAAGAGCGAGACGAGCGTGGGCTACAGCACGCTCTACGGCGACACCGCCGGGGGCTTCGCGCTCCTGAAGGACGTCTACAAGACGCAGGTCTACGCGCTCGCCCGCTGGCGGAACTCGCGCGGCGCGGTGATCCCGGAGAACACCATCACCCGCGCGCCTTCGGCGGAGCTCAAGCCCGGCCAGACCGACCAGGACACGCTCCCCCCCTACGACCAACTGGACGCCATCCTGCGCCTGTACGTGGAGGAGGATCGCTCGATTCCCGAGATCGCGCGGCTCGGCCACGACGAGACGCTCGTGCGGCGCGTGGCGCGCATGGTGGACGTGGCGGAGTACAAGCGCCGCCAGAGCCCGCCCGGCATCAAGATCACGCCGCGCGCGTTCGGCAAGGACCGCCGGCTCCCGATCACGAACCGCTGGCGGGGGTAGGCGGGCGGCGCCGGGCCCGATTCACTCGCGGGGCCACGTTTCGGCGCCCCACCCGTGGATCGAAGCTGGCCCGGACCGCCCTGGTCGTGCCGATCCGTTGAACGCGCGCTAGTTCGTCGCGCCCACCACCACGATCAGCTGCCCGTCGGTGACGGTCAGGTTGAACGCTCCGTTGGCGATCACGTAGACGGAGAAGCGGCCGTCGCCCTTGATCTCGTCGATGAGCGTCTGCCGGCCCACGAACAGCGTCGAGGACTGGTCCCAGTTCACGCTCACGGTCGAGTTGGCGCCCACCGCGAGCGGTCCCCAGAGCCGGATGCCCTGGGCCTGCACCTGCGCGAGCGAGAGGTTCATGGCGGCGCTCGGCACGATCCAGGTCTCGACGCTCGCCGCCGAGCCGGTGTTGTTGCGGAAGTCCCCGACGAGCGCCATGTCCTCGATGCGCTTGAGCTTGTCCTTGTGGTCGTTGTACTCGCTCACCGTGTTCAGGTCCACGTCCACGCCGGTGAGCGTCGCCGCCGACACCAGGTTGAGCGGCGTGGGGAAGGCGTAGTTGAACACGAACTGCCCGGAGATCAGGAAGCAGCCGGCCGCCGCCAGCGCGGCCAGTGCCAGAACGGGCACGGCGGTGCGAAGCGTCTTCATGGTCGGGCTCCTTTCAAGGCATGCTGAAGAGGGCGTACGAGGCGCCCAGCGTGATGTTCCCCATCTTGCGCGAGGTGCCGTCCTTCGCCGCCGCCTGCAGCTCGGCGCGCAGGTCCACGCTCACCTTGGGGATGGGCGAGAGCCCGAGGCCGAGACCCATGTGGTACGACGTGAAGCTCTCGTCCTGGCCGGTGCGGTCGAACTTGACCGAGCCGATCCCCACGAACGGGTAGAACGTCACGGGGCCGCCCAGGCTCAGCATGGCGTTCAGGCCGAACGTAGTGACGTCCGAGCCCGTTCGGGTGTAGCTCGCGCCGCCCGCATCCACGGTCTTGTCGCCGAGCGCCGAGGTGGACCAGAACGGCTCCACGCGCAGGAGCGGCACGAGCTGCACCGGGGCGCGAAGGCCGAACACCGACCCGTTCCCCTGGTCGTCCTGGACGATCGGGATGCTGACGCCGCCGAACGGCCCCAGGCCGACGCTCGCGGCGCGGGCCGGGCCCGCGGAGATCGCGAGAGCGGCGAGCACGAGGAGGATCTTTCGCATGGCCGACTCCTTCGGTTGAGGTCCGAGCCGCGGACCGGGTGGGAAGCGACAGGCGGGCAGGGTGGCCGAGTGAGAGCGCGGGGTCAAGTTCAGGCGCGACGCGCGACGCGCATCGTCCCGTGCCCTACTGACGCGTCTGCACGAGCCTCACGGTGGCACCGCAGTGCCGCGCGAGCAGGTCGGCGACGCGCGCCAGCATCACCGACAGGTGCTCGCCCGGGCGCTCCGCCGGGCAGAAGATCACCACGAGCAGCTCGCGCGTCCCGTCCGTGACCTGCGTGCGCTCGGAGTCGGAGGTGGGCGCGCCGAACGGCCCGTCGTCGTCCGCGAGCAGCAGCCGCCCGCCGAGGTGCACGCGCGCCTTGCGGATGCCCTCGTAGCCCTCGTCCGGCCGCCCGAGCCGGGCGTAGATGGCGCCCTTCACGTGGGCCCGGTCGTAGACGCCGAGCGGAAGCTGGTGCTCGAGCGAGGCGAGGTTGCACGTGTCCACGACCGGATGGATGCGCGGCAGCCCCTTGCCCTGGAGCAGCCGTCGCAGCAGCGCCTCGCTCGCCGGGCGCGTCTTCGTTGGATCCACGCCGAGCCGATGGAACATGCCGCGCGTCTCAGCCACTCCCGGCAGGTCGGCGGCGGGGCGGCCCGCGTAGCGGCGCATCAACGCGCGGACGGACTCGTCCCGTTCGGCGTCGAACGCCTCCCCCAGCGGCTCGCCGTGGAGTCCGTCGGCCTCCAGCCAGCCGAGGGCCACGATCCCCCGGAGCGCGTCGTCCAACTCGAGCGCGAGACCACGGGAGCGCGCCTGAAGCGTCATCGTGATCTCCTGGAACGTTCACCCGCGGCGCTTCGCCCCAAGGCAGGCGAAGAAGCGGGCGGCGGGAAATCCCTTTCCGACCCAATGCGCGGGCGGCGCGAAGGCCAACCGTTGCGATTGCGGCCTAAACTCTTGTCATCGCCGCCCGCCGGTCCCCGAGTCCTGTACGGGCGCTCGCGGGGAGAGTTCGCGCGCTGCCCGACCGGCGCTGCTGTCGCGCGTGCTGCTCGTCGTGGTTGCGCGACAGGCGGTGTGAATCGTGCGCGGAACATAGCCTGCGCGCCCGGGGCTGCCAACCGATTTCCGCGACGCGAGCGAGAAAATTCTTTCCTGCCGGCGCACGCGGGCGGACGCGTGTCACGCGGAGCAAGCTCGCCGTGATCGCCTGGCGAGCCTCGCGGGCGCCGAGCCGCGTCCTCGCGCACGTGCGAGGCCGCGAGCGCCCCAGGCGCGAGAGCGGCACGTGTGACGACGCGCGACGGACGCCACGTGCGCGCCGCGAACCCGCTGCGCACGCGCGCGCTGCGCGCGGCGCTTCAGGACGCGCTGGAAGGAGTCGGCGCGGGCGGCAGGCGGCGCGTCACCGAGCGCACGCGCCAGGTCCGGCGCTCGCCGGTCTCGGGCAGCTCGAGCGCGTCGCCCACGCTGCGGCCCAGGATGGCCCGCGCGATCGGGGTCTGGTGCGAGATGACGTGGGCGCCCAGGTGGTGCTCGCCGTCCCCCAGGATCCAGTACGAGGCCGTCTCGGGTCCGCACTCCAGCACGACCTCGGTTCCGAGCCCCGCCACGCCCTCGCGGTACTCGGCGTCCTCCACGAACCGGGCCCGCGCGATCCGCTTCTGCAGCGAGGCCGCGCGCTTCTGGGCGTTGCTCTGCTTGAGCTTCGCCGAGTGGTACTCGGCGTTCTCCTTGAGGTCGCCCAGCTCGCGCGCCTTCTGGATGGCCTGCGGAATCGTCGTCCTGAGCTCGCGCTCGACGTCGTCCAGCTCGCGCTGCAGCACGTGCCAGGTCGAGCGGGTCATGACCGGCGTGTCGAAGTCCTCGGCCTGCTCGCCCACCTGGCTGAACAGCGCGTCGGTCTTCTTCTGGCGGTGGTCGAGCACCCACTGCTTCTCCTCGGGCAGCCCGTACCGCGCCACCGCGTCCAGCGCCGGGAACAGGTAGCGGTCGCTCGAGCGCCACTGCCGGAGCAGCACGCGCAGCTTGAGCCGGATCTCGTCGCCCGAGGGCGCGCCACCGAGCATCCGCTGGAACGCGCCGCCGGCCTCGATCCAGCGCAGCACCTTCTCGCCCGTCGAGGGCTTGGGCCTCTCCTCGATGAGCTGGAGCGCGGCCACGAACAGCCGCCACGCGTCGGGCGGGGCCTGCGGTTCGTCGAGCTCCTCCTCGATGAGCCGCAGCACGGCCGCCGGGTACTGGACCGCGTGGTCGATCATGGCCCGCCGTAGCTGCGCGCGGTTGTGGTCGTCGAGGAGCGCCCGGTCCCGCTCGGCCGCTTCGCGCACCGCGGCGAAGCGCGAGTCGAGCGCGGACAGGATCGCCTCGGCGGCCACGCCCGCCGCGCGCGAGTCCTCGAGGAACGCGGACTGCTCGTCCTCGTAGCCCAGGTCGCTGATGCCGATACCCAGACCCCACAGCGCGCGCACCACGCCCAGCCACACCTCGCGCTGCTCCGGGTACCAGCGCGCGAAGTAGAGCCCGGCGCGCGCGCGGTCGGCGCGGTCGGCGTCGGCGTCCATGGCGACCCGCTGGACGAATCGGCCGAAGCGGCCCTTCAGCGGCTCCTCGAGCGTCGGGTGCTGGGCGAGGAACTTGCGCAGCGTGTTGAGGTTGGACTTGACCGGCTTCCGCACCTCGAGCGCCGGGAGCGGCGCGTCGTCTTGCGCGTGCGCGGCGCCGGGCGCGGCGGCGCCGCCCGGAGCGGCGGCCGCGCGCTCCGGCGCGAGCCGGTAGAACTGCTCGAACGCGCGCGAGTGGTCGATGCGCGGGTCCTTCTCGCACGCCGGCTTCGCCTTCCGCCAGAACACCGTCCATTCCTTCGCCGGCACGAGGCCGGCGCTGATCAGGAACAGCTTCAGCCGGTTCGCGTCCGCCGAGCCGCCCAGGACCTTCAGCGCGCTCACGATCATCCCAGCCTGGTCCTCGGCGCGCAGGCGCTGAACCTCGGCGGGGTTCGTGTGGCGCAGGAGCCGGATGTCGTCCTCGGCCACCGGCGTGAGCGTGCGGCGCGCGGCCGCGTACGGCATGCGGTGGCCGCGCGACTTCATGAAGTCCACGAGGATCGTGACCGTGTCGTTCGAGACGATGCGGCCCGGCCCGAACCCGTCGTGCAGCACGCCGCGCCCGGGCGCCAGCGAGGCGATCACGTCGAACGCCTCGATCGCCTTGGCGAGCGGCGTCTCGCCGCTCGCGAGCCCGCTCTGCGTCACCGCGGACTCCACGTCGGGGACGTCGCGCCCCGGACCCTGCCGGAGCGCCTCGGTGACCGCGGCGCGGAACGGCTCGGCCGCGGCGTCGCCACCCGCGGCCTGCGCGAGGCTCACCACCTTGCGGAGCGGCTCGAGCGCCCGGCCCGCGCGCCCGCTCTTCGCGAGCCCCGGCACGGCGACCTCCGCCACCGCGCGGCACTCCTTGAGCAGCCCGCGGCCGGCGAGCGCCGGGAGCGCGTCCGCCACGTGCAGCAGGCCCTCCCAGTCGTCGTGCTCGGCCAGCTCGACCGCCGCCTCCTCCAGGTCGCCGGCGCGGCCCTCGGCCGCGAACTTCGCCGCCAGCTCGCCCAGCAGCGCGCGGCGGTCGTCACCGCGGCCCGCGTCGCCCAGGCGCTGGGCCAGCTTCTGCGCCAGGTCGAGGTCGTCCGGCATGATCGCCCAGGCCCGCGACAGCGCGTCCAGCCGCTCGGGGTCCTTGCCGAGCCCCTCGTGCGCCTGCACCAGCAGCCGCGCGGCCGCCTGCGTCTGGACCAGCGACAGCGAGCGCTCGGCGACGGCCGCGAGCGGCTCCCACTTCTTCTTCGCCGCCAGCTTCTCGCCGAGCGCCAGCAGCGTCTGCTGGGCGCGCTCGACCTCGCCGTTCAGGGCGCAGGCCGCCGACAGGAGGTAGGACACCCCCCACGACGGGTCGGCCTGCTTCATGCGGCCGCCCAGCTCGTCCCGCATCCACACCAGGCGCTTCTCGGCCTGGGCATCGTGTGCGAGCGCCTCGAGCGCGGCGCGGGAGCCGGGCGAGAGATCCGCTCCCACTTCTCCACGGAGCACGGCGGGCAGGGCGTCGCGGACGGGCATGGCCTCGCAGGGGCGGGGGAAGCGGCACGTCGGAAGGGCAGGGGAATATGGCGCAGGGGCGAGCGGGGCGCAAGCGCGTGGGCCCCCCCTCACTCCACCGGCAGGCCCGCCTCCGCGTGCTCGGGGAGGCCCCCGCCCTGGTCCAGGAGCTGGGTGAAGCCCGCGCGCCGGAGCACGGTGACGCCGATGCGCGAGCGCGTGCCGCCCTCGCAGTAGAGCGCGATCGGCCGGTCGCGCGGCAGCTCGCCCGCGCGCGCCGGCAGGTCGCCGAGCGGGATGTGCCTCGCTCCCGGCACGTGCCCCGAGGCCCACTCGGCGGCGCCGCGCACGTCGAGCAGCACCAGCTCGCCACGACCCGCGCGCGCGAACGCTTCCGGCGCCTCGATGGACGGCGTCACCGCGAGCGCCCCGCGCCCGCGCTCCCACGCCTCGAGCGCGCCCGGGCCGTACCAGCCGGCCACCTGGTCCAACCCTACCAGCGCGAGCTGGCGCACCGCCGCCATCACGCGCGCGACGTCGTCCGCGAGCAGCGCCACCGGGCGGTCGTAAGGCAGCAGCGCGCCAGCCCAGGTCGGGAGCGAGCCGCCCACCGGGATGCCGAGCACGCCGGGGATGGCGCCGGCCATGACCTGCTTCGTCGGGCGCAGGTCCACGACCGTCTCGCCGCGCTCGAGCGCGGCGGCCAGCCCCACGTCGGGGAGCTTCGGCGGCTCGCGAAAGGCCCCGAAGATGGGCGGGCCCTCCTTGTTCAGGCGCTTCATGTGCTTGAAGTAGGCGGGCGGCTCGGGCTGGCCGGCGAGCACCTCGCGCACGAAGGCCTCCTCGCTCTCGACCTTCAGGCCCCAGTTCGTGAGCCGCTCGTAGGCGAGCGTCGAGACCGGGATCGCGCCCAGGCTCTTGCCGCAGGCAGATCCGGCGCCGTGGCCGGGATAGAGCAGGAGATGCGCGGGGTATCGCTCCCGGAACCGTGCGAGCGAAGCGTGCAGCACGCGCGCGCCCTTCTCCATCGTGCCCTTCATGTCGGCCGCGCGCTCGAGCAGGTCGGGCCGTCCCACGTCGCCCGCGAACACGAAGTCGCCGGTGAACATGCCCATGGGCTCGGGGCTCGCGGCCTCGTCGGTGAGCACGAAGCTCACGTGCTCCGGCGTGTGGCCGGGCGTGGCCACGACGTCCAGCCGCACGCGCCCGGCGCGGATCGCGTCGCCGTCCTTCACCCGCACGACATTCGGCTCACCGGCCCAGGCGTACTTCCAGTCCGCGTCGCCCTCGTCCGAGACGTACGCCCTGGCACCCGCGCGCCGGGCCAGCTCCCGCGTGCCCGAGACGTAGTCGGCGTGGATGTGCGTCTCGGTAACGCCGACGATGCGCAGCTTCTCGGCCGCCGCCGCCGCGAGGTAGGCCTCCACGTCGCGGTTCGGGTCCACGACGAGCGCCTCGCGCGTGGCGGTGTCGCCGACGAGGAAGCTCGCCTGGGCGAGCGAGTCCTCGTAGAAGCGCTTGAGCAGCATGCGGCCCTCCGGTCGGTTCGAGCGGCCCAGCGTGCGGCAGCGCACGGGCGTTCGCAAGCGTGTTCGGCGCGGTGTTCGGCGCGGTCGGGTCCCGCTTCCGAGTCGGCTCCGGCGCGGCTGGCGCGGCCCCACCGCCACCCCTACACTCGCCGGCGTGAAGATCTACACGCGCACCGGAGACGATGGCACCACCGGGCTGCTCGGGCGGTCGCGCGTGCCGAAACACGACGTGCGCGTCGAGGCGTACGGCAGCGTGGACGAGCTGAACGCCGTGCTCGGCGCCGCCCACGCGCAGGACGCGGGCGGGCTGTTCGGCGAGCTGGTCCCCGGGCTCCAGGCCGCGCTGTTCGAGATCGGCGCCGAGCTGGCCACGCCCGACCCCGAGGTGCGCGAGAAGCTGGCGCGCATCTCCGACGCCGAGGTGGCGGCGCTCGAGCGCGAGATCGACCGGCTCGAGGCCGACCTAGCCCCGCTCACGCACTTCATCCTCCCCGGCGGCACGCCGCTCGCCGCCGGCCTGCACCACGCGCGCACGGTGTGCCGGCGCGCCGAGCGGCGGGTCACCGCGCTCGCCGCGCGCGAGAGCGTGAGCGGCGCGATCGTGCGCTGGCTCAACCGGCTCGCCGACCTGCTGTTCGTGATGGCGCGCTGGGCCAACGCGCGCGCCGGCGTGCCCGACCGCCGCTGGGAGCCGCGGCGGGGGTCCTGACGTGGCGACGCCCCCCGCGACCGGGACGGTCGTCTCCCACTACCGCCTGCGCGAGGTGCTCGGGCGCGGCGCCATGGGCGAGGTCTGGCTCGCGGACGACCTCCAGCTCCCGCGCCAGGTGGCGGTGAAGCTGCTGCCCCCGCAGAGCACCGCCGATCGCGCTGCGGTCGAGCGGCTGCTGCGCGAGGCGCAGGCGGCGGCGAGCGTGGACCATCCCGCGGTAGTCACGGTGTACGAGGCGGGCGTGGCCGAGGACCGGCCGTACGTCGTGATGCAGAAGGTCGAGGGCGAGACGCTCGAGGCGCAGCTCCGGAGCGGGCCGCTGCCGGTGGAGCGCGCGCTGGCGCTGGCGAGCCAGATCGCCGACGCGCTCTCCGAGGTGCACGCGCTCGGGATCGTCCATCGCGACCTGAAACCCTCCAACATCATCTGGACGGCGCGCGGCGCGAAGCTGCTCGACTTCGGCCTCGCCTCGATCCACGCGGCGATCGACCAGACGCGCACCGCGGGCTCGATCGGCACGCCCGTCTACATGAGCCCCGAGCAGACGCGCGGGATGCTCGCCGACAACCGCTCCGACCTGTGGTCGCTCGGTTGCATCCTCTACGAGGCGCTCACCGGCACGCGGCCGTTCGCCGGCGACGCGCTCGCCGCCATCGCCATGCGCGTGCTCTCCCACGAGCCGGCGCCGCCGTCCTCGCTGCGGCCGGAGGCCCCGCGCGAGCTGGACTTCATCGTCGCCAAGCTCCTGCGCAAGGACCCCGCGCTCCGCTACCAGCGCGCCGAGGACCTGCTCGCGGACCTCAAGAGCCTCGGGAGCGGCGCGGGCCACCCGCCGGCCGGCGCCGGGACGTCGCTGCCGTCGGTCGCGGTCCTGCCGTTCGAGGCGATGAGCGCGGACCCCGCGGACGGCTATCTCGCCGCGGGACTCGCCGAGGACCTGGTCGTGGACCTCGCCCGGGTGAAGGGGTTGCGCGTCGCGTCCCGCGACGAGGTCCACGCCTACCGCGACCGCTCCGTGCCCGCGCGCACGCTGGCCCGCGAGCTGGGCGTGGACTACGTGCTGAGCGGCAGCGTCCGCCGCGCCGGCCAGCGCGCCCGCATCAGTGCTCAGCTCGTGCGCGCGAGCGACGGACACACGCTGTGGGCGGAGCGCTTCGACCGCACGCTCGAGGACCTGTTCGACGTCCAGGCCGAGGTCGCGAAGCAGATCGTCGCGGCGCTCCAGGTGGCGGTCTCGCCCCGCGAGCAGGCGCTCATCGAGAAGGTGCCGACGAGGAGCCGCGAGGCGTACGAGCTGTTCCTGCAGGCCCGTGCCCTGATGGACTCCCAGTACAAGGATGCGAACACGCAGGCGGGCCAGCTTCTGCGCGCCGCGATCGACCTGGACCCGCAGTTCGCGCAGGCGATCGCCGCGCTCGCGGAATGCCACGCGCGCCGGGTGCTCGCGTGGTGGGGCTCCGCGGACGACGTGTCGCTGGCGCGCGAGCTGGCGGAGCGCGCGACGGCGATCGAGCCGGACCTCGTCGAGGCGCGGTTCGCGCTCGCCACCGCCTACCGTTACGCCGGCGACCAGGCCCGGGAGATCCCCGAGCTCGAGCGCATCCTCGCGCTCGATCCCGAGCACCCGTCCGCGAACGAGTTCGTCGCTTGGAGCTACATGTCGCGCGGGGAGCCCGAGCGGGCGCTGCCGATCCTCGAGCGGATCACGTCGCTCCCGACGGTGCGTTACAACGCCATCAGCTTCCTCTCCATGTGCTACGACATGCTGCACCGCGAGGCGGACGCTCGGCGCGCCGAGGACCGGCTGTTCGAGGCGCTGCTGGAGGAGCTGCGGAAGCGCCCCGACAACGTGCACGCCCGCTCGCTCCTCGGCCAGCGCATGATCCACCACGGCGACCGAGCCGGCGGCCTCGCGCAGGTGGACATGTCCATGCGCCTGGCACCCGACGACAACCGCGTGCTCTACAACGCCGCCTGCACGTTCGCGGTGGCGGGCGAGCGGAAGCGCGCGATGGAGCTGCTGCGCGAAGGCGTGCGACGCGTGCCGGGCTACCTCCGCGACTGGCCCCGCCACGACCCGGACCTTTCCTCGCTCCGCGACGATCCCGAGTTCATCGAGATGTTCCGCGCCCCGGAAGCGAAGCAGGATTGACGGTCGCCGGCGCGGGCAGGACACCGCGGGGCGAGAGCCCGAGCGCGTCAAGGAACGGTCCACAGGTCGCACTTGATTTCCCGCCGGGTCGTGCCGATAATCTGTCCGTCGCTTCCTTCCCGGTGGAGCCGCGGCCGATCGATCGCCGCGAGGATTCGAGTCGCTCCACCGCTCCACGCTCGACCCCGCAAGCGCGGCCGTTTTCCATTGGCGCGACGGATCGAGAGCGTGTAGGGTCCCCGCCCGAAGCCTGAGGCCCGGGGAACGGAAGGCCGAGGCCCATGGCGCCGGCCCCCGCGCAGCGAGGGGCGGGTCGCCGAACGAATCCCCACTCGTTGCCGAATGTCCGGCAGCAGTGTCGCCGGGGCGAGCCGATGCGCCGCCCACCGGCACCCAGGAGAGCGGGCGCGAGACCACCGCGAGCGTGATGCACCGTGACGGGATCACGGCCATCGCCCCGGACGCGCCCACCCGGTTTCACCGCGCAGCGGACGGGCGCACCCACGCCACCCTGCGCACAGGTCCACCCCGGCGCACCACGAGTGCGCGCCGGAAAGGTTGGTTCATGAGACCACGTCGCCGCCGCCCACGCGGCATGCGCCCGCAGGATCCGCAGCAGCCGGGCGCAGCCCCCGAAGGAACGAATTACGAATCCCCCGCGGGCGAGTACGCCGCGGGCCCCCCCTCCGACTACACGCCGGCCCCCGGAATGCCGTACGGCGAGCCGGCCGGCGGTCCCCCGCCGGACTCCATGGAGGGCGCGCCGCCGGGAGGCGGGTACGGCCCGAACGGCTCACCCGGAATGGGCTACGGCGGGTACGACCGCGGCGGCCGTGGCCGCCGCCGGCGCCGCCGGCCGCGCGGACGGCCGCAGGGCGGAGGCCCGCAGCAGGTGCAGGGCGGCTACCCGCAGCCGGCGCAGGGCGGCTACCCGCAGCCGATGCAGCCGCAGGGCGGACGGCGCGGGCGTCGCCGCCGCGAGGGCGGCGGCAGGCCCGGACGCCCGCCGCGCATCGGGCTCGAGATCCTCAAGGAGCTGCAGAACGCCGGCGCCGCGCTCGACCCCACCGAGCGGCTGATCATGGAGCTGCCGCCGGGCCAGGGCAGCCCCCCGTACGAGGACCGCACGACCGGGCGCGCCATCGACCTCATCGCCCCCATCGGCCGCGGCCAGCGCGTGCTGCTGGTGGCCCCACCCAAGGCCGGCAAGACGCGCATCCTGCAGGCCATCGCCGCCTCGGTCGCGCACAATCATCCCGACGTCAAGGTGTACGCGCTGCTCGTGGACGAGCGGCCGGAGGAGGTCACCGACTTCAAGCGCAACACGCCCGCCGAGGTGATCGCCGCCTCGAGCGACATGAGCGTGGACGAGCACATCGAGACCGCCGAGCGCGCCATGAACCAGGTGGCCCGCGACGTCCTCGAGGGCAAGGACGTGGTGCTCCTGCTGGACTCCATCACGCGGCTCGCGCGCGCCTACAACGCCGCGGCCGGGAACGGCGGGCGCACGATGTCGGGCGGCCTCGATTCGAACGCGATGCAGTCGCCGCGGCAGATCTTCGGCGCCGCGCGCAAGATCGAGAACGGCGGCTCGCTCACGATCATCGGCACCGCGCTCGTGGACACGGGCTCGCGCATGGACCAGATCATCTTCGAGGAGTTCAAGGGCACCGGGAACTCCGAGATCTTCCTGTCGCGGGAACTGGCCGAGCGCCGCATCTACCCGGCCATCGACATCCCGAAGAGCGGCACGCGCAAGGAGGAGAAGCTCATCCCGCCGAACCAGCTCAGCACGTTCCAGGCGCTGCGCCGCATCCTGGTCCAGATGCCGCCGCAGGAGGCCATGATGAAGCTCGTGGACCGGCTGGGGCGCACCAAGACCAACGAGGAGTTCTTCAACCTCGTGCGGGTGGGCGAGAGCTAGGCGGGAATCGGCGCGCGGGCGGCGACTCGCTCGTGGGCACCTGGCGCCAGGCCGGCATGGCTGCGCCGATCACGTTCGTGCGCGGTGCGCCGGGGCGTTCCAGGCCGGGGGGAACCGCGAGTTCACCGTGCGCGAGCTGCCGGGCCTGAACCACCTGTTCCGGTCGTGCGCGGCGTGCACCGTCGCCGGGTACCCGATGCCCGACGAGACGCTCGCGCCCCCGGCGCTCCCGATCGGGAGCTGCGCCGCTTCCGCCCCTGGAAGCGCGAAGGTTCGGGCCCGCGCGAACTTCCCGCGGTCGAACGCGGTCTCACCGAGGACGAAGAAGTCCACGTCGGCCGTCGTGCGAAGCGCGCCATGCCACCTGCTGGCGATGGAATCGCGCACGTGGCAGGAGATTTCCGGGCGCTTCAACAGCCCGGTGCCTTGGGTCACCAGCAGCGAGGGTGAAGTCATGAAGGCGCGCGGCTCCCGCCGCGGACCCTGGAGCGGTGGGCGAGCACGCGCTCCGCAAGATCCCGTCCGAGCGCGAGGCGATCGTGCTCGGCCTCGACTTCCTCGGGACTCGCACCCGGCAGGCGGGCCCGCATCTCCGCCAGCGTCAGCTCATGGGCGAACGCCATGAGCTCCGAGGCGAACTCCAGTCGCTCGGGGCCGCTCATCCGGCGCAGGACCTCGAGATGGTCGCGCAGCGCAACGCTCCGGATGTCGCGCGGTTCCACGCCGACCGATCAGGCGAAGTCCGCGCGCCCGTGCCGCCGTCGTGCTCACCGAGCGAACGAGGGCTCGTTCATCCGGGATCCCGCCCGGGTCCCCAGCCTCCGCTCGAGGCGCAGCAGCTCGCCCACCGACCAGGCCTGGAACGGGCAGCCGTTCGGCACCTGTGGGGCGTCTGCGTCGGCGATCTCGCTCACGTGGCCGAGCCCGGCCGTCTCGAGGTGCGCGCGGAGCGGCGGGAGGAAGCGCCGGGCCGCTTCGCGCCGCGCCTCTTCCGAGTAGCCGCGCACGCCCAGCCAGGCGTCCACGAACGCACCCATGAGCCACGGCCACACCGTGCCCTGGTGGTAGGCGCCGTCGCGCTCGCGCACGCCGCCCGCGTAGCGCGGCGCGTAGCCGGGCTCGCCGGGGGCGAGCGACCGGGGCCCGAGCGGCGTCAACAGCTCGCGCTCGACCGCGTCCACCACGGCCCGCGCGCGCTCGCCCTCCACCAGCGCCAGCGGCAGGCCGCCCGCGGCGAAGAGCTGGTTGGGGCGGAGCGAGCCGTCCACCGCGCCCGCGACGTGGTCCACGTCGACGACGTCGAACAGGCAGGCTCGCGAGTCGTTCCAGTAGCGCGCACCGAACGACGCGCGCGCGCGGTCGCGGGCCTCGCGCCAGCGCGCTGCGGCCGCCGCATCCATACGCGCCACGAGCCGTGCGCCGGCTTCGAGCGCGTTCACCCACAGCGCCTGTATCTCGACCGGCTTCCCGGTGCGCGGCGTGACCACCCAGTCGTCGACCTTCGCGTCCATCCAGGTGAGCTGCACGCCCGGCTCGCCCGAGGCGAGCAGGCCGTCGGCGTCGACGCGGATGCCGTGGCGCGTCCCACGCTCGTAGCCCTCGAGGATCGCTCGCACGGCCGCGGAGAGCGCGGCCCGGTCGCTCGCGGCGACGCGGCGGCCAGCGTCGGCCATCGCGCCCAGCCATTCGCCCACCACCACCACGTACCAGAGCGAGGCGTCCACCGAGTTGTACTCGGGCGTATCGCCCGTGTCGGGGAAGCGGTTGGGCAGCATGCCCTGGGATACGGCGCCGGCCCACTCCACGAGGATCCGGCGGGCGTCGTCGAGCCGCTTGGTCGCGAGGCAGAGACCGCGCAGCGAGATGAACGTGTCGCGGCCCCAGTCGCCGAACCACGGGTAGCCGGCGATCACCGTGAGACCTTCGCCGCGCTTGACAAGGTACGCGTCCGCAGCGCGCCCGAGCGGTTCCACAAACGCGGCGCGGCGGCGGCACTCGGAGGCGGTGAGCCGTGCGGCCAGGTCGGCCGGCGACTTCCCGGTCAGGCACTGGCGCGTCGCCGGCGTGTCGGCGGCGAGCACGAGCACCGCCTCGCTCCTCGTCGCGTCCCAGCGGAACACGCCGGGCGAGGCGAGGTCCTCGACGTGGTCGAGCCCGCGTGCGCGCTCCTCGTCGTAGAGGAAGCGCCAGTACCAATCGGGCGCGTGCTCGTAGTCGCCGTCCGCGAGCGCGATGACGCCGGGCACGCCGACATAGGGCCGCCAGCGGAGCACGGCTCCGAGCCGCTCGGTCTCGAACCGGAACCCGCCGTTCGCATGATGGAGCGCGTGCGGGTCGCGGCCGGAGAGGAGCGGCCGCACGAGCAGCCGCGCGCCGGCGGGCGCGCCCTGCACGTGCCAGCGAAGCACGACGAGCGGCACCCCGTGGCGGGCGTGGCACTCGTGCGTGACGCGCAGGCCGTCGCCCGGCTCGAGCGTCCAGCGCGGCCACGGCTCGTGCGTGAACGACGTGATGCGGGCGGGATCGAGGCCCGCGTCGAGCCCGGGCGTGAAGCGCTGCGCCGTGAGCGGAATCCGTCGTGAGCCGTTCTCGATCCACGCCTCGGCGCCATTCACGAGCATCCAGCGTTCGCCCGGCGGAGTCGCGGCGTGCACGAGCAGGCCGTGGTAGCGTCGGGTGCGCGCTCCGACCGCCGTGCCCATCGCGTAACCGCCAAGACCGTCGGCCTCGAGCCACTCCGCGCCACGGGCCGGTCGCACGTCAGCGCCCGGAGCCGGACATCGCCCCGACCGGTTCCGGCCGTGCGGCCTCGCGCGCCGCCGCGCTCTTCTCGAGGCAGCGGATCGCGAGCGCGGTCCAGCCGGTCTGATGGCTCGCGCCCACGCCGCGCCCGGTGTCGCCGTGGAAGTACTCGTGGAAGAGCACGAGGTCCCGCCAGTGCGGGTCGCCGGACCAGCGCGCGTCGGCGCCGTGGCACGGGCGGCGGCCGCGCTCGTCGGGCAGGAACAGGCTCGCAAGCCGCCGCGCGATCTCGTGCGCCACCTCGCGCAGATCCAGCATGCGGCCGGAGCCGACCGGGCACTCGACGCGGAGCGCGTCGCCGTAGAAGTGGTGGTAGCGCTCGAGCGCCTCGATGAGCAGGTAGTTCACCGGGAACCACACCGGGCCGCGCCAGTTCGAATTGCCGCCGAAGAGCCCGGTCTCGGACTCGCCCGGCGCGTAGCGCACGTGGTGATCCATGCCGCCGGCGCTGAACACGTACGGGGTGTCGCGGTAGGCCGCCGACAGCGCGCGCACGCCGTGCGGCGAGAGGAACTCGGCCTCGTCGAGGAGCACGCGCAGCACCCGCTCGAGCCGCTCACGCGACGGAATCGAGAGCAGCCGGTGGTTCTCGTGCCCCGCCGGGCCCCGCTCCATGAACCCGATGTGACGCGCGAGGTCGGGACGGTTGCGCTCGAACCACTCGAGTCGCTTCCGCACGCCCGGGAGGCGGTCCAGGCTCGCCTGCTCCACCACCTCGCACGCGAACAGCGGCACGAGGCCCACCATCGAGCGCAGGCGCATGGGGAGGTGCTCGGCGCCGACGTGGAGCTGGTCGTAGTAGAAGCCGTCGCCTTCGTCCCACAGGCCGGTGCCGCCGAGCGAGTTCATGGCGTCGGCGATGGCCACGTAGTGCTCGAGGAACTTGCTGGCCACGTCCTCGTACGCGGGGTCCTCGCCGGCCAGCTCCAGCGCCATGGCCAGCATGGTCGAGCAGTAGAACGCCATCCACGCGGTGCCGTCGGCCTGCTCGAGGTGGCCGCCGGTCGGGAGCGGCGCCGAGCGGTCGAACACGCCGATGTTGTCGAGCCCTAGGAAGCCTCCGCTGAAGATGTTGTGGCCGTCCACGTCCTTCCGGTTCACCCACCAGGTGAAGTTCAAGAGCAGCTTCTGGAACGCCCGCTCGAGGAACAGCCGGTCGCGGCGCCCCCGCTCACCGCTGAGCTTGTAGACGCGCCACACCGCCCACGCGTGCACCGGCGGGTTCACGTCGCCGAACGCCCACTCGTACGCGGGGATCTGCCCGTTCGGGTGCATGTACCACTCGCGCAGGAACAGCAGCAGCTGCTCCTTCGCGAAGGCCGGGTCCACCCTGGCGAACGGGATCATGTGGAACGCCAGGTCCCACGCGGCGAACCACGGGTACTCCCACTTGTCGGGCATGGACAGCACGTCGCGGTTGTAGAGATGCCCCCAGCCGGCGTTGCGGCCGTCGCGGCGCGCGGCGGGCGGCGAGGGCTGGGCCGGGTCGCCGGCCACCCAGTCGTTCACCACGTAGTGGTAGAACTGCTTGCTCCACAGGAGTCCCGCGCAGGCCTGCCGTGCCACCTGCCGCTCGGCCGTGTCGAGCGCGGCGCCGTGCACGCCCGCGAAGAACTCGTCCGCCTCCACGATGCGCTCGGCGAAGACGCGGTCGAACGCCGCGCCGAAGGGTTCGGTGCGGGCCTCGGCGTCGGAACGGAGCCGCAGCCGCAGCACGCGGCTCTCCCCCGCCGGGACGGTGAGCCGGTACCACGCGGCGGCGCGCGTGCCCTCCCCCGCGGGGTTCACCGCGTCGCGGCGGCCGTGCACCACCACCTCGTGGAACGCGTCCTTCACGAACGCGGACGCGTTCTCGGCGCCCCAGAGCCGGCGCGCGTTGGTCTCGTTCTCGGTGGCGAGCCAGTGAGGGTCGGCGGCTTCGCTCCGCTCGGCCTGGAACCGGAACTCGCCCAGCGACTCGTGCGACGCGACCAGCCC
>CAZSQX010000004.1:0-6005 GCA_964609125.1 uncultured bacterium
ACGTACGGGGGCCGCAGTCCGCCCGCGAGGTCCACCTCGCTCGCGTCCGCGCGCGCGGGCGAGCCCGACAGGAAGTCCACGCTGCGCGTGACCCGGTCCTGCTCGAGCACCAGTCGCAGTCCTCGCTCGCGTCCGGCGGAGCCCGAACCGATCTCGAACGCGAGGCTCGTGCGCTGCGCCTCGCGCTCGGCGAACAGGTCCACGAGGATCGGCTCGAACGACTCGCGGTGGTCGTGGCTGCGCGCGAGCTCTACGCGCAGCGTGTGCCCGGCCAGGGCCCACCGCCAGCCGAGCGCGCCGGCCTCGCCGCGCGCCGCCTCCTCGAAACCCACGTACGGGGGCCGCAGTCCGCCCGCGAGGTCCACCTCGCTCGCGTCCGCGCGCGTGCCGCCCGCGGCGCCGCGCTGCGAGAACGAGCCGGACCACTCGTGCGCGCCACGGCGCAGGCCCAGCTCGGCGAACCAGGCGTGCTGTCCGTGCGGGTCCAGCAGCCCCACGCCGGCGCGCTGCTCCGACAGCGCTCCGCCGCGGACCCACGAGCCCGGCCCGCCCCGCTGGAGCAGGAGCCCGGCGCGATCCTGCGCCGAGCTGCCGTTGACGAGCGTGAACGCGGCGCGCGGCCGCGTGCTGCGGGACGGCCGGGCCAGCGCGCGCAACTCCACGAGCGACGCGCAGAAGCCGCGCCAGCCCGCGTCCTCCCCCACCACCACCGCCACCGAGTCGTACCAGGCGATCGGCGCCGCGATCTCGTCGAACCCGGGCCACGGCGCGAAACCGGGCAGGAGCCCGTCGCGCAGCGCCACCGCGCCCGCCACGTGACCCATCCACGACCGCGGCAGCCCGGTGCCGAGGTGCAGATCCTCCACGTGTCCGGGCGTGCCGGGAAGCGCGAACCACTCCGGCAGCGAGCGCACCTCGGCGAACGCGGATTGCCCCACCGCGGGCCGGGGGATCAGCGCGACGCACACGAGGAACGCGGACAGCGCGGAACGGCGGATGGGAGGATCTCCGGGGGGCGCTGGCGGTCGGGAGGCGCGAAGATAGGGAGCGGCACTCCGCCGCGTCAACGCGCCGCCCCTGCGGCGGGCGCCGTCAGCGCGTGGCGGAGCCGGCGCGGGTCCGGAGCGCCTCGAGCGCCCGCTCCGGCACCGGCATGTCGCCGAGCGCCGCGCCGCGCTGGGGTCCGTGGAAGTCGGAGCCCCCGCTCGCGACGAGCCCCAGCTCCTCGGCGACCCGGAACCACTGGCGCTGGCTCGCAGGCCCGTGCTGCGGGTGCCAGACCTCGATCCCCGCGAGCCCTGCTTCAAGCAGCGACTCGACGAGGCCGCGCGCGAGCGTCCCCGGGTGCGCGAGCACGGCCACGCCGCCCGCGTCCCGGATCGTGCGCACGGCGTCGGTCGAGGCGTAGGCGGGCCGCGGCACGTACGCCGTGCCGCGCCGGCCGAGCAGGCGCTGGAACGCCACCTCGAGGCTCGGCACGTGACCCGCCGCCACGAGCGCGTGGGCGATGTGCGGCCGCCCCACGACGCCGGGCCCGGCCGCCGCGAACACGTCCTCGGCGCTCAGCGACATGCCCTGCGACGCGAGCCGCTCGAGGATGGCCCGCGCCCGGTCGCGCCGCTCGCCGCGGAAGCGCTCGAGGCTCTCGCGCAGCGACGGCGAGGCGGGATCCACGAAGTAGCCGAGGATGTGCACGTCCTGGCCGGCGAGCGTGGACGACACCTCGATGCCGGGGATCACCTCGAGCCGGCCGCGCGCCGCCTCGGTCGCGGGAGCGATCCCGTCCACCGAGTCGTGGTCGGTCACCGCCAGCGCGAACAGCCCGCGCTCGACCGCCAGCTCCACCAGCGCCTCCGGCGGGAGCGTGCCGTCGCTGAATCGGGTGTGGGCGTGGAGCTCGAGCCGGCGGCCGCCCGCGCCCGCTGGCGGGCGACCCGGCGGCCGTGCCGCGGTCATGCCGCCTGCCCGAATGCGCGCCGCCACTCCGCGAGTCGTTCGACGATGTCGGGCCGCCCCGGGAACCGCATGTCGGCGATCTCGAGCTGGGCGACGGCGTCGGCCAGCTCGTGGGACTCGGCGAGGCTCAGCGCGAGCCGGAAACGCAGCTCGGCCTCCGCCTCGGCCTCGAGCGTGTGGAACCGGAGCGCCCTCTCGAACTCGCGCACGGCCTCGTCGTGCCGCCCGGCGTCGGCCAGGCAGCGCCCGCACATCTCGCGCGCGCGCAGCGTGAGCCTCGTGTCGCGCTCCGCGATCCGGAACGCGGCCAGCGCCTCGCTGTGCAGTCCCATCTCGCGGTAGGCCATCCCGAGATCGTAGTGCCCTTGCGCGTCCCCCTCCAGCTGCGACTCGACGCCGCGCTGGAACTCGTTGAGCAGGCCCTGCAGGTCGAACGTGACCGCCTGCCCGCGGCCCACGGCCACGGCGACGCGCCCGGCCTCGGGCGCGGACGGCGAGGACGGCCCGGGCGCGGCCGCGGGCCGCGCGGTCAGGCGCAGCAGGCGCCGGCGGGCGGTGTCGTTGGCGGCATCGATCCCGACCGCGTGCTCGAACCAGCGGCGCGCGAGGTTCTCGTGCCCCTCGTTGAGCGAACGGTCGCCGAGCTCGCACGCCACCTGCGAGCCCTCCTGCCGGTCGCCGCGCTTCTCGCAGTTCGCGAGCCACAGCTCCAGCACGGCCGTCGGCGCGCTCGCGCCGCGGCCCAGGCTCCGGAAGATCGTGGCCGCGCTGTCGAGCCGGCCGAGCCGCTCGTAGGCGAGCGCCGCCTCGACCAGCGCCTGCGAGGCCTGCTCGCGGTTGCCGGCCCGGAACTCGTCCTGTGCCCGCTGGAGCAGGGTCTCGACCTTGCCCACGGCGCCGAGGTGGTGCGACGGCCGCCGGGCGATCGTCGAGGGGCTCGGATCGTGTCCCGGCTCGGAGGTCGGCGCGGGCCCGTTCGTGGCGGACTGCTCCGCCTGCTGGGCCTCCCGCAGCGCGGCTTCGTATCCGCTCTCCGCGCCCGGATCGATCTCGTAGACGCCCTCGGCCGGCACGAGGTCCTCCTCGGCGGGCGGGACCGGCGCGGCCTCCACGGACGCGAGGGGCGTCTGGGACGCGGGCGCCTGCGCCACGGCCGGCGGTCCCGCGGGCGTCCCGGACGCGGGCGCCGCGAACGAGCGCGGGCGCTCGAAGACGGCCGAGTCGGCCGGAGGCTGCGCGGGCCGCGGCCCGGCCTCCGGCCCCGGCGTGAGCCCGTCCATGCGCGCGGGCTCGACCGGGCCGGGCTGGAAGCCCGGTCGCGACTCGAGCGCGAACGGCTCGGCGGGCTCCGGCTCGACCGACGGGACCGAGGGCGCGGTGACGCCCGGGATGCGGCTCCCGCTCAGCACGCCCAGGGGAGCTCCCGCCGCGCGTCCGGTCGGCGCGACCGCCGCGGGAGCGACCGCGGGCGCCTCGTCGGGCGGCGGAAGCCCGACCAGCTCCAGGCGCTCGCCGGTGCCACCCGCCCCGGGCACCTCGAGCACCGCGGGCGGCGGCACGTCCACGTCGGTGGCCTGGGCGCTCGCCGGGTCGATCAGGTTCGCGCGCGCCAGGCAGCGCCGCGCGTCCGCGGCCTGGCCACGAGTCTTCCAGTGCTGCGCGGCCTCGCGCATCGCCTCGGCGGACTTCGCGGTGTGGCCCTCGAGCAGCAGCACCTCCGAGAGCTGCTCCAGCAGCTTCACGTTCTCCTGCCCGTGGTCGAACGCCTTGCGGAGCGAGACGACGGCCTCGGCCACGTTGTTCGCGCGCAGCATGTGCTCGGCGTACTGCGCGTAGTACAGCGAGGCCTCGCTCGCGAGCCCGTCCAGCGCGTGCAGGTCGGCGAGCTGGCGCAGCACGAGCGATGGGGACAGCGACAGCCGGGACATCTTCTTGCACACGGCGATCGCGTTCTTGTAGAGGCCGGCCTTCTCGTAGGCCGAGACCGCGTTCAGATAGCGCTCGGCGGCCTTCGCCTGGTCGCCCTTCTTGTAGAGGAGATCGGCCAGGAGCACGAAGTTGTACGGATCCGACTCCGGGGTCTCGACGAGCTTCTCGTACTCCCGGAGCGCGCCGTCCACGTCGCCGTTCTGGACGCAGCGCTGTGCCCTGCGCTTGATCTCGATCGCCTTTTCCAAGTTGGCTTGCCTCTCCCGAACTGCTCCCGGGGAAACGGGAGGCCGCTCCCTGAGCTCAAGCGTCCATGGCGGACCGAACCGCAGCCGCGCAGCGCTCCGCGGCGGCGAGGAGCTCCGCCCGGATCGCCTCGAACTGCTTCGACACGGCCTGCTTATCGGCCGGATCCTCCAGCGACTTCAGGTTGATCTGGACGTTGAGCAGCGCGCCCTCGCCGGCGGCGCGGGCCAGCAGGCCTGCGACCCCGGCGTCCGAGACCGCATTCACATTTCCCTGACGTGCGGCGGTCTCGGCCAGGCGCAGCACGCCGAGGCAGGCTTCCGCCGACGCGAGCGGGACCCGGGTCGCCTCCAGGTCGGCCGCGGCCAGGCGGGCGGCGCGGTCCGCCTCCTCGGCGGGCGAGGAGGCAGGCATGCGCCGCGCCGCCAGCACCGCGTCGTACGCCTCGCTGTCCCGGCGCGCGAGCGCGAGCAGCTCGCTCCGCAGCCGCTCCGCCTCGCGCTTGAGCTCGAGCATCGCCGCCTCGGCGCCGGCGTACTTCTTCCGGCCGATGGTCAGGTTCGCCACCATCGTCGGGAGGCAGCTCGCGAGCGCGCCCGCGAACGCAGCCACCGCGCCTCCGCCGGGCGTGGGGGTCCCGGCCGCGACCGAGTCGAAGAACTCGGCCACCGGAACGGCCTCGGTGAGCGGCGGCCGGCGCAGCCGCAGCTCCAGCACCTGGTCGCGCCGGAAGCCCTCCAGCTGGAGCGCGTGCCCGGCCGCCTCGAGCATCGCGGTCTCGGGAACCAGTCCGACCACCTCGCAGCCGCTGATCGCGGCGCCGTGCCGCGCCGCCTCGTCGCGCACGAGCGCGAGCACGCGGTGGATCGGCGTCGCCTCGACGTCCACCAGGTTCATGCTCACCTGCGCCCGCCGGCCGTTCTCGATGCTGAAGCCGAGCGCGCGCACGTTCCGGAGCCCGCCGCCCTGCTCGCGGATCGCCGCAGCGACCGCCTTGGCGATGCGCACGTCGGGCGTGTTGAGGTTGGCGTTGAACGCGACCAGGAACCGGCGCGCGCCGACGGCCGTGGCGCCGGCCGTGGGATGGATCCGCTCGGGGCCGAAGTCCGGACGGCGCGCCGGGTCGGTGCCGATCGCCTCGCGCAGCCCCTCGAACTCGCCGCGGCGGACCTCGGCGAGGCTGGCGCGGGCGGGCGTCGTGGCCGCGGCCTCGTACAGGAACACCGGGATGCCGAGCGTCTCGCCCACCCGCCGCCCGAGCCGCCGCGCGAGCTCGGCGCAGTCGTCGAGCGTGACGCCCTCCACCGGCACGAACGGCACGACGTCGGTCGCGCCCATGCGCGGGTGCTGGCCACGGTGCTGGTTCAGGTCGATCAGGGAAGCCGCCCGCTCGACGGCGCGGAACGCCCCCTCCACCACCGCCTCGGGCTCCCCCGCGAACGTCAGAACCGAACGGTTGTGGTCCGGGTCCATCTCGCGGTCGAGCAGCGTGACGCCGTGCACGCCCGAGATCGCGTCCAGGATCCGGTCCACGACCTCCCGCCGGCGCCCCTCCGAGAAATTCGGCACACACTCCACGAGTCTTGGCATCGAGGTCGATTCTCCCCACAGGTCGTCGGAAGCGGGCAGGCTCCCGATGGTATCCCCTCCGCCCCGATCCGGCACGACGCCCCGAGCAGCCGGAACCCGGTTGATCGAGCCGCCGGGCAGGCGGTCGAAGTCGTCATGCAGCACGGCCACATGAGCTCACGGCCACACCCGCCGTTCCACCGTCGGCAGCGCGAGGTCCGCCCCGCGCATGAACACGGTGTCCGGACGCACCGCCGGCATCCAGTACGGCAGCTCCTCGAGCGTCTCGCACTCCCACAGCACCG
>CAZSQX010000004.1:6015-7750 GCA_964609125.1 uncultured bacterium
CCCGGGTTGAGGTGGCCGACCTCGGCCTCCGCCCCCAGCGTCCGGGCCGCGTTCCAGGTCACGGCGAGCAGCAGCTCCACCGCCGTGAAGCCGCACAGACGTCCCGCCAGCGTCGCGCATTCCATGAGCGACTGCGCCGGCGCCGTGCCCGGGTTGAAGTCGGTGGCGATCGCGAACCGCGCCCCCGACGCGCGCACCAGGGCCGCTTCCGGCAAGCGCTGCCTCAGCGTGAGCGCCGCCGCCGGCAGCAGCACGCCCACCGTGCCCGCCGCCGCGAGCGCGCGCCAGTCCTCGAGCGTCGCGCACTCGAGGTGGTCGGCGCTGCGCGCGCCCAGCTCCGCCGCGAGGCAGGCCCCGCCCAGCCGGGTCGTCTGCTCCGCGTGCAGCTTGACCGGGAAGCCCAGCTCCGCCGCGCGCACGAGCACGCTCCGGCACTCCTCGACGCTGAACCCGACCGGATCGCAGAACACGTCCACCGCGCTCGCGAGCCCGCGGCGGTGGATCTCCGCCAGCAGGTGGTCGCGCACCTCGCGCACGTACGCCTCGCGCCGGTCCGCGTGCTCCTCGGGCAGCGCGTGCAGCACGAGCGCCGTGCGGTGCACGCGCGCCGGGACCCGGATCGCCGCGCCCGACATGAGCTCGAGCAGCCGCATCTCGCGCGCGCCGGTGAGCCCGTAGCCGCTCTTCACCTCGACCGTCGTGCAGCCGTTCGCGCGCCAGCGCTCGAGCCGCGTCGCCAGCGACTTCTCGAGCACGTCGTCGCGTGTCGCGGCGGTGGCGCGCACCGTGTCGCGGATGCCGCCGCCCGAGGCCGCGATGTCCGCGTAGCTCTCCCCCGCCAGCTTCCGCTGCAGCTCCGCCGCGCGGTGGCCGCCGAAGATCATGTGCGTGTGGCAGTCCACCAGCCCCGGCGTCACCAGCTTGCCGTTCGCGTTGAGCGGCCGGGCCTCCGGGTGGTGACGGAACAGCTCCAGCGCGGGTCCCACCTCGAGCACGCGTCCGTCGCGGAACACGATCGCGCCCTTCGGGTAGCGCCGCACCTCGCGCCCCGTCGTGTCGGGGGTCACGACCTCCGAGGTGTTGTGGACGATGACGTAGGCGGTGCGCCCGGCGACGGTCTTCCCGGACGGGTCGTGCGCGGGCCAGTGGCTCATCGCCTCACGTGGTCACGCCAGGCAGCTTCATCCCGGTGCGGCGGGCGTGGGCGATGGCCGCCTCGTAGCCGGCGTCCGCGTGGCGCATGACGCCGGTCCCGGGATCGTTCACGAGCACGCGTTCCAGCCGCCGGTCGGCGTCGGCGCTGCCGTCGCACACGATCACCATGCCGGCGTGGATGGAGTTGCCGATGCCGACGCCGCCGCCGTGGTGCAGCGACACCCAAGACGCTCCCGAGGCGGTGTTGAGGAGCGCGTTGAGCAGCGGCCAGTCCGCGACCGCGTCGCTGCCGTCCCGCATGCCCTCGGTCTCGCGCCACGGCGAGGCCACCGAGCCGGTGTCGAGGTGGTCGCGGCCGATGACGATCGGCGCCTTCACGCGGCCCTCGCGCACGAGCCGGTTGAAGCGCAGGCCCAGGCGGTGCCGCTCCCCGTGGCCCAGCCAGCAGATGCGCGCCGGCAGCCCCTGGAAGCGGACGTGACGCCGCGCGAGCGGGATCCAGCGGTGGAGCCGCGCGTCGTCCGGGAACTCGGCGAGCGCGGCCTCGTCGGTGACGCGGATGTCGTCCGGGTCGCCCGAG
>CAZSQX010000004.1:7760-163969 GCA_964609125.1 uncultured bacterium
CGAGAGCGCGGCCCAGCGGAACGGGCCCTTGCCCACGCAGAACAGCGGCCGGATGTATTCCGGCACGAAGCCGGGGTAGGCGAACGCCTGCTCGTGCGGCAGCCCCCCCTTCTCCGCCTCGCCGCGCAGATTGTTGCCGTAGTCGAACAGCACCGTGCCGCGCTCGCGCATGCCCAGCAGCGCCCGCACGTGCGTGGCCATCGAGGCCCTGGAGCGGCGCACGACCTCGTCCGGCTGCTCGCGGCGGGCGCGCGCCACCTGCTCGAGCGTGTATCCCGCCGGCACGTAGCCGTGGAGCGGATCGTGTGCGCTCGTCTGGTCGGTGGCGGCGTCCGGGACGACGCCGCGCCGAAGCAGCTCGGGCACGACCTCGGCGGCGTTGCCCACCAGGCCCACCGACAGCGGCCGGCGCGCGGCGACCGCCTCGCGACAGGCGGCGACCGCCTCGTCGAGCGAGCCCGTGACGCGATCGCAGTAGCCGCCCGCCACCCGGCGCTCCGCGCGCGAAGCGTCCACCTCGACCGCCAGGCACACGCCGCCGTTCATGGTGACCGCGAGCGGCTGGGCGCCGCCCATGCCGCCGAGCCCCGCCGTGAGCACGAGCCGGCCCGCGAGCGAGCCGCCGAAGTGGCGTTCCGCGCATTCGCCGAACGTCTCGAACGTGCCCTGCACGATGCCCTGCGAGCCGATGTAGATCCACGAGCCCGCGGTCATCTGCCCGTACATGATGAGCCCGTGCCGCTCCAGCTCCCAGAAGTGCTCCCACGTCGCCCAGCGCGGCACCAGGTTGGAGTTCGCGATCAGCACTCGCGGCGCGTCCGCGTGCGTGCGGAAAACCCCCACCGGCTTGCCGCTCTGCACGAGCAGCGTCTCGTCGGGCTCGAGCGATCGCAGCGCGGCCACGATCGCGTCGAACGCCTCCCAGCTGCGCGCCGCCTTGCCCGTGCCGCCGTAGACGACCAGGTCCTCGGGCCGCTCGGCGACCTCGGGGTCGAGGTTGTTCATGAGCATGCGCAGCGCCGCCTCCTGCACCCAGCCCTTGCACGAGAGCTGGCTGCCGCGGGGCGCGCGGACGAGCCGCGGGGGCGCGGTCGGGCTCACGACGAGAGCACCTCCTCGGCCAGCCGCTGCGGGCCCGCCGAGAGCACCCAGCGCGCCAGCTCCTCGCACGGTCCCTGGAGCGGGCGGTCACCCTCGGGCGCCGGCACGACGCGGCGCACCGCGCCGTAGATCATCTCGGTGCCCTCCCCGGCCTTGAGCGGGCGGCGGAGCTCCAGCGCTCGGCAGCCGCACAGGAGCTCCAGCGCCACGACGCGCGCGGCGTGGTCGGTGATCGCGCGAGCGTGGCGCGCCGCGATCGGAGCCATGCTGACGTGGTCCTCCTGGCCCGCGCCGGTGGGGATCGAGTCCACGCTCGCCGGGTGCGCGAGCGTCTTGTTCTCGGACACGAGCGCGGCCGCGGTGTACTGCGCCATCATGTAGCCCGACTCGAGCCCGGGCGTGCCCGCGAGCACGTCGGCGAGCCCCGAGGCGCGGCCGTCCAGCAGCCGGTCGATGCGCCGCTCCGAGATGGACGCCACCTCGGCCACGGCGATCTTCAGGTAGTCCGCGACGAGCGCCACCGGCTGGGCGTGGAACAGCCCGGCCGAGACCACGTCGCCGCGGTCGGCGAACACGAGCGGGTTGTCGTTGACCGAGTTCAGCTCGATCTCGAGCTGTTGCTCCACGTGCAGGATGGCGTCCCAGGACGCGCCCATCACCGGCGCCACGCAGCGCAGGCTGTAGGGGTCCTGCACCTTGCCGCAGTCCCGGTGCGAGGCGACCAGCGCGCTGCCGCGCGCGTATTCGCGCAGCCGGCGCGCCGCCTCCTGTGCGCCGCGGTACGGGCGCAGCGCCTGCACGTCCTCGCGCGCGGGCTCGAACGAGCCGAGCAGCACCTCGGTGCTGAGCGCCGCGGCGGCGATCCCCGCTTCCCACACGCTCTCGGCGTCCACGCACGCGAGCGCCGCCCACGCGGTGGAGAACTGCGTGCCGTTCACGAGCGCCAGGCCCTCCTTGGCTTCGAACGCGAACGGCTGGAGCCCGGCGCCGCGGAGCGCGAGCCCGGCCGGCATGCGCTGCTCGCCGAGCCACGCCTCGCCCTCGCCCACCAGCACGGCGGCCAGGTGCGCGAGCGGCGCGAGGTCGCCCGAGGCCCCCACCGAGCCCTGGCTCGGCACCACCGGGGTGACGCGCCGGTCGAGCATCGCGACCAGCATCTCGATCAGCTCCGGGCGCACGCCGGAGACGCCCATCGCCAGCGAGTGCGCGCGCAGGAGCAGCATCGCGCGCACCACCTCGCGCGGCGCGGCCGGCCCCACGCCGGCCCCGTGCGAGCGCACCAGGTTGAGCTGCAGCGCGCGCACGTCGTCGGGCGCGATCGGGAGGTCCTTCAGCACGCCGAAGCCGGTGGTCACGCCGTAGACCACGCGCCGGTCGCGCACCGCCTCGTCCACGACGCGCCGGCTGGCGCGGATGCGCTGGCGGGATTCGGGCGGCAGCTCCACGCGCACCTCGCCGCGCGCCACGTCCACCAGGTCGTCCAACGTCAGTCGGCTCACGCCCAGACGGATCATGGGCTCTCCTCCATGGCGACACCGTCCTCGCGCGCGAGGAACGTCCCGGCCTCGTGCGCGAGGCCGCGGGGGTCCTTCCACAATCGGGCTTCGACCGGCAGCGCGGCCCGGAAGGGGCCGCGATACGACGCGCGGGCGAGGCGCGGGTCGCACACCACGAGCACGCCCCGGTCGGTCGCGCGCCGGATGAGCCGGCCCACGCCCTGCCGGAACCGCATCACCGCCTCCGGCACGGCGTCGTGCCGGAACGGCTCGAGGCCCCGCTCGCGCAGACGCTCGGCGCGGGCCTCGACCACGGGGTCGTCCGGCACCGAGAACGGCAGTCTCGCCACCACCAGCACCTCGAGGGATTCGCCCGGGAAGTCGACACCTTCCCACAGGCTCTGGACGCCGAGCAAGACCGCGCCCCGCTCGCTGCGGAAGCGTTCCACGAGCCAGCCGGCGGGGCCGTCGCGATCCTGCGCCCAGAGCGGCGCCTGCGCCGGCAGGCGCTCGCGCAACCGCTCCCGGACGCGCCGCATGCGCTCGTGCGCGGTGAACAGCACGAGCGTGTTGCGCCGCGCGGCCCGCCACAGCTCGGCCACCACCTCGGTCACCGACTCGACCTCGTCCCCGGCGTGGTCGAGCACGTAGGCGCGCATCTGCTCGGCGAGCGGGAACGGGCTCGGCACGGTGAGCGAGGCGTACGGCGCGCCGGACTCCTCGCCGAGCCCGAGCCGCTCCGCCGCCCAGGAGAACTCGCCCGCCGCCGAGAGCGTCGCGCTCGTGAGCACCGCGGCCCGCGGCGCGAGCAGCACCCGGCGCGCCTGCGGCCCCACCCACACCGGCGCGCCGTGCAGCTCGGCGTTCCGCGCACGCGGACCCTGCGAGCGCCAGAACGCCCAGTCCCGGTCGGCGGCGTCGGCGAGCCACGCGAGCTCGTCGTGGAGCTGCTGCCAGCGGAGCGAGACCGTCTCGAACTCGGCGGCCAGCTCCTCCGCGGCCTCGCCCCGCGGCTCGCTTCCCGCGAACGCGGCGGCCGCGCGACGCGTGACCTCGGCGTGCCGGCGCGCGTGCTCGAGCACCCGCTCGAGCCCCGCGAGGTCGCGCCCGAGGAGCCCGGCCATGTCACGATGCCGCACGCGGAGCGCATACGGGCCCTCGGCCGCCGCCCGCTCGAGCCGGAGACCCGCGAACAGCGCCTCCGCGTCGTGCCGCAGCTCGTCGCCGCGCCCGGAGAGCCGTGCCAGGTCCTCGAGCAGCCGCTCGAGCGGGCGCGACGTCGCGAGGAGCGGCGCGGCGAACCCGCGCGCCCGCGCCAGCACGCCCGCGCCCCGGCGGCCGTCGCCCCATGTCCCGGTGAGCCGCAGCAGCTCCTCGATCCGGTGCATCGAGACCGAACGCTCGAGCTGCGAAGACAGCACGGCCTCCAGCCGGTGCGCCTCGTCCACGAGCAGGGCGTCCGCCGGCGGCAGCAGCCCGTCGGCGTCCGCGGCGCGAGCGAGCAGCGCGTGGTTCACGACCAGCAGGCGCGCTTCCCCCGCGCGCCGGCGCGCGCGCGCCCAGAAGCATTCGCGCCCGCGCCGGCAGGTGGCCGGCGTGCACGCCGAGGGGTCGGTCGCGACCCGGACCCGAAGCCGCGCGAACGTCTCCGTGCCCGCCCCCGGGTAGCGGTCCAGGTCTCCGGACTCGTCCTCGGCCGCCCACGCCCGCAGCTCGTCGAGCGCGCGCTCCTGGGGTTCGTCCTCGCCGCTGGCGATCTCCAGCGCCCGCGGGCAGAGGTAGTTCTGCTTGCCCTTGAGCACCGCGATCGGCAGCGAGAGCCCGAGCGCCGACAGCACCGCCGGCAGGTCACGCTCGAACAACTGGTCCTGGAGCGAACGCGTGCAGGTCGCGACCAGGACCCGCTCGCCGGTGCCGGCGACGTGGAGCGCGGCCGGGAGCAGATAGGCGAGCGACTTGCCGACCCCGGTGGGCGCCTCGGCCAGCAGCACGCCGCCGTGTTCGAGCGTGCGCGCGACCTCGATCGCGAGCGCGCGCTGGCCGGCGCGCTCCTCCCACCCTGGCCAGGCCGCCGGCAGCGCCCCGCCGGGCGCGAACGCGGTCTCCACCTCGCGGGCAAGGGGCATCAGAATACGCTCACGAGCCGCAGGTGGATGCGCCCGTCGAGGAAGCCCCGCCCGGGCTCGAGGCCGTAATCCACGTCCACCAGGCCGCCCGCGGCGCGCAGGCGGAGCCCCACCCCGACGCCGTCGGCATCGCGCCATTCGCCGCGGTCCCCGGTCACGGCGCCGCCGGTGTCGGTCACCGCGACGCGCGTGAACATGCGCGCATGGTCCCAGAACAGCGCCAGGCGCTCGCCGGCCCCGCCCGGGAACCAGCGGAACTCGAGCCGGCCCAGCAGCGCCCGGTCCACGCGGAACGCCTCCTCGTCGTGCCCGCGCAGCGTCGCGGCGCCGCCCACGGGTGTCCGTTCGTAGTCCGGCAGCACGCGCTCGCTCGAGAACCGGCCCGTTCCGGAGAGCTCGAGCGCGACGCCGGAACCGGCCGCGACCGGGCGGTGCCATTCGAGGCGGGCCTCGGCGAGACCGGCGCGCGAGCGCCGTGTGGCGGGCTCGCCCGCGCGCGGCGCGCGCAGCGTCTCGCGCTTGGTCACGCCCGTCCCTCCCAGCCGGAGACGCGTGCCCCGGCGCGGCGAGGCGCGATCGTCGCGGCCGTCCCGCTCGAAGCCGAACACCGTGTTCTGGAGGTTCGCCGAGCTCGCGTCGCCGCGCGTCTGGAACACCCGTTCCTCTTCGTAGCCCGCGGTGACGCGGTCGCCGGTCCCGAGCACGTGCGAGAGGCGCGCGCCGGTCCGCGTGCGGGTGTAGGTCGAGTCCTGGAGCTGCTGTTCCAGCGCCAGCTCGAGCCGGAACGGCTGCCCCGCAAGATATGGCTCGGCGTAGCGCACGCGGAAGTCGGAGCGGCCGCCGCCGCGCGACTGCCAGCCGAGCGCGGCCGCGCGCGCGGTGCCGAGCAGGTTGCCCAGCTCGAGCGTGGCGAGCCCGACCGCGCCGGCGCTGCCCTGCACGCCGACCGCGCCCTCGAAGCGGTTGTAGCGCGGCTCCGCGACGCGGTAGGCCAGCGTGCCGGCCTGCCACTGGGGGCCGCCCTCGATCCCGACGAACTCGGCGCGCGTGAACACCTCCAGCTGCGCGAGCCGCGCCGCGGCGGCACGCGCCGCGGCCGGGTCGTAGGTCCGGCCCGTGAGCGGGCCGAGCGCCCGCTCCGCCACGCGCGGGCGCGTGACCTGAAGTCCCTCGATGCGCACGCCGCTCACCTGGACCCGCGGGCCGAGCGCGCCCGAGAGCCGCACGTCCACGAGGCCCGAGTCCTGGTCCCAGCCGGTGATCGAGAGCTGCGCCCAGGCGTGACCGCGGGCCTCGGCCTGCCGGAGCTCGCGCTCGACCCAGCGGGCGAGCGCGCCCGGGTCCACGGGCTCGCCCGAGGCGAACGGCAGGCGCGCGAGCGCGGCGGAGTCCTCGCGCGGCATCGCCACCGAGATCGCGCGCCAGCGGAAACGCGTCCCGCTCGCGACGTCGAGCGCGAGCACCTGCCCCGCGGTGTCCCACGCCGCCGCGAGGCTCGCCTCGAGCCAGCCCGCCGACTGGAGCCGCGCGCTCGCGCGGTGGAGCGAGCGCGCGAGTGCGGCGCTGTCCGCGGGCGCGCGCAGCGCGGGCTCGAACAGCGCCTCGGCCTCGCGCGTCGTGAGCGGCCAGCCGGCGGGCGCGAGCCGCGTCGCGCCGGCCGCGGCTGCCCCGCCCGCGAGCAGGAGGCAGGCGGCGGCGAGTGCGGTCCGCGCCGCGGCCGGGAGCGCCGTGCGGGCGCGCATCAGAAGAACGCCCTCACCTCGGCCCGGCCGGTCACGATCGCCGCCCGGCCGGGCCGTTCGCGCACGTTCGCCTGGAGCCCGAACGTGGTGGTCTCGTGCAGCCGCCAGTCGAGCCGGCTCGAACCCTCCCAGCGCGGAGCGCCCGCCGGGTCCGCGCTCGGGAGCAGACCCTGCGCCGGCGGGCCGCTCGCGAACGCCCGCCGCGCGCTCAACTCGGCCCGCCCGGTGCGCCCGAGACCGAACGCCAGGTCCGGTCCCAGGCGCAGCGTGCGCGTGACCTCGGCCGCGCCCACCACGCGCGACCAGGTCGCGTCGCCCGCGGCGGCGAGCCGCAGGTGGGCGCCCGGCTGCCAGACCCAGGTCGCGCTCGCCACCTGGTCCACCAGCGTGCGCGCGTAGCTCGCCCCGCCGGCGAACGCCTGGCTCGCTCGCTGCCAGGCCACGCGCGCCTCGGCCTCGGCGCTGGTCGTCGCCCCCGGGCGGGCGCGCCAGCGGACGGAGACGGTGCGCGCGTCCGTGGCCTGGGCGAAGTTCGCGAACGTGCGGTCGGCGCCCACCCGCCGCTCGGCGCGGAGCCGGAGCCCCGCCACGCGCGAGGACGGCGCGAGCTCCGCCTCGAGCCGCTGGGTGACGCTCCCGCGCGCGAGCCCCGGATCCACGAGCGCGAGCCCGGTGGACAGGAACACGTCCGCGAGCCTGCCGCCGCCGCGCCGGCGCGCCTCGTCCTCGAGCGTGAACTCCACGCGCGAGCCGCGCCAGGCCTCCGAGCGGCCGAACGTCCACGACGCGCGCGCGCTCGTCGCGGTGCGGGCGAAGCGCTCGAGCTCGGGGCTCACCACGAGCACCAGGTCGTGGTCGCCGGCGCCGACGAAGTTCCCGGTCGCGTCGTAGGCGCCGCGACCCGCGCCCACGAACGTGAGTACGCGCACGCGCCGGTTCTCGGCTTCGCCGGTGCGCTCCACCTGGAGCGCGCCCGAGAGTCCGGCCTCGCGCCAGTCGCCGCGGAGCCGCGCGCTCGCCAGGTCCTGGCGGACGAGCGCGCCGCTCGACTCGTCGCGCGTGTCGCGCCGGTGCGCCTGGAACGCGGCCCCGAGCGCGGCGCCGGCGGGAGTCTCCAGTTCCGCTCGCCAGGTGCGCGTGCGGGAGCGGGTGTCGGTGCGGCCGGCCTCGCGCCGGTCGCGCCGCTCGCCGCCGCCCACCGCGGCGCGCCACACGAGCCGCGACCCGGTGGCGACGTCCACATCGAGCGCGCTCACCCGGTCCTCGGTGGTGGCGGTGTCGCCGGGCGTCTCGCGCACGTCCGACTCGGCGCGGAGTGCGGGCGCCCACCAGCTTCCGCGCCAGCGCAGCTCGCCGCTCGCGCGGCTCCGCCCGCCGTTCGGGAACGCGAGCCCGGCACGCTGGCCGTCCGCGTGGAGCCAGCGCGCCTGCGCGGTGAGCGCGCCGGTGGCGCCGCGCGCGCTCACGTCCCGGCGCGTGCCGTCGTAGCCGTCCGGCGTCGCCAGGCGCGACCACTCGGCGCGCAGCTCGCGGCCTTCGGCCGGCCGCCACCACGCGTTCAGGTCGGCGCGCCGCTGGTGCTCGAGGTCGGCCCCCGAGGGCAGGCCCCAGTCCTCCTCGGCGAACGGCCGCTCGAGCCGCGTGAACGGCGCGAAGCGCCGCTCGACGTGGCGGTAGCCGCCGCCCGCGCCGACCCGCCCGGGCAGGAACCCGAGCCGGCCCTCGCTCGCGACCGTGACGCGCCCGGCACCGCCCAGGTCGTCGGCGCCGTCGCGCGAGGAGAGCGTGTTGCGGTCGAAGCGCGACACCGCCCCCTCGGTCTCCACCTGCAGCGCGCCCGCCGCGAAGCGCGCGCCCACCGCCGCCAGATCGTGCGTCTCGGGCGCCGGGAGCAGCCGGCCCACGCGCCAGGCGCCCTGCCCCGCGCCGACGTGGCGCAGGATCGCGCGCCCGCCCACGACCGCGGAGTCTGCGTAGTCGCCGCGTCCCTCGCCGACCCTCGCGAAGCGCACGGCGAAGCTCCCCGAATCGAGCCCGGCGAACGCGAAGTAGGTGACGCCGCCGACGTGCACGCTGTCGTAGTCGCCCACGCCGGGCGTGACGCCCTCGCCGAGCGCGAGCGAGTCGCCGGACTGCGCCAGCTCCAGGCGGTCGCCGGCGTCCAGCGCGCCCGCGAGCGGCCGGCCGGCGTCGTCGGACTCGCGCAGCCCGTGCGCGAACCACGACCAGCGCCCGCGCCGCCATTCGCTCGAGGCCGCGGCCAGGTTGCGGCGGAAGCGGACCAGCGAGTACTGGTACTCGACCGTGATCCGCGACGCGGACGAGATCGGGCGCCGGTTCGAGAACGTGAGCCGGGCGCGCTCGTAGTCGAGCACGTAGTCCGCGGCTTCGCCGCGCGTGAGGCGCGCGCCGTCCAGCGTCACGACCTCGCTGCCAGGCACCACCGTGATCCCCGGCGCGCCGTCGCGGTCGGTGAGCGTGTAGGGGCCTTGCCGTCCGTCCACGCCCGCGAACTGGGCGCGCAGGTACTCCCCCTGCGCGCCCGCGGCCGCCGCGCGCACGGTGAGGTCGCCGGGCCGCCACTCCGCCGAGACGCCCTGCACGCGGCGCTCGAGCCGCGCGAACTCGCCGCGTCCGACCTGCACCGGGATGTCGCCGAGCGCGCCGCGGCCCTCCGGTGCGCGCAGCTCGACCAGCACGCGGTCGAGCGAGCGCAGGTCCTGGCTCGTGCCGTCCACGCCGAGCGGCGTGTCACGGTCGCTCAGGACGCCTGTGAGCTCGACGCCGGGGGCGATGCGGCCGCTCAGCGAGAGGTCCAGCGACTGGCGGAGCGCGGCGTCCTGCGACGAGCCGAAGTCCACCGCGATGGTCTTGTTGCCGGTGACGCCGAGCGAGGCGCCCTCCGGCGCCGCTCCCACGTTCCTCGCGGTGGCCGGGCGAGGCGCGGCGGGGGTGACCGTCGAGGGCGCGCCCGCCTCCGAGCCCGCGCTCTCCGGCGCCGCCGCCGGCCGCGCCGGCCAGTAGACCTGGCGCACGTATTCGAGCGGCGGCGGCGCGACGAGCCCGCACACCCTCGCCCACAGCGTCTCGCCCGGCGCGAGCGGGCGTAGCACGCGGACGTCGCCCGTGAGGCGGTCCAGCCGGTAGTCGCGGCCCGCGAGCCAGGGGCCGGAGTTCGACCACAGCGAATCGCTGCCCGCGCGCACGAATCCGCGCGGCAGCCGCACCACGGCCGCCCCGGGCGTGGGCACGACCGCGACGACGACGCACGAGGGGTCCCGCTGCGGCGCCGCGGGCGCGGCCGCGGCGACGTGGGCCGCGAGCACGAGGAGCCCGCCGCACCGGGCGATCGCCGGCACGGCCCGCGTGAGCCTCACCCCCCTACTCCCCCGCGGCGCGTTCGAGCGCCAGGCGGCGCACGCGGCGCGCCCCGGCCTCGGCCACGAGCAGCGTGCCGTCCGGCGCGAACGCGAGCGCGCGGGGCGCGGCCAGGCCTCCGAGGCGTGCAAGCACGCGGCCCTCGGGCGAGAGGACGCACAGCTCGCCCGAGCGCTCTCCCGCCACGGCGACGCGGCCCGAGTCGTCCACGGCGATCGCGAACCGCGCCTCGGCGCTTCCCGCCCTCCACGCGGGCGACCAGCGCGCCGCCAGCACCTGCCCGCCCGCGTCCAGCCACTGGAGCCTCGCCCGGCCGGCGGTGGTGTCGTCCGCGGCCCGCCCGCGCGGGCGGGCGCGCGGCCGCTCCACCGTGACGAGCCCGCCGCGCGGGCCGCACGCCACTCCGAGCAGGCCCGAGAAGCCGCCGGCGCGAGCGGAGAAGCCGCCCAGCTCGCGAACGAACGTGCCCGCGAAGTCGAACACCAGCACGCGATCGCGCTCGGCGTCGGCCACATAGAGCGCCCCGCCCCGGTCCGAGGCCAGGCCCACCGGGAGGACGCGCCCGAGGCGTTGCTCGAGCTCGGGCGCGACCAGGTCCACGAGCACGCCGAGGAGCCGCAGGTGATGGTCGTAGGAGACGACGCGCCGGTTCTCCAGGTCGAGCACGGCGACGCCAAGCGAGCCGAGGCGCGCGAGCGCGTCCGGCCGGCGGAAGCGGCCGGGCTCGCTCCCGAGCGCACCCGTCTCGTCGAGCGGCGTTCCGGCGGCCGTCCAGCGGCGCAGGCGGTGGTGCGATGCGTCGCTCACCCACACGCGACCGAACGCGTCGGCGAGCACGCCCGCCGGCTCGGAGAGCGGGTCCGACTCGCCGTCGACGATGGCCGGCAGCTCGCGCGGCGCGAGCGATCCGGCGGGCGGAGGCGACGGGTCCGGCGCGCTCCCGCCCGGCGGGTCCAGGGTCGCGGGGATCGCGACGCGCGCGGACTCGGGTGCCACGGCGGCGGCCGGCGGCGCGGCGAACGCGGGCGCGAGCGCGGGGTCCACCCCGGCGGCCGGCGGCGTGGCGGGTGCGGGCGCGGGTGGCGCGGCGCAAGCCGGTCCCGCGGGTGCCACCACGACCGCGAGCGCGACCACGACCGCGGGGGCGGGCCATCGGATCGAGCGCTCGAGCCTCATCGGGCCGCCGCCGGCCTCAGAAGCTCGTGGTGAGCGCCGCGCGGAATCGTCCGGGTTCGGCGAGCCCGGGCTCGAGCTCCAGGCGCCAGCCGCGGGGCTCCCCCGCCGCCGGCGTGCGGCTCGCGAGCCGCGCCGCGTGCAGCGCGCTCACGAGCCGGTTCGCGACCGCCAGGCCGAGAGCGGTGTTCGCGCGCAGGCCGGCCCGGTGCGCGTTCTTCCGCTGGCCGCCGTAGCGCAGGAAAGCGGCCTCGTCGGTCCATCTCCACGCCCCCGCGCCGGAGATCGAGTGCCTCGCGATGTACTCGCGGTATCCGGCGAGGTCCGGGTTGTCCGGGTCGCTCAGGTAGATGTTCGCGGCGTCGCGGGTGACGACCAGGAGGTTGTACTCCTCGCTGCTCGCGTATGCGCCCACGATGCGGCGCATCTCGTCGTCGGTCCCCCGGAGGTCGATGCCGGCCGAGAGCCGCGCGGTGCGCAGGTAGGACTCCGTACGCAACGCCTGCTGCACCCGGAACGCGACGAACGCGCCCCACACGCCGGCCTCGGCGAGCGCGAACACGCGCGCGCTGCCGCTCCGCCCGAGCGTCATCTGCCCCCAGCCGGGGAACGTGAGCGAGCGCAGCAGGATGCGCGCCCGCTCGGGCCCGAGCCCCTCGTTCGACTGCGGGGCCTCGGTGCCGGCGGGCCGGCCCTTCTTCGGCTTGCGCGGCTTCGGCTCGCGCGGCGCCGTGATGCTGCCGGCCGCGATCGAGAGCGGCGAGACGAGTCCCGCGCCCGGAGCCGACATTACGGCCGCCTCCACGGCCGGCGGGGCGGCGAGCGCGGGTGGGCCCGAGAGGGCGAGGCCGAGGAGCGGCGCGCAGAGGCCCGGGAGGTCCATGCTCAGAATCTCCTCACCAGGGTCGCGCGCAGCTCGCCGCCGTCGCGGCCGGCGCGGCCGGACAGCCGAAGCTCGAGGTCGCGACGCAGCGGCAGGTTGTGGAAACGGGCCGCCCGCAGCGCGTCGAACGCGGCCACCGCGTGGTTCGCCCACAGCGCGATCTCCAGGTACCGCGACTGGCGGTAGCGGTCCTGCGCCGACTCGTGCGCTCCGCGGAAGCGCTCGTAGGCGCCGAGCACGTCCGAGCCCGAGAACCCGAAGCGGTAGCGCGAGTCGCGCGCCAGCGATTCGTAGAACGCGTCTCGGTCCTGCTCCCACAGCGCGCGCAGCTCGCCGGCGTCGTCCCCGGTGGCGGTGGCGTAGCGCTCGAAGCTCCAGTGGGCCGCCGTGTCCGCCGGGTTGCCGATGAGCGCGATGGCGTCGTCGCGCAGTGAGTCGCCTCGCCGGCGGGTGATCGTGCGGCCGGCCCAGCCGAGCGCCTCGGCCGCGAGGTAGAGCCAGCCGCTCCCCTCGCCCACGTAGATCTGGCCCGCGCCCGGGACCGCGCTCGAGAGCGCGAGCGCCAGGCCCTCGAGCTTCCACTCGCGGACCTCGACCGTGCGGTAGAGCGAGTCCTCCGAAGGGCCCCACTCGCGCTCGATGGCGCGCTGCGCGAGCCACAGCCCGGGCACCCCGGCCGCGCCGTGCAGCCGGGTCGCGCCCGCGCCGCTCCCCGCCGCGGGCGGCTCGGCCAGCACGCACGCCGCGAGCCGGGACGCGCACTCGCCCGCCGCCGCCGGCGACGCGCCGGCCAGCAGTCCCAGGACGGCCACGAGCGCGCCTCGCCTCATCGCAGGATCCCCAGCGGGACACTCGCGCCGTGCGAGCCCCGCGGGCCGGAGAAGCGCACGTGCGCCACGTAGAGCCCCGCCGGCACCCCCGACGGGTCCCACGTCTCCACATTGTCCGCGCGGCGCCCGGCCCGCGTCCAGCGCGCCACCTCGTGGCCCGAGGTGTCCAGCACCCGGAACTCGACGGTCGCGTCTTCGGTGAGCTGGTAGGCGATGTTCACGGGCATCCTGCGGGCCGGGTTCGGGTACGCCTTGAGCGACCCCGACACGAGCGGCCCGGATCCCGGCGGCCCCGGGGCGCTCGTGGCGCCGGGAGCGAGCGCCGCGTGCCGGCCCGGGTCACCGCCCGGCATGCGCCACGGGCTCGCCGCCAGGCCGAGCGATCCCGGCACGGTGTAGGCGTAAAGCCGCCCGAAGCGGTCCGGCGCCACGATCTCGAGCGTACCGTCGGCTTCGAGGTCGGCGGCGAGCATGCTGCCCGCCGCGCCCACGCCGGTGGCGAGCGGCCAGCCCTGCGGCGTGCCGCCGCCCCCGTCGAACGCGGAGATCACGCCGCTCGCGTTGAGTGCCACCAGCTCCGGCCGGCCGTCGCCCGAGAGGTCGAGCGCGAGCGGCGGCGAGGTCGTGGTGAAGCCCTCGGTGGTGCCGCGGCGAGGCCAGCCGGGCGAGGGCCGGCCGCTGCGGTTGATGAACGCGAGCTGCGACCGGATGCCCTGGACGAGCACCTCGGGGAAACCGTCGCCGTCGGGATCCCCGGCGCCGAGTCCCGCGACGACGGTGTCGCCGAAGCTCGCGCCCCAGCCGGAGAGGAGCGCCGGCGAGTCGCCACAGAACGCCCACAGCCGGTCGGCGTGCTGGACCACCAGCGTGGGCACGCCGGCGCCGCACTCCTGGGCGGCGTGCGCGCCCGAGCCGCCGAGCCGGAGCCAGAGCATGGACGGCGCGAAGCCCGCGATGCCCAGGCCGGTGCGCCAGCCGGACACCTGCGCCAGCCCCGGGAACTCGAACACCGCCAGCGCGCCCTGCTCGGTCGCCGCCGCGAGCCGGCCGTCCGCGGGCGTGGGCGGGATCGCGGTCGCGGTGGACCACAGCGCGAGCGTGCCGCTCACGGCGCCGGTCCCGAGCGGCGTGCTGGTGGCGACCACGGTCCCGCTGGCGTCCACCGCGCGCACGCCGCCGTCGGCGCAACCGACCAGCACCTGCCAGCCGCCGTCTACGCTGCCGGTCGCGAGCGGCGGCGTGGTCGCGGGCGACGGGAGCGTGACCGGGAACCCGGGCAGCGAGGCTCCCGCGGGCGTGACCGCCCACAGCCGCCCGCCGAGCACGTCGCCGGGTCCGGCCCACTCCGTGACCGCGAACACGATGCCCTCGGCGGACCCCGAGGCGAGCGCCGCCGTGGTGCGGAGCGGCCGCCGGTCCAGGTGCGCGAAGTCGAGCGTGTCGGCGCCGGCGATGCCCTTTCCGTCCCAGCGCACGGCGAACAACGCCGCCGAGTCCCGCACGGACTCGCGCGCGGCGAGCGAGGTGTCGGTGACGGTCGTGTCGCCGCCGGCCCACACGATCTCCGGGCGGCCGTCGCGGTCGAGGTCGGCGGCCAGCGGCTGTGGCCCGCCGGGCGGGAAGTTCGCGGCCACCGGCCAGCCGGGCGGCTGCCAGCGGCGCGTGACCCGCACGCGCATCGTGTCGCTCGCGTCGTCCAGGAACTCGATTCGCGCGTGTGGCCGCGTGCCCTGGTTCGGCACGAGGCTCGGGATGGTCGTGTCCGAGAGCACGGGCGCCACGCTCGCCTGCCACGGGTCGAACTCGCCGCCCAGCAGGAACGGCGAGCCCAGGTCGCCCAGGTCGTCGAGCCCGTCGGCCTCGAGGATCTGGAGACCGAGCCGGCGCGGGTTCGAGTTGAAGCCGAAGTCGGGGTTCGTGCGGAGCGAGGTCAGGAACGGGATCACGCTCTCGTCCACGTGCCAGGCGAGGATGCCCCCCGCCGGGAGCAGGGCGTCGTACTCGTATCCGTCCGGCTCGCGCGGGCCCAGCACCACGCCGGTCGTGTCGTCCTGGAGCAGGCGGACCGAGTCCGCGGGCGACAGGTGGCGGTTCTCGAGGATCACGTACTCGTCGCTCGAGAGGTCCAGCTTCACGAAGTCGTTCGTGCGCTGGCTGCCGTGCAGCCGGAATTCGGCCGTGTCGGCGGCGCCCGGGCGGCGGAACTGGAGCAGCCCCTCGTCCAGGAGGAAGTCGCGCTGGAACGGATCCAGGCTCGGCGGCAGCAGGCCCACCGCGTAGATGACGCTGTCGCGCCGGCTCACGAGCGAGCCCACCAGGTTGCCGCTGTCCATGAGCGACCACCAGCCCACCACCGGCAGCGCCGAGTTGATGTCGTAGACGTCCCCGAGCCCGAACAGGTTGTGGCCGTTCTCGTGCGCATTGACCCCGTTGATCGCGCCGTAGGCGTCGTCCTGGTTGATCGTCTCGGGCAGGAACGCCACGCGGTCGATGGGCCGGTCGCGGTTGCTCGAGTCCGGGAAGATGACGCGGTCGGTGTCGTCCACGAACATGGTGAACGAGGGGATGTCGGACTTCGAGTCCTGGTCGATGTCGCTCTGCAGGTCGCTGCCGGCGTGGATGATCACGAAGCGGTCGTAGCGGTCCCACGGAACCCGGTCGCCGATGGCGATGGATTGCGAGTCGGCGGCGAAGAAGCAGGCGCGCATCATCGTCACCGCGGCGCGGAAGATGCTGCTGCCGAACACCCACGGGCCGAGGTCCGCCATGTCGCTCAGGTGATAGGCCGAGTCCTGCCCCGCGGGCCACACGTCCACTTCGACGCGCACGCGGCCGTAGGACTGGGCGTCGTAGTAGCGCGCGAGCGCCTCGCCGTGCCTGCGGAAGAAGTCCCGGTTGTGCGGCGGGCGGTCCACCGGGTTCGCGAACGTGTCGCCGGGGGCGAGGTTGAACCGGCCGTTGCCGGTCGAGCCGCTGCCGTTCCGGTCGGCGAGGAAGTCCACGCGCAGGAACGCCACGCGGACCGTGTCCACCGGCACCGCCGCGACCCGCGCTACCGCGAGCGCGCCCGCCTCCCCCGGCCTCGCCGGGGCCGGCGCGGGCGGCCGCCAGCCGCGCCGCCGCGACGAGGCGAGCGACGGGCCGACCCGGAACGCCGCGCGGTGCAGCTCCTCCTCGTGCGCGAGGAACGCGCGCCGGCGGTCCAGCCGGCGGAGCAGCACCGAGCGGTCCCGGGCGCTGAGCGGAGCCGGCCACGGCGTGAGCTCGTCGCGCGCGCGCGTCGCGCGCGCCTCGGCCGGGGCGACGCGGCGGACGACCAGCGAACGCGACTCGGCCGCAGCGGCGGGTGGCGCCGCTGCGGCCGGGAGCGACAGGAGGAGGGCGAGGCTGGCGGACAGCCGGCGGGGGTTCACGCGCGCGTCAGAAGCGGTAGCCTAGGGTGACCTTGTTGACGTTGGGGAGCCCGGAGTCCTTCGCCTGCGGGATGCTCCCGAAATCCAGCGACAGGCTCTTCCAGCCCAGCCCGAGCCCGTAGGTGAGGCCCTCGAGCTGGCCGAGCGGGTCGTGGTAGTAGCCGATGCGGCCGGCGATCTGGTCCGTGTAGCGCAGCTCGAGCCCGCCGTGGAGCTGCCAGAACGCGTCGGTGACCAGAGACTGGTCGAAGTCGCCCGCGAGGAGGACCCGGAAGCCCTCGTTCTCGTAGGCGTCCCACGCGAAACCCGCCTTGATGTTGCGCGACAGGGGGCTGCGCTCGTCCTCGTTGATGAACGTCACGCTGGGCCCGAGGTTCTGCACGTTGACGCCGAGGTTCAGCTTCGCGGCCGGGATGCGGTAGAGGGCCGCCAGGTCCAGGCCGAACGTGGCGCCCACTCCGGAGAGCGACTGGGGCGCGAGCTGGATGCGGATGTACTTGAGCGCCGCGCCCACGGAGAAGTCGGGCAGGAGCTTCGTGCCGTAGTAGATCGCCGGCGAGACCTCGTTCGAAGTGAACGTCCCGGTGGGATTGCCGAACGGGTCGGTGCCTTCGCTCGTGCCGTAGGACAGGAACACGAGCCCCACTCCGAACGCGCCCCAGCCGGAGGTCGGCCGCACGTACGTGAGGTAAAAGTAGTTCACGTCCGTGGCCAGCCCGGGCACGAGCTGCGCGTACGACTGGTCGATGGCCGAGCGGGTCACGAAGCCCAGCCCGGCGGGGTTCCACCAGGTCACGCCGGTCGCGTCCTCGGCGATGGCGACGCCCGTCGCGCCCAGGCCGTTCTGGCGGCCGCCCGGCTGGATGTCGAGCGACCGGCCGGTGCCCTGCGCGAAGGCCGTCGACGCCAGCGCGAGACCCAGGACACAGCCCAGGGTGGTGGTGGTGGAAAGACGCATGTTCGGTCTCCTCAGGGTGGGGCCCGGGGGGACCGGGCAGAATGGCGGACCGGGGATACTACACCGGAAGCGCCGGATCGGTTCCAGTATCCGGCGACCCGGCGCCGGCGCGGCGCCCGCGCTCACGGTCGGTGGACCACGAACCGGCCTTCCGCGGTGGCCCGCTGGCGCGCGCTGCTGCTTCCATCGGCCTCCCGGGCGCTGACGTACACCTTGTAGAGGTAGGTCCCCTGGGCGAGCGGACGGGACTCGTCGTCCAGCCCGTCCCAGGCCAGCTGGGCCTGGCCGACCCCGCCCATCTGGCGGAGGACGCGCACCAGTTTGCCGGCCAGGGTGTAGATCCGGACCATCGTGTTGACCGAGTCGCCCGGCGCGTCCACCACGAACACGCCGCCACCCCCGGCGCCGCCGGAGAGGACCGGGTTCGGGAACAGGAACGTGCGGGTCACGCGCAGCGGCGGCGTATCCACGACGTTGAACTCCAGCGTCGCCGACGAGCGGTGGCGGACGGCGTCCAGTCCGGTGGCGAGGTTGTCCGCGGCCGACACCCGGACCTCGTGCGGCCCCGCGGCGAGGCCCGGCAACTGGAACGTGGCAGTGCCCGCCCGGTGCGAGTCGGCGGCGTAGCGGAACGTCGATGTGACGTCGGTGCGCGTGGTGGTGTTGCCGTCCACGGTCACGACGATGGAGTTCTGGGGCGCGTGGCCGGTGGTCATGATCCCGTTGTCGTCGAACAGGTCGATCCGCAGCGTCGCGTCCGGGCGCACGTTCGTGGAGCCGCCCGCGAACGACAGCGTGATGCGGGGTCCGGCGTCGTCGCCTGCGGGCGGCGCGCCGGCCACCACGTCCGCGCGCAGGTCCCCCACGCCGTCGCTCTGCCCCGCGGCGGTGCGGCCGGTGGCGTAGGCTCGGATCCGGCCCGCGGTCCCCGCCGTGGCGTCCAGCGACACCACGAACCGGCCCTGGAACGTGCCTCCCTGCAGCGTCACGTCGCCGTGGTAGATCGGGCCGGCGCTGAACACGTACGGGATCGGCGCCTGGCACTCGTTGGGCGTCAGGTTCGTGGGCGCCGAGTCCTCGATGAGCACGCTCGCGACGCCGTCCATCGGCACCAGCGTGCCCCCGGGGCGGTCGAGCACGCGACCGGAGAACGTCAGCGTCTGGCCGCGGGTGAACTGGGTCACCGGCACGCCCTGCGCGTCGGCGAGCGAGATCTCCGTCCACAGCCGCGGCAGGTTCAGCTGCGTCGCGGCGTCGCCCATGAGCTGGTACTTCTCGCTGTTCGTGCCCTGCGCCTCGGGCACCGACTTGGCGGCGAGCAGCGCGGCCGAGAGCGGCAGGTGGTACTGCCCGACCGCCGGCAGCTGCACGCCCGCCACGGTGATCGTGTCGCGCGTGAACAGCGCGTCGTAGATGAGGCTGTTGAGGAAGCTGTTGAGCCCCGACAGCGCCTGCTCGGTGGCGGAGATGACGCCGATGCAGCCGCCGTTCGTGGACATGAACAGCCGCTCGCCGAGGCTCTGCACCGTGGGGTCGTTGAACTTGCCCACGTCGCACGACGCCGCCACCAGGAGCGGGAGCTTGAGGCCGTTCACGAGCGTGCCCGCGTCGCTGTCCAGGAACGTGCTCTCGTCGGTCATCTTGAACGGGCTGCCGTGTCCGACGAAGTTGAGGATCGCCGCGCCCCGGTTGAGGTCCTTGAACAGCTGCGCGCGCGCGCCCGGCTTCGTGCCGCCGGGCCCGGTCGGGAACGTGTGCAGGTAGATGTACTCGCGGTCGGTCTCCGCCGGCGTGTGGCCCTGGTTCAGCCGGTCGGTCTGGGACACGTGCCCCCACCCGATCGGGTCGCAGTCCTGTCCCTGCGCGTTGTCGTCGGCCATGAGCAGCACCGTGTTCCGGTACTCGCCGAACGGCGCGTTCCGTTCGTAGGCGAGGATCTTGCGGGTCACGACGTCGAGCGCGCTGGCGGCGTCCCCGGCCGGGATGCGCCCCGTGAGGTAGTCCGGCAGCACCGCGACCGGGTCGTCCACGTTCGCGATCCAGTCGTCGGTCGCGTACTGGCGCCGGATCAGGAACTGGGTGTCGAAGTTGTTCTCGAACGAGGGCAGCAGGCAGCCCGGCTGGCCGGGCACCGCGCGGCCGGTGATGTCCTTGAAGTCGAACGAGGCGTCACCGAGGAACGTCACGTAGAGCGGGCGCCGCGACCAGCCCGCGACCGAACGGAGGAAGTTGCGGATCGCGCCCGGGTCGGTGCGGCCGCCCGAGAACTGGTCGTAGAGCGCGGAGACGGGGACCGCCTTGGCGAGGTGGGGCGCGGACCCGGTCATGAGCGGCAGGCGCACCCGCCGCCACGCGGCGAGCGAGTCGGCGGCGGCCTTGAAGCCGTCGAAGTAGATCACCAGGTAGTCGGCGGCCTGGGTCGCGCTGCGCAGGTTCTCGTCGCTCGTCGAGGGCGCGTCGCTCACCTGGCTCGCCGGCAGCAGCGCCGAGTTCGAGACGAGGATGGAGTCCGGCACGATGGCGTAGCGGTGCGACACGGACTGGGTGTCGGCGAACGCCAGCCGGTACGCGCCGGCGGACCCGCTCGTCTCGGCGCCGTTCAGGAGCACGGGCCGCAGGGGCTCGGTGATGTCGAACAGGAACGTGGACGGCGTCTTCACGAACGGCCCGAGGTCGTAGCCGAACCTGCCGGCGCCGGGCGCGGTACGGAACTCGATCGCGTCGCCGGCGGGCTCGAGCCTGCGCGCGTAGTAGTACTCGTAGAACGCGAGCCCGCTCCGGTCCAGGAACCCGGGGCAGCCGGGCACGGTGTAGAACGGCACCGACAGCGCCACGCGGTTGCCGGTGCGGCGCAGGAACACGCCGGTCGTGTCGAACGTGCGCGCGCCGCGGTCGGCGGACCAGAAGCCCTGCCACTGCGCGCGCGGGAACAGGACGCCGTTCCAGTCCAGGTCCAGGCGGTGGTCGAAGCCGGGCCACGAGCAATTGCGCAGGAACAGGTTGCTCGAAAGCCCCCAGTGCCGGAGCCGGAACCGCGCCGGCTGCGTCGTGTCGGCGTCGGTCAGGTCCAGCGTGTGCGAGAAGCTCTGCCCCGGCACGAGGCTCCGCCAGAACCACTTCTCCCACGGCAGCGTCGAGCGGATGGCCGAGGCGTCCGGCCAGTACTCGAGGTCCTGCTCCACGTGCAGCCGGCCCGGGACCGTGGCCACCGGCGTCTCGCTCCCGTCCGGCGTCACGTCGCGGGTGCCGCCCGCCCCCGTGCCGATGCGCAGCGGTGGGCTCGGGTAGAGCCCGGTCGTGACCGGCTTCCCGGGGGTCGCGACCGTCAGGTAGTAGTAGTTGAACCGCTCGTAGGGATGGTTGACGTAGCTCGTGTCCGGATACCTGGGGTCGTAGTCGCTCGCCCAGCCCTCCGGGCCCTGCGCGAAGAAGTAGAACGCGTCGTTGTTGTCGGCGAAGTTCCCGTCCGGCGGCCCGTCCCGGGTCGGATCGCCGGGAAGCGGCGGGGTCACGTCGCGCACGATCCCGAGGGCCACCTCGCGGTAGTCGCAGGTGTCGCAGTAGCTGTCCTCGGGCAGCACGGTGCGGCCCGGCCAGGTGAAGAGCCGCAGGCTGTCGAACGGCGCGGGGTCGGTGGGGTCGAAGAGCTGCAGCCCCCGCAGCCGCGAGAAGTTCACCGCCACGAACCCCGTGCGCTGGACCGCGAGCTTGATCCAGCGCCGGCCCACGTAGACGCTCGTGTCGGGCGGGACGGCGAGCGCGGCCTGCGCCGCGAGCGGTATGCCCGCGCGCTTCGCCGCGGCGGCGAGCGAACGCGCGTCCGGACGGCGCCAGGCACGGCCCTGCTCGTAGTTGGCGAGCGCGGCACGGTAGACCGGCTCGAACGGGTCGTCCGGCTCCGCGGGCGGGCCCGGCACGCCGGGGACGCTCACCGCGAGCTCCACGTCCACGCGGCGCGCGAGCGTGAGCCGGCGCGCCGCCGGCTCGTAGGCGGCCGGCTCGATGGCGATCCGCGCGACGCGCTGGTTGCGCATCCACGTCACCTCGAGGAGCCGCGCTCCCGCCGGCCGCGCGCTGCCGGCCGCACCGTAGGCCTCGAGGCGCCGCTCGACCACGACCGGCTCGCGGGACTCCCCGAGGCCGAGGTTCGGGGCGAGCGTGACGCCTTCGTGGACCGCGGGCTCGCTCGCGGCCGCGGTCAGCCGCACGTCGCCGAGCGGCGGCACCGCCACGAGCAGCGTGCGCGCCGGGATCCCCGGTTCGCCCGGGAGCCCGGTGGGCTGGTAGCCGTCCAGTTCGAGGCGCTCGGTGCCGGCCTCGCCCACGCCCGGGACCCAGCGCGGCTCGGGGATGGTGACCGTGAGCCGCACCGCGCCCGGGGTGGCGGGCGCGACCCGCACGCCGGCGGCGGCGCCCGTGGCCGCCGCCGCGCCGGCCGGGAGCGGCACGGCCGCGAGCGCGAGCGCGAAGACGAGCGACGCGGGTCGCATCGGTGCGGCGGACCACGAGCTGGGCCGGGCGGTGTTCAGAGCTTCTCGGCCTCGTCCACGAGCATCACCGGAATGTCGTCCACAACCTTGTAACGCAGCCGGCACGCGGCGCAGGTCAGCGTCCCGGCCGCGGCGTCGTAAGCGAGGTCCCCCTTGCACGCGGGGCACACCAGGATCGCCAGCAGGTCTGCACTCAACGGCATCGGTTCCTCGCTCGGCCGGGGTGGGGCTCCGTGACCGCGGACGCCGGGACGCCCGGGGACGGCATCGGCCGGATGCTACCACAGGGCCGCGCCGGTCCGACGCGCCCGTGCCCCCGTCAGGTCCGGGATTCGCGGAACACGCCGAAGCGGCGGAAGCGCTCGGCGCGCCGCCGCACGAGCTCCGCCCCCGATACCCCGGACAGCGTGTCCAGGTTCTCGATCAGCGCCTGGCGGAGCGTGGCCTGCGCGCGGGCGGGGTCGCGATGCGCGCCGCCGAGCGGCTCGGCCATCACGTCGTCCACGATCCCGAGCGCCTCGAGGTCGGGGGCCGCGAGCCGGAGCGCCTCGGCCGCCTTGGCCCCCTGCTTGCCGTCGCGCCACAGGATCGAGGCGCAGCCCTCGGGCGAGATCACGGAGTAGACCGAGTTCTCGAACATGATCACGCGGTCGGCGACCGCGATCGCGAGCGCGCCGCCGGAGCCGCCCTCGCCGATGACCGCGGCCACGATCGGCACGCCGAACGTGGCCATCTCGCGCAGGTTCACCGCGATCGCCTCGGCCTGACCTCGTTCCTCGGCGCCGAGCCCGGGGTAGGCCCCGGGGGTGTCCACCAGGGTCACCACCGGCACCCGGAAGCGGTCGGCGAGCTGCATGAGCCGGAGCGCCTTGCGGTAGCCCTCGGGGTTCGGCATGCCGAACCGCCGCAGCAGGTTCTCCTTCGTGTCGCGACCCTTCTGCTGGCCGATGACCATGACCGGGCGGTTCTCGAGCCAGGCGAGCCCGGCCACGATCGCGGGGTCGTCGGCGAAGTGGCGGTCGCCGTGCAGCTCGGTGAACCCGCTGAAGCAGGACTGGATGTAGTCGAGCGCGTACGGCCGCTTCGGGTGCCGCGCGATCTGGACGCGCTGGTAGCGCGTGAGCTGCGCGTAGATCTCGCGCCGCATCGCCTCGGCCTTCCGCTCCAGCTCGGCGATCTCGCGTCCCGCCTCGAGGCCGTGCTCGCCGGCGTGCTCGCGCAACTCCTGGATCCGCTGCTCCAGCTCCAGCACCGGCTTCTCGAAGTCCAGCCAGACCGTCACGCGCTCCCCCTTCCCCAGCGGACGCGGCAGGTCGGGACGCGGGCCTTGAGCTCCGCGATCAACCCGTCGTGCGCGCGCACCCGGAACCGGCGCGAGCGCATCGCCATCCGCGAGTGATCCGGCTTCACGATGTGCAGCACGACCTCGGAGTCGCCCGGGGAGGACGACAGCACCTCGTCCATGTCCGCGAGCCGCTCCTCGGACAGGTCCTCCGCGCGCAGCTCGATGTGCAGCACCGAGCGATGCTGCCGGCGCGCCTCGTCCCACGGCCTGACGTCCTGGAGCAGCAGCTTGGCGCCCCGCTCGTCGCGGATCTCGACCCGGCCCGACGCCACCACCACCGCCTCCGACACGAGCGTCGCGCGCGCCTGCTCGTAGGCCTCCGGGAACACCGTGCACTCGACCCGCCCGGTCAGGTCCTCGAGCGTGACCAGCGCCATCAGCTTCCCGGCCCGCGTCGTGAGCTGCTTCACCTCGCCCACCACGCCGACCACGCGCGCCTCGGCGCCGTCGCCCAGCTCGAGCGCCTGCGCGATGCCGTGCGAGGCGACCTGCTCGATCTCGGCGCGGAGGTGGTCGAGCGGATGGCCCGAGAAGTAGAACCCGAGCACCTCCTTCTCGCGCGCGCCGCGCTCGCGCGGAGGCCAGTCCGGCACGTCCGGGAGCGGCGGCGCCACCGCCACACCGAGCCCGGAGTCCTCCTCGCCGAACAGCGACGACTGCCCGCTCGAGCGCTCGCGGTGCAGCGCCGCGGCGTGCTCCAGCGCGCCGGCCGCGCCGGCGTGGAGCCGCGACCGCGCGCCGCCGAGCGCGTCGCACGCGCCCGCGGCCACCAGGCTCTCGAGCACGCGCCGGTTCGCCGCACCGGCCGGGAGCCGCGACGCCAGGTCGAACAGGTCGCGGAACGCCCCGCCCGCCTCGCGCGCGCGCACGAGCGCGTCCACGGCGCCGCGCCCCACGTTGCGCACCGCGCCCAGGCCGACGCGGACGCGGCCGTCCTCGAGCGTGAAGCGCCACTGCGAGCGGTTCACGTCCGGCGGCAGCAGCTCGAGCCCCAGCCGCCGGCACTCCTCGACCAGCGTCAGCACGCGGTCGGAGTCGCCCATCTCGCTCGTGAGCGTGGCGGCCATGAACTCGGCCGGGTGGTTGCCCTTGAGGTACGCGCACTGGTAGGCGACCAGCGCGTAGGCGGCCGAATGGGAGTTGTGGACCACCAGCCCGTTGGCGACGAAGTTGTGGTCCCGTTCGATCGTGAGATCGAAGGTGTCCTCGACGCCGCACGGCGTGATGGCCGTGATCGTGTCCCAGTGGACGTCCGAGGCCGCGAGCCGAGCGAGCCGCATCGAACCGAAGAAGGTCGCCAGGCGCGCGAGGGTCGATCGGCGGAAACCGCGCTTGCGCGAGGCTCCCCGACCCGTGAACTCCTTCATCGACACCCCGGACCGCGCTTCCAGCTCCGCCCAGGTGAGCCCCGCCCGGATCCGCTCCTCCCGGACCCACTCGCGCACGCCCCCGGGGACGGTGTCTCGACTGCTGCGGTCGCGTCGCGTCGTCGAGCCACGGCGCTTCAGGCCGAGCTTGGCTTCCGAACGCCCCACGACGTGAGGCACGATGCGGTCGATGAAGGTCTCGATCGCTTCGTCTCCAACGAGATGAACGGTGAAGCCCGGCCTCGTCGTCCCGCGGTACCGGAACCGCTTCGAGTGCACGGTCGACAGGATGCCCACCCGCAGAAGGAGCGATTGGACGTCGGTCGCGAGATCCCTGGACGAGGTGGCGTAGTACGGAGCGTGACGCCCCACGCCGGAGAGGTATCCGTCACCGGTCCAGAGTCTCCCGAGGAAGAGTTCGACACTCGCCTCGTTCAGCGTGAAGACCTCGCCGGGAACCCGCTTCTGTGTGGCGGGCTTGCCGATGATCCCCAGCCGCTCCGCCCAACGGAACGCCCCGGACCGTCGCCCCGGGGCCTCCATGACCACCGCCAGGTTGCCCCGGGCCGCGGCATGCGCCGCGTCTCCGTCGTGAATCCGCTCCGGGCGACCGAGGTTCACCACGACCTCGAGACCACCGTCACCGCGCGAGGCGATGCGCGAAGTGGTGTCGGGAAACTCGGCGACCGCTTCACGGAAGTCCTCCACCACTTCGCGGTCATTGCCATGGAAGTACAGCGTGGAGGGGTGGCAGGTGCTCCCTTCCGCGATGAGGCCGGCCAGTACGATCAGCTCATGACGTGGCCACGACCGATCGGACGCGGTCGAGACCCGGCGGGCCGCCGCGATCCGATCGCCGACCTCGAGCTCCTCGACGCGGGTCCAGCCGTCCAGCGTGCGGAGAGGGTGATTCGCGGTCGCGCGCAGTCGACGGCCTCGTGCCGTCCGCAGCTCGAACACGGGTCTGCGTCCGTTCCACACGACGTCGTCGACTCGGCGCGGAACCAGCCGCATCCGGTCGTCGAGCGCGTGGATCGTGAACGGTCGCCGATGGCGGAAGAGATCCTCGATCGTCGTCCGTTCGCCGGTGAGCGCATCGTGGATCTCGGTGTCTCCGGTCAGGCACTTGTTGAACCCGTAGCCCGCGAACTTCTCCATGGTCGAGAAGATGCGGTCGGCCACGCGTTCGGCGATGCGCGAGGTGCGGGCGCAGCCCTCGATGAACTGCTCGCGCTTCTTCGCCATCTCCTCGGCGATCTTCTTGCCCATCGCGCGGCGCAGCTCGTCGGCCTGCGCCATGCTGAACCCGGCCAGCTCGTGCGCTGCGGCCATGACCTGCTCCTGGTACACGAACACGCCGTAGGTGCCGCGCAGGATCGGCTCCAGCTTGGGGTGCTCGTACTTCACCTTCTGCCGCCCGTGCTTGCAGTCGATGAAGTACGGGATGTTCTCCATCGGGCCCGGGCGGTAGAGCGCGTTCATCGCGACGAGGTCCTCGAACACCGTGGGCTTGAGGCGCTTGAGGTAGTCGCGCATGCCGGCCGACTCGAACTGGAAGATGCCCACGGTCCCGGCGTCCTGGAACACCTGGTAGGCGCGCGGGTCACCCTCGGGGAGGTCCGCGAGCGCGGGCGCCGAGGGGTCGCGCTGGCGCACCAGGTCGACGCACTCCTGGAGCACGCTCAGCGTACGCAGGCCGAGGAAGTCCATCTTGAGCAGCCCGGCCTTCTCCACCGCCTTCATGTCCCACTGGGTGGTGACCAGCTCGCCCTTCTGCTTGCAGAGCGGGACGTAGTCGCTGAGCGGCCCCGGCGTGATGAGCACGCCGGCCGCGTGCACCGAGCTGTGCCGCGCCAGCCCCTCCAGCACGCGCGCGGTGCGCATGAGCTTGGCGTAGACCGGGCCCTTCTGCGGCAGGGACTTGAGGTCGGGCGTCTGCTCGATCGCCTTGTCCAGCGTGACGCCGAGCCCGTCCGGCACCAGTTTCGCGAGCCGGTCCACCTCGCCCACCGGCAGCCCCAGGGCCCGGCCCACGTCGCGCAGCACGCCCTTCGCGCCCATGGTGCCGAACGTGATGATCTGGGTGACGTTGTGCTCGCCGTACTTGGACTTCACATAGTCGATCACCTCGCCGCGGCGGATGTCGTCGAAGTCGATGTCGATGTCCGGCATCGTGACGCGCTCGGGGTTCAGGAACCGCTCGAAGATGAGCTGGTGCCGGATCGGGTCCACCTCCGTGATGCGCAGCGCGTAGGCCACGAGCGAGCCCGCCACCGAGCCGCGGCCCGGCCCCACGCCGATGCCGCGCGACTTCGCGAAGTGGATGAAGTCGCGCACGATCAGGAAGTAGGACGCGAACCCCATCTTGCAGATCACGTCCAGCTCGTACTGGAACCGCTCGCGCAACGATTCGGACACGGCGCCGCCGAAGCGGTCGCCGAGCGCCGCCCAGGCCAGCCGCCGGAAGTAGGCCTCGGCGTCGGGCTCCCCGGCCGGCAGCGGGAACTCGGGCAGCAGCGGCCGGCCGAAGTCGAGCTTCAGGTTGCAGCGCTCCGCCACCGCCAGCGTGTTGCGCACCGCCTCGGGGTGGTCGGCGAACGCACGCTTCATCTCCTCGGGCGAGGCGAAGTGGAGCCCCGCCGTCGCCTTCATCCGCTTCTCGTCCGCCACCGTGCGCCCCGTCTGGATGCAGAGCAGGACGTCCTGCGCCTCGTCGTGCCCGGGCTCCAGGTAGTGGCAGTCGTTCGTGGCCACGAGCGGGATGCCGGTGCGCGCGGCGAGCGCCGTGACCCCGGCGCGGATCCGGTCCTCGATCTCGAGCCCGTGGTTCTGGATCTCGAGAAAGTAGTGGTCCGCCCCGAACATGTCGCGGTAGAGGCCCGCGGTCTCGAGCGCCCGCTGCTCGTCGCCCGCGAGCAGGTCGCTCGCCACCTCGCCCTTGGGGCAGGCCGAGAGCGCGAGCAGGCCCGCGGCGTGGGCGGCGAGCACGTCGTGGTCCACGCGCGGCTTGTAGTAGAAGCCCTCCAGGTAGGCGAGGCTCGTGAGCCGCATCAGGTTCCTGAACCCGCGCTCGTCCCGGGCGAGCAGCACCAGGTGGTGCGCCGTGTCGCCGGCCCCGCGGTCGGTGAGCCGGCCGCGGGTGACGTACGCCTCCATGCCCACGAGCGGCTTGACCCCCGCCTTGCGGGCCTCCTGGTAGAACTCGACCGCGCCGAACATGGCGCCGTGGTCGGTGAGCGCGAGCGCCGGCATCTGCAGCTCGGCGGCTCGCCTCACCATGCCCGCGATCGGACTCGCTCCGTCCAGCAGGGAGTAGTCGCTGTGGTTGTGGAGGTGGACGAAGTCCGAGTGCTTCATGGGCGCATCCTGCGCGCGGGTCCGGGAGGGTCCGCCGGACCCGGCGCCGGAAGGGCGCGGGAGTCGACGGCGGGTTCGGTCACCGCGACGTTATCACAAACACCCCGCTCCGGACCGTCCGGTTCCCGGCGCGATCGAACGCCTCCACGCGCACCTCGTGCCGGCCCGGCGCGGGGCGCGCGAGCGGCCGCCAGCGGAGCACGCCGGCCTCGGCGTCCCACTCCGTGGGGACGCGCGCGCCGTCCACGATGAGCGTCGAGCGGCCCGCCGCCACGCCGCTCGCGCGGTCCACGACGCGCGCGCGCAGCGACCACGTCGAGTAGGGCCTTCCTCCCGCTCCGGGCGCGGCGACGGGCGCGAGCACCTCGGGCGGTGCGTCGTCGCGCAGCAGCGCGAACTGCCCGAGCCGCGAGGGCCCGGCCCGGAACGCGCGCGCCACGCTGTCCCACTCGGACTCGATCCAACTCCAGCGGCTCGCGGCGCCGTCGCGCCGGTAGACGCCGACGCGCTCGCGCGGGAGGCCGGCCGGGAGCGCCAGCGAGAGCTTCGCCGGCCCGGCGAGCGGCAGGTGCACGGGCAGCACCTCCAGCGCGGCCCGCACGCCGAACGCACCGGGCGGCACGCCGGTGAGCGGCTGGACGCGCGCGAGCGCCACGCCGGGCTCGAACGTGCTCGCGGGCTCGAGCGCGAACGTGGCCCAGTCCTCGACCCGTGAGAGGAGCGTCGTGCCCGTGGGCCAGAGCTCGAACCCGCCGCGGTTCGTCCACGCCGCGCCGGAGGCCGTCGTGCCGCGGAACCAGAAGCCCTCGCCGTCCGGCACACCGCTCGCGTGGAGCACCGCGCACCAGCCGGTGCCGTCCCACGTGGCGGTCGCCGTGTCCCCGGGCACGCCGCGGGCGCGCGAGCGCTCGACGCGCACGTCGCGGAGCGGGGCCGGCACCCCGGTCACGCGCACCCGCAGGCGCTGGTCGGGGAGCACGGCGAAGCTCCAGCTTGGCGCCGCACCCACGGTTGCCCGCTTCGCCTTCGCGCGCGCCGCCGGCGGGTGGTCGCGGCGCGGTCCCTCCTCCCCCGGGCGCGGGCCCCGCAGCCACACGCGCCGGCTGGTCGTGAGCCCCGCCGCGTCGCGCGCCAGCAGCTCCAGCGCGCGCGGCGGGTCGCCCGGTGCCACGCGCACCAGCTCGATCGCCTGCGACACCGGGCGGTTGCTGGAAAGGAAGCGCGGCCGCCACCCCGACGGCGAGTCGAGGATCACGCCGTCGCTCGCCGCCACGCGCTCGCGGTCCAGGAGCCAGCCCGCCTGCTCCATCTCGCCCGCCCACGAGACGCTGTCCATCCGGCACTCCACCCATGTGTCACGGAAGCGGGCGACGAGCGAGTGGACCGGGAGCCGAGATGAGAGGTCCGTCGCGTCGCTCGCCACCACCACCAGCCGCGCGCGCCCCTCCACCAGGACCGTGTCCTCGCGAGGGCCGACCGGCACCGAGACGACCGAGGCGCCGCGCTCCACCCACGAGCGCTCGTCGAGCGGCTCGAGCAGGACTTTCGCGATCGAGGGCGGAACGCGGTCGGGCGCCGCGTAGCCCGAGAGGAGCGGGTGGAGCGCGAAGTCGCCGCGGCGTACCTCGACGTGCAGGTGCGGCGGCCCGGCGCCGCTCTCGCCCGACCACGCCACGCGCGCTCCGGCGCCGAAGCGGAACCGGTCGGCCGCGGGCCACAGGTCCTGCTCGTACTCGCCGCTCGCGCGCTGCGCCGAGTCCACGAACGCCGCCAGCTCCGGCTCGAAGGCGTCGAGGTGCGCGAACACGAGCAGCCGGCCGTCGCCCGCGCGCAGATAGAGCGAGCGTCCGTAGCCGCCGTGCGACGTCCGCACGCGCTCCACGGCCGCGTCGGCCGGAGCCAGCACCTCGGCGCCGGTGACGCGCCCGGTCGAGAGGTCGAGCCCGGCGTGGAAGTGCGTGGCGCGCGGGTCCCCGAATCCGTCGGTGATCGCGGGCGCGGCTCCGGCGAGCGGCCAGCGGAGCGGCCCCGCGAGCGACGCGGCGAGCGCCGTGCCCGCGATCGCGGGCACGGCGCAGGCGGGCACCACGGCGAGCACCACGCCGCGCGCGCCGCGCGTGGGGCGGCCACGGGCAGAGCCTCGTGGGCGAGCCGGTCCCGCGTCATCGCCCGGCGGACGCCGGAGCGCGAATCCACCCGGGTGTCGAAGCACGGGATTGCGGTTGTCGAAACGCCCGTGCATCGCGCACCCGCGTGCGGGCCGCGCGGCCCCGGGGGATTCCCCCCGGAATCGCTTAGTCCGTGTCAATGCGCGAGTCCTGCGCGGGGCATCCCGCCCGGTCCGGGCTGGCACCGCGGTTGCTAGTACGCACCGCCGGTCGTTCGGGACCCCCGGCTCCGCTCCGGAGGCCCGCATCGCAAGGTCCCGATGTCTCGACGGAGGTCGCCATCATGCGTCGTCACCTGTTCGTCACCCTGCTGATCGCCGCGCTCGCCGCGTCGGTCACCGGCTGCGGTTCGGATCCGACGTCCCCCACCAGTCCGATCGACATGTCGCCTCCGGCGGCCCCGGGCAACCTCCAGGCCACGACGGATGCCGCGACCGGCAGAGAATGGCTGGACTGGGACCCGAGCGCCTCGGTGAACGTGGCGCGCTACGAGGTGTACAGGTCGGACACGCCGGGCGGCGCCGCCACGCTCGTCGCCACGGTGGACGGCTCGGACAGCGACTTCCTGCTGCCGGCCACCGTCGAGACCGTCACCGAGTACTACCGCGTCCGCGCCGTCGGCACCAACGACGTGCCGAGCGCGTTCAGCTCCACCGTGTCGGTGGACCGCGACGGCTGGGACGGTTCGCAGCCGACGTCGGGCCCCGACAAGGGCGCCGAGGATCCGAACTGACGCCGCGCGCCGGTGGCGTCTAGCGGACGAACACCACGCGGGTGTCCGCGTGGCGGGTGCCGCTGACGAGCCGCACGAAGTAGAGGCCGGCCGGGAGGAGCCGATGTGCTCCGTCCCGGCCGTCCCAATTGTAGGAGCCTCCGGGCTCGCTCCCGAGCGCCACCCGCCGCAGCAGCCGGCCCGAGGCGTCGTGGACGAGCAGCCACTGCTGCCCGTTCGGGGCCGGCTCGCCCTGCCAGTCGAGCGTCACCGCGCCCGACGCGGGCATGGGCCGGGCGCCGAGCGCCACGCCGGTCCGTCCGGCGAGCGAGCCGCCCACGGGGGTCACAAGCTCGAGCACGTTGGAGATCGAGCCGAGCGTGAGCGCACGGTCCACGCCGCGCACCGCGAAGCGCCAGCGCCGGCCCGACGTGAGCGGTACGACCAGCGTGGTCTCCGCGCCGCCCGCGTCGGCGGACGCGGGCCGCTCGAGCTGGAGCGGCGCCGCGTCCACGTTGGACGCGTCGAACGGCGCCGGCGAGCCCGAGAGCCGGTAGCGGAGCGGCCGGCCCTGGTCGCCGTCGTCGCCGGTGGCGGTCCACGTGAGCACCACGGTGGTCTCGGTGACGGCCAGCGCGCGCAGGTCGGTGATCACGCCCGGCGCCAGGCCCGGGAGCGCCGCCGAGTCGGGCGGCGAGAGCGCGCTCGCGTTGCCCGCCTCGTCCACGACGCGCGCCGCGAACCACCACGTCGAGCCCTCGGGCAGACCGGTCACGAGCACCTCGTGCCGCGTGCCGGGCGGACCCGGAGGGTCGGTGGACACGAGGATGGCGGCGTCGAAGCTGCCCTCGTCCAGCGGTTGGGTCGCGCGCCGGAGCTCCACGCGCGCGGCGGTCCCCGCGAGGCTGTCGTCTCCGGTGACCACGTAGGCCACGCGCGCGCCCGTGGTCGTGAGCGCCGAGGCCTCGAGCGTGGTGGGCATCGCGGGGCGCACCCGGTCCACGAGCAGCGGGCCCGGCCTGCCGCCCGCGTGGCTCGCGGTGCGGCCCACGTCGCCGCGCGCCGTGGGCCAGTGGGCGAGCGATGCGTTCCAGGTCCGCGCGCCGGCGTCGTAGGTGTAGACGCTCGTGTCCGCGACGCCGGTTGAGAGCGGCGTGACGCCGGTCCCGGCGGCGACCTCGGTGGCGTCGTCGCCGTCCAGGTCGGCGATCGTGGCGAAGAAGCCCGCGCCGCCCGGCTTCGGGAACGCCGCGATCGCCTTCCCGCTGTCGTCGAGCGCGGTGAAGCCCGCGGTGCGGAAGAAGCCCACGCACGGCCCGTGGTCGGCCGAGAGCGGGCCCACGACCAGCGGGCCGAGCGCGGGCGAGGGGACCGACGCCGGCCAGCCCGGCGGCGAGCCCACGGCCGCGCCGCTCGAGCGGCGCGCCTCGATCCGGCTGGGCGAGCCGATCGCCACGAGGATCTCGTCCCAGCCGTCGCCGTCCAGGTCGGCGAGCGCCGGGTCCTGGGCGGCCGGACCCGCGAGCGCCACGCTCCAGCGGAGCCCGCCCGTCGCGTCGAACGCCTCGAGCCCGCCCGCCGAGGCGACCACGACGATCGGCATCGAGCCGGGACCGCTCGAGGGCAGGATGACGGGGGCTCGCGCCCCGGCGACCGGCGCGGTCGGGAAGCCCGGGAACTCGCTCCCGTCCCCGCGCACCACCCGCAGCGCGCCGTCGCCGTCGGTGAACGCGATCTCCGCGCCCGGCACGCCGTCCAGGTCCGCGAGCGCCGGGGCCGAGATGCCGGACGTGCCCGTGTCGAACGGGAACCCGGGCAGCGCCGTGCCGTCCGCGTGCCAGGCCCACAGCCGGCTCCCGGCGATCGGCGCGCCTCCCGCGACCACGTCCGGCACGCCGTCCCCGCTCACGTCGGCGAACGCCACGCCCGCGGCGAGGTTCACGCCCGCCTGCGCCGTCACCGGCCAGCCCGCGGCCATCCGGCCGTCGTCGTGGACCACGAACACGGCGCCCGCGGTCGTGGCCCCGGCGATGAGCACGCCCTGCGGCATCCCCAGCTCGGCCGCGGCGAGCGCACCCGCCGGCACTCCCGGCAGCGGCCGCACCCAGACCGTGTCGCCCGTCTCGCCGTCGAACGCGATGAGCGAACGGTCGCTCATCGCGTGCACGACGAGCGAGCGGCCCGTGTTGTAGCGGAACGCGACGGGCGGCCCCAGCGAGCGCGCCGCGGCACGCACCGCGAGCGAGCGCGGCGGGTCGGTGAGCGCGCGGTGCAGGTTCAGCCGCCCCGTGCCGTAGTTCGTGATCACCGGGTTCCGGTCCCGGATGTCGTCGGTGGTCTCGCGCAGCCGGAGCAGCGCGCCCATCGCCGGGAGCGGGTCCTGCCCCAGCTCCCGCCGGCGCGCCTGCAGGAGCGCCACCGCACCCGAGACTTGCGGAGCGGCGAACGACGTGCCGTTGAGGAAGGAGCGGTACGCCGGCGTCCGGCCGAGGATCGGGTCCAGGCTCACGCGCTGGAACATCGTGGACGTCATGCTCACGCCCGCGGCGGCGAGGTCCACCCACGGCCCGACGACGGAGTTGGACCACACGGCGTCGGTCGAGTCCGTGGCCGCCACCGAGACGACGTCCTCGCGCTGCCCGAGGTAGGTGAACGTGGTCCCGAAGTTCCCGGCGGCGTTCACCACGACCACGCCCGCCCGCGTGGCGGCGGCGACCGCCGCGTCCAGGCCGAACGTGTTCTCCGACTGCCAAGAGGCGTTGATGACGTGCGCGCCGTTCCGGGTCGCGTAGCGGATGGCGCGCTCGGCGAACAGCATGTGCACGAAGCCTGCGGGCGGCAGCTGGCCCGAGCCGAGCCAGCCCATGCGCACCGGCATGATGCGCAGCTGCGGCGCCACGCCCGCGAGGCCGATCGCGTTGCCCGCCGTGGCGCCGAGGATGCCTGCGACCGCGGTGCCGTGGCCGCCCCAGTCGTTGGGGTCGTCGTCCTCCAGGGCGGCGTCCTCGCCGGCCGCCGCGGTCGTGGCCTCGGGCTGCTTCACGAAGTCCCAGCCCGCCACGTCGTCCACGAAGCCGTTGCCGTCGTCGTCCACGCCGGGCGCGCCCGCGCGCTCCGCCCAGTTCGCCCACAGCTGCCCGCGCTCGCCCGCGCGGCCGCCCAGGTCCGGGTGCCAGGGGATGATGCCCGTGTCGAGCACCGCCACGACGATGTTCGTGTCGCCCGTCGTCACCTGCCACGCCTCCGGCGCGCGGATGTCGGTGCGCGCCGCCTGGTCCTTGTAGAGCCAGAACGTGGCGAACGTGAGCGAGTCGTTGGGGAGCGCCGAGCCCGGAAGGATCGCGTCGGCCTCGGCCGAGGCCACCTCGGGGAGCGCGCGGAAGCCCTCGAGCGCGCGCTCGAGGCTCGCACCTGGCGCCAGGTGCACCACGTGGAAGGCCGTGAAGTCGAGCGGGTCGCCCTCGGGCGGCGGAAGCTCGCCCGCGAACACGGGCTCGAACGCGACCGCCCCCACCGCGGCCGCCATCCCGTCCACCGCGAGGACGCCGAGCCGGCCCGCCGGGCGCGCGCGCGTGGCGCCCGCGCCGCGGGGCAGCGCCTGGCGCGCCGCCGCCGGGGAGAGCCGCAGCTCCAGCATCCCGCCGTGGTAGCAGGGTGGCGTCAGGTCCGAGCCTGGCGTCCACACCGGGAGCGCGAGCCGGGCGGAGGCCGGGCCCGCGGCGAGCAGGACGAGGAGCGCGATGTGGGCGGCGGGACGGGCGGTTCTCGGAGGCATGTCGGGCGCCGGCGACCGCGGGCGCGGGGCGCGGTACGCGGGCGGCCGGTCGCCGCCGCGCGCCCGGGTCGGGGCCCTTCGATGGTATCGGGCCCGCGCGGCCGCCGCCAGCCTGGACGCGCCGGCCACCGGGGCGGGCGACCCCGCCGACAGGCCGAGGCAACGGCGTCCGGAAGCGGGGCCCGGGCCGCGTCGCGGTGCCCCCGCCGGCGCCTTGACGCCTGCGTGCGCCGCGCCGAGACTCCCTATCCGTGACGAGGCGCGACCAGCGTGCCCGCGCACCTCTCGACCGGCCAGGAGACCATGCCCGACACCGAACGCGACCGGCTCCGCCAGATGCTGCTCGACCGCTCCATGCGCTTCGGCGAGTTCGTCCTCAGCTCCGGAGCCACCTCCAACTACTACATCGACGTGCGCAAGACGAGCCTGCACCCCGAGGGGCTCAAGCTCATCTCGCGCCTGTTCTGGGAGCAGCTCCAGAAGGACCAGGTCACAGCCGTCGGCGGGCTCACGCTCGGGGCCGACCCGCTCGTGGCCGGCGTCATGTGGTGGAGCCACGAGTCCGGCTGGCCGATGGAGGGCTTCCTCGTCCGCAAGGTGGCCAAGGAGCACGGCACGCGCGGCCAGGTCGAGGGCAACCTCGCCGGCCACAAGCGCGTCGCCATCCTCGACGACGTCATCACCAGCGGCGAGAGCGCCCTGATCGCCGCCGAGGCGGCCGAGTCCTACAAGGCCGAGGTGGTACGGGTCATGGCCGTCGTGGACCGCGACCAGGGCGCCACCCAGAGTTTCCAGCAGCGGGGATACCCCTACACCTCCCTCTTCTCCATCGGCGACCTCCTGCCCGCCCAGAAGTAGGCCGGTGCCGTGCGGCCGCGCATCGTTCACGGGGGTCCCCCCTTCCTTCCGTGAGACAGCACGAAACCCGGTGACCGCCCCGGCCGATGACTGGGCCGGCGGACCGCCCACGGAAGTCCCACCCCTTCGGGGACCCGGTTGATGTTCGAACATCACTTCGGCCTGCGGGAGAACCCGTTCCCGGCCGGCCACCAGCTCAAGTTCGTCTACCCGAGCCGCGAGCACCAGGAAGCGCGCGCCCACCTGCGTTACGGCATCGAGAACCGCGAGCCGTTCCTCCTGATCACCGGCGAGGTGGGCACCGGCAAGACCACGTCGCTCTACGACGCGCTGAACGAGTGGGGCGACCGGGTGGCCGTGGCGCTGATCACGAACTCCTCGCTCACCCGCCAGGAGATGCTGGAGGAGATCTGCCTGCGGTTCGGGCTCCCGGTCCTGCCCAACACCAGCAAGCCGGCGCTCATGGTGGCGCTCGAGAAGCACCTGATCGCGGTGCGCACGAAGGGCGAGCACGCCGTGCTCATGATGGACGAGGCCCAGAACCTGTCCATGGATCTGCTCGAGGAGATCCGGCTGCTCTCGAACCTCGAGCACCGCGGCGACAAGCTGCTGCAGATCTTCCTCGTCGGCCAGCCCGAGCTGGAGGCCCACCTCGCGCGCCACGAGCTGCGCCAGCTGCGCCAGCGGATCACCGTGCACTACCGGCTGAACCCGCTCTCGTCCGACGAGACGCTCGGTTACATCCACCATCACGTCAACGTGGCCGGAGGGAACGGCGTGCTCGTGTTCCCCACCGACACCTGCCGGGAGATCTACCGCCTCACGCACGGCATCCCGCGCGAGATCAACACCATCGCCTCGTCGGCGCTGATCGCCGCGTACGCCGACGGCGCGCCGAGCGTGACGCCCGAGCACGTGATCGCCGTGGCGCAGGAGGGCGACTTCCGGAGCGTGCTCGCGGGTCCCGTCGTGCGGCACGGCGAGCCGCCGGCTCCGGCGGCGCGCGGTACCGCGCCCGCCGCGCCGCCCGCGGCGGCGGTGCCGCCGATGCCGCCCGCCGCGGCGATGCCGCCCGCGCCTCCCGCGCCGCCCGCCGCCGCCATGCCGACGCCGCCGCCGCCGACGCCCGTGCCCAGGCCGCAGGTGCTGCCCGCCGAGCCCGCCGCCACGCCGTGGCCGGTGTTCCCGCAGATGCAGGTCGAACCCACGCGGCCCCCGTTCCCGCCGCAGATGCCCGCCGCGATCCCGGCGGCCAGCGCGGCCCCAGCGGCGGCTGCGCCTCCACCGCCCATCGAGATCCCGCCCGCCGCGGCCACGCCGCGCGTCGTGACGCCGGAGCCCTTCGTCCCGGCGATGCCGGTGGCGCCCGTGGCGCCCGCCGCCCCGGCCGCCGCGCCTCTCGCCGCGGCGCCGGCTCCTGTCGCGCCCGCGATGCCGGCCGCGGCCTCCGCGGCGGTGCCTTCGACCCGCGAGGCCGCGCCGGTCGGCCCGCCCGCGCGCGAGCGGCCCGCCCCCGCGCTGCGCGAGGTCCCGCCTCCGCCCGAACGAGCGCCCTCGCGTCGCGAGCGCGGCGAGTTCTCGAAGGGCGTGGTGGCCGCGATGAAGCTCACGGAGTCCGCCGCCCCCGCCTCGCCGCCGACGCCCGTGCCCCCCAGGCGGCCCACGTTCGCGACCCCGCCGCCGCCCGTGCCCTTCCCGCTCCCCGACTCCCCCACGCGCGCGGCCGAGCCGCCGCGTGGCGTGGACTCGAGCGCGCTGCCGCCGAGGCTCCGCGACCGCCTCGAGCGCGAGCTCGCCAACGACGACACCGGCATGTCGCCGCTGCGCGGTTGGCTCATCGTGGTCTCGGTGCTCGCCACTGTGGGCATCGTCCTCATCCTCATGCAGCGCTTCGGCGCCATCGACGTGCCGATCCTGCGCGGCCCCGCCGGGACGCAGGCGAAGCGCGCCGGCTCCGAGGGGCCCGAGGGCCTGGTGCCCACCACGCCCGGCGGCGGCGACCCGGGCGCCGCCGAGCTGGACTCGCTCCGCCGCCAGGCCGAGGCCGCGCGGCCTTCCGCGCCCGTGCGCTCCACCGCGAGCCGAAGCGAAGCGACTCAGCCCGCCCGTTCCCGCGTGACCTCCGCCCCCGGCGAGACCGGCGGCGCCGAGACGCCCGTGCCCGCTCCCGCCGCGCGTGCCGCGTCGCCGCCGCCCACGAGCACGCCCGCGACCCGCACGGGGACGAGCGGCACCGGTGCGCAGCGCACCACGGCCGGCGCCCCTGCCGCGTCGGCGCCCGCGGCGGCCTATGGAGTGGGCGTGGCCTCCTACCTGGACGAGGACCGGGCGAACGTGGAGCGCGACCGACTCACCGCCGACACGTCGCTTCCCGCCGTGGTCGTGTCCTACCAGGACGCGGGCACCACCATGTACCGCGTCGTGCTCGGCCGCTGGCCATCGTCCGCCGAAGCCGAGCGCGCGGCGAACGACCTGATGGAGCGCGGCGCGATCAACGAGGCGCGCGTGATGCGGCTGCCGCGGCGGTGAACCCACGGGCGATGGCGCCCGCGAGCCACTTCGAGTCGCGACCCGGCCGCTCCCCGTGGGGCGGCCGAGTCGTTTGACCCCGCCGACCGGCGCCGACTTCGACGACGAGCGGACCGGCTGCGCTCCTTCAGAAGTCGGCCGCGAGTCGATCGCCCGCGCGGGCACGCGGAACTTGCCGGGCCGATGCACTCCCTCTAGGGTTCCCGGGCTTCGCCCGCCTCTTGCGCGTCCCCATCGTCTAGAGGCCTAGGACACCGCCCTTTCACGGCGGCGGCACGGGTTCGAATCCCGTTGGGGACGCCAGACCGTCTTCCTGCCCGCGGTGCTGCGGAGATTGCGCGAAGGCCAGACAGGATACGGTCGTTCCAACGCGCGAGCCGGCGAATCGCAGGCCCTCCTAGGGGGGCGCCTCCCAGTTGCTGCTCTATCGCGTGGAATGGGAGGGCCGATCGCTCAGCGGGCGGACCCCCTTTCTGCGGTGACGTCGTTCGACGTCGCTCGGAGAGTCCGGAGCCGACGCGTGCGGTCCGGAAGCAGCGGGCACGACGTCGGGCGGAGCTTGACACACCGGATGGACCCGCCGAGCGCTCCCGGCATGCGTCCACGGGGCCGGTGTATCCTGCCGCTCGCCCGGTCCCCGGATCCCTCGATCCTTCCCTTTCGTCGGCCGCATCCTCCAGGGAGCCGCTCCCGATGACCCTCCGTACTCCCCTCGCCCCACTCGCCCTCCTCCTGCTCCTCGGCGCACCGGCGGTCGCGGAGGACTCCGGCAGCTTCGTCGTCCGGCTCGGCACGGACACCACCAGTGTGGAGCGCTACACGCGCAGCGGCCAGCGCATCGAGGTCGAGCAGGTCGGCAGGGTGCCGCGCGTCATCCACCGGCGTTTCACGTACGAGCACGCACCCTCGGGGGCTACGACCCGCGCCTCGGCCGCGTTCTCGGTGCCGGGCTCCGCCCCCGGCACGCCGCCCCTGCAGCAGTTCGACGTGAACCTCGTGGGCGACTCGGTCATCACGGTGGTCCGACAGGACACGGTCACCCGCACGATCCGGGTCGCCGCACCGGCGGGGACGCTGGTCTCGAGCAACGCGAGCCCGTGGGGACTCTACGAGAGCCAGACCATGCGCCTCGCCACCCAGAAGGGCGACAGTCTGCGCGTGCCGCTCTACCAACTCGGCGCCACGAGCATGAGCTCGCTCTCGGTGCGCCGGCTCGGGCGCGACTCGATGGTGGTGCAGACGCTCAACGACCGCTATCACGCGCACGTGGATCGTCAGGGCCGCATCCAGGGCGTTCGCTTCATCAGCGGGACCCAGGGCTACAACGTGACGCGGGTCGCCCGGCTCGACGTGCCGGCGACCGCGGCCGCCTGGTCCGCGCGCGAGAAGGCGAGCGGCGCCATGGGCCAGCTTTCCACCCGCGACACGACGCGCGCCGCGATCGCCGGCGCGACGTTGTGGGCCGACTACAGCCGGCCGTCCAAGCGCGGCCGCGTGATCTTCGGCGAGCTGGTGCCGTACGGGAAGGTCTGGAGGACGGGGGCCAACGCGGCCACCCAGTTCAGGACCGACAAGGACCTCCGCTTCGGTGAGGTCACCGTCCCGGCCGGGTTCTACTCGCTGTTCACGATCCCGGGCCCGGACGGCTGGACGCTGATCATCAACGGCGAGACCGGCCAGACCGGGACGGCGCACAAGCCGGAGCGCGACCTGTTCCGGATCCCGATGAAGGTGAGCGCGACCGGGCAACCCGTGGAGCGGTTCACGATCTCGTTCGCCGCGACCGACGCCGGCGGCGAGCTCGCCATGGAGTGGGACTCGACGCGCGCTGCGGCCGCGTTCACCGTGGCGCCCTAGCCTGCGTCGCCCGGGAGCGCACCGGAGACGGCAACCCGTGGAGGGAGCTGATGGCGCGTGTGACGGGACTGGGTGGCGTGTTCTTCAAGGCGAAGGACCCGGCCGCGCTCGGCGCGTGGTATGCGAAGCACCTGGGGATGAAGGTGGAGGACTGGGGCGGCTCCACGTTCCGATGGAGCGAGGATGGCAGCCCCGCCGACCGCGCGTATTCCGTCTGGTCCCCGTTCAAGGCCGACACCAGCTACTTCGCGCCGAGCGAGAAGGCGTACATGATCAACCTGCGCGTGGACGACCTGCAGGCGCTGCTCGCACAACTGAGGTCCGCGGGATGTGCCGTGGACCCGAAGGTGGAGGAGAGCGAGTTCGGGAAGTTCGGCTGGGTGATGGACCCCGAAGGCAACCGCGTCGAGCTCTGGCAGCCGCCGGAGCGGAAGCGCGCTTCAGGCCGGATCGCCGCCCCTAGCCGAACCTACTTGTTGAAGCGGATCTCCAGGCAGTCCCCGTCCTGGACCACGTAGTCGCGGCCCTCGAGGCGGGACGCCCCGCGCTCCCGGGCGGCGGCTTCCGAACCGGCCTCCAGGAGCTGCGCGCAGGGAACGACCTCGGCGCGGATGAAGCCCTTCGCCAGGTCGGTGTGGATCTCGCCTGCCGCGTCCACGGCACGCTCGCCCTGGCGGAGGGTCCACGCCCGCACCTCGTCGGGGCCGACCGTGAAGAACGAGATGAGGCCCAGCAGTCGGTAGCAGGCGCGGATGACCAGCGTGAGCCCGTCCTGCTCGATCCCCAGCTCCCGCCGGAACGCGTCGCGCTCCGAAGCCGGCAGCGCCACGACCTCGCGTTCGAGGTGGGCGGCGAGCCCGACGACGACCGTGTGTGCGCCGGCGGCCGGCAGGGGCCGGGCCACGCCCTCGCCCTGGTTCACCACGACCAGGAGGGGCTTGAGCGTCAGGAACTGGAATCCGCGCAGCAGCTTGGCCTCGTCGTTGTCGAAAGTCTCCCCGCGCAGCGGCCGCTCGGCCTCGAGCCCGGTCTTCAACCGCGACAGCAGCCGGTGCTCGCGCTCGCCCTCCTTGCGGCCGACGCGAAGCTCGCGCGCCAGCTTGTCGAGTCGTGTCTCGACGATCGCCAGGTCGTTGAGGATCAGCTCGCTCTCCAGCTCGCGCAGGTCGCGCGCGGGGTCCACCCCGCCCTCCGCCGGCACCGCCTCGTTGTCGAAGCCGCGCACGACCGCCAGCAGGGCATCGCAATTCCGCACGCCCGAGAAGAGGTCCGGTCCGCGCGCGGCGGCGCGGGCGCTGGCCTGGCCCATGGCGACCGTGTCCACGAACTGGATGCGGGCGTGTGTGATCTTCTTCGGGCTGTAGAGCGCGGCGAGCCGGTCCACGCGCTCGTCGGGAACGTTGATGACCGCGATCTGCTCGCGGCCGGACACGGCGGCCGCCTGCGCGCCGGCCCCCTGCACCAGGATCTCGAACAACGTGGTCTTGCCCGACTGCGGAAGACCGAGGATGCCGACGCGTTCCATTCCAGGGGCCTCGGGTGAGCAGCCGCCGACCGTCCGCGATTCCAAGCCGCGCGTGCGGTCACGTGGTGCACGACCGTCGCACGCTAGGTGCGCGCGGAGGGAGGTGTCAATCCTCCCGGCTTTACCACCCGGGCGCCGCGGCGTAGCGTCGGGCGCGTGAACGGCCCCTCGAACGTCCGCGCGCCGGCGCCGCCCGGCGCCGTGGATCCCGTCGTCGAGCGACGCCTGCGCTCGCTCGCCCGGCTGGTCGGCAACACGCCGCTGTTCGCGATCGATTTCACGTTCCGCGGCGAGCCCCGCCGCCTGTTCGCGAAGGCCGAGCACTTCAACTGGACGGGCAGCATCAAGGACCGGATGGCGCTGCACATCCTGCGGCGCGCGTACGCCGAGGGGCGCATCCGGCCCGGCAACGGCATCGCGGAGGCGACCAGCGGGAACACCGGCATCTCGTTCGCCGCGATCGGCCGCGCGCTCGGCCACCCCGTGACCATCTACATGCCCGACTGGATGAGCCGCGAGCGCGTGGACCTCATCCACAGCTACGGCGCGACGATCGTCCCGGTCGCGGCCGCCCAGGGCGGCTTCCTCGGCAGCATCCGCATGGCCGAGGAGTTGGCCGCGAGCAGCGACCGCGTGTTCCTGCCGCGCCAGTTCTCGAACGAGGCGAACGTCGAGGCGCACGAGACGACGACCGGTCCCGAGCTGTGGGAGCAGCTCCGCGAGCACGGGCGCACGCCGGACGCGTTCGTCGCCGGCGTGGGCACGGGCGGGACCGTGATGGGCGTGGGTCGCTGCTTCAGGCGCCTCGGGCCCTCCATCCGCGTCCACCCGCTGGAACCCGCGGAGTCCCCGACGCTCTCGACCGGGCGCAAGACCGGGCGCCACCGGATCCAGGGCATCTCCGACGAGTTCGTGCCGGCGATCGTCCGGCTCGAGGAGCTCGATCCGGTCCTCGCGGTGTCGGACGGCGACGCGATCCTGATGGCCCAGAAGCTCGCCGCCTCGCTCGGCATCGCCGTCGGCACGTCGTCCGGCGCCAACTTCATCGGCGCGCTGATCGCCCAGAACCAGCTCGGCCCCGACGCGACGGTCGCCACGGTGTTCGCCGACAGCAACAAGAAGTATCTGTCGACCGACCTGATGCGGCCCGAGCCGGTGAAGAGCGGCTACCTCGCGCCCGACGTCGAGCTCGTGGGATTCGAGGTGCACAACCGGCTCTGCCAGTGGTGCACCGTGCGCACGGAGACGGCGCCCTCGCCCGGCCCGGCCTAGTCCCGGATCGAACCGAAGCTCTCTTCGACGTGCCGGGTGATCAGCGCGAGGTCGAGCAGCGCGAGGTGGTGGACGCGCTCGATCGCGAACGAGCTCTCGGTGAAGTCGTCGCCGAGCACGTTGCTCTCCAGATGCCGCGCCAGGAGCGCCTCCGCGGCCGCGGCCTCCTCGTTGGAGAACACCAGCCGCACCTGTGCGACGCGCTGCTTCGCGCTCCGGTACCAGTCCGCCAGCGGATCGCCGCCCTGCTCGAATGGACGCACCAGGTCGGCGGCATACCGTCGCAGCGGTTCGAGGTCGGAGCCCAGCTTGATGAACATCTGCGCGAAGTAGCTCTGGACGACCAGCCAGGTCTCGAGCGTGTCGATGTGCTCGGCCAGCGACTTGAGGATCGCCAGCGTGCCGTCGGGGTTGGCGGCGTCGATCCGGGCGTAGAGCCGGGAGGCGAAGCAGGTGTCGAGGCTGACGTTGGGGCCCATGGCGATGAGGCCGTCCACCTTGACGCCGGCCCCGTCGTCGTCGTGCATCATGCGCAGGAGCTGGTCGGCCCCGGCCGAGTGCCCCACCAGCAGGATCCGCCGCGGCCGGCACTCGGCCGACAGCTCGCGAAGCAGCATGCGGATCACGCGCGAGTGGTCGTCGATCCCCAGCGTGGGCCGGCGCTTCTCGAGCTTCCCGAACCCGACCAGCGTGACGGCGATCGCGCGGTAGGGCGAGGCGTGCAGGAAGTTCTCGAACTGGCCGCCATCGGCCCCCAGCCCGTGCAGGAACAGGACCAGGCGATCGGACTGGACCTGGTTGTCCACGAACGTCACCGGATAGCCCACGAGCCTCGGGTTCCGCTCGGCGAGCTGGCGCACGTGCCCGGCGGTGAGCACGAATTCCCGCTCCCTCAGCGCGCCCGGCGAGCGGCCCGCCGCCACCGCGTCCACGGCCGGCCAGCGCAGCGCCACCGCCAGGTCGTGCGCGCTCTGCCAGCGCTGATCGGGATCCTTGGCCAGGCAGGCACGGACCACCCGGTCGAGGATCGGGGAGGCGAGCGGCGCCAGCTCGGTCATCGGGCGGGGCTCGTCCTTCATGATCGAGGAGATGAGCGAGGCCTGGGTGGATCCCTCGTAGGCGCGCCGCCCGGTGCTCATCTCGTAGAGCAGGCAGCCCAGCGCCCACAGGTCGCTGCGCTCGTCCGCTTCGCGGCCCTCGAGTTGCTCCGGCGCCATGTACTGGCTCGTTCCGACGAACGAGCCCGCCGTCGTGAGCGGGGTCACGACCGTCGGCGACTGCGACGCCGCCCCGGGCCCCGAACCGGACCGGGCCAGGATGCCCGCGCGCTGGTTCTCGCGGGCGAGCCCGAAGTCCATCAGCTTGGCCCCCGACCGCGAGAGCATCACGTTGCCCGGCTTGAGGTCGCGGTGCACGACGCCGGCCCGGTGCGCCCGGTCGAGCGCGTCGGCGATCTCGGCGCCGAGGCGGAGGACCTCGGCGATCGGGAGCGGGCCGCGGGCGATCCGCTGGGCCAGCGACTCCCCCTCCACCAGCTCCATCACCAGGTAGTCCACCGCGCCCTCGCGGCCGAGATCGTGCAGCACGCAGATGTGCGGATGGTTGAGCGTCGAGACCACTCGCGCCTCGCGCTCGAATCGGGCGCGGGCCTCGGCGTTCTCGGACAGGTGCGAGGGCAGCACCTTGACCGCGACGTCACGTCCCAGGCGCGTGTCCCGGGCGCGGTAGACCTCGCCCATGCCCCCCGCGCCGAGCGGAGCGACGACCTCGTAGGGGCCCAGGCGGGTGCCGACGGTCAATGGCATCCGATGAGCTTACCTCAAGCCGGACGCCGCCGGGAGCGCGCGGCGCAGCGCTTCGGGGGCGCGCGACGCGCGGCCGCATTCAACTTCGACGGCCGCTCCCCACGCCGGTTCGACGGTTCCCGCGTCGCCGCTGCCTCGGCCGGAACGTCAGCCGGTCGTCGGCGAACGTCCGGTAGTCGGCGGTCAGCTCCTCGCCCTTCCGGATCCGGCGCAGCGTCCGGAAGCGGCCGTCGTCGCCCGCCTCGACGTTCGGGCGGTCGGAGTGGTTCACGTACCAGCCCACCGACAGCATGTTGAGCGTGGGCGGAACGCCGATCCGCCCGCCCCAGAGCATGCCGAAGTCCTCGTACAGGCGCCGGATGGCCGTGGGCAGCCGGCGCACCCGCGCGCGCGACACCCACACGACCCGCTCGCTCTCGTGCCGGAACACGAGCGCGCCCTTCGGGATCTCGCGGATCGCGCGCACGCCCACCCCGTGCACGCGCGATGTGCCGATGCGCGTGTAGACGCCGTGATGCGGGGGCTGCTTCCTCATGCGCGCGGGCCCGCGATCCCGGGGGCGCCGGGACGCTGGAGGCGCGCCGCCACGGCAGCGGCGGAACGGAGCGGGGCTGGTCCGTCCGTTCCATCGCCCCGGCTCGGGGAGCGGGGTCCGAGGCAGACCTTCGACGCCGGGGACACCCCGCCTCCGGCCGCCGCCGACGGCCGCTCCGCGCGTGCGAAACCCGTAACGAACGTCATCCGCCCCATGCTAGCCTCGACGGCGCATCCCGTCACCGCTCCGCCTCCGGGAGTCGCCGACTCGGACCCCTCCGGATCCCGACTCATGGCCGCCGTCCTCACAAGGTGAGCGCGGTGTGGACCGAGGCGTACGAGCTCTCGGGCGACCCGGTCCTCTCGCTGCACGCGGCCGAGGCGCGCCGGTACCCGTCGCGCGGCGCCACGTTCGTTCACCGGACCCCGCCCGACATCGGCGAACACGAGCGCGCCTTCGGCTGCCCGGTGCCGTTCGAGGCCCCGCACAACCGCAAGCTCATCGACCGCGCGTGGTGGGACGCGCACACCACGCGCGCCCAGCCCGGAGTGCTCGAGCTCCTCGGCGAACGCGCCGACCTCCTGTGCCAGGAGCTGCCGCGCGGACCCGAGCCTCCCTGCGGGGCACGAAGCCGGGCCTCGCCCGGTTCGTTCCGCCGGGATCGCCTGGACCGGCTCACCGCCCGGTGCGGTCCCGGATCGCCTCGAGCGCCGGGTCGCGCCCGGAGAAGTAGTCGCCCGACGTGAGCGCCGCGGGGAGGTCCGGCACCAGGTCTGCGACGCGCATCTCCTCGTAGTATGGCCGGTGCTCCGGGAAGTCCCTGCCCGAATAGCCGTGGAAACCGTTCGAGTAGGTGATGACCGCGCCCGAGTTGGGCAGTTCGATCCCCCCGCCCTCCGCCCAGAAGTCGAGGCGGTCCCCAGGCGTGTCGCCGACGAGGATCGCGTCCGGGGCCTGACGGAGCTGCGCCGCGTGGAAGAGTCCCGCCGAGAACGTGCAGTGGCTCGTGATCACGAACAGCCGGCCCGTCCGGCCGAACAGCTCCGATCGCCCGAGCCCCGCCATGAATTCCCTGGCCACGGTCAGGTCGCCGCCGCTGTTGAGGCGCAGGTCCACGACGACGTCGCCGATCGCATGCCGCCTCGCGAACGCGACGAGCGAGTCGCCGAACTCGCGGAAGCCCGGTCCGCTCCCGGCGTTCGTCGAGCGGTTGTACTGAAGGTAGAGGAGGCCGCTCTCCGGGAAGTACTCGTACCAATAGGGCCGCTCCGGGTGCCGGAGGTAGAGCGGCAGCGAAGCGAAGTCCGCCGCGAGCGCGGCGTGCCAGGCCGGGCGCCCGGTGGTGACGAGCGGCGAGAGCTCCTGCCAGAGCTCGCCGGCCCCCGCGTCCGTGGGCTCGGCCTCGGCCCGGACGGCGAGGTCGAAGCGCCTCCCCCGCGGGTCCTCGAACGTGAACCGGGCCTCTCGCGCGCTGCGGATGAGGCCCAGGCCATCGAGGATGTCGGGGTTCGCGAGGTAGAGCGGGCTCAGGTATCCGGCCCAGGCCTCGTTGCCGCCGATCAGCCCCCGCACGCGGTCCCGCGCCACGGAGATCGCCAGGCCGTCGATGGCGACGACCCGGCAGCGCAGCGCGCGCGCGTAGGGCGGCGCCGCGCGGACGACGAACGCTCCATCGCCGAACCACCACATCCGGATCGGGAACACCGTCGAGAGCGAGCCCTGGCGGGTGGGGTCGAGCCGCAGCCGCGTGTGCGCATTGTCCGCGAGCGCGACCGCTCGCGAGAGGTCCACGAGGATCTCCTCGTCGCGCTTCGTGTGGAGATCGCGGACGAGACGCGCCATGGCCTCGTGGAACGCCCGCCTCGAGGCGGGCGTGAAGCTCCGGTCGTGGGTGGAGAGTTTCCGCTCGGCGAGCTCGAGGTCCTGCCGCCACGCCTCGAGACGGTCCGCGGGCCGGGGCAGCGGCCGCTCGCGCGTGAGCCGGGTCGGGAACCGCTCCCCGCCGAGTTGCACGTGGCCGTCGATCCCGCTTGCCGTCTCCACACCATCGAAGACCGCCGAATCGAGCTCGGGCGGGAACCTGAAGCGGACCCGCGCGGACTCGGCGCGGATGTCCTGGAGCGTCACCTCCGGCAGCCCGCGCATGCGCAGCCGGCCCGCCCACCCCCCGCCCGCGCGCGTGAACCGCGCCTCGAAGATCCACGGCCGTTTCGGGTTGACGATGACCATCTCCCAGTCGCCCTCGAGCCCGGCCCCGGGCAGCACCCCGGCCACCGACGCGGCGGCCGTCGCCATCGCGAGAGCGAACGCCGCGCAGGCCGATCGGAGTGGTCTCGACGTTCCCATCGGGCCACTGCTACGCAGGCGCGCCCGGACGGGTTTCGAAGCGAGCGGGCGCTCGGAGGTGGCCGCCGCCTATGGCTCGAGCGCCGGCTCCCGCTCCTCCTCGATCGGCTCGGCCGCCTTACGGCCGGCCCGGCGCAGGAGCCGGGCGAGCTGCAGGCCGAGCGCGCGCAGGAACGGGCCGCCCCACAGCCCCGCCGAGACGAGCGCGCCGAAGAGCATCACGGCGTCGATGCTCGCGCGGCCCTCGCGCTCCCAATAGACGTCCTCCAGGTGGAGCCAGAGCGCGAACTCGTCCAGCGTGAGCGCCGCGCCGACGCCGTAGAGGAGCGCGGTGAACCGGCCGAAGCGCTCCGAGGAGCCGTTCACCCCGGTCCCCACCTGGATGAGCCACAGGTAGCCCACGATCAGCAGGAGCAGCACGCCCCAGACGAGGTGGTGCACGTGAGTGTCGCCGATGATGATCGCGACCGGATCGGGACGCCCGCGTCCCCAGTGGGTGACCGCCCGCGCCAGCCCGAACGTCGCGAGGAAGCAGACCGAGGCCAGGAACATGCGCTCCCGCCGGTGGTCCCGGAAGTGGTGCCGGTAGAGGGCACGGAGCCTGGCGGACAGCATGGGGCGATGCCTCGAAGGAGACCGCGAACGGCGCGCCGCCCGTCGGGGGAGTGCGGGACGGCACTGGAATTCTAGCCATCCGGCACGCGACCGCGAGGAATTTTTCGGGGCTGGCGCGGGAGCGCGCCGCGGCCGATACCTCCGGCCGGGGAGGTCGCGACCGGCCTCCGCCCGCGCTGCGTGCGGGCCGTGGCACGACCATCGAACGATCGGACACCTGCGCCATACCGGGCGCGCGCCGGTCTCCCTCACTCGGATCGGAGGAGCAGATGCCGAAGCATCGGAACTCGTTCACGGCGGCGGAATGGGCGGCCCTGCGCGTCCTCGTGGACGCGCTGCGGCGAGCCCCGAAGCAGGAGCAGGAACTCCTTCGCGGCGGCATGCGCGGCCTGGGCTTCTACATCTCGGACTACACCAAGGCCGAGAGCCGGTTCGTGACCTCGGACCTCGAGCGGCTGCTCTACGAGGGCAAGGTCACCGTCGAGGGTCACGAGGGCCGGCGCGAAGCGGCCTGAGGACCGGATCCGATCGAGGGGCGCCCGCCGCACGGCGGGCGCCTTTCTCGTTTCCCGCACACGCCCGCGGGCCGCTCCGCCCGATAGGCGACGAGCCCCGCCCTCCCGCTCGGGGCTGGTCCTCCCGGCCCCTTGACGCCACCCACGCGGGGAGCCCACGCTCGGCTCGTCATGGCGCATCTGAACGTCATCGAGCGCCTGGAGCGCAACACCCGGAGATTCGCGGAGATCGGCGCCGTGCTCGTCAAGTACGGGCTCGCCGACTGGCTCCGGAAGCTCCCCGGCGGCCGCATGCGCAAGTGGCTCCGGGATTCCGAAGGCCAGGCGATCCCCGGGCTGAGCACCGAGGTCCGTCTCCGGCTCGCGCTCACCGAGCTGGGGCCCACCTTCATCAAGGTCGGCCAGACGATGAGCACGCGCCCCGACCTGGTCGGGCCCGTGATCGCGAGCGAGCTGAGCCGGCTCCAGTCCGAGACGCCGCCCGACCCCGCCGCCACCGCCGTGGCGATCCTCGAGCAGGAGCTCGGACGACCGGTCGGGGAGATCTTCGCCGCCTTCGACCCCGTCCCTCTCGCCTCCGCCTCGATGGCTCAGGTGCACGCCGCGCGCCTGCACACCGGCGAGGAGGTGGTGGCGAAGATCCAGCATCCCGGGATCGAGAAGCGGATCGAAGCCGACCTGGGCATCCTCGAGGACCTCGCCGACCAGGCCGAGAAGCACCTCGCGGAGGTCAAGCCCTATCGTCCGGTCGAGATCGTGCGCCAGCTCAAGAAGATGCTGCTGCAGGAGCTGGACCTGACGCGCGAGGCGCACAACCTGGAGGAGTTCCGGCGCAACTTCGACGGGGACGAGACCGTCCACTTCCCGCGGCCCTATCCCGAGTTCTCGAGCCGGCGCGTGCTGACGATGGAGCGCCTCGATGGCGTGCTGGTGTCCCGCGCGGAGCGCGTCCGATCGCTGGGCATGGACCTGGACCGCTTCGCCCGGCGGGGCGCGCACATGTACCTCGACATGATCTTCCGCGATTCGTTCTATCACGCGGATCCGCACCCCGGGAACCTGATGCTGCTGCCCGGCGAGGTCGTGGGCGTGCTCGACTGCGGCCTGGTCCAGCGTCTGGACCCGGAGCTGCGCGAAAGCATCGAGGACATGCTGCTGGCCGTGGTCCGCGGCGACGCCGAGGCGCTCACCGACGTGGTCTGGAACCTCGGGACCACGCCGCCCCGGGGCTCGCGCCAGCAGCTGAACGCCGAGCTGGCCGAGTACATCGCCGAGTACACGCGCCGGCCGTTGAACGAGCTGGACCTGAGCGGCGCGCTCACGAGCATCACCGACATCATCCGCCGCAACCACATCTTCCTGCCGCCCCCGCTCTCGCTCATGATCCGGACGCTCGCGGAGCTGGAGGGCACGGCGCAGCTCCTGAACCCGGGCTTCAACCTGGCCGAGGTCATCCGCCCCTACTACCGGCGCACGATCGGGCACCGGTTCTCGCCGAGGCGCCTGCTGCGTCGCTTCCAGCGCGGCTCTCGCGACTGGGACCGGCTGCTCGGCTCGCTGCCGCGGGACCTCGGCGACATGATGCAGCGGGCGCGCTCCGGCACGCTCCGCATGCACCTCGAGCACCGGCACCTCGACCCGGTCGTGAACCGGCTCGTGCTGGGGCTCCTGACCTCGTCGTTGTTCCTCGGGTCCTCGCTGCTGTGGAGCATGGAGGCGCCGCCGCTCGTGCGTGGCGTGTCCCTGTTCGGCGCGATCGGCTACGGGCTCGCGCTGTTCACGGGACTCCGGCTGTTCCGGCTCATCAAGCGCTCCGAGATCCCCTACAACGAGAACACCTGACCCCGGCGGTGCCGGGGCCAGGCGCCTCGTGCGCCCGTCGGACGGGCGCCCGGAGGACTCACTCCGTGGTCAGCCCTGCGAACTCCTCCTTCGACGCCATCGCGTCCGCACGGGTGAGCTGCACCGTGCCGTCCACGTGCGCCGGCGGGCCGTACAGCGTGTAGAGCTTCATCGGCTGCGTGCCCGTGTTCTTGAGGTTGTGCTTCGCCCTGGCCGGGACCACGATCGCGAAGTCCTCCTCCACCTTCGTCGAGCGGCCGTCGATCCAGATCTCGCCCTTGCCCTTCTCGATCCGGAAGAACTGGTCGTGGGTCGGGTGCATCTCCTCTCCGATCTCGCCGCCCGGCGGGAGCGTCATGAGCACGAGCTGCAGGTACTTGCCCGTTTACACGACGCGCCGGAAATCCTGATTGTCCTTGGTGATGCTCTCGATGTCCTTGATGAATCCCTTCATGGCCGACTCCTTTCGCCCGCGAGCATCGCGGGTGCTCGTGGTGGAGCGGGAGGGACCGGCGAGGGTCGACGTCGTCCAGTCCCGGCCCGCGGACTGCCCCCGAACACAGCATCCGCGTCTCCCGGCCGGCGGCCATAGTGTGCGTTGGGACCAGACCGCCGTTCAGGAGCCGTGCCGGTGCGGCCGAGAACCATCCCATGACACTCGCGCGAGACGAGCGGCCGGCCCCGGGCCCGGATCGGCCCCCGGAGAGGACCGCAGCCGACCGGCTGCCCGCCGCGTGGCTCGATGCCCGGCGCGCGGCGAAGGGGCTCGCGCTCGCCATCGGCGTGCTCACGGTGCTGAGCCTGGCCGAGCAGTCCGTCATCCACCTCCTGGGCATGGACCACCTCGAGGACTTGCTCATCGCGCTGGACCTGGACGCGGAGGGGAACATCCCCACCTGGTTCGCGTCGGCCACGCTGCTCGCCGCGGCGGGGCTCGCCGCATGGATCGGCTCGCTCACCCGGGCGCGCGGCGGCCGTGATCCCGGCCACTGGCGGGCGCTCGCCGCGCTGCTCGCCGCGGCGTCGGTGGACGAGGTCGCGAAGCTCCACGAGCACCTCGGCCGCCTCCAGCCGCTCCTCGACACGCACGGGCCGGTCTACTTCGCGTGGGTGATCCCGGGCTCGCTCGTCACGGTCGGCCTCGTTCTGCTCTTCGCCCGCTTCCACCACCGGCTCCCGGTGCGGACCCGGCGCGGCCTCGCGCTCGCGTCGGCGCTCTACTCAACGTGCGCGCACGTCTTGGAGGCGCTCGGCGGCTGGCGCGCGGAGATCATGGGCATGAACAACATGACCCATTCGCTCATCGCCACGGTCGAGGAGGTGCTGGAGCTCGCGGGCGTCGCGGTGCTCATCGTGACGCTGCTCGAGCACCGGGCCGCGCTCGCCGCGGACGAGGACGAGCGCCCGCGCCTCGCCGCCTGACGGCCCCACGCGCGAGCGGCCGCCGGTCCTCGCGACCGGCGGCCGTTCCCCTTCCCTCGTCCGTGCGGCTCAGGTCTTCCGGTGCCTGCCGGCCTTCGTGTGCTCGAAGACGCGGAAGCCGTCGTCGTCGATGACCACGCCCATGTCCTCGCCGCGCTCGCCGTTCGGCGCCGGGATCTTGAGCTGGATGGCGCCGTCGTCCAGGACCTCCGTGTCGCAGCCCCGCAGGCGCTCCTCGTACCAGGCCAGGACCTTCTCCTTCGAATAGTCCGGCACCCCGAACCACACCGTGCGGCCCTCGGAGTACGACTCCGGCCCGTCCCCCCAGCTCTCGGAGCCCGACACGTCACGCGCCCGGGCCCCCGGGTAGAGCGGGATCGTCTTGGCGTAGACGACGTGGGACGCCGCCTCCGATGACCACTTGGCTTCCTGCGTGCCGCAGCCCGCGAGGATGGACATCGTCGCCAGTCCCGCGAGGGCCCACTTCGTCACTCGTCCCATGGCCGCTCTCCCTGCCCGCGCCCCCGCGTGCGTGCGGCGAGCCGTCGTGGCGCCGCGCCCATCGGGGCCGCCGGGTGGCATCCGGTCCCTTGGTTGTCGGCGCGATCCGGCGGGAACTGGAGCCGGGCGGGCGGGAACCCCTGACGGGCCGAGGCGGGGTCCGGCGCCTGCCCGGGGCCGGCCGCGCCGGATCCCGTGCGCGCTCAATCCGCGGGCGCGGGCCCCGACCGCTCGAGGAGCGCGCGCAGCGCCGGGTCGCCGGGACGCTCGGCGAGCGCCTTCTCCGCGTAGTCGCGCGCCGCGTCCGGGAATCCGCTCGCGAGCATCGCCTCGACGAAGCGGGCGTGCGCTTCGGGCAGCGTGCCGAGCGGCACCAGGTGGGAGTCGCCGCGCGAGAGGAAGTAGCGCCAGCCCCATCGGCCCGGCTCGTGGTCGTGGACGATGGCCACGGAGTCCACCTCCGGGGCCAGCGCCTGGAGCGAGCGGCCGTCGTCGAGCACGTCGGCGAGCGCGTAGCGGCGCACCCGCGTGTCGGCGGACACGCGCCCGCTCCCCAGGTCCACGTCGCGCGAGATCGAGGCGGGGATCAGGATCGCGACGTGCGCGCGCGAGCCGCGGAGCGCGCTCCGCACGTCGGTGATCGAGCGGCGCGCGATCTCGCTCTTCCGGTAGACCGGGTCGAGCGGCCAGTCCACGCCGCTCATCTTGAGATCGATCCGCAGCGAGAGCAGCACGTCGCTCCACACGCCGTAGGCGAGGAGCCCGGCGAGCGCCACGCCCCAGGCCAGCCGGCCGGGCGCGGCGGCGTCGCGGCGGCGGCGGCGGAGCCCCGCCTCCACGAACGCGCTGGCCGCGAGCGCGAGCCCGGCCAGCGGCACGTAGAGGTAGTGGAGGTAGGTGCGGCCGGGGAGCGGCAGCACCGGGGCCACGGCGAGCCACCACCACGCGACGCCGGCGCGCGCGAGCGGCGTCCCGCGCCAGAGCGCCAGCGCGCTGAGGCCCACGCACACGAGCGACAGGAAGACCCGGGCGGAGCCCTCCGTCGCCGCGTGCAGGTCCGGGATCGGGTCCACGAGGTCCAGCGACCAGCCGCCCAGGCGCGCCACGTTCTCGAGCAGGTTCTCGGCGAAAGAGACGGCGTATGCGGCGCCGCCCAGCCGACCGCTCGCGATGCCGGCCGCGAGCAGCACGCCGCCGAGGACGACGCTCGCGCCGAGGAGCCTCGCGTGCGCCCGGAGCCGGTCCGCGAGCGTGCCGCGAGGCTCGCCCAGGAACAGCACCGCGAACGGGACCAGCAGCACGCTCTCCTTGGCGGAGAGCGCGAGCGCGATCGCGACCATCGCCGCGGCGCCGCGCCGGGGCGAGCCCGCGAGGAGCAGCGCGGAGAGCAGCCCGGTGAGCGCGAGCAACTCGCCGATGGAGGTGATCGCGAGCAGCGCCGGGAAGTGGAGCCGCGACAGCGCGAACAGCCCCGCGCCGACGAGCGAGGCGGGCGGACCGGCACCCCAGCGGCGCGCGAGCTGGTGGAGGAGCACGGCGTTCACGGCGTGGAGGACGAGGCTCGTCACGTGGTACGGGAACGGCTGCGTGTCCCACGCGGGGAGGACGACGCGGAACCACGCCCAGCCCGAGAGCCAGCGCCAGAGCGTGACCGGCCACTCGCGGATGCCGTGCGCCTGCTGGAACAGGATCAGGTCGTCGAGCGCGAAGAACGCCTGGAGCGTGTGGCGGTGCACGAGCAGCGTGGCGGTGGCCAGCGCGGCGAGCAGCAGCCACGCGGACCCGGCCGCGGGCGGTACCCGGCGGGCGGCGGGCTTCGTGGCTCCGGCGGCCGGCCTGCGGCCGGCGGAGGGGGGCGCCATGCGCGAGGTGTACCATCGGCTCCCGCGGGGCAAAAGCGCCTCCCGCGGGTTCCGAACGTCACTTCAAGTGATACTTGAAGGGCTGGCTTCGCGGCCGAGGCCGCGCCCGGTGAGCAGGTAGACTGCGAAGCTCGCGAGCCAATGGGTGCCCATCCAGTCGTCCCCCGCGGCGCCCGCGAGGCCGGCCTCGGCGTGACGGGCCGCGGCGCGCTCGAGCGGCGAGTAGAGCTCGTGCGCCTCCGGGAGCGCGCCGAGGATGCCGCGGAGCATCCATGCGCGCGACAGGTTGAGCCCGTCCAGGTGCGCGAGCTTGCCGTCGCCCCGGTCGGGCGGGGTCACGGGCTCGAGCCAGCGCGCGAGCCGCTCGTCCCGCGCGTCGGGCAGGAAGCCGTAGATCCAGTTCCGGAACGCCCCGCTCGAGAGCACGCGGCGCATGAGGTCGGCCTCGCCGAGCGCGGGCGACAGGAAGTCGTGGCCCGAGGGCTCGTACTCGACGGGCGCCGAGACGTCCGCGCCGTAGAGCCGCGCGCACGCGGCGCGCAGCCGCTCCCACTCGGCGGTCCGCCCGGCGTCGCGCGCCCAGTCGAGCGCGAGCGCCAGCGCGAACGCGCTCTGGCCGTGCTCGCCCGAGCGCACCGGGAACGGCAGCTTCTCCGCCCACGCGACGAGCCGCCGCGAGGCGATCTCCTCGAGCGGCGCGAGCGCCTCGACCATGCGCCGCGCCCCGGGATCGGCGAACGCACGCAGTTCCGCCGCGAGCTGGAGCAGCCACGCGAGCCCGTAGGGTCGCTCGAACCCGGGGCGGGCCTCGACGAACGCCTGCTCGCGCCGGAGCTTCTCGTGGGTGAGCGAGTCCTCGAGGGCGGCGCGCGCCGCGCCGGCCCAGGCCGCCTCGGGCTGGAGCCGCACGGCGCGGGCCAGACACCAGTGGCCGTGCACGGCCGAGTGCCAGTCGAAGCTGCCGTGGAAGGCGGGCGTGAGGTCCACCGGCAGCCCGAGGTCCTCGGGCCGCTCGAGCGTGACGACGAGCGCCACCGGGTACGGGCGGCGGATGGCGGCCGAGGCCATCGCCACCCAGGGTTCGAGATCGTTCGCCGTGATGCGCAGTCCGGGTTCCTCCTCCTTGAAGCCGGCGCCGTGGCCGTGAAGCCGGGCAGTCTATCCGTCGCCGTGCGCGCCGGGCGAGCGGCGGGGCCGGCCGCCGGCGCCGACCGAGCCCCGGACCACCCCCAGCGGCATGGACTTACGCTCATCGGTTGAGGCCGCGCTGGAGGTGAGCGGGAACCGCCGCGCGGGCGCGGCGAGGTTCAAGCGGCGTACGCTCCGCGCCGATAACGCCCGGGCGCGCCCGCGCGGGATCGCCGCGGGCGGCCCGACTGTTCCCCCCCGGGGATCCTCCGTGACGACCGCCAGCCTCGAGCGCACGAGCAGCACCACGCCGGGATTCGACCCGGCGCGCGACCTGCCGCCCGGCTTCGCCGCGTTCCACGCGAAGCTGCACGCCGAGTTCACGCCCCGACAGCAGGCGCTCGCTCGCGCGCGGCGCGACCGGCTCGAGCGGGCGCATCGCGACGGAGCTCTCCCCACGCACCTGCCGCCCTCCCCCGCCACGACCGGCGCCTGGCGCATCGAACTGCCGCCGTGGTGCGCCGACCAGCGGAACCAGATGACCGGGCCCGCCGACGACGCCGAGCTGGTGGTGAAGATGCTCAACTCGGGAGCGCCCGGCGTGATGCTGGACCTCGAGGACTCGATGGCGAACACCTGGCCTGCGCTCATGCGCGGCGTCGCCAACATCCTCGCGGCGCTCTCGGGACGGCTCACCTACCACGACGCGAAGCGCGAGCGGGTGGTGGGCATCGAGCCTTCGAACGTGGCGGTGTGGAGCCGCGTGCGCGGACTTCACCTTTCCCAGGCGGGCGTCGTGCCGGACGAGCTCACCAGCGCCTCGCTCCTGGACCTGGCGCTCATCGCCTACCAGGTCGAGCCGGACAAGCTCCGCCATCCGCTCGCCATCTACATCCCGAAGAGCGAGTCGGCCGAGGAGGCGAAGTGGTGGGCGGACGTCTTCGTGGCGGTGGCCGAGGCCCGCGGCTGGCCGCGCCACTACGTGCGCTGCATGGCGCTCGTCGAGTCGCACCCGCTCGCCTACGAGATGGAGGAGTTCCTGTACGACCTGCGCGACCACATCGTCGGGCTGAACCTCGGGCGCTGGGACTACATGGCGAGCCTCATCCACTGGAACCTGATGGACCCGGCGTGGGTGCTGCCCGACCGGAACACGATCCCGCACGATGTGCCGTTCTTCCAGCGCCTGCGCCACCTGCACGTGGACATCTGCCATCGCCGCGGGGCGCTCTCCATCGGCGGCATGACCGCGCTCTACCCGAGCCGCACCGACCCCGAGCTGAACGCCCGCGCGCTCGCCGTGCTCGAGCAGGACAAGCACAACGAGGCGCTCTGCCTCATGGACGGCGCGTGGACCGGGCATCCGGACCAGAACTCGATCGCCGTGGCCCAGTTCCCCGCCCCCAACCAGCTCGGCCGGCTGCCCGCGGGCGTCGAGCGCTACCCCGACCTGCGCCCCGTGCCCGCCGGCGTGGGCGCGCGCACGCTCGCCGGGACGCGCGCGGCGGCGCGCACCGTGATCCGCTACCGGAACGGCGTGCTGAACGGCAGGGGCGCGAGCCTCCTCGACGGCTACATGGAGGACCTCGCCACCGACCGAATCTACCGGCTCATGCTCGCGCAGCGCGTGCGGCACCATGGCCGGGTGCGGATCGAGGACGAGCGCGGCGAGGCCGTGACGCACGACGCCGCGCTGCTCGCGCGCGTTCTCGACGAGGAGCTGGCCCGGCTCGTCGCCGAGCTGCCGCGCGGCCACGACGCCGGCGACGCGAACACGCTGGCCGAGGCCTGCCGCCAGAGCCGCCGGAGCATCGAGCACGAGGAGTTCGACCCCCGCTGAACCAACCGAGGACCTACCGATGAGCCACCCGAGGGACGCCGTCACGATCGCGCAGGGCTGGGAGCGGGACGCCCGCTGGCAGGGCGTGGAGCGCCGCTACACGGCGGAGGCCGTCGTCCGGCTCCGCGGCACCGTGCACGTGGAGCACTCGCTCGCCCGCTCGGGCGCCGAGCGGCTGTGGGCCATGCTGCAGGGCGCGGAGCCCGTGCGTGCGCTGGGCGCGCTCACCGGCAACCAGGCGGTGGAGATGGTGGCCGCGGGCCTCCAGGCCATCTACCTCTCGGGCTGGCAGGTGGCGGCCGACGCCAACAGCGCCGGCCAGATGTATCCCGACCAGAGCCTCTACCCGGCCGACTCCGTGCCCGCGGTGGTGCGGCGCATCAACAACGCGCTCCAGCGCGCCGACCAGATCGCGCACCTGGAGGGCCGCAACGGCGTGGACTGGATGGCGCCGATCGTGGCCGACGCCGAGGCCGGCTTCGGCGGCGACCTGAACGCGTACGAGCTGATGCGCGGCATGATCGAGGCCGGCGCCGCGGGCGTGCACTATGAAGACCAGCTGGCGTCCGCCAAGAAGTGCGGGCACCTGGGCGGCAAGGTGCTCGTCCCGACGCGCGAGTTCGTGCAGAAGCTGACCGCGGCCCGTCTCGCCGCCGACGTGCTGGACGTGCCCGCCGTGCTCGTGGCACGCACCGACGCCCAGTCGGCGACGCTCCTCACCAGCGACATCGACCCGCGCGACCGGCGCTGGATCACCGGGGAGCGCACCGCCGAGGGCTTCTACCGCATCCGGAACGGGCTCGATATGGCCATCGACCGCGGGCTCGCCTACGCGCCCATCGCCGACCTCGTCTGGTGCGAGACCAGCACGCCGGACCTGGACGAGGCCCGCCGCTTCGCCGAGGCCATCCGCGCGAAGCACCCCGCGAAGAAGCTCGCCTACAACTGCTCGCCCAGCTTCAATTGGTCGAAGAAGCTGGACGCCGCGACCATCGCCCGCTTCCAGCGCGAACTGGGCGCGATGGGCTACGCGTTCCAATTCGTGACCCTGGCCGGATTCCACGCGCTGAACCTGAGCATGTTCGAGCTGGCGCGCGGCTACCGGGAGGGCGGGATGTCCGCCTACTCGAAGCTCCAAGACCGCGAGTTCGAGCTGGCGGCCTCGCAGGGCTACGCCGCGGTCCGGCACCAGAGCTTCGTGGGCACCGGCTGGTTCGACGCGCTCCAGGAGGTCATCTCCGGCGGCGAGTCGGCCACCAAGGCCCTCGCCGACTCGACCGAGCGCCACCAGTTCTAGGACCGGCGCCGGCTGGAGCCGGAGCGCGGCATGGCCTCATCGCCTATGCTTGGCGCATGTCCGTGCACTTCGGCCTCCGTGCCCGGGTCCGGGCCGCCTTCCTCGCCGTGGCCGGGCTCGCGCTGCTCGCGGGCTCGACCGCGGCCCAGCCGGCGTCGCCGTGGCGCCGGGCCGACGGCCTCCGGCTCGAGGTCGCGGGCGACGGGTTCGAGCAGCCGGTGTTCCTGTGCGCGGCGCCCGGCGACGCGCGGCGGTTCGTGGTCGAGCAGCCGGGCCGCATCCGCTGGATCGAGAACGCGCGGCCGTCCCGCGAGATCTTCCTCGACCTCACCGACCGCGTGCGCGCGGGCGGTGAGCGCGGGCTGCTGGGGCTCGCGTTCCATCCGGCGTATGCACGGAACGGGTTCCTGTACGTGAACTACACCGACCGGGACGGCGACACGCAGGTGGTCCGCTTCACCGTGCGCGCCGACCGGCGGACTGCCGACCCCGCCACGGCGAAGCGCATCCTCTCGGTGGATCAGCCGTTCTCCAACCACAACGGCGGCATGATCGCGTTCGGCCCGGACGGGATGCTCTACGTGGGCATGGGCGACGGCGGCTCGGGCGGCGACCCGCTCGGGCATGGCCGGAACCGGCGCACGCTGCTCGGCAAGATGCTCCGGCTGGACGTGGACCGCGGCGAGCCGTACGCGATCCCGCGCGACAACCCGTTCGCGGGCCGGGCGGGCCTGGGCGCGCCCGAGGTCTGGGCGTGGGGCCTGCGCAACCCGTGGCGGTTCTCGTTCGACTTCACCGCGAACCGGCTCATCATCGGCGACGTGGGCCAGAACCGCTGGGAGGAGATGGACGTCGTGGAGGCCTCGCGCGCGGGGCTCGACTACGGCTGGAACCTGCGCGAGGGCGCGCACGGCCACGGGCTCCCGCGCCCCCGCCCCGCGGGGCTCGTCGAGCCGGCCGTCGAGTACGACCACGACGACGGCTGCTCGGTGACCGGCGGCTATGCCTACCGCGGCCGCGCCCTGCCCTCGCTCGCCGGCGCGATCTTCTTCTCGGACTATTGCCGCGGCTGGCTGCGCTCGTTCCGCTGGGATGGCTCGCGGGCGAGCGATCTCCGGGAGTGGAACGTGGGCACGATGGGGAGCGTGACGTCGTTCGGACAGGACGGCGAAGGCGAGCTGTACGTCGTCACCCACGAGGGCCGTATCTGGAATCTGGCGCCCGCCCGTCAGCCCTCGATCCGGTAGATCTCCCGCCGGCCGCCGTCCACCAGGTCGTGGTAGCCCTTCATGATCGCGTCCATCTCGGCCATGACCTTCTCGTCCATGCCCTCGCCCTTCATCATGCGCTCGAACGCGTCGAGGCTCGGCACCTCGAACTCGGTGACCAGCGTCCAGTAGCGCTCGGCGCTGAAGTCGGTCATGACCCGCATCTTCCCCATGCCGGCCTTCTCGCCGAGCTTCGCAATGGCGAGGAACTTCTCGACCAGCGCGCGCACCTTGCCGGGCTTGCAGTACATGAGTTCGCGGACCAGCAGCATGGCGTGGCTCCTCTCCCCGGGTGAGTGCGCTCCGGCGGCTTCAGCGCCGGCGTCCCGTCGCTCCATATCAACGGTAGATCTGCTTGAGCTGGCCCCAGGTGCGGCGCTTCGCGGGCACCGTCCAGTCGCGGACGACCGTGATCGCGAGCACACCCGTCGTGGCCCCGAAATCCGAGAGCGTCGTCCGGATCGCGGTCGCGGGGTCCAGCCGGTCCACGCGGCCACCCGCGCCCGTGTAGTTGTGGGTCAGGTAGAGGTTGCCGTCCGGATGGCCCGTCATGTGATTCGCGGTGTAGCCCAGCTCGAGGCCGGTGAGCGCGCCGGAGGCGCCCGAGGGCCCGAACCTGAACACCCGGCGGTCGTTCGTGGACTCCACGTATCATGGTGTCGCGCGCGTCGAACGCGATGCCGAACGGCTTGCCGATCGGGCCGAAGCCGGCGGCGGTGAGGGTCCCCGAACCGGGGACGTTTCGCAGCACGACCACGTTGTCGGCCCCGTCGCCACCGCACGGGGTCGCCAGGTCGGCCTCGAGGCATGTGGAGCCGTAGATCGCCCCGTCCGGTCCCTCGGCGATGTGCGAGAGGAACCCGTTCGTGGTGAGCTTCGTCAGCGCGCCTCCCGGAAGGGCCATTTCGATGATGTCCCCCCGGTTCCCGCCCGAGTAGTAGATGCGACCGTTCGTGTGGGCGATCATGGAGCTCGCGGAGAAGAAACCCATGCTCAGGGCGATCGGCGACACGAACGTGACCTGGCTGCCGTCCGAGGGATCGATCCGGAGGATCGAGTAGGTCGTGCCGACCGCCTTCCCGGCGTATATGTAGCCGTCCGCCCCCACCGCGAGACAGCGCACGCCGACCAGGAGCCCACCCTGGCTGACGATCGTCTGGGCGCCGGCACGTGGTCCACGCGGGCGATGAACTCGCCGCCGGAGTTCCCGGCGCTCACGAGGAGGTCGCCGGGCTCGAGAACGACCGCCCGTGCGTGGCCGGGGAGGAGGACGAGCACGATCAGCAGGGACAGGGCGGCGGGACCGGCTCGGCGGCGCATGCGAGGGCTCCTGGTGACGTTCCGGGTGCGGTGCGAGGGGGTCCGGGGAGGCTACCCGGGCGGGCGGGCGACCCGCAAGGGCTTTCCCGCTCGGGAGCCCGCCTTTGGAGCCCGGGGCCGTCGCCGCCGGCGCCGCCTCAGCCCGCCGCGACCTCCTCGCGCACCTCGCCCGGCTCCAGCTCGGCGCGCGCGGCCTCGTGCACGCGCAGTACCACGAGCGTGCGGTCGTCCTGGGCCTCGAGGCGGCCCAGGTGGCGCTCGACCTCGCGCAGGATGCGCGTCGCGATCGCCTCGGGGTTGAGCCCCGGCGGAAGCGCGGCGACGAAGTCCACCAGGCGCTCCTCGCCGTAGAGCTCGCCCTCGGCGTTCGTGGCCTCGCTGATGCCGTCCGTGTAGAACACGAGCAGGTCGCCCGCGGTGAGATCGAGCGAGCCCTCCTCGAGCGCCACGTCCTCCATGATGCCGAGGATCGTGCCGCCGCACTGCAGCCACTCGCGCGAGCCGTTCCGCCGCAGGATGGCGGGCCAGTTGTGGCCGGCGTTGCAGTACGTCATCCGGGCCCCGTCGCAGGCCACGCGCGCCAGGAAGAAAGTCGCGAACTGGTGCACGGCCGTGCTCCGGTAGACGAGCGCGTTGATGTTGCGGAGGATCGCGGCGGGCGACTCCACCGAGCGCGCCTGCGTCCGGAGCGCCGCCTGGAGCATGCTGGAGAGGAGCGCGGCGGGCACGCCCTTGCCGGCGACGTCGGCGATGGCGACGAGGAACGAGCCGTCCGGCGCCTGGACGACGTCGTAGTAGTCGCCGCCCACCTGGCGGCTGGGCAGGTTCACGGCATGCACCTCGCAGCGCGGCAGCGCCGGAAAGTCGCTCTGCAGGAACGTCTGCTGGATCTGGTGGGCCAGGTTCAGCTCGTCCTCGATGCGCGCCACGCGCAACCGGTCGCGGAGCAGGAGCGCGTTCTGGAGCGAGACGCCCATCTGCGAGCCGAGGCTGTTGAGCAGGGTGACGTCCTCGCTCGTGAACTCGGTGCCGGTGAGCTTCTCCCCCAGCAGCACGAGCCCGAGCGTCTCGTTCCGCCAGCGGAGCGGCACCATCAGCTCGATGCCGAGCCTGCGCACGAGCAGCTCGCGGTCCAAGCGCCGCAGGCCGTCCACCGGGTCCGAGAGCCGGAAGCTGGGCTCCTGGGTGGAGAGCCGCGTCATGAGGTCCGCAACCCCCGCGGCGGACTCGGGCGTGAGCGGCTCCCCCGCCCCGGTCCGCACCACCGGGCCCTCCGCGGTGAGCGCGACGATGTAGGACGAGCGCAGCAGCAGCGCCTCGGTGAGCGTCCGCACCGAGCGGTTGAGCAGGTCCTCGAGGTCGATCGTGGTCTGGATCTCGCGGCCGAGCGCGCGCAGCACGTTCCGGTAGTCGGCCGGGTCGCGCAGGAACATCCGGTCGAGCGACTCCTCCAGCTTGGCGACCGCCGGCTGGAACAGCGTGAGCGCGATGATCAGGAACACCGGCTCGACGATGCGGGCGTCGATCCCGAACGCCTTGGCGACGGTGTCGTTCACGCGCTCGATCACGGTGAGGTAGAAGCCGATCAGCACCGCCGAGGCGAGCGCGTAGAGGATGCCGCGCCGGGCGATGAGCTTGGTGTCGAGGAACTTGTGCCGCACCATCGCATACGCGATCGCGCCCGAGCCCAGCGTGAGCGCAGCGGTGGTGAGCGCCGCCTGCATCCCGCGCTCGAGCGGACGGCCGAGCAGCGTCGGGATGGTGGTCGCGAACGCGTACAGCACGAGACAGCTCACGAGCCCCACCGTGATGGCGCCGAGCTGCTGCCGGATGCGCGGCACGACGGCCTTGCGCAGACTGCCGATGAGCAGCGCGACGGCGGCCACACCGAAGAACAGGTCCACGAGCGAGAACAGCGACTGGTGCACGGACAGGAACAGGCGGCCGATGACCGCGGCCAGGTCGGCGATCGAGCGCCCGATGCCGCTCCCCGGCGGGGACGGGGTGTGCCCGGTGGGCAGGAACGACATCGCCACGACCAGCACGAGGTGGAACACGTGCGGCGCGTAGACGAGCAGCACGAAGCTCGGGCTCTTCATGCCCCCGGGGAGCGTGAACGGACGCGCGAACGGCCGCTCCTCGGGGAACACGCTGGCGAGCAGGAACGCCGTGGGAAAGAAGAACTCCCACAGGTAGGCCACGTTCGACTGGAACCCGGCGCCGGTGGTCTGCCCCGGCACGAGCAGCGTGAGCGCGGCGAGCACGGCGCCGAGGCCGCCGAAGAACAGCATCAGCGACACCACCCGGTTCAGCCGCTGGCGGGGGTTCTCGCGCAGGATGACGAACCCGAGCAGGAACACGAGTCCGCCCAGCACCAGGTTCAGCGTCGCCAGGAGTTGGCTGCTGTTGGTCATCGGCCGCGCGCCCGTCTCCAGAGGGTGGTGACCCCGCGGATACGCCGGAGGCGGCAGCTGGGATGCGTCGGCGCGGGGCTCGGGCGTGGCAAGGCGGCCCGGAACCTGAAGTGTCGGCGGCGCTCCGCCGCGCCGTCAAGGCTCGATGTGTCCGCGGGTTACGGGGGCGCGACGGGCCTCAGCGGAGGAGCGCGATGCGGGCGCTCGCCTCCCCGCCCGGCGCGCGCACGTACGCCACGTAGATCCCGGGCGGCGCCGCGGTGCCCGCGACGGTCCGGCCGTCCCAGACGATCGGGTGACGGCCCGCCGGGAGCGAGCCGCGCAGCAGGGTGCGCACGCGGGCGCCACTGACGTCGAGGAGCTCCACGCGCACGGTTCCGCCCGCGGGCAGCGAGAGTTCCAGCGGCACTGGTCCGCGGGCGGGGTTCTCGCCCGCCCGCCGGAGCGCGAGCCGTGCCGGGGGCGGCGGCTCCCCCGCCGACACGCCGAACGGCGCCGAGAGCCAGCTCCCCGGCACCGTGTCCCCTCGGCGCGCCACCACCTCGACGAGCGCGTGCGACGTGGTCTCGCGGAGGGCGAACGTGAAGGCGGGCTCGGACGTCACGCCCAGCTCGCGCCAACGCACGCCGCCGTCCGCGGAGAACGTCACCGCGTAGTCGTCGGCGCCGCCCGCGGGCGGCGTCCAGGTGAGCTCCAGCTCGTCGCCGGTCCGGATCTCCGGCGGCGTGCCGCCCGAGCCGAACGCGGGCAGGCCGCCCGCCTCCATCCGCGGGGCGCGGAGCAACAGCGGCGTCCGCGCCTCGAACCAGCCGGCCGACTCGAACTCGCCGGTGAGCGCGACCTCCGCGCCGCTCCCCTCCGGGAGGTTCGCCAGCAGGTCCACCGAGCGGAACGCGATCTCGAGCCGGCCGTCCCCGGACGAGGCCGGCTCGCTCGCGGGCTCCACCGGCACGCCCTCGACCCTCAGCGTGCCCGGGCGCACGGCGTCCCCGGCGGCCGGCAGGGCCACGCGGAAGCGGACGAGCGGCTCGCGCGAGACGGACGCCACCTCGCCCGGCTGCGCCTCGCCCGCGCCCGAGCGGAGCCCCACGTGCAGCGCGCACGGCACCGCCAGCAGCGGCTGCTCGACGTCGTTGCTGGCGAGGCGCACCTCGCCCAGGTGGTCGCCGTCCGCGAGCTGGCGCGCGTCGAAGCGCACACGGAGCGTGTCGGCGCCCCCGGGCGGCGTGACGCCGTTCGAACGGTCGAGCGTGAGCCAGTCGTCCTGCGCCGACACCCGCACGCGCAGCCCGGGTCGCGCGTAGGGAGCGTTGAACGCGATCCGGAGCCCGACCGTGCCGCTCGAGTCCTGGATCCCGGTCGTGGCCGGGATGCCGGGGGGGCCCGCCGAGAGGTACTGGAACTCGATCGTGCCGCTCGGCCACAGCAACAGCTGGAACGTGTACGGCCCGGCGCCCGAGAAGTGGACGGCGTCCTTCCATTCCACGATGAGCTTGCTGCCGTCGAAGTGGGCGTAGGCGCGACCCGCGCCCCGCGCCGTCCGCAGATCGAGGTCGGTCCAGAGCGGCGCCACGAGCACGCGCGGGACCCCGGCGGCGGAGCTCGGCAGGTCGGTGTTCACGAGCGCGCTCTCGCGGCCGGTGAACGACACGAAGCCGTTCGTGCACACGTGGACCTCGCCATAGGTGACGCCGTAGAAAGGGAACGGGAACGGCAGCGCCAGCGTGGCGCTCGAGTCGTCGGCGCTCCCGAACAGCCGCGTGCCCACGGCCGCGATCTCCTCCCACGCGAACGCGGGGCCGCGCGGGTCGTCGGAATCCACCCAGCGGTAGCCGAACGCGTCCGGGCCGCCGTCGCCGAGCGCGCCCGGCCCCGGAGCCACCTCGCCCTTCACCTGCGCCACGACCGGCGACGGTTCGCGCGGCGCGCGCGGGCCGGGCGCGGACGGCGGCGCCGCCACCGTCAGTCCCTGGTAGGCGCTCGCGCTCCACACGAGCGGCGACCCGCCGGAGTTCCGCACCACCAGCAGGCGCTCCTGGCGGGCGGCCTCGGGATGGAGCGCGGCCGTGGCCGAGGCGCGCAGGCTCGGGGCGCCGGGCTCGATCTCCGGCGCGGCGCTCGCCACGCCGTGGAGCGGCAGCTCCGCGAGCGGCCGCGCCGGATCGTTGCTCGTCACCCGCAACGCGCCGCGGTGCTCGGCGATCGCCGCGGGCGTGAACGTCACCGGGCGCGTGAGCGCGTCGCCGGGGAGCAGCGTGAACCCCGCGGAGGCGACGGTGAAGGCCGGCGAATCGCTCGTGAGGCCGGTCACGACCAGCGGGTCCACGCCGTCGTTGGCGAGGGTGAGAGAGAGCGTGTCGCCCGTGCCCAGGAAGTGGGTGCCGAAGTCGAGCGACTCGGGTGCCAGCACGAGATGCGGCGCGCCGGTCACGTCCAGCGTCGCCGTGACGCTCGTGTCCGCCGCGTCCGGCGCGTTGGTGATGAGCCGTACGTGGCCCCGGTAGGAGCCGGATGCGAGCCCGGCGGCGTCGAGCCGCAGGTTCAGCGTCTGGCGCCCGCCCGGGTCCAGGAAGCCCGAGGCGGGGGACACGGTCAGCCACTGCGGGATCGGCGCGAGCCGCACCGCGAGGCCGTCGTGCACGTACGGCTGGTTGAACGCGACCGTGAGCCCCACCGTGCGCGAGCTGTCCTGGATGCCGACCGTGGCGCTGCTCGTGTGGCCGGCCATGGTCCGGTACTGGTACCGGATCTCGCCCGACGGATACAGGATGCACTGGAACGTCATCACCGACGTGGGGTCGTTGTAGCGCGGGGCCTCCACCCAGCTGATGACGCAGCGCGTCCCGTCCGAGCGCAGGAAGACGCGGTCCGTCCCCGCGCCCAGGTGGAGGTCGTCCCAGAACGGAGCGATCATGTCGCGCGGTCCGCCCGTGGACGGCAGGCCGCTGTTCACGAACGCCGGGCCCTCCGGCCCGAATTGGAGATAGCCGTTCGTGCATGCCCGGACGCGCGTGAAGCGCCGCCCGTAGAACGGGAAGCTGAAACCGATGTCGAGCGGGGCCGAGACCGCTTCGTCGCCGGAGAGCGCCACCGCGTTCCCGCCGGCGGCGATGTCCACCCACTGGAACACCGGGCCGCCGGGCTCGTCGGAATCCATCCAGCGGCAGCCGAACGCGTCGGGTCCGCCCGACGACTCGGCGACGGGGTCGCGCGCGGGGCCGTCCTCGCCCTTCGCCCCGGTCTGCGCCGGCCACGGGGCCTGCGCCGCGCCGAACTCGAGCGTGGGCGGCGGCGCGGTCCACTCGAGCGTGCCCGGCGAGTCGTTGTGGAGCTCGACCGCGCGCAGCACGACGCTGCCGGTGTTGGCGGCCGCGCTCACCGAGACGGGATCGATCGCCAGGCTCGGCGGCCCGAGCGTGGTGGCGCTCACCACGTTCGAGAGCGGGCCCGCGTTGCCGAACTCGTCGCGCGGGACGAGCGCGAACCAGTACGTGCTGTTGAGCGCGAGCCCGCGCAGGCGCCACGCCTGCGGAGTCCCCGCCGGCGCCGGGGGCGGCGCGGGGAAGCGCGCCGCGGCGGCGAAGTTGTCGGGGTCCAGCGGTTCCAGCCCGACGCGCAGCTCGTAGCGCGCGGCGGTCCCCTCGCCGCCGTCGTCGCCGGTCGCGGTCCAGGAGAGGTCCACCGAGTTGGAGCCCGGCGCCGTCACCGCGAGGTCGGTGATCGCACCGGGTGCCACGCTGTCGGGGTCGGAGGAGGCGAGCGCCAGGTTCAGGCGGCCGCCCGAGACGCAGCGCCCGGCGAGCCCGACCAGCGGGTCCACGAGCCCGAGGAGCCGGGCCTTCACGTCCTCGGCGCTCATGCCCGGGAAGCGCCCGAGCAGGAACGCGGCGGCGCCCGTGACGTGGGGCGCCGCCATGCTCGTGCCCGAGAGGTACTGGTAGGTGCCGCGGGTGAACGTGGACAGCACGTCCACGCCGGGCGCGGCCAGGTCCACGGAAGTCGAGCCGTAGTTCGAGAACGCCGCGAGCTGGTCGGCGGCGTCGGTCGCGGCCACCGACACGATGCAGTCCTGGGGCAGCGCCGCGGGGTACTGCGGGCTGTCGTCGGTGTTCGTGCGCGCGTTGCCCGCGGCGGCCACGAACAGCTGGCCCGCGGCCTGCGCCCGGTCGATCGCCTCCTCCAGCGCGCGCGAGTAGAGCGCCCCGCCCCACGAGTTGTTCGTGAGCCGCACGCCGAGCCGGATCGAGTAGTCGATCGCCTCGACCGCCGCCGAGGTCGGGCCGGTGCCCCCCGCACCGAGGAACTTGAGCACCACGAGCCGCGCGCGCCAGACCACGCCGGTCACGCCGATGCCGTTGTCGCCCGCGGCGGCGAGCGTCCCGGCGGTATGCGTGCCGTGGCCGTTGTCGTCGCTCGGGTCGCCGTCGTGGTTCAGGAAGTCGTAGCCGTGGACGTCGTCCACCCAGCCGTTGCCGTCGTCGTCCTGGCCGTTCCCCGGGACCTCGCCCGGGTTCGTCCACAGGTTGGGCGCGAGGTCGGGGTGGTCGAGCTGGGCGCCCGTGTCGAGGATGCCGACCAGCAGGTCGGGGTCGCCGGTGAAGCGGTCCCAGGCCGGCTCGGCGCGGATGTCGGCGCCGGGCGTGCCTCCGGTCTGTCCCGCGTTGTGGAGACCGTAGAGCTCGGCGTAGAAGGGATCGTTCGGGACGCGGTCGATGGACCAGAGGAAGTTGGGTTCGGCGTACTCCACCCGCGGGTCGCGCGAGAGCCGGAGCACGGCCTCCTCGACCGAGGTCCCGTCCACCCGCAGCCGCTCGAGCCCCGGCACGTCGAACGTGGCCAGCGTGCGCGCCCCGAGCGGCGCGAGCGCCTCGAGCCGCGCCGGGGCGCGGGAGCCGGCCTTCCAGCGCACGAGCAGCTCGCCGGGCACGTGGCCCTGGGCGTGGGCGGCGGCGCTCGTGAACAGCGCGAGCGCGAGGCCTGCGAGCGTCGCTCGGATGGCGGTGGACATCGCTCCTGTCGGCTCGGCCGCCCGGTCGCGGGGCTCCGATCCGGGAGGCTCCGCGCCCGGCCGGCGCGCGTTGGGCCCGGCCCTGCGCGCGAGCATACCGCCGTCAGGCGGGTTTGTCGTAGCGGGCGACCACGCGGGTGGAGATGCCGCCGCGCACGTTGAACCGGGCCACGACCGTGAGGCGGCGCGGCTTCGTGGCGCGCACGAGGTCGTCCAGGATCTGGTTCGCCACCTGCTCGAAGTAGTGGCCCTCGTTCCGGAACGACCACAGGTAGAGCTTGAACGACTTGAGCTCGACGCACAGCTCGTCGGGGATGTAGCGGACGACGATGGTCCCGAAGTCCGGCTGCCCGGTGACCGGGCAGAGCGCGGTGTACTCGGGACACTCGTGCTCGATCCAGTAGTCGCGTCCGGGCGCGGGGTTCGGGAACGTGGCGAGTTCGCGGGACGGCTGGGTGGGCATCGGCGGGCTCCGGGGGTGTCGGAACGGCCCATCCTGCGGCGGGCGCCCGCACGAGGTCAACCGCGCCGCGGTGGAGCGGCCCGCTCCCGCCGTGCTACCGTTCCCGCCCCGATGAAGCGCGTGTTCCTCGAGACCTACGGCTGCCAGATGAACGTGGCGGACTCCGAGCTCATGGCCGGCGTGCTCGAGCGCGCGGGCATGGAGCTGGTGGAGAGGGCCGAGGACGCGGACGCGGTCATCCTCAACACCTGCGCCATCCGTGAGCACGCCGAGCAGCGCGTGCTGGGCCGGCTCGGGGAGTTCGCGAACCTGAAGTCGCGGAACCCCGACCTGGTCGTGGGGGTGGCCGGCTGCATGGCGCAGCACCTGCGCCGGCGCCTCCTCGACCAGAAGCGCGTGCTGGACCTGGTGGTGGGACCCGACGGCTACCGCGACCTGCCGGGACTGCTGCGGCGCGCGGCGAGCGTGCCCACGTCCGAGGTGCGGCTGGACCGCGACGAGACCTACGGCGACCTGGAGCCGAAGCGCCTGCCGGGGGTGCGCGCGTGGGTCACCGTGCAGCGCGGCTGCGACAAGTTCTGCACCTATTGCGTGGTCCCCTACACGCGCGGCCGGGAGCGGAGCCTGCCGCTCGACCAGCTCGTCCGCCAGGTGGAGGCCGCGGCGGCGCAGGGGCATCGCGAGATCGTGTTCCTCGGCCAGACCGTGAACTCCTGGCACGACGGCACGCACGACTTCGCCGACCTGCTGCGCGCGGCGGCCCGCGTGGAGGACGTGCTCCGCATCCGGTTCACGTCGCCGCACCCGAGCGACATGAGCGAGCGCGTCGTGGACGCGATCGCCGGCTGCGACAAGGTGATGCCGCACGTCCATCTGCCGCTCCAGAGCGGCTCCGACCGCGTGCTGGAGGCGATGCAGCGCACGTACACGCTGTCCGGCTACGAGACCGTGCTCGCCCGCATCCGCGAGCGCATCCCGGGCGTGGCGGTGAGCACCGACGTCATCGTGGGCTTCCCCGGCGAGACCGAGGCGGATTTCGACGCGACACGCGCGTACATGGCGCGGGCACGCTTCGACAGCGCGTTCCTGTTCAAGTACTCGGCTCGGCCCGACACCCGGGCGTGGCGCATGCCCGAGACCGTCCCCGACGACGAGAAGGGCCGCCGGCTCCAGGTGCTCATCGACCAGCAGCACGCCATCTCGGGCGAGATCATGGACGGCTTCCTGGGACGCGAGGTGGAGGTGCTGGTGGAGGGGCCTTCGCTGCGCGGGCGCGGCGCCGCGGCCGCGCAGCTCCACGGCAAGAGCCGCGAGTTCAAGACCGTGGTGTGGCCGGACGACGGGACCGCCGCGGGCACGCTCCGCCGCGTGCGCGTGGTGGGCACGACGCCGGTGACGCTCCTGGGCGAGGCGGTCGGCGCCGCCCGGCACGAGCCGCTCGTCACGATCGGGTAGCGGACGCCGGAAGCACGGGCCCGCGCGCGCAGGAGCGCGCGGCCGCGGCCCGCGGCCCTCAACTTCGCGCGGGGTCGGCCGCGGCCTGCCAGGCCTGGAGCCCGGCGCCGATGACGCCGGCGCGCTCGCCGAGCGCGGCGGGCACGACCCGCAGGCGCCTGCGGTGCGACGCGAGCGTGTAGTGCTCGAGCCGCTCCCGGAGCGGCGCGAACAGTCTCTCGCCCGCCTGGGCGAGCCCTCCCCCCACGACGATCACCTCGGGGTTGAGGAGCTGCGTCGCGGCACCGAGCATGCGCGCGAGGTGGTCCACCATCGCCGCGATCACCTCGGCCGCGCGCGGGTCGGAGGACGCGAACACCTCGCGCGCCTCCGACACCTCCAGCCCGCGCTCGCGCGCGCGCGCCACGAGGCCGGAGCCGCTCGCCATGGGTTCCGCGCAGCCCTCGACGCCGCACGCGCACGCGGGGCCCGTGCTCCCGAGCGGCAGATGGCCGATCTCGCCCGCGCCGCCGAACGCTCCCTTGAGGACCCTGCCGTCCACGACGATCCCGGCGCCCACGCCGGTGCCCACGGTGACCGTGACCGAGAAGCGCGCCCCGCGCGCCGCGCCCGCGTGGTGCTCGGCGAGCGCCGCGCAGTTGGCATCGTTGTCGATGAGCACGCGGCGGCCGAGCAGCCGCTCGAGGCGCTCGCGCATCGGGAACTCGGACGGGAGCCGAAGGTGCGGCGTGCGGTCCTGGATAACGCCCGTGGCCGGGTCGAGCACGCCCGGCGAGCCGAAGCCGACGAGCGCCGAGCGCCGCTCGGGGTCGGCCGCGCGAGCCGCCTCGCCGATGGCCGCGAACAGCCCCTCCTCGCCCTCGGCGGCGCGCGAGGGCACGCGCGCGAACCCGTGCACGTCGCCGGAGGCGCCGACGCGCCCGAGCTTGAGGTCGGTGCCGCCCAGGTCGAACGCCAGCAGCGCGGGCTCGCTCATCGCCGGCACGCTAAGCGCGCCCTCCGCCGCTGGCAAGCGCTCGGCGAGGCGCGGGACTCGCGGTCGGGAACGCGAACGCGCTACGCTCCGCGGCCATGAGACCCGGTCCCCCGCTCGCGGTGCTCGCCTGCATCGCGCTCGCCCTGCCGACTCCTCTCGCGGGGTCGTCCGAGGGGGCGGGCGCCCGCGTGCCGGGACTGCGATCGCCGGCCGAGGTCGTCACCGACCGCTGGGGCATCCCGCACGTGCGGGCGGCGGACCTGGGCGACGTCTACCAGGCGTGGGGCTGGGTCGCGGCGCGGGACCGGCTGTGGCAGATGGTGTGGACGCGCGCCGCGGGCGACGGTCACACGCACCGCTGGCTCGGGAACCGTGCGCTCCGCGCCGACGGCGGCGCGCAGCTCTTCCGGCTGCGCGAGCGCGCCGAGGCGCTGTGGGCGCGCGGGCGCGCCAACCCGGCCGTGCGCGAGCCGCTCGAACGCTACGCCGCCGGCGTGAACGCCTATCTCGCGGAGTGCCGGAGCGGCCGGCGCCCGTGGCCGCCGGAGCTCCGCCGGCTCGGCGAGCGGCCGCGCGACTGGACGCCCGCGGACTGCGTGCTCGTGCTGCTCGGCTTCGGCGTCACCCTGGACCTGGACCTGCCCGAGCTGGCCGAGGCCGCCCAGGTCGAGCGACACGGCGCCGACTGGGTGCGGCGCCGCCGGCGCTTCGAGGACCGCTGGATGCACGTCACGATCCCGGACAGCGCCGCCCGCCGGCTGTGGCCGGTCGGAACGGGCGCGCGGGCCGAGCCCGCCGTCGCGCCGGGGCGCGCCCCGTCCGGCGCCCGCCTCCCCCGCTCGAGCGGCGCGCGCGCCGCGCTGGCCGGGCTGCTCGAGGCGTACCCGCCGCGCGACGCCGACGGCGCGGACCGCGCGAGCAACGCGTTCGTCGTCGGCGCGAGGCGCTCGGCGAGCGGGAAGCCGATCCTCGCCAACGACCCGCACCTGGGGCTCGCGACGCCGGGTCCGTTCCACGTCATCCACGTCTCGGTCCCGGGCGTGCTGGACGCGGTCGGCGGGACCGCGGCCGGCCTGCCGATCATCGCCACGGGCCGCAACCGCCGCGTGGCCTGGGGCGTCACCGCGCTCTCGGCGGACGTGGTGGACGTGGTCGCCGAGTCGATTTCCGCCGACGGGAGGCGAGTCCTCGGCCACGACGGGAACGGCGGCTCGCGCTGGGTCCCGGTCGAGACCCGTCCCTACGATCTGCGCTATCGCGTGCTGGGCGTGGACGTGCCGGTGCCGCCGTTCGTGCAGGTGCGCCGCTACACGCCGACCGGTCCGGTCCTGGCCTGGGATGCGAAGCGTCGCGTGGCGCTCTCGGCCCGCTGGACCGCGCTCCGCGATGAAGCCATCACGCTCGACCACCTGTTCGGGATCGAGCGCGCGGCGCGCGCGCAGGACGTGGTGGCGGCGTTCGCGACGCTGGTCACGCCCTGCTTCAACCTGGTCGTGGCCGACGTGGACGGCGACGTCCGCTACCGGGCGACGGGTCTGCTGCCCGCGCGCGAGGCCGAGCCCGAGCCCGGACCGCTCCCCGGCGGCGCGCGGGGCGAGCTCGCGCGCTACGTCCCGCGCGAGCGGATGCCGGAGTGGCGGGTCCCGCCCGCGGGATTCGCCGTGAACGGCAACAACCTCCCGGCCGGCGAGGCTTTCCCGTGGGCGCTCCCCCGCTACGACTGGCCGCACGATCGCGCGCGCCGCATGGCGCAGCGGCTCGCGGGCGATCCGAGCGTCACGCTCGCCGACGCGATGAGCGTGCAGAACGACGTGCGCTCGCTCGCCGCCGAGCGGAACGTCCGGAGCCTGCTGCGCTGCGCGGACTCGCTGGCGGGCGGCCTGCCGCCGCGTCTTCGCGAGGCGCTCGACACGCTCCGCGCATGGGACTTCCGCGCCACGCGCGACCGGGTGGCGCCCACGCTCTACCGAGCGTGGTTCGCCGCGTTCCAGCGTCGGTCCGGGCTCGAGGGCCTGCCCGGGCTCACGCTCGCGGTGCTGGACGGCGAGGCGCCGGATCTCGCCGAGCGGCCGGCGGTCGCCGCCTGCTCGGCGCTGGTCGTGGCGCTCGACACGCTGGAGGCGAAGCTCGGCCCCGGCCTCGCGCGCTGGACCTACGGGCGGGCTCATCGGGCGCGCTTCCGGCATGCGCTCGCCGCGCTCGACCCGCGCGAGCGCTGGGAACCGCCCCTGCTCCCCGGGGACGGCGACAACGCCACCCCGAGCGTCGGAGCCTCGCGCCTGCCTTGGAGCGTCGAGGTGACGCACGGCCCGGTGTTCCGGCACGTCGTGGACCTCGCTCGGCCGCTCGTCTCCTTCGCCGTCGTGCCGCCCTGGAACAGCGCCGCGTTCCCGGCCGGCGGCGAGCGCGACCTGCGCGCCCGGTGGGCGAACCACGGCTACGTGCCGCTCCACCTCGACTGGGCCCGCGTCGAGGCGGCGGCGTTCGACCGGGTCCGCCTCGCCCCGTGACCGGGCCGGCGCACCTGCGCGAGCGCTGATCCGCTAGAAGGCGGCCAGCTCCCGCAGCGCCCTCGCCAGCGTGTCCTTCTGCGGCAGGATCACTTCCTCGAGCTTCGGGGCGTAGGCCACCGGCGTGTCGAGCGCGCCGATGCGGCGCACGGGGGCGTCGAGGTCCAGGAAGCACTCGCTCGCCACGCGGGCCGCGACCTCGGCGCCGAAGCCGCAGAACAGCGTGTCCTCGTGCGCCACCAGCACGCGGCCGGTCTTCTTCACCGAGCGCGCGATGCTGTCGAAGTCGAGCGGCTGCATGGTGCGAAGGTCGAGCACCTCCACGTCGAGCCCCTCGTCGGCCAGCTCCTGCGCCGCGAGGAAGCCGCGCTGGACCAGCGCGCCGTACGTGACGAGCGTCACGTCCGTGCCCGGCCGCACGACCCGCGCCCGCCCGAACGGAACCGTGTAGTCGGGGCCCGGGTAGGGCTCCTTCGCGTACGGCTGGCGATAGAGGTGCTTGTGCTCAAGGAACAGCACCGGGTCGTCGGCCCGGAGCGCCGTGCGCATGAGTCCCGCCGCGTCGCTCGCGCAGCTCGGCAGCACGACGCGCAGGCCGGGGCAATGCGCGAAGATGCTCTCGCCGCACTGGCTGTGGTACGGCGCGCCGCCGCCCAGATAGCCGCCGTACGCGGTGCGGATGACCACGGGGCACGACCAGGCGTTGTTCGAGCGGTAGCGCATGTAGCCCAGCTCGTCGCGGATCTGCATCATGGCCGGCCAGATGTAGTCGAAGAACTGGATCTCCACGACCGGCTTCCAGCCGAGCGTGGCGAGCCCGATGGCGCGGCCGACGATGTTGGCCTCGGCGAGCGGCGAGTTGTACACGCGCTTCCCGCCGAACTGCTTCTGGAGCCCCCAGGTGACGCCGAACACGCCGCCCTTGCCCTTGAGCTCGTCCAGCACCTCCTCGTGCGAGGCGTCCGCGATATCCTCGCCGAACATGACGATGCGCGGGTTGCGCTTCATCTCGTCGCGCATCGCGTAGTTGAGGCTCTGGAGGATGGTCTCGGGCTGGGCGCCCGGCTCCGGCCGGGGGACGGCCGCGAACCGGTCGGAGGCGGGGTCCACGTCGGGCGAGAACACGTACGCGCCCGCGGTGTGCGCGGGCGGCTGCGTCGAGGCCTGTGCGCGCTCGGACGCGGCGCGGATCGATGTCGCGACCTCCTCATGCAGCTTCTCGAGCGCGGCCTCGGTGAGGACGCCCTCCTGGACGAGGAAACGCGCGAACGTGCGCAGGCAGTCCTTCTCGGATTCCGCGGCGCGCATCGCCTGCGGCTTGTACTTGGACTCGTCGTCCGACATCGAGTGCGAGTAGGGCCGCGTCACGCGCGCGCGCACGAAGGCCGGGCCGCGTCGGGAGCGGCACCAGGACACCGCCTCCTTGAGCACCTGGTAGGAGGCCACCGGGTCGCTGCCATCCACGTCCTCGACCCAGAACAGGTTGGGGAAACCCTTGACGAGGCGCGCCACGTTGCCGCCCGCGGTCTGGACGTCCACCGGCACCGAGATGGCGTAACCGTTGTCCTCGATCAGGAACAGCACCGGGAGCTTGAGGTTGCAGGCCGTGTTCATGGCCTCCCAGAACTCGCCCTGGCTCGTCGTGCCGTCACCGGCCGAGACGTAGACCACCTCGTCGCCCTGCACGGCGCCGCGAAGCGCCGCGTGCTCGCCCTCGAGCTCCTTGTACTTGACCAGCGCTTCGGCCGCGCCCACCGCCTGCAGGAACTGGGTGCCGGTCGGGCTCGACTGCGACACGATGCGGAGCTTCCGGTGCCCCCAGTGGCTCGGCATCTGCCGGCCGCCCGAGTTGGGGTCCTCGGCTGCCCCCACGGACGAGAGCAGCATCTCGTGCACGGTCATGCCGAGCTGCAGGCAGAGCGCGCGGTCCCGGTAGTAGGGGTAGAAGTAGTCGTGGCCCGCCCGGAGCGCCCGGCCGGCGGCGGCCAGCACCGCCTCGTGTCCCGCGCCGGAGATCTGGAAGAACACGAGGTTCAGCTTCTTGAGCCGGATCTCCTCGTCGTCCGTGCGGCGGGAGGTGACCATGACGCGGTAGAGCCCGATCAGGTCGTCCGGGGTGAGGCCGCCCCAGCGGGCGGCGGACGCGGCGGGCTTGACGGTGGCCATGGCAAGGGTCTCCCGGAGGGCGGCGGGTCGGACTCCGGGCCAATCTAGCGGACCGCTCGCGCGAGCGGCAACCTCGGTGCTCGCGCCCGCCGGGCCCGCTGCGGACGCGCCCTCACCGCCGTGAACGAAGCCTCGCCAGGTTGTCGTCCAGCCAGCGGCGCTCGTCAGGGTCGAGCGCGGAGCGGTCGATGGCTTCGAGCAGGGCGAGCGCGCCTCGCGTGTCGCCCGTCCGGGCGAGGGCGACGGCGCGTTCGCACTGGGCCCGCGCGTCCATCCGGCGCGCCATGCGCCGGGCCTCGGTCCGGAACGTGTCACGGGCCGAGGCTTCGGCGGCGCGGCGGAACGCCGCGGCCGCCTCGGTGAAGCGCCGCGAGTTCCCGGCCTTCACGCCGGAGTTGTACTCGACGATGGCGCGGTTCTCGCGCAGCGTCTCGCCCTGCTGGACGCGCGCGCGCGCGAACTGCTCCAGTGCCTCGCCGGCCTCGCGGGCGAGCTCGGGGTCGTCGGCGACGCGCTCGCGCGCGGCCCGGAGCCTGGCCTCGGCGGCGGCCAGGTCGCCATGCGCGGCGAGCCGGTTGGCCGCGCGCACGTCGCCCGCGAGCAGCGCCGTGCGTGCCGAGCGCCGGTGCGCGGGCGGGGCGTCCGGCGAGAGGAACCGCTCGGCGAGGCCGGCCGCCTCCGCGTCGCGGCCGGTGATCGCCGCGAGCGCCACCCGGTCCAGCAGCACGTCGGAGCGCCCCGGGAGCGCCGCCACCGCGCGCAGGGCGAGCGCATGGCCGGGTTCCGCATCGTCCCCGGGCCACGCCACCCAAGCGCGCGCGGCCAGCGCGAGCAGCTCGGGGTCCTCCGGCGCCAAGGCCAGCGCACGCTCCACCGCCCGGCGCGCGTAGCGGCCCACGTCCTCGCGCTCGTCGTGCGCCTGGCGCTGGCTCGCGTCGTTCAGCAGTTGCGAGGCGATGACGCGCACCGCGGCCGGCGAGATCACGGGCGCCGCGAGGGAGCGATCGAACCAGGCGCGAGCCTCGGCCCGGCGTCCGCGCTGCAGCTCGAGCCAGCCCATGCCGGCGCACGCGTCGGCGTGCCGCGCATCCAGCGCAAGGGCCGCGTGCAGGTGGTCCTCGGCGTCCCCGCGCTGCGGCGTGGGCCGCGACAGGAAGCCGAGGCCGAGCGATGCCAGCACGTCGGCCGCCGGGAAGCGCTCGCGCACGCGCACGGTCCGGGCGCCGGCGGCGGCGTGCGGCCAGCTCCGCTCCGCGAACCGCTCCCGCTCGAGGAGCGCGTGGAGCCTCGGGCGCAGCGCCTCCTCCGAGCCGAACTCGCGGCGGAACGCGGTCGCGAACCGCTCGCCCCCGCGCGCGGCGACGAGCACGCGCTCGAGCCGGCCGGCGTCGTCGCCGTCGCGGGAGCCATGAAGGAGCAGGTGCGCCAGCGCCCATGACTGGGCGTAGAACGTGCCGCGCCGGTCGCCCTCGTGGTAGTCCGGCGAGGACTGGTCGAGGGCGAACAGCTCGGCGAACGGCATCAGGTCGTGGCTCGCGAGCCATTCCACGTGCGAGGCGATCGCGCCGCCCGAGCGAGGCGTGCCGCCCTCGACGCGGAACGTGGAGAAGTACTCGGCCAGCCCCTCGTTGAGCCAGAGCGGCGCGTCGGAGAGCGCCGCGTCGAGGAGCGCGTGCGTGTACTCGTGCTGCGCCACGCTCGGCGTGCGGCCGCGGTCGTCCGCGAACAGCACGCGACGGCGGTCGGGCCCGGCGTGGAAGTAGCCCGCGACGTCGTCCGCGAGGCCGCGCCAGCGCGGTGCGTAGGCGCGGGCGAGCGCCGCGTCGCGGAACACCAGCACCTGCACCGGCGCGACCTCCACCACGAGCGCCGGCGTCGCCGCGGCGAGCGCGGCCCGCAGCTCCTCCATGCGGGTCGCCACGCGCTCCCCCACCTCGCGCCCGGCGTCGGTGAGCACCTGCACGTGCTCCGTGCGGACCTCGGTCCACGCCGCACGCGCGACCGCGGCGGCTCCGGCGGCGTGCGCCGGAGCGGCCGGCGGCGCGAGCGACAGGGGGCCGGCCGGCCCGGCCAAGGCCAACACCGCCGCGAGCGCGGGGCGGCGTGCGGCAGCCGGGCGCAGGCGCACGGGTCCCACTCAATACCCGATCGCGCAGCCGTCCTTGCGACGCTCGGTCGCGCCGGAGTACACGCCGGTCTTCGGGTCGCGCCAGATCGCCTGGTAGCCGCCGTAGGCGCCGACCGGCTCGGGCTCGATACGGTGACCGCGGGCGCGGAGCTCCGCGAGCACGCCCTCGGGCAGCCCGTCCTCGATGTGCAGGACGCCGCCGTCGGTCATGACCGTGCCGGTGGGCTCGCTCGAGCCGGAGTGATGAAACCGGATCGCGTCGCCCGCCTCCTGCAGATTCATCCCGAAGTCCACGAGGTTCACGACCACCTGCGCGTGGCCCTGCGGCTGCATGTCGCCGCCCATCAGGCCGAACGCCATCACCGGCTCGCCGTCCTTCGTCATGAACGCCGGGATGATGGTGTGGAAGGGCCGTTTGCCCGGTGCGTACGAGTTCGGGCGGTCGGGCTTCAGGTCGAACAGGTTGCCGCGGTTCTGGATGCCGAAGCCGAGCGAGGGGATGCAATAACCGCTGCCGAAGCCGGTGTAGTTGCTCTGGATGAGCGAGACCATCATCCCGTTCGCGTCGGCCGCGCACAGGTAGGTCGTCTCGGGCCGGTTGAGCGCGGCCGGCTCGCCCGGCAGGTCCGTGAGCGCGGCCTTCCCCATGTCGATGAGCGCCGAGCGCCGACGCGCGTAGTCCTTGCCGAGCAGGTCGGCCACGGGCACCTTCGCGAACGCCGGGTCGGCGTAGTAGCGGGCACGGTCCGCGAACGCCAGCTTCTTGGCCTCCGTGAACACGTGCCAGAAGTCGGCCGAGTTCCGGCCCATGGCCTTCAGGTCGAAGTTCTCGACCAGGTTGAGGAGCTGGAGCGCCGCGATGCCCTGGCCCGGGGGCGGCAGCTCCCACACCGTGTAGCCGCGGTAGTCCGTGCTCACCGGGTCCACCCATTCCGAGCGGTGGCGGGCGAGGTCCTCGAGCGTGAAGAACCCGCCGTTGGCCCGGGAGTACCGCACGATCTCCTGCGCGACCGCGCCTGCGTAGAAGCCTTCGCGCCCCTTCTGCGCCACCTGGCGAAGCGTGGCCGCGAGCGCAGGGTTGCGGAAGATCTCGCCCTCGGCGGGCGTGCGGCCGCCGGGCATGAACAGCTCGGCGAAGCCGGGCTTGTCCTGGAAGCGCGTCACCGAGCGCGCCCAGTCACCGGCGATGACCGGCGAGACCGGGAAGCCCTCCTCGGCGAACCGGATCGCGGGTCCCAAGGCGCGCGCGAGCGGCAGCTTCCCGAACCGCGCGTGCAGCTCGGCCCAGCCGTCCACGGTGCCGGGCACGCTCCAGGCGTAGGGCGAGTGGAGCGGGATCGTGCCGTCCGGCTGGGCCGGGATCCGCCCGGCCTCGAGCCCCAGCGGCGAGCGGCCGCACGCGTTGAGCCCGTGGAGCTTCCTGGTTCTCGGGTCCCAGACGATCGCGAACAGGTCGCCTCCGATGCCGTTCGCCGTCGGTTCCATGAGCCCGAGGCAGGCGTTGATGGCGATGGCCGCGTCCACGGCGCTCCCGCCCTGCTTGAGCACCTCGAGCCCGGCCTGCGCGGCGAGCGGCTGCGCGCACGCGACCATGCCGTGGCGGCCGTAGACCACGGATCGTGTCGCCGTGCCGCGGCCGGTCCCGGGCGTGCCGGCGAGGGCGTCGAACTCGGGGACCGCGAGCATCACCGCAAGGGACGCGAAGACGGTGGAGGCGACTCGCAGGCGGGTCCGGGGCATGGGGAGTCCTTCGGCAGGAGTTCGCGGGCGGGCATGCACGCGCAAGCCTACGCCTTCGCGAAGCTCGTTCGCAAAGGTTGCCGCGCCGGTTGTGGGGGTTTCCGCGCCCCCCGTATACTGCCGCGCGCTTCGCCCACGCGCGCCCGCCCGAGCCCCCGTCCCGCATGGGCCGGCACGGGCCCGGCGGGCCCTCTCGCGTGCCCTACCCGATCGGAGCCCGGCATGTCGCGTTTCACCGGTGTGGACTTCTACGAGGTCGACTCGCTCCTCCAGGAGGACGAGATCCAGATCCGCGATCACGTCCGCGACTGGGTCGAGGAGCGCTTCCTGCCGCTCATCGAGGACGCGTACGAGAAGGCCTACTTCCCGAAGGACGTCATCCCGGAGGTGGCCGGGATGGGCCTGCTCGGGGCCTCGCTCCCCGAGAAGTACGGATGCGCGGGCGTCTCGCCCACGGCCTACGGGCTCGCCATGCAGGAGCTCGAGCGCGGCGATTCGGGCCTGCGCTCGTTCGCCTCGGTGCAGGGCTCGCTCGTCATGTACCCGATCTTCGCCTACGGCAGCGAGGAGCAGCGCCTCCGGTGGCTGCCGAGGATGGCGAAGGGAGAGGTCATCGGCTGCTTCGGGCTCACCGAGCCGGACTTCGGCAGCGACCCGGGCGGCATGATCACCCGCGCGAGGAAGGTCGATGGCGGCTACGTCCTGAACGGCGCCAAGATGTGGATCACGAACGGCACGGTGGCCGACGTGGCGATCGTGTGGGCCAAGCTCCCTAGCGAGGCGAAGGGCCGCGAGGTGATCCGCGGCTTCATCGTGGACACGAGATCCAAGGGCTTCTCCGCTCCCGAGCAGAAGCGCAAGCACTCGCTGCGCGCCTCGGTCACGAGCGAGCTCATCCTGCAGGACGTGTTCGTGCCCGAGGACGGCCTGCTGCCGAACGTCGAGGGACTTAAGGGCCCGCTCGGCTGCCTCTCGCAGGCGCGCTACGGCATCGCGTTCGGCGTGGTGGGCGCGGCCATGGCGTGCTTCCACGCCGCGGCCGAATACTCCAAGAGCCGGATCATGTTCGGCAAGCCCATCGGCTCGTTCCAGCTCGTGCAGGCCAAGCTCGCCGACATGCTCACCGAGATCACCAAGGCGCAGCTCCTGTGCGTGCAGCTCGGCCGCATGAAGGAGCGCGGCACCGCGACGCCGGCGCAGATCTCGCTCGCCAAGCGCAACAACTGCGAGATCGCGCTCGCCGTCGCCCGCGAGGCCCGCGACGTGCTCGGTGCGAACGGCATCACCGCCGAGTACCCGGTCATGCGCCACATGTGCAACCTCGAGTCGGTGTACACCTACGAGGGCACGCACAACATCCACACGCTCGTGCTGGGCGAAGCGGTCACGGGGCTCTCCGCCTACCGCTGACGCGCCCGGGCCGGCTCGGCATCACCCCCCGACCCCGGGGACATGGGCGCCCGGGGCGCCCCGGGGCCCCCGGCGGCACGCTGGCAGGCCCGCCTGGCAGCCTCCCGGCGGGCCCCGGATCGGGCCCCGCCGGCGTGCAGCGACGGCCGCCCACGGCCGATACCCGGGGCGTCCACCCGGGTCCCATCGCCCAGGGAAGTCGCGATGCGTTCGATCACCTCCATCGTCCCGGCCCCGTGCCTGGCCGCCTCCCGATCCGCCGGTTCCCTCACCCGCCGCGGGAGCGTGTCCCCGTCCCGCACGGAGGACGCGAGGTTTCGCACCGACGCCGAGCGCGCCTCGAGCCTGCACACTCCGAAGCGCCCGGCGCCCGGGCGGTGTCTCGCGACTCGCCACCCGGCCCCCGGCGTGGTCCAGGTGTTCCGCGACCTCCACGCCGACGTGGCGGCGCACCTCCTGGTGACGTCGAGCCCGGCCTGGGCTCGTGCGGCCGACGGCGCGGTGACGCTGGACGCGAAGCCGTGATGCCGCGCCTGGGGCTCCGCACGAGGATCCTGCTCCTCACGGCGCTGCCGCTGCTGGCGCTCGCCGGCGCGACGCTGTGGCTCGTGGACCGCGGTGTCTCGCGACGCAGCGAGGAGGCGCTGGCCGAGGACCTGCGGCGTGCGGCCCGGGTGTTCGAGGACATGTTGGCGGCGACGGCCGCGGAACTGGACCTGGCCGGCGCGGTGATCGTGCGCGATCCGCGGTTCTTCTCGGTGCTGGCGCTGCCACACGGCCCCGAGGACGCAGGCTTCCGCGCCACCGTCGCCGGCGTCGCGCAGGACTTCCACCACCTCGCGCGGCCCGACGTGTTCGAGGTCCTCGACGATCGCGGTCGCCTGGTCTCGAGCGTAGGCCGGTTGCGCGTGCAGCCCGCCGAGCGCGAGCGGTTCACGGCGTCGGTGCTGGCCGGGCGCATCGATCGCCGCGCGATCGCCCAGGGCGGCACGCATGTCCTGCTCGTCGCCACGCCGGTCGCGGCCGACGGGCGCGTCGTCGGCGCGCTCGTCCTCGGCAACGAGCTCTCGGGAGAGGTCGCGGCCCGCCTCCGGGCACTCACCGACAGCGAGGTCTCGTTCCTCTACGACCGGCACATCACGCGCACGACGCTCGGAACGAGCGAGGAGCGCGAGGTGGCCCGGCGGGTGGCCGCGCGCGCGAGCCCGCAGTTCGACCGGCCGGTGCGCGAGGGGCCGTGGATCGCCCACGCGCGCCCGCTGCCCATGGCGGCCGACGGGCCGCACCAGGTCTACGTGCTGCAGCGACCCCTGAGCGAGGAGCTGGCGTTCCTGCGCTCGGTGCGCGCGCACCTGGCGGAGCTGGGCCTGCTCCTGCTCGCCGCGGTCGCGCTCGCCGCGTCCTTCATCGCCGGCCACATCACGCGCCCGATCCGCCAGCTCGTGGCGGCCGCCTCGGCCATGGAGGAGGGTGAGTGGGACGCGCCCATCGACCGCGACCGGCAGGACGAGATGGGCCATCTCGCGACGCGCTTCGACGACATGCGGCAGCGGCAGCGCACGTACGTGCGGAGCCTGCAGGAGGTCGCCCGGGCGAAGAGCGAGTTCATCGCCGTGGCGTCGCACGAGCTGCGCACGCCGATCAGCATCATCCGCGGCTGGGAGGACCTCCTGCGCTCCGGCATGGTGAAGCCGGCGAGCCCGCAATTCACCCAGGGGCTCGACGCGATCGCCCGGGCGTGCGCCGCGCTGGAGAAGATCGCCGTCTCCGCGACGCGCATGGCGCAGACCGAAGACGGCAACGCGCCGCCGTCGCCGGGCCCGACCGAGATCGAGCCGATGCTCGCCGAGGCGGTGCGCGAGGCGGCCTCGGCCGCGCCCGACCGGCGGGTGACGCTGTCGCTCGAAGTCCACCCGGACGCGCGCCAGGCGATCCTGGACCGCGGGCTCGTGGTCCAGGCCGTGGATGCGCTGGTCCGGAACGGCATCCGCTTCACGCCCGATGGCGGCTCGGTGACCGTGCGCGCCACGGCGCGGGCGGACGAGCTGTCCATCGAGGTCCGCGACACCGGCATCGGACTCTCGTCCGAGGCCCGGCTGCGCCTGTTCAACGAGAACTACGTGTTGCGCGACTCGCGCCATCACCGGACCCCGCGCGGGCTCGAGTTCAATGTCGCCGGCCTCGGCTTCGGCCTGGCGCTCGCGCGCCGCGTGGTGGAGGCGCACGGCGGCCGCATGCACGTGGACGGCGAGGAGGGGCGCGGCAGCGTGTTCACGCTCCGCTTCCCCGGCGCCGTGCTCGACGGCCCCCCGGTCCGCGCGGCGGCCTGAGCGGGGCCGGCTCCCGCGGCCGTCCGGATCCCGGGGCCGCGCTCCGTGCGCGGGCTCGCCGGGAGCGTGGTCCTCGCGCCGGGGTGCGGATCTCGGATAGCCTCATGGCGTGCCCCTCACCCGACCGCGCCGAGAGTACCGCGGGCCCGCGCTGCTCGAGTCGCGCGCGCCCGCCGACCCGTTCGCCCTGTTCCAGCGCTGGCTCGCCGTGGCGATCCGGCGGGGCGGGCCGGAGCCCGCCGGGATGGCGCTCGCGACCGTGGACGCGCGGGGCCGGCCGCGCGCGCGCATGGTGCTGCTGCGCGAGGCGGACCGCCGCGGATTCGCGTTCTACACGAATCTCGCGAGCGCCAAGGGGCGCGAGCTGGCGGCCCGGCCCGAGGCGTCGCTCGTCCTGTGGTGGCCCGAGCTGCATCGTCAGGTCCGCATCGAGGGCCGCGTGCGACAGCTCGCCGATCGCGAGGCGGACGCGTACTTCGCGCGCCGCCCTCGCGGCGCCCAGCTCGGCGCCTGGGCCTCGCCGCAGAGCCGCGTGCTCCGCTCGCGGGCCGAGCTGGACGCCCGCCTGGCCCGTGTCGCCGCGCGCTTCGCCGTCGCCGACGTGCCCCGGCCGCCGCACTGGGGCGGGTTCCGGCTCGAGCCGCGCCTGATCGAGTTCTGGCAGGGACGTCCCGACCGGCTCCACGACCGGCTCCGCTACTCGCGCACCGCCCGCGGCTGGCGCCGGGTCCGGCTGGCGCCCTGAGCCCGGCGGACGCCGGCGCATCCGGGGCCCCGGTGCGACCGCCCATCGCCCCGGACCGTCCGTCCGTCCGACGCGGCGTGGCTTCACGCGCGCGGATGCGGTCTGATGTGCGCATGAGCACCACCCCGGCGCCTCCCCGGCGGCGAGCGCGAGCCGCATCCTCGCTCGCGTTCTCGGTCCTGCTCGGGCCGCTCCTGTGGGCGATCCCCTTCGCGCTGTTCTTCGGGACGCTCTACGGCCGGGGGATCGGCGGCTACGGCCGCGCCTACGTCATCTCGTGGGTGTTCGCGCTCGTCATCCGCGTCGCGACGCTGTTCGCCGAGCGCGTACTCGTGCCCGGGCTGCTCGCGGGGCGGCCGCGCGGCGAGCGCGACTGGTTGCCGGAGGCGTCGATCTACTTCGTGGTCTCGGTGAGCGCGTCGTTCGCCGCCGCCGCGCTCGTGGACCGGCTCGTCTACCCCGGCTTCCTCGGCAGCCCGCGCGCGTGGCTCGTCTCGGGCCTGTTCGCCGTGGCCTTCTCTCTGCTCGTGGGCGGCATCATCTACGCCCGCGTGTTCTACCGCACCGCGGTCGCACGCGCGGTGGCGCTCGAGCGCATGCGCGCCGAGCTCGCGCGCGCCGAGCTGCGGGCGCTGCGCGCGCAGGTGAACCCGCACTTCCTGTTCAACACACTCAACACCATCGCCGCGCTGATCGGCGAGAACCCCGCCGCGGCCGAGGACGTGGTCACGCGGCTGGCCGACGTGTTCCGGCACGCGCTCACCGCGAGCGGTCGCGAGCACACGCGGCTCGCCGACGAGCTCGGGTTCATGCGCGCCTGGCTCACCATCGAGCGGGCGCGCTTCGGCCCGAGGCTCCGGGTGGTGGAGGACATCGAGCCCGGGCTGGAGGACGTGCCCGTGCCCGGACTCCTGTTCCAGCCGCTCATCGAGAACGCGGTGCGCTATGCGGTGGCGACGCGGCCCGAAGGCGGCACGATCACGCTGCGCGTGCGGCGGGACGCTTCCGGCCGCACGCTCACGGCCGAGGTCGGCGACGACGGGCCCGGCTTCGAGCCGGGCGGGCCCCCGTCCGGGCACGGTGTGGGCCTCGAGTCCGTGCGCGAGCGGCTGCGGCTCGGCGGCGAGGGCCACGGCTTCGCGATCGACACCGGCCCCGGCCGTGGCACGCGCGTGCGGGTGACGCTGCCGCTCGCCGCAGTACCGCTCGCCGCTCGTGCCGCGGAGGCCCCCGCCCCGCCCGCCGGCGGCCCGGGGTCGCGCGCCCACGGGCTCGGCGCGGCGGCCGACCGGTGAGCGCCCCGCTCCGCGTCCTGGTCGTGGACGACGAGCCGCTGGCCCGCGCGCGGCTCAAGCGGCTGCTCGCCGGGCGCGTCGACGCGGTCGTCGTGGGCGAGGCCGGCTCGGTCGCGGAGGCCGCCCCGCTCGTGGACCAGCTCGTGCCCGACCTCGTGCTGCTCGACGTGCAGATGCCGGGCGAGGACGGTTTCGCGCTGCTCGGGCGCATCCGCCACCGGCCGGCGATCGTGTTCGTGACCGCGTTCGAGCACCACGCGGTGCGCGCGTTCGAGGAGAACGCGGTGGACTACCTGCTCAAGCCGTTCCGACCGGACCGGCTCACCGCGGCGCTCGAGCGCGCCCGGCGCGCGCTCGCGCGCCCCGACGAGCTGGCGCGGCAGCTCCAGGAGATGCTGGCCTCTCTCGCCGCGCCGCGCGCGGGGAAGCCCGCCCACCTCGAGCGCCTCACCGTGCGGCTCGGGCAGAAGCAGCTCATCCTCCGCGCGGACGACGTGCTGTGGTTCGGCGCCGAGGACAAGCTCGTGTTCGCGGCCACCGCCACCGCCCGCCACTACGTGAACCTCACGCTCGACGAGCTGGAACGCCGGCTCGACCCCGCGCGGTTCGTCCGCGTGCACCGCTCGGCCATCGCCAACCTGGACCACGCCGCAGCGATTCGGCCTGGCTTCGCCGGCACGTGGCGGCTGCAGCTGGACGACGCCGCGCGCACCGAGGTCCCGGTGAGCCGCTCGCGCGCCCGCCAGGTGAAGGAGCGGCTCGGCGCCTGACCGGGGCAGCGCGCGGGCCCCGGGCCCGCACGGGGCCCGCGAACGCGCGGCGGGCGCATCGGGCTTGACCCCCGCGGGGCGGCGGGCTTTCCTCCCCGGACTTCGCCCCACGGGTCCGACCTTCGCCGAGGCGAGGCGGTCCCGCGCGCGCCCCACGCCCCGGAGGCCCCATGGCCGAGCCCAGACTCGACCACAGTCGCGAGTTCCTGAACCGGCGCACGCAGAACTGGCTGGTGCTGGGCCTCACGTACGCGGCCATGTACATGGCCCGTTACAACTTCCCGCTCGCCAACAAGTCGCTGTCCGACGCCTACGGCTGGGACCGGGCTCAGGTGGGGCTGATCATCACCACCGCCACGCTCCTCTACGGCATCTCGGCGCTGTTCAACGGACCGCTCGCGGATCGCTTCGGCGGGCGCAAGGCGATGATCATCGGCGCCGCCGGGGCGACCGTGTTCAACCTGATGTTCGGCCTCGGCGCCTACCTCGGCTTCCTCGGCACCGGCCCCGTTCTGCTCGGCTACCTCGCCACGATGTGGACGCTCAACATGTATTTTCAGAGCTACTCCGCGCTGGCGCTCATCAAGGTGAACAGCGGCTGGTTCCACGTCCACGAGCGCGGCGTGTTCAGCGCCATCTTCGGCTCCATGATCCAGAGCGGGCGGTTCCTCGTGTTCCTGCTGCTCGGCGCGGCGTTCGTGGCGGCGCTGCCGTGGCAGTGGAAGTTCTTCCTGCCCGCCGCCATCACGGCCTTCATGGCGTTCATGACCTGGCGCGTCGTGGTGGACACCCCCATGGACGCCGGGCTCCCGCACTTCGACCCGCAGGACGCCACGAGCGGCGACACCGAGAAGATCACGCTCGCCTACGTGGCGCGGAAGGTGTTCACGAACCCGGTCGCCATCGTCATCGCGGTGGCCGAGTTCTGCACCGGGCTCGTGCGCGGCGGCTTCGAGCAGTGGTTCCCGCGCTACATGCAGGAGGTGCAGCACCTCGAGCTCACGAACCCCATCTTCCAGAAGAACGCGCTCATCATCGTGGGCGCCGGCATCGCGGGCGCGTTCGTGGCCGGCTTCGCGAGCGACAAGCTGTTCGCCCACCGCCGGCCGCCGGTGGCGTTCCTGGGCTACCTCATCCAGATCGCGTGCCTGTACGTGGTCTGGCGCGCCCCGAGCATGGACCTCGTGATCCTGGCGTTCGTCATGAACTCGCTCGGCATCTCGATGGTGCACTCGATGCTCTCGGGGACCGCGAGCATGGACTTCGGCGGCAAGCGCGCCGCCGCGACCGCGGCCGGCATGTTCGACGGCATGCAGTACGTGGGCCAGTCGTGCGTGGGCTGGGGTATGGGCCGGCTGCTTGACCTCTACGGCTGGGGCATCTGGGGCCCGAGCATGCTCATCTTCGCCGGCCTCGGCGCGGTGCTCATGCTGACGCTCTGGAACGCCCGCCCGGGCCGTGGCGGGGGGCACTAGGCCCCCAGCCGCCCCGTTCCCGCGTACACGTTCATCCGCCCTTCGCGAAGGAAGCCGGCGAGCGTCATCCCGGCGGCCTCCGCGAGCTCCACCGCGAGCGAGGACGGCGCGCCGACGGCGGCCATGGCGGGGATGCCGGCGCGCGCGGCCTTGAGCACCAGCTCGGCACCGGCGCGGCCGCTCACCCACAACAGCCCCTCCCCCGCGGGGCGGCGGCCGGACTCGAGCAGCCAGCCGCACACCTTGTCCACGGCGTTGTGCCGGCCCACGTCCTCGCGCAGCGCGCGCGGCTCGAGGGCGGCGTCGCACCAGACCGCGGCGTGAAGCCCCCCCGTGGCCTCGAACGCGGCCTGCTCGGCGCGCACGCGGGCCGGGAGCGCGAGCAGCTTCGCGACCGGGATCGGCGGGCCGGCAGCCACCGGCGCGAGCCCGGCCCGGAGCGCGTCCAGGTGGGCGCGGCCGCACAGCCCGCACGCGGCGGTCGCCACGAAGTGCCGCTCGAGCCGCGTCCAGTCGAACACCACGCCGGGCGCGAGCCTCAGTTCCAGCACGTCCGGGGCGTCCGCGCAGTCGGCGGGAAGCACGCGCACGTCGACCACGTCGGCCGCGGCCGCGAGCAGGCCCTCGTTGGCAAGGAAGCCGAGCGCCAGCTCGCGGTCGTGCCCGGGCGTGCGCAGCGTCACCGCGAGCGACCGGCCGTCCACGCGGAGCTCGACCGCGCGCTCCACCGCGAGCGCGTCCTCGACCACCTCGCGCGAGCGGCCGGTCACTCGCGTGACCGGCCGCCGCATCACCGCGTCGCCCTGCGCCACGGCGGTCACACCTTCACGTGCGGGGTCCGGGTGGCGAACGTGCCGTCCGGGAGCGGCTCGAGCGTGTAATCGGCGAACAGGTTCGGCGCCTCGCGCTGCATGAGGCGCAGCAGCGCCACCGCCACCTTGCGGATCTCGACCTCGGCGTGCTCGCTGCCGCGCAGCTCGATGAAGTGCCGGAGAGCGCGCGCGTTGCCGGTGAAGAAGATCTTCGTCTCGGTGGCGTTCGGCAGGACCGATCGCGCGGCCTGGCGGGCGAGCTTCCGCCGCAGCGTCTTGTCGGCGGTCTCGGTGAAGCGCGTCTCGAGGCCCTTCACGAGCCCGTCGTACGCGGCCCGCGCCGCGTTCACCGCCTCGGTCCAGATCCGGTGCAGCTCGGGGTCGTCGGCGATCACGGCCGGCTCGACGAAGTCCGAGTCGCTCTCGTCCACGTAGCGCTGCGAGAGCTGCGAGTAGGAGAAGTGCCGGTGTCGGATCAGCTCGTGCGTGAACGAGCGCGACACGCCGGTGACGAGGAAGCTCCAGACGGCGTGCTCGAGCACGCTGCCGTGGCCCACGTCGATCAGGTGGCCGACGAACTCCCGGTTGGTCTTCCGGCCGCGGCCGTAGCTCATGTAGCAGACGCGGCCGGCCACCTCGGCGAGCCGCTCGCCGCCCACCTCGGTGTCGGTCTGCCAGGTCACGCCCTCGTCGGCGAGGAAGCCCGCCAGCGCCTCGTCGTCGGTGACCTGGCGGCCGACCAGATAGACCTTGGGTTCGCGGATGATGCTGAGCGGGGCGGTCTCCGCCATCGCCGTCTCCATGGCTGCTCCTCGGGAAGTGGTGGGTTCCTGCGCGGTGTCCCCGGGACTGTGCCGCGTTCAGCGCTCGGCGTCCACTGCCCGGCGCACGCGCTCCATCACCTCGACCACTTCGTCGTCGCGCGTGTAGTGGTGCGGCGCGAGCCTCAGGCCCACGCCGGGCCGGTGGTCGAGCAGCACGCCGTCCGCGAGCAGCCGCGCGCACACGCGCTCGGCGCGCGGCACGTCCAGGCACACGGTGCCGCCGCGGCGTGCGGGCTCGCGCGGCGAGACCACGCGGAAGCCGGCCTCGTCCGCCAGCGCCAGCAGCCGGTCGGTGAGCCGCAGCGACTTCTCGCGGATCGCCTCGCCGCCGATCTCGGTGGTGATCGCGAAGCCGGCGCGCGCGGCGGCGTAGGCCGGGATGCACGGCGTGCCGTTCCAGAACCGGCGCTCGCCGGGGTCCAGCCGCTGCGGCCCGGAATCGAACGCGAACGGCCGCTCGTGCGCGAACCAGCCGGTGAGGGCGGGCTCGAGCCGCGCGTGCAACCGCGGCGAGACATGGAGATACGCCGTCCCGGGGCCCCCGCACAGCCACTTCACGCTCCCGCCCGTGAGCAGGTCGGGCGCGAGCGCGCCGACGTCCACGTCCACGGCGCCCACCGACTGGTAGGCGTCCACGAGCGTGAACGCGCCGGCGGCGCGCGCGCGCGCGATCACCGGCGCCAGGTCGAGGAGCTGCGAGGTGCGGAACAGCACGTGCGAGACGGCGACCAGCGCCGTGCGCTCGTCGATCGCCGCGAGCAGGTCGGCCTCTTCGATCCGGTGGCCGTCCCGCGCCGGCACGCGCACGACCTCGGCGCCGCGCCGGGCGAGACCCTCGTAGAGGTAGAGGACCGAGGGAAAGTCCTCGTCCGTGCACACCAAGCGCGGGCGCGCGGGCGTGAACTCGAGGCAGGAGAGCGCCACGGCCTGCGCCGTGGTGACGTTGGGATGGAGCGAGACGCTCCCCGGCTCGGCCTGGATCAGACGCTCGACCGAGCCTGCCACCTCGCCCGGGAGCTTCATCCACCGCTCCTCCCACGCGCGGATGCCGCGCTCGGCCCATGCCGAGGTGTACTCGAGCAGCGCGGCCTCGGCCTCCGCCGGCATGGCGCCCAGCGTATGCGAGGCGAAGTGGAGCACGCCTTCGACGCTCGGGAACCGCGCCCGCCAGGCGAGCAGCGGGTCGGCCACGGCCGCGGGCGTGCTCAGGCGAGGCTCCCCTCGCTCGCCGGCACCGGGGCGCGGCCGGCGCGCAACCGGCGGATCCCGGACGCGAGCCGCTCGGCGGCGACCTCGGGCGAGTCGGCCACCTCGACCAGCTCGTGCAGGTGCGCCGGGACGAACGCCGGCCCGCGGTGGAGCTCCAGCCAGTCGCGCCACGCCCGGCCCATCAGCACGATCGGCGCCCGGGCCCGGCCGTCGGCGCTCACCAGCGTCCACACCAGGAACAGCTCGGTGAGCGTGCCGATGCTGCCCGATACCGCCACGAACCCGTCGGCGGCGTGGACCAGGTGGCGCAGCCGCTCGAACAGGTCCGGCGTGTGCACGCGCTCGTGCACCCACGGGTTCACGGGTCCGCGCGCCTCGAACAGGTCCACCGTCACCCCGACCACGTGCCCGCCGGCCTCGTGCGCGCCGCGCGAGGCGGCCGCCATCGCGCCGCCGTAGCCGCCGGTCATGGTGGTGAGCCCGGCCCTCGCGAGCGCGGCGCCGAGCCGGTGGGCCTCGCGCCAGCCGGGATCCGATTCGCGCAGCGTGCTGCTGCCGAAGACGGCGGCGATCGGGCGGCGTTGCGTCGGGGTGGACACGAGGGAGGCTCCCGGTCTGGTCGCTCCGCGCGGGGCCCCATCATGCCACATCTCGGATGCCGCCGCCGTCCGGCCGAGCGACCGGCCCGCGGGCTCCTCCGGGCCTCGCCGGTGAAGGCGGATCCGGGTTCGTGGCCCGCAGCCGGGACTCGGCGTGGGGTCCCATGCTCCGCCCCCCGCGCGATTCTGGTCTGGCCTCCGGGTCCACATGCCGCTAGGCTCACGGGGCCACTTGCGGCGACCCTGCTTCGCGCTCGAGAGGACCATGCCCCGCCGCCATTCGTTCACGAGTTTCCAGGCGTTCTCGATCGCCGGAGGCTCGGGACAACCCCTGCACCGGCAGCTCTACAACGAGTTGCGCTCGGCCATCCTGGTCGGCCGTCTGCCCGCGGGCTGTCGCCTGCCCGCGAGCCGCGAGTTGGCCCAGGTGACGCGGCTGTCGCGGAACACGGTGCTGAGCGCCTACGACCAGCTCATCGCCGAGGGCTACATCCTGAGCCGCGCGGGCTCGGGCACCTACGTGGCGGGCTCGCTCCCCGACCAGGTGCTGACCGGCCCCGCGATGACGCCGCTCCCCGAGGCCGATCGCGGCGCCCGCCACATCTCGCGGCGCGGCGAGCGCCTGCGGGAGTGCAAGTACCGCCGCTGGCCGGCCCCCTGCACCGGCGGGCAGACGTTCCGCGCCGGGCTCCCGGCGCTCGAGGAGTTCCCGCTCGACCTGTGGCGGCGGCTCACCGACCGCCGGTTGCGGAGCGCCTCGGCGGAGACGCTGGCCTACGGCGATCCGCAGGGCTACCGGCCGCTCCGCGAGGCCATCGCCGCGCACCTGGCTGCCGCGCGCGGCGCGCGCTGCGCCCCGGAGCAGATCGTGGTCACCGCCGGGTCGCAGCAGGCGATCTCGATCGCGGCGGAGGTGCTGCTCGACCCGGGCGACACGGTGATGTTCGAGGATCCCGGCTACTTCGCCGCGCGCGCGGCGTTCCAGGCGATGGGCGCGATCCTCGCGCCCGTGCCCGTGGACGACGAGGGCTTCCACGTCGCCGAGGCCGTCCGTGCGGCGCCCCACGCGCGGCTCGCCTACCTCACACCCTCGCACCAGAACCCGGTCGGCGTCACGATGAGCCTGCCGCGGCGGCGCGCGCTGCTCCAGTGGGCCGAGTCGAGCGGGAGCTGGATCCTCGAGGACGACAACGCGAGCGAGTGCCGCTACCACGGCCGGCCGCTGGCCGCGCTGCAGGGCATCGACCCGCACGGCCGGGTGCTCTACGCCGGCACGTTCAGCAAGGTGATGTTCTCGGGGCTCCGGCTCGGCTACCTCGTGACCCCGCCCGACCTGCTCCCGGCCGTGGTGCACGCTCGCGAGCTGCGGGACCGCCAGTCGCCCGGGATCGAGCAGGCGGTGATGGCGGACTTCATGCTCGAGGGCCACCTCTCCCGCCACCTCCGCCGCATGCGGACGCTCTACGCCTCGCGGCTCGAGGCACTGCGCCGGGCCGTGCGGGAGCACGCCGCGGACGTGCTCGAGCTCGGCGAAGCCGAGGGCGGCGTCAACCGGGTCGCATGGCTGCCGATCGGGCTCTCCGACAGGGAGGCGGTCGCGGCTCTCCGCCCGGAGGGCTTCGCCTGCCTGCCGCTGTCCGAGTTCCGGATCCGCCCCGGCGGGCGCGGCGCGCTGGTGCTGGGCTTCGCCGGGATGCGCGAGGAGGCGATCGAGTCGGGCGTGCGCCGGCTGGCCGCGCTCCTGCGGCCGCTCTCGCGCCGCGACTGACGATCAGCGGCGCGCGGGCGAGTTGCGGTTGACGAGGATGCCGCGGTCGGCCACGTCCAGGTAGCCCACGAGCCGGGCGTTCCGGCGGATCGCGTCCGCCAGGTCGCGCGCCCGGCGGTCGGCGACCACCGCGGCGGCCAGCGCCGCCGAGAGCGCCACCGGGTGCCCGCGCATGCCGGCGTGGCGCGGGACGAGCGCGTAGGGGAAGCGCGCGGTCGCACGGCCGCCGAACGACGCCATCGCCTCGAGCAGCATGTTGCCGAGCGCCTGTACGGTGGCGGGCTTCACTTCGGGGTGGTCCACGGGGTGGAGCAGCACGCCGCGCGGCCTGAACGCGAGCGCGTTCGCGAGCCCGAAGCGCGCCGAGCTGAACATGCCCTGGCGCCAGCGCGGGTTGACGGCGAAGTGGACCTCGAGCTCGCCCGAGCGGCCGCGCGGGCCGCCGGAGAGGTCCGGGGCCAGCAGGCCGCGCTCGACGAGCGCCCCGAACTCGGCGCTCGCCTGCTCCTGGAGCGCGTCCCCGCCCGAGCCGAGCACCACCACCACGCGGTCGCACGCCGACCACAGCGAGCGCACGCCCCGGACCAGGAACGACTGCCCGCGCGAGCGTACGAGCGCTTTCGGGGTGCCCATGCGCCGCGAGGCGCCACCGGCCAGCAACACGCCCACGATCATCCTTCCGCTCCCTTCCCGCTGGGGTCCCCTGCCGTCGCCACCGTGTCCGCGCCGGATCCGCGCCGCGCGCGGGCCGGCGGCAGCCAGCCCTGCTCGGGGGCGCCGCCGCGGCGCACGGCGATCAGCTCGGCCACGATGCTCACCGCGATCTCCTCCGGCGTGCGAGCGCCGATCGCGAGCCCCACCGGGGAGCGGAGCCGCGCCACCGCGTCCTCTGCGAAGCCACGCGCGAGCAGCCGCATCGCGAACTTCCGCCGCTTGGCGAGGCTGCCGATGAGCCCGGTGAACCGGAGGCCGAGCGGCAGGATCGCCTGGACCACGCGCTGGTCGAGCGCGTGGTCGTGGGTCGTGACGACCGCAAAGTCCGCGGGGCCGCCCGGCCATTCCCGCGCCCATGCCTCGGGGTCGCGCAGGGTGCGCGCGGCGTCGGGGAAGCGATCGGCGGTGAGCCAGTCGGCGCGCGAGTCCACCACGGTCACCGCGAAGCCGGCGCCGGCCGCGAGCGCGGCGAGCGGGCGGGCCACGTGGCCCGCGCCGAACACGACCAGGCGCGGCAGCGCCTCGAGCACCTCCAGGTGCACCACCATCTCGCCGCCGCAGCACATGCCGAGTTCGGTGGTGAGCTGGCGTTTCACGGTGCGCGTGCCGCCCGCGTGGCCTTCGGCCCCGGGGCCGCCGCTCGCGAGCAGCTCGCGCGCCTCGCGCAGGCAGTCGTGCTCGATGGCGCCGCCGCCGATCGTGCCCGCGGTCTCGCCCCGCTCCCCGAGCAGCATCCGACCCCCCGGCTTCTGCGGCGTGAAGCCGCGCGACTCCACCACGGTCAGCAGCACGAACCGGCGGCCCTCGGCCCGCCAGCGGGCGAGCACCGTCCACACGTCGGCCGGGTCGTGGCCTCCCGGTGGGCGGGGCACGGGCTCGCGGGTCATGCCGCCGCCCGGGCGAACGCGTCGCGCAGCGTGCGGGTCACCATCACCGGCACCATCGCGTGCCGCCAGTCGTCGTCGTAGGGCACGTTGGTGAGCGGCCGGCACTGCTTCTCCGCCGCCGCCGCGACCGCCGAGAACAGCGCCTCGTCGGCCGGGCGGCCGGCGGCGAGCGGCTCCAGCCCGCCCAGGAGCCGCGGCTTGGCCCCGAGCGCGCTCACCACGACGCGCAGGGACTCGACGCGGCCCGCCTCGCCGCGGGCCGCCACGGCCACCGACAGCATCGGGAAGTCGATCGCCGCCCGTGGCCGGAGCTTCCCGTACGCCCCGCGCTGGCCGCGCGCGGCGGCCGGAAGCACCACGCGCGTCACGAGCTCGTCGCCCCTGAGGACGTTGTTGTGGATGCCGTCGCCGACGAAGAACTCGTCGCACGGCACGAGGCGCGTGCCGGCCGGACCGGCGATCTCGACCAGAGCGCCGTAGGCGATGAGCGCGGGCGAGACGTCCGAGGAGTGCGCCGCGACGCAGCGGCGCCCCTGCGGCACGACGTGACAGCGCACGCCGTCCTTCTTGAGGCAGAACCCGAGCGCCTCGCGCCAGAAGTAGGTCTGGTTGTAGTAAGTGCAGCGGGTGTCGAGGCACAGGTTCCCGCCCAGCGTGCCCATGTTGCGGATCTGCGGCGAGGCGACGAGCGAGGCGGCGCGCGCCACGGCCCGGTAGTGGGGCTGCAGCCGCGGCTCGCGCGCCAGCTCCGCGAGCGTGACGAGCGCGCCCAGCTCGAGCGCGCCGTCCGCCTCGCGCACGTGACGCAGCGCGCGGACGCGGGCGAGCGAGACCACGCGCCGCGGTTCGTGCAGGCGGTGCTTGAGGTTGGGAACCGCGTCGGTGCCGCCGGCCACGAGCAGGCACTCGCCGGGATGCGCGGCGAGCTCCTCCAGCACGCCGTCCACGGTGGCCGGGCTCACCCACTCGAAGCGCGGGAGCGTGAGCACGTCAGCGTCCCGCGCCGGCCGCCCGCCGTGCGGCGCGGGCGCGCTCCCAGGCGCCCCGGGCGTCGCCCGCGCGCAGCAGCGCCAGCACCGCGGGCGGGTCGAACGGCAGCCGGTCGCAGCGGACGCCGAGCGCGTCGTGGATGGCGTTGGCGATCGCCGGCACGCTCGGGTGGAGCGGGCCCTCCCCGGCCTCCTTCGCCCCGTACGGCCCTTCGGGGTCCACGCTCTCCACGATCAGCGACTCGATCTCGGGCGAGTCGAGCGACGTGGGCATCCGGTAGTCGAGCAGGCTCGGACCGTGGTGGAGCCCCGGGCCGTGGCCTCCGGCCGCGGGCTTGAACGTGTGGGTCTCGAACAGCGCCTCGCCGAAGCCCATCCATGCGCTCCCCTCCATCTGGCCCTCGACCGCGACCGGCGACAGCGCGCGCCCGCAGTCGTGCGCGACCCACAGCTTCACCACCTTCACCACGCCGGTCTCGGGGTCGCAGTCCACCTCGGCGGCGTGCGCGGTGAACGAGTAGGCCGGCGAAGCGCCGATCGTGCCGCCGCGGTAGTCGCCGCCCAGCTTCGGGCTCTGATACCAGCCCACGCTCCCGAGGGTCCCGTGCCGCGACTCGGCCGCCTGGAACGCCTCCTTCACCGTCATCGAGCAGCGCGCGGGGTCGCTCGCGGCCGCGGCGAGGCCGTTCGCGAGCACGATCTCGCACTTCGGCACGCCCCAGCGCTCGGCGAGCGTCTCCGCGACCACGTCGCGCAGCCGGCGGGCCGCGTCGAGACAGGCATTCCCGCACATGAACGTCTCGCGGCTCGAGTACGAGCCCAGGTCCACGGGGGTCAGGTCGGTATCCGCCGCCACGACGCGCACGTCGCGCAGCCCGAGCCCCAGCTCCTCGCACACGATCGCCGCTAGCACCGAGTCGGCGCCCTGGCCGATGTCGCTGACCCCGCAGAACACCGTGGCCCGGCCCGAGCGGTCGAGCTTCAGCTGCACGCCCGACTGGGGCATCTCGTTGGGGTAGATGCAGTAGTTGGTGCCGGAGATGTACATGCTCCCGGCCACGCCGAGGCCGCGCCCGTACGGCATCCGCCGCCAGCGCTCCCTCCAGTCCGCCGCGCGCTCCACCGCCTCCAGGCACTGCAGGAACCCGTTCGAGGTCACGCGCATGCCGTTCACGGTGCGCGTGTGCTCGCCGATGTGGTTCTTCCGCCGCAGCTCGATCGGGTCCATGCCGATCCGCTCGGCCAGCTTGTCGAGCTGGCACTCGAACGCGAACCGCGGCTGGACCGAGCCGTGTCCGCGCTTGGGGCCGCAGCACGGCTTGTTCGTGAACACGCGCGTGGAGTCGAACCGGTAGGCCTGCATGGCGTACGGCGCGGTGAGGAGCTGGCCCGAGTAGTACGTCGTGACGAGCCCGAAGCTCGAGTAGGCGCCGCCGTCGATATGGATGCGTGCGTCGGTCGCGGTGAGCGTGCCGTCGCGGCGCACGCCGGTGCGGTAGCGGAGCCGCATCGGGTGCCGGCCGCGGTGCGCGTAGAACACCTCCTCGCGCGTGTACAGGAACTTCACCGGACGCCCGGTGACCATGGCCAGCTTGGCGGCGCAGAACTCGAGCGAGAACGGCTCGCTCTTCCCGCCGAACGCCCCCCCCACCACCGGCTGCACCACGCGGATGCGCTGGGTCGGGAGCCCGAGCACCTTGGCGAGGTCGCGGTGCAGGTAGTGCGCCACCTGCGTGCTCGACCACACGGTGAGGAAGCCGGCGGCGTCGTACTCCGCCACGCAGCAGTGAGGTTCGATCGGGGCGTGCGTGCTGCCCTCGTACCAGTATTCGGCCTCCACCACCTCGTCGCTGGCGGCGAGCAGGCCCTCCACGTCGCCGAACTCGAGGTGCACGTGCTTGGATACGTTCCCTTCGGACGCCTTCTCGTTCACCTGCCGCTCGGGGTGCGCGAGCGCCTCGTCGATGCTCGTGACCGCGGGCAGCACTTCGTATTCGACCCGGATCCGGCGCAGCGCCTCCTCGGCGAGCCACTCGCTGTCGGCGGCGACGGCCGCGATGGCGTCGCCCACGTAGCGCGCCTTCGTCTCGCACAGCGCCTGCTCGTCCTGGGTCCACGGGATGATGCCGAAGTACTCGGGCAGGTCGCGCCCGGTGATCACCGCGTGCACGCCGGGCAGGTCGAGCGCCTCGCTCGCGTCGATCGAGACGATGCGCGCGTGCGCGTGGATCGAGCGCAGGAGCTTGCCGTGCAGCATGCGCGGCAGCACGAGGTCGTCGGCGTAGACCGCCCGGCCCGTGACCTTGGCGAGTCCCTCCACCTTCCGCTGGCGCGTGCCGATGGTGTGGAAGCGGCCGCCGTTCGGGGGCGCGGCGCGCCCCGACTCCCATTCCGGCGGCCGGAGCCGGTCGTCCCGCGGCATGGTCCGGCCCTCGGGCACGGCCATCCCCGGCTTCGTGGGCGCGGGGCCACGCGCCCGCTTCCCGCCGCTCACGGCGCGCTCCGCACCGCGCGCTCGCGCAGTTCGCGCGCGGCCAGCTCCACCGCCTCGAGGATCTTCGTGTAGCCGGTGCAGCGGCACAGGTTGCCGGAGAGCGCGTGGGCGATGGCCTCGCGCGTGGGCGCGGGGTCGCGGGCGAGGAGCGCGTGCGCGCTCATCAGCATGCCGGGCGTGCAGAAACCGCACTGCGCGCCCCCGGTGCGGTCGAACGCGTCCTGGAGCGGGTGCGTGGCGCCCTGCACGGCGAGCCCCTCCACCGTGAGGACGTCGCGGCCCTCGCAGGCGAGCGCGAGCGTGATGCAGGCGAGCACGGGCTCGCCGTCCACCTGCACCGTGCAGGCGCCGCAGTCGCCCTTGTCGCAGCCCTGCTTGGACCCCACGAGGCCGAGCCCGTAGCGGAGCGCCTCGAGCAGCGTGGTGGAGGGCGTGGCCGCGCACTCGCGCACGTCCCCGTTCACGCGCAAGCGGCAGACGAGGGTGGCGGACGGGTCCAAGGCGGGGGCTCCGCGGGGTTCGCACGTACGGCCGGTGGGCGGGATCGCGCGGATTGAAGCCGCTGCGCGGGGGGGTGTCAAAGCCGTGACCGCCGCGCGCGCGTGTACCGCGCGAACGGCCGCGGCGACTTGCCGGTCGATGCGCCGGGCCGCAGAATGGTCGCATGACTCTGCCCCTCCCTGCGCCCCCCACGCCCTGGTGGGATCCGCCCCCGCCGTCGTACGCGCCGCTGAGCGACGACCTCGACACCGACGTCACCGTGATCGGCGGCGGCATCACCGGCATCACGCTCGCGTGGACGCTGGCCGAGCAGGGTGCCGCGGTCGCGGTGCTCGAGGCGGGACGGCTCGCGGGCGAGGCGAGCGGCCGGAACGCCGGCTTCCTGCTCGCCATCCCGGCCGAACCCTACGCCGAACGCGTGGCGCTGTGGGGCCGCGAGGGCGCGCGGGCGCTGCTCCAGGCGAGCCGCCGGAGCCACCGCCGCATCGCCGCCTGGGTCGAGGATCTGCGCATCGAGTGCGGCTACCGGGTCTCGGGCAGTCTGCGGGTCACGCGCTCCGAGGAGGAGACCGAGGACCTGCGCGCGTCGCTGCCGGAGCTCCGCCACGACGGCTTCCCGATGCGCGAGCTGCCGCTCGCCGACGTGCTCCCCGAGCCTGCGCGCCGGGGCTTCCACGGGGCGTTCGAGGTGCCGGAGGACGGCGTGTTCCAGCCGGTGAGCTTCCTGCACGCGCTCGCCGCCGACGCCGCGCGGCGAGGGGCGCGCCTGTTCGAGGGTTCGCGCGTGAACGGGGCCCGCTGGCGCGACGGCGCGTGGGAGGCGCAGTCGAACGGACGCAGCGTGCGCTCGCGCGCGCTCGTGATCGCGAGCAACGCCTGGGCACCCAGGCTCGTGCCCGCGCTCGAACCGCTCATCGTCCCGCGCCGCGGCCAGATGCTGTGCACCGCCCCGCTCGAGATGCGCCTCGACCCGCGCCCGGTCTACGCGAACTACGGCTACCAGTACTGGCGGCAGATGGACGACGGCCGGCTGCTGATCGGCGGCTGGCGCAACACGGCGTTCGACGCCGAGACCGGCTACGACACCGAGGTCACGCCCGGCATCCAGGCGCGCATCGAGGAGGGCCTGCGCGAGCTGGTCCCCGGCGGCGCCGCGGTGGAGACGCGCTGGGCTGGGACGATGGGCTTCGCGCGCGACGGCCGGCCGCTCGTGGGCTGGCTCGACGCGGCACACCACCTGGCCATCTGCGCCGGCCACACCGGGCACGGGCTGGGCCTGGCCCCCGCGTGCACGGAGGACCTCGCGCGCGTGCTGGCGTTCAACCGCGCGCCCGGGATCGGCACGTTCGACCCGCAGCGGTTCGCCGAGGTGCGGAGCGCGCGCGACGGCATCGTCGCGCTGGGGGCCGCGGCCGGCTGAGATCCGCCCGGAGCGCCCGCGCGGCCCCCCGCCCTGCGCCGTCCGGCCCGCGGCCGGCGCCCCCGATGCTCTCGGCACGGGCCCCGGCGCCGCACCGGACCGCGCTCGCAGCCCGGCCGACGACAACCGTTTACCGGGCCGTTGCCGGCGACTATAATCGGGTCACGACCGCCCTCGTCTCATCGGACCCGAACCGCGCGACCCTCCCGCCGCCGCCCCTGGAGGCCGGCCGCGGGGTCCGCGTCGCAGGACTCCCCCCATGCCGACGCTTCTCAAGACCTTGGATGAAGTGCGCCAGGCGGTGGCCGTCCTGGCGACCGGCAGTCGCGACGCCCTCGACCGGCTCGTGTGGGCCGGCGTCTTCGGCCCCGACGGCGTCCGCGAGGCCGCGCGCCAGGGCGTCATGGACCAGTGCCGCTCGAGCGGCCTCTACCCCGCCTCCATCCACGAGCTGTACGTGGCCCGTGGCCGCGGCGAGGCGCCCGCCACGTTCACCGTGCCCGCCATCAACATCCGCGGGATGGCCTACGACACGGCGCGCGCCCTGTTCCGCGCCCGCCGGCAGCTCGACGCCGGCGCGGTCCTGTGCGAGATCGCGCGCTCCGAGATCAGCTACACCGGCCAGCGACCCGCCGAGTACACGTTCGTGGTGATGGCCGCCGCGCTCCGCGAGAACTGGACCGGACCCGTGTTCCTGCAGGGCGACCACTTCCAGGTCAACGCGAAGAAATACGCGAGCGACCCCGAAGGCGAGAAGCGGACCGTGCTCGACCTGACGGCCGAGGCGCTCAAGGCCGGCTTCTACAACATCGACGTGGACACCTCGACGCTGGTGGACCTGTCGCAGCCCACGCACGAGGCCCAGCAGGCCGTGAACGGAAGGCTCTGCGCCGAGATCACCGCGTTCATCCGCCAGCACGAGCCCGCCGGCGTCACGGTCTCGGTGGGTGGCGAGATCGGCGAGGTGGGCGGCAAGAACTCCACCGCCGAGGAGCTGGTTGCGTTCGTGGAAGTGTTCCGCCGCGAGCTGGACCGGCTCGCGCCGGGGAAGCCCGGCATGAGCAAGATCTCGATCCAGACGGGCACCAGCCACGGCGGCGTGCCGCTCCCGGACGGGACGATCGCCAAGGTGAAGCTCGACTTCGACACGCTCGAGTCGCTCTCGAAGCTGGCGCGCGAGCGCTACGGCTTCGCCGGCGCCGTCCAGCACGGCGCCTCGACGCTGCCGCAGGAGCTGTTCGGCGAGTTCTCGAAGCGCGGCGCGTGCGAGATCCATCTCGCGACCGAGTTCCAGAACATGATCTTCGACCACCCCGCGTTCCCCGCCGCGCTCAAGACCTCCATCTACGACGAGCTGCGGGCGAGCGAAGCCGGCGACCGGAAGGCCACCGACACCGACGAGCAGTTCTTCTACAAGGTCCGCAAGAAGGCGCTGGGCGGCCGCAAGCAGGACCTGTGGAGCCTTCCCGCCGAGGTGCGCGAGGCCATCGGAGCGCGGCTCGAGGAGCGGTTCGCCTTCCTGCTGCGGCAGCTGCGCGTGGACGGCACGCGCGAGCTGGCCGCGCGCTTCGCGCCGCCGGTGCCGGGCGCGTTCCCCGCCTTCGCCGAGTCCGTCGGCGCCCGTCGCGGCCCCGAGGACGTCACGGGGCTCTCGGATTGACCACGGAGACCGCCATGAGCGATCTCGCGGTGACGCTCGCGCAGTTCGTGCTGCAGCAGGAGCGCCAGCACCCGGAGGCCAGCGGCCAGTTCACGAGCCTGCTGCTCGACATCGCGCTCGCCGCCAAGATGATCAACAAGGCGGTCATCCGCGCGGGGCTCGTGGACGTGTTGGGGGCGACCGGCTCCACCAACGTCCAGGGCGAGAAGGTCCAGAAACTGGACGTTTACGCGCACGAGACCATCATGCGCGTGCTGGGCTCGACCGGCCAGCTCGCCGTGGTCGCCTCCGAGGAGGACGAGGACATCGTCCAGGTGCAGGAGGGCGCGCCCATCGGCCGCTACGTCGTGAACTTCGACCCGCTGGACGGGTCCTCGAACATCGACGCCAACGTCAACATCGGCACGATCTTCTCGATCCTGCCGCGGCTCACGCGCACGGGCCGTGGCACGCACGAGGACGTGCTCCAGGCCGGCCGCCGCCAGCTTTGCGCGGGGTACGTGCTCTACGGCTCCAGCACGATGCTGGTCTACACCACCGGGGACGGCGTGCACGGGTTCACGTACGAGCCCAGCATCGGCGAGTTCCTGCTCTCGCACCCGAACATCCGCACCCCCGAACGCGGCCGCATCTACAGCGTCAACGAGGGCAACTACGCGAGCTGGTCGGAGGGCGTGAAGCGCTACGTGGACTACCTGAAGTGCGACGACAAGCACACCGGCCGGCCCTACAGCTCGCGCTACGTGGGCTCGCTCGTCGCCGACTTCCACCGCAACCTGCTCTACGGCGGCATCTACATGTACCCGGGCGACAACAAGAACCCGAACGGCAAGCTGCGGCTTCTCTACGAAGCCGCGCCGCTCGCGTTCGTGGCCGAGCAGGCCGGCGGCGCGGCGAGCGACGGGCGCAAGCGCATCATGGAGCTGCCGCCCGCCGCGCTCCACCAGCGCACGCCGCTGTTCATCGGCAGTCCGCGGGACGTCGCCGAGGCCGAGACGTTCGTCCAGGAGAGGCACACCGCGGTGACGAGCGAGCGGAGGATGCGCTAGCGGGGTTGCAGCGGCAGTGGAGCTTCACGCTTCACCTGGCCGTGTGACGCGCCGGCGCCGGCAGCCGGGAGACGGCCGGGTTGCCGTCCAGCGGACTGGTCCTCGCGCACAGGTGCGTGAAGTGCGCGGGTGAGCAGGTGATCCCGAAGTGGATCAGCGTGCAGAACCCCGGGTAGTCCAGGCCGACCTCGAACGGGAAGCCTCGGGACCCGGCGTCCGCCCCGGAGTCCACGAGTTGCGGGGCGCCCAGCGGGCCCTCCCAGCGCTCGAGCGGCTGGAGGAGGACGGCGAGCCTGCGCGCGATGTCGAGCATGGTGAGTCCATCCCGCGGGCGGTTCCGGCCGCGTCCGGCAGACGCCAGCCTGCCATCCCGCTCGCCCCGGCCGGGAGCACACTCCGCCGGCCAGGCTCGCGACCGGCCACGCGCTCACCCGCTCCGCGGCCACAGGCTGGCGACGCGCCAGCGGATCTCGTCGCGGACCTCGCGGAAGACCTCCATCTGCTTCGCCTTGGGGGCGGCGCTCGGGTCCGGGAGCGGCCAGTGCACGCGGCGCACGCCCGCGGGCAGGGCCGGGCAGGTCTCGTCCGCCTCGCCGCACAACGTGACCACCGTGTCGGCCCCGCTCCACGGCACGTCGTCAAGGTGCTTCGAGCGCTGGCCGGAGAGATCCACGCCCACCTCGGCCATCGCCTCGGTCGCGCACGGATGCACGCTGCGCGGCTCCGTGCCGGCGCTCATCACCTCGACCCCGGCGGGCGCGAGCAGGCGCGCGAAGCCCTCGGCCATCTGGCTGCGCGACGAGTTGTGGATGCACAGGAACAGGACCCGCCCGGGCGGCCGGGTGACGAACGCCGCCGGACGCGGCTCCGGCTGCTTCATCGGGCCCGCATGAGCGCGTGGTAGACGCGCGCGGCCGCCACGCCGCCCAGGAGCGGGGCGAGCCAGTACACCCAGTGATGAGTCCACACGCCCGAAGCGCATGCGGCGCCGAAGGCACGGGCGGGGTTCATCGCGGCGCCCGTCAGCGGGCCGCCCACGAGTATGTCCATGAACACCGTGAGCCCGATGGCGAAGCCGGCCAGCGTCTTGGGTCCCCGCTCGTCCACGGCCGTGCCCCACACCGCGATGACGAGGAAGAACGTCATCACGAACTCGAGCAGGATCGCCTGCGACGTGCTGACGCCGTCGGCGATGAGCGGCACGCCGAAGTGCACCGCCTCCCCGGCCTCCCCCGGCACGATGGAGCGGAGCAGGAAGCTCGCCGCGATGGCCCCGACGATCTGCGAAAGCCAGTAGGTGATGGCCGAGGTGAGCGACATCCGCCGCGTGATCACGAACCCCAGCGTCACGGCGGGGTTGAAGTGGCCGCCCGACCAGGCGCCGAGCGCCGAGATCATGGTGGCGAGCGCCAGGCCGTGCGCGGCGGCCACCACGAGCAGGCTCCCCGTGCCCTCCGCCTGCTGCATGACGATGGCGCCCTGGCCGAAGAAGCACAGCGCGAACGTGCCCACGAACTCGGCCCACCACGACTTCGGTCCGTGATCCATGTCACCTCCCTGTGCGAGGCCGGAAGCGCCGGCTCGCTCCGCCCCGCACCGTATCCGCAGCGCTCAGGAGCGTCAACGCCGTCGGGCGAAGTCGCGGCGGGTCCCCGGGCGGTGGCCGTCCCCGTGAGCGATGGCCCGCTCCGGGGTCACAGCGGAAGGCCCGAGCGACGCAGCAGCTCCTCCATGAGCTTCGCGTTCCGCGCCGCCTGGCCGGCGTGGCAGTTGTTGAAGAACAGGTAGGTCTGCTTCGCCTGCTGCGCGAGCGCCCGTACGCGCGCCACCCATTCCGACAAGTCGCGTTCGGAGTAGTCGTAGTCGTAGCGGAGCTGCTCGCGCGAGCCGCGCGGCCGCTCCGGCGCGGTCCCCGCCGGGGTCGTCGCACGCCCGACGGCTCCCGGCCGGGCGGTCGCGGCGGTCCGCCCGCCGCTCCCCCACCAGTTCGCCGCGTTCCGGCCGTGGAAGCGCACGTAGCCCACGCCGTTCGTGACGTGCGTCACCGGCGGCACGAGCCCCGGGAGCGCGGGCTCGTCCACCGCGCAGTAGCCGAGCCCGTGCCCGGCGAGCCACGTGGGGAGCTGCGGGTGCATCCAGGAGTCGTGGCGGAACTCCACCCAGAGCGGCTCGCCGGGGAGCGCCTCGCACAGGCGCTCCAGGTGCGCCTTGGCCCCCGCGTCGCGCCGGAACGCCCACGGGAACTGGGCCAGGAGGCCGTGGTACTTGCCCGCGGACTTGAGCGGCTCGATCGCGGCGAGGAAGTCGCGCACGAGCGGACGCTCGAGTGTTCGCTCATGCGTCATGGACTGGTGGAGCTTGACGATGAACCGGAAGCCCGCGGGGGTCTTGCGTTCCATCTGCTCCAGCGCGCGCGGCGGCGGGATGTGGTAGTAGGTGGCGTTCACCTCGACGCAGTCGAAGTGGCGGGCGTAGAACTCGAGGAAGTCGCCGCTCCTCGTGCCGGGCGGGTAGAATGGCCCGACCCAGTCGGCGAACGAGTAGCCCGACGTGCCCACCCAGACGGCGCGCCCCGCGCTCACCGGCCACCCGCCCCGGGCTCGCCGCGGCCGGCGCTCCGCCGGCCCCGGGTCTCACGGGGCCCGCGCGGCTTGAGGTGCGTCGGGTCCGGCGCCGAAGGGTCGGCGCCCTCGGCGTAGCCCTCGCGCTCGGCGGCGGCGTGGCGCTCCCGCCGCAGGCCCCCGGCCTCGCGCCGCCCCTTGGCCGGTCTTCCGTCCGCCGGGGCACACCCCTTCACCGCCCCGAACGCCACGTGCCCCAGCGCCCGCCGGTAGGCCAGCGAGCCCGCCGGCACGACGGACGACTCGCCCAGCTTGTCGCGCAGGCCGTCCAGCGCGTCGCGCAGCGCCCGCGCGCGCTCGTCGCGCGCGAACAGTTCCAGCTGCTCCTCGCTCGCGTGCTCGAGCGACGAGGCCGAGACGCCCAGGAGCCGCAGCGGCTCGCCCTTCCAGTGCTCGCGCCACAGCGCGCGCGCCACCTCGAACAGGCCCCCGTGGTCGTCCACCGCGCTCGCGAGCACGCGCTGCCGGGTGATGGTGCGGAAGCGGAAGTCGCGGAGCTTGACCGTGACCGTCCGGGCCCGGAACCCGTCCGCGCGCAGCCGGCGCGCGACCTGGTCCGAGAGCCGGAGCAGCGTGCCCTCGAGGAACTCGGGCGCGCGGCAGTCCTCGGGCAGCGTCACCTCGTGGCCCATGGACTTGGGGTCCACACCCTCGTGGTACGGGACGACCGGCGTGCGGTCGCGTCCCCACGCCGCCTCGATCAGGTGCTCGCCGATCACGCCGAAGCGGCGCTGGAGGACCGCGGCCGGGGTGTGCGCGAGCTGGCCCACCGTGGCGATGCCGAGCGCGCCCAGGTGCTCGCTCAGCTTCGGCCCCACGCCCCACAGCGCGCGCACCTCCTGCGGCCAGAACACGCCGCGGAACTCCTCCTCGCCGAGCGCGGTGATGCCCCGGGGCTTGTTCACGCCCGACGCCATCTTGGCGATGAGCTTGTTCGGGCCGATGCCGATCGAGGCGCCGAGCCCGTGAGTGGAGTGGATCCGTGCCTGCAGCTCGCGCGCGATCGCCCCGGCCTCGGCGAGCGTCCGGCCGCGCCCGGGCAGGTGCTGGAGGTCGAGGAACGCCTCGTCCACGCTGAAGGGCTCCACGTCGGGCGTGAGCTCGAGGAACATCTCCAGCAGCTCGAGCGACTTCTCGACGTACTTGCGAGGGTTGCCCTCGACGTACTCGGCCTGGGGGCAGAGCCGCCGCGCCTCGACGAGCGGCATGCCGGCGCGCACGCCGCTCGGGCGCGCCTCGTACGAGGCGGCGGTCACGACGCCGCGCCGGCTCGGGTCGCCGCACACGATGACGGGCTTCCCGCGCAGGTGGGGGTGCTGCGCCTGCTCGACCGACGCGAAGAACGCGTCCATGTCCACGAGCAGGATCACGGCGGCGGCCTCAGCCGGGCCCCACCCAGGCGCGGCACAGCACCCATGCGGGCCCGCGGGCGTCGTAACAGAGCTCGTAGCTGTCGTCGCGAGGGCCCTGGACGGCGAAGTAGCGGAGCACGGCCTGGCCCTCTCGCCGTGCCCACTGGCCGGTCACGTTCCGCACGCGCACGACGCGGCCCTGCCAGCGGAAGCGGATGGGGCGCATGGAGCCGTCCACGAACGCGGTGAGCACGTCCACCGGGTCGTTGAGGGATTCGAACATGGTCGGGGTCTGGCACCGACCGGAGCCTACTGCACAGATGGGCAGTGCCGCAAGGCTCACGGCGATCGCCGGACCCCGCCGGCGGCGAGGGCCGGGCGCGCCCGGCTCAGGCCGCCGCGCGCTCCCGGCGGACGTCCTGGATGCGGCGCACCATGGACAGGAACGCGCTCAGCAGCATGACGACCGAACCCAGCCAGACCAGGTTGATGAACGGCTTGGTGCTCACCTCGACCGCGAGCGTCTCGCTCTCCCTGGCCGACTCGTCGCTCGGGAGCGAGAGCAGGGCGCGACCCGTGGACGGGTCGCCGGAGACGATGGACACCGTGCCGCCGCTCGGCAGGTAGGCCGGCGTCACGGTGCGCTTCGCGTCCGCCATGCTGACCTCGAACATCGGGCGGAGCGGCACCGTGCGCCCGCCCACGTCGGCCGTGAGCAGCGCGGTCAGCTTCATCCGGCCCTCGCCCGTCTCGGGCACGAAGCCCTGGAACGTGTACTTCACCGCCCCCACCTGCTTCGTCTCGCCCGGGTCGAACCAGGTGCCGCCCTCCCCCTCCGCCCCCACCATCTCGAGCGGCGAGATGTAGATGTCGTGGGTGAGGAAGCGCTCGATGTGCGGCGTCTTCATGTAGCCCTGGTTGTACTCGCTCCAGAAGAACCTGGCGTGCGCCGTGAAGCGTCGCTCCGGCGCCACCACCGCGATCACCGCCCGGTCCTTGCCGTCCGAGCCGCGCTCCATGCCCTGGAAGACGAGGTCGTAGCCGAGCACCCGGCGGGCCTCGCCGCGCGGCAGCTGGAGCTGGGCCTCGCGCCCGTAGCCGCCCGAGGCCACCGCGCCGATCACCAGCACCGAGGCGCCCATGTGGCCGAGATAGGCCACGCCGTGCTTCCAGCCCGCGCGAAAACCCCGCAGCGTCACCATGAAGTTCGACGCGATCGCGAACGACATCGCGAACACGATCGCCGCCGGCAGGGGCTCGCGCACGCCCGACACCACGCCCACGACGCCCCCGACCAGTCCGACGACGATGGACGGCACCGCCGCGCGCAGGAACGCCCCCGCCTCGTGCTGGCGCCAGCGCAGCTGCGGCGCGATGCCGAGCAGCAGGCCCATGGCGATCGCGAGCGGCGCGTTCACCAGGTTGTAGAAACTGGTCTGCACGTTGCTCGGCGGCCCGAACAGGCGGGTGATGAGCGGCGCGCTCATCCCCACCGCCACCAGCGCGCACATCAGCATGAACACGAGCTGCCCGAGCCACATGAACGACTCGCGCGAGAACGCCCCCAGCGCCTCGGCGGGCTTCGGGATCTCGCGCAGGCGCGCGAGCAGGAGCCCGAAGCCGATGAGCGCCGCCATGGAGATCAGCCCGACCAGGAAGCCGCCCAGCCCGAACGGGATTCGCCAGTCGTCGTTGGCCGCGAACGAGTGCACGGAGAAATCGGCCAGCACTCCGCTGCGGGTGAGGAACGAGGCGTAGAGCACGAGCACGTAGGACAGCACCGCGAGGAAGAAGTTCGTGCGGCGCAGCGAACCGGTCACGCGCTGGACGAGCAGGCCGTGGACGAGCGCCACGTTCGCAAGCCACGGGATCAGCGAGCCGTTCTCGACCGGGTCCCAGCCCCAGTAGCCGCCCCAGCCCAGCACCTTGTAGGCCCACACGCCGCCCATGATGAAGCCGGTGGCCTGGATGGCGGTCGAGAACACCGCCCACGGCAGCACGGGCTTCACCCAGCCGTCGTAGTCCCGCTTCACGAGCGCCGCGCACGCGATCGCGAACGGCACCGCGAACGACGAGAACCCGGTGAACAGCACCGGCGGGTGGATCGTCATCCACCAGTCCTGGAGCAGCGGGTTGAGGCCGACGCCGTCCACGTATGCCTGCTTGCTGGCGAGGAACGGCCCGCGCACCACGCTGACGAACGTGAGCATGACGACCGGCAGGTTGAGGAAGAACAGCGACGCCTCGGTGAGCGGGTGGCGCCAGCGCATCAGGACGAGGCCCAGCGTCGTGGTGAGCAGCGCCCACAGCAGGAACGTGCCCTCCTGCCCGCCCCAAAACGCCGCGTACACGTAGCGCGCCGGCATGTCGCGCGAGGAGTAGTCGTGCACGTACTGGTACTGGAACTGGTGGCTGAACAGGATCCACCACAGGAATGCGGCGCCGCCGAGGAGCGCGAGCCACTGCACGCGGAACGCTGCGCGCGCGACAGGCGCCGCCCCCTCGCGCCCGAGCAGGCCGGCGAACCAGGCGAAGCCGGCCGTGAGCGAGCTGAGGAACGCGAGCCAGCACGCGACCTGACCCCAGTTGAGCGCGCCGGTGGCGGCGAGCCCCCCGCCGAGGAGCAGCGCCGGCCCGAGCAGCGCGAGCGACGTGACGAGGGCCGGACGGCTCACGAGGGCTTGCTTTCCGCCGAGCGCTCGGACTCGGCCTGGTACTTGGACGGGCACTTGACGAGGAGCTGCTGCGCCTCGAAGTGGTCGCCCGCGTACCGGCCGATCGCCACCACGCTCACCGCCTGGTCGAAGTTGCCGGGGATCACGCCCCGGTACTCGACGGGCATCACGTCGCCCTTCTCGTCCCGCAGGTTGAAGCGCAGGAACTGCTCCTCGGGCTTCAGGATGTAGTCCTTGTCGGCGAGCTTGCCGTTCACCTGCACGAGCCCGCTCGCGTTGCGCGCCTCCGCGAAGCCGATGTACGGCGTCATCGTGCGCCTGAAGCTCGTCACGCCCACGCTCGCGGCGAGCACGAGCAGCGCGAGTGCGGTGATCACCTTGGCATTCATCGCTTCTCCATGTCGTTCAGGCGCCGCTCCACCCGCAGGATCCACGCGAACAACAGGCCCCACACGAGCAGCGAGACGCCGAGCACCACCCAGTTGCGGTCCATGACGGGCCCCCCGGGGTCAGGCCGCGAGGCGCCGCTCGAGCCGGGACACGCGCACGCGCAGCGACTGCAGCCAGGCGAACAGGAACGTGAAGCCGACCAGCATGGCGGTGAAGCAGAGCCGGATCGTCGGATCCATGTCCACCTTGCCGGAGGCGTTGAGGATCGGGTCGGGATGCAGCGTGGAGTACAGGCGTGGCACCACGAACACGAGCGGCGGGACCGCGACGAACGCCGCGATCGAGTAAACGGCCGACAGGCGGGCCCGTTTCTCGTCGCCCTCGAGGCTGCCGCGGAGCGCCAGATAGGCCCCGTAGATGAGCAGCAGGAAGAACATGCTGGTCTCGCGCGGGTCCCAGTTCCAGTACGAGCCCCACATGGACTTGGCCCACAGCGAGCCGGACACCGTCGCGCCCACGCAGAACAGTACGCCCAGCTCGGCGGCCGCGGCGGCGTGGTCGTCGTGGCGCAGGTCCCGCTTCCACAGGTAGAGCACGCTCTGGAGCATGGACCAGCCGAGCGCGATCACCGTGACCCAGGCCGCCGGGATGTGGAAATAGAGCACGCGCGTGGTCTCCTGGAGCACAGGGACGAGCGGCGCCCAGAGGAATGCGGCGGCCATCGCGGCCGCGATCCACACGAAGATGCCCCACCGCCAGATCATCGTGACCCGTCCGGGGTGCCGGTGCGGCGGCCGCGCCCGGGCCCATATCGAGAATGGGACCCCCCGGATCATTCCTCCCAGAGATGGTCGTACAGTAGCAGGCTCACCGCGAACAACGCCACCGCATACGCTCCGAGCAGGCGCGCGTCCGACGCCACCGGAAGCCCGTCCCACTGTGCGCGCGTGCCGGCGACACCCGCGGCCAGCACCGGGAGCAGCAGCGGCAGCGACACGGCCGCGAACAGGGCGCCCCGGCTCCGCGACTGCGCGATGACCGCGCCCACCAGCGTGCTCGATGCCGCGAGCGCGAGCGTGCCGGGTCCGAGCACGGCGGCGAACGCGCCCCAGCGCACCGGCGGCGCGCCCGTCAGCACCAGGAACAGCGGCACCGTCACCGCCTCGACCACGAGCAGGAACAGCAGGTTGTAGCCGAGCTTGCCGAGCGCGATCTGCGTGGGGCTCGCCACCAGCCGCAGGAACATCAGCGTGTGGGCCTCCGTCTCGCGCACGAACGCGTGGCTCATGGACGAGAGCGCGGCGAACAGCAGCACGATCCACAGCAGCGCCGCCAGCAGGTCCGGGCGGTCGGGCAGGCGCCCGGCCGCAAACGTGACCGCGGTCAGGCTCGTCACCGCGAACAGCAGCGCGGCGTTCAGGCCGTAGCGCGTGCGCCATTCGCTCCGGCACTCCTTACGCAGGATCGCCCAGACCGCGGGCCACGAGCGCCAGCCGCCGTTCGGCAAGCCGCACCTCCTCGGGATCGTTGGTGGCGATCAACACCAGGCCGCGCGTCGAGGCCTCCCGCACGGCCGCGTCGGCCGCCGCCCGCCCCTCCTCGTCGAGATGGCTCACCGGCTCGTCAAGCAGGAGGAGCGGAGGCTCGTGAAGGAGCGCGAACGCCAGCCGCAGCCGCTGCTTCATGCCGCTCGAGTAGGCCGCGACCCGGTCGCGTGCGCGGCGCGCGAGCCCCACGCGCTCGAGCGCGGCCCCCGCGGCCCGGGCCGGGGCCGGCAGGCCCCGCGCCTCGGCCGCGAACACCAGGTTCTCCTCGCCCGAGAACTCGTCGTAGAACGCCAGTTCCGGCGAGGCGAGCCCGGCGCGCGTGCGGCGGAGCGTGCGCGGCAGCTCGCGGCCGTCCAGCTCCACCGTGGTGGAGCCTTCGCTCGGCCGCAGCAGCCCGGCGAGGATGCGGAGCAGCGTGCTCTTGCCGCTCCCGTTCGGGCCGGTCACGGCGACGAGCCCCGGGCCCTCGAACGCGAACGTCAGGCCGGCGACGCCGGTGCGGAGCCGGCCGTAACGGTGCGTGAGCCCGGCCGCGCGCAGCGTGACCGCGCTCAAACCGCCGCCTCGCCCGCGCCGGCGCCCGGCGTCGCGGGGGCGCCGGACTCGGAGCGCGCCGCGCCCGCGCCGGCCGCCTCCGGCCGCGCCGGGAGCTCGGCGATCAGCCGCTCGAGGTCGGGCAGGATGCGCGCACGCGCCTGCTCGCGCGTTCCGCGGAGCTGCACGCCGGCCGCGTGCATGTGGCCGCCGCCGCCGAGCCGGGAGCACACGCCGTCCACGCTCACGCGGCCGGTCGAGCGCAGGCTCACCTTGATCCGGCCGGGATCCACCTCGCTGAACAGCGCCACGGCCTCGACGCCTTCGATCGTGCGCGGCAGGTCCACGAGGCCCTCCGTGTCCGGGCCGGAGAGCCCGTGCCGCTGGAACTGCTCGGGCGAGACCTCGAGCACGACCAGCTGGCCGCCCGCGCGCAGCTCGAGCGCGGCCAGCGCCTCGCCGAAGCAGCGCAGCCGCCCCGGGGGCGCGGTCTGTTGGACGAGCGCGTTGACCCGGGCCACGTCCACGCCCCGCTCGACCAGGTCGGCGGCCATGCGCAGCGCGCGCGCGTCCGTGTTCGAGTAGCGGAAGTGACCGGTGTCGGTGGCGAGTCCCACGTACAGCGCGTCGGCCGCGAGCGCGTCCGGCGCCACGCCGGCCTCGCGCATCAGCTCGTGGACCAGCACCGCGGTCGCTGCGCAGGCGGGCTCGATCACGTTCACCTGGCCGAAGCCGTCGTGCGTGACGTGGTGGTCCACCACCGCCAGCGCGATCGCGTGCCGGTCGAGGTGCGCCGCGAGCCGGCCGATGCGCTGGCGGTTGCCGGTGTCGATCACCACGAGCGCGTCGGATTCGGCGAATCGCTGCTCGGCCAGCGCCTCGGTGTAGCTCTCCACCGGCCATCGGGTCGCCAGCCACTCGAACGCGTGCGGGATCACGGAGTCGTTGAGGATGCGCACGGTCTTCCCCTTCGCGTGCAGCAGCTGCGCGAACGCGATCTCGCTGCCGATGGCGTCGCCGTCGGGGTTCACGTGCGTCGTGAGCAGGAAGCGCTCGTGCCGTGCGATGAACTCGTGGAGCGCGGCGCGGGCCGGGCTCGTCGGCGCCGCGTTCATCGAGGCCCCGCGAGCGTGAGCCCGGCGACGTCGCGCAGGAACCAGGCGTGCAGACGGCGGTCGGATGTGAGCTCGGGATGGAACGCGAGCGCGGCCACGCGGCCCCGGCGCACGCCCACCGGCTCGCCTTCCAGGCGCGCGACCACCTCCACCCCGGGGCCGACCCGTCGGATGCGCGGGGCGCGGATGAAGACGCCCTCCACCTCGTCGCCCGCCGGCTCGAGGCGCACGCGGCCGGTGAACGAGTGCACCTGCCGGCCCCACGCGTTCCGCTCGGCGGTGATGTCGAGCGCGTCCAGCGTCGGGCACGGCAGCCGGTCCGCCTCGCGCGCGAGCAGGATGAGGCCGGCGCACGTGCCGAGCACGGGCAGCTCGCGGACGGCGCGCTCGACCGGCGAGCGCAGTCCGGTGGAGTCGAGGAGCCGGAGCATGGTCGTGGACTCGCCGCCGGGCAGGATGAACGCCGAGAGGTCGCGCAGGTGCTCCGGCAGCGATACGCGCACGGGCTCGAGGCCCAGCTCCCGCACCGCGGCGGCGTGGAGTGCGAAGTCGCCCTGCAGGCTCAGCACGCCGACGCGCGGCCATCCGCCGGCCGCCCCGTCGCGCGGGGCCGCGCGGGCGTCGCGCCGGGCCGGGCGGGCACGGCCCGGCTGCCGGGCGCGCCTCACGCGGCGGTCACCAGCCGCGCTTGGCAAGCAGCTCGCCCTCGGACAGCGTCTCGAGCGAGATGCCGCGCATGGCCTGCGGCAGCCCGGTGCTGACGTCCCGGAGCACGTCCGGCCGGTCCCAGTTCGCCACCGCCTGCACGATCGCCCGCGCCATGCGGGCCTGCTCCTCGCGCGATTCGCCCGGGCGCGCGGCGCCGCCCACCTCGAAGATGCCCGAGCCCACGAACACGGCCTCGGCGCCGAGCTTCATCATGAGCGCCGCGTCCGCCGGCGTGGCCACGCCGCCGGCGGCGAAGTTCGGCACCGGCAGCTTCCCGGTCCGCGCCACCTCCCGCACCAGCTCGAACGGCGCCCCCAGCGCCTTCGCCTCGGCCATCAGCTCGTCCGAGGCGAGCGTGGTGAGCCGCTTCAGGTGCGAGACGACCGCCCGCATGTGGCGCACCGCCTCGACCACGTTGCCCGTCCCGGCCTCGCCCTTGGTGCGGATCATGGCCGCGCCCTCGCCGATCCGGCGCAGCGCCTCGCCGAGGTCGCGGCAGCCGCACACGAACGGCACCTTGAAGTCGTGCTTCCAGACGTGGTTCGCCTCGTCCGCGGGCGTGAGCACCTCGGACTCGTCCACGAAGTCGACCTCGAGCGCCTCGAGGATCTGCGCTTCGACGATGTGCCCGATCCGGCACTTGGCCATGACCGGGATGTCCACGGCGGACTGGATGTGCCGGATCATGGACGGGTCGCTCATGCGCGCCACGCCGCCGTGCTTGCGGATCTGCGACGGGATGCGCTCGAGCGCCATCACCGCGGCGGCCCCCGCCTCCTGGGCGATCTCCGCCTGCTCGGCGTTCATGACGTCCATGATGACGCCGCCCTTGAGCATCTCGGCGAGCCCGACCTTGAGCCGGAACGCGTCCGCCTGCGACGCCGGGCCGTCCGCGGGACGCGGGTCCCCGTTGGGCGCCGGCGCTCCCATGGCGCGGCGGTGACTCGGTCGCTTCATCTTGCCCTCCTCCTTCCCGGCGCCGCGGCCCCGCTCGCGCGGGCCGCCGTCTCGGCGCCGGCTACGCGGACCGCTCCAGTCCCGGACCGGCGAGCGCGCGCAGCCGCTCGACCACCGGCGGCAGCACGTCCCCGATGCGGTCCACCTCGTCTTCCGTGTTGTCGTCCCCGAGCGAAAACCGGACGCTGGCGTGAGCGTCCTCGGGGCGGAGCCCCATGGCCATCAGCACGTGGCTCGGGGCCTGCTGCCCGCTGCTGCAGGCGCTGCCCGTGGAGACCTGCACGCCCGCGCGGTCCAGCTCGTGCAGCACCGCCTCGCCGTCCACGCCGCCCAGGCGGACGTTGAGCGTGCCGCCCACGCGCGCGTTCAGGTCGCCGTTGAGCGCGCTGTGCGGCACGCCGGCGAGGATGCGCGCGAGCAGGCGCTCGCCCAGCGCCGCCACGCGCTGCGGCACGCCAGAAGCGAGCGCCGCCCGCGCGCGGCCCGCGGCCACGCCCAGCCCGACGATCGCCGCGACGTTTTCGGTGCCCGCGCGGCGGTCGCGCTCGTGGTGCCCGCCGTGGACGAGCGGCGTGAGCCGCGTGCGGCGGCGCACGAACAGCGCGGCCGCACCCTGCGGGCCGTGGAACTTGTGCCCGGCGACGCTCACGAGGTCGGCCTGCCAGCCGTCCACGGCGATCGCGAGCCGGCCGGGGACCTGGATCGCGTCCACGTGGAACAACGCACCCGCGGCCTTCACGAGCGGGCCGATCTCCTCGACCGGCTGGATCACGCCGGTCTCGTTGTTCACCGCCATCACGCTCACGAGCGCGACGTCGTCTCCGAGCGCGTCCGCGACCGCGCCGGGGTCCACCGCGCCGTTCGGCCGCACCGGCACGACCGTGAGCGCGAAGCCCTCGGCCTCGAGTGCGCGCGCCGTGGCGAGGACCGACGCGTGCTCGATCGCCGTGGTCACGATCCGCCGCCGCCCGGACGCCGCGCGCAGCACGCCCTGGAGCGCGAGGTTGTTGGACTCGCTCCCGGTGGCGGTGAACACCACCTCCTCGGGCTGCGCGCCAAGCAGCCGCGCCACCTCGAGTCGCGCCGCTTCGACGGCGTCGCGCGCGGCCTCGCCGCGCGAGTGGACGCTCGAGGCGTTCGCGAACCGCTCCGCGAGCCATGGCCGCATGGCCTCGACCACCTCGGGGGCGGGCCGTGTCGTGGAAGCGTGGTCGGCGTAGATGGGGCTCACGCGGGGCTCCCGGCCGCGGCGCCGAGCGTGGCGATGCTGATGCGCCGGGCCAGCTCGCCGGCGATCGTGCGGAACGTCGCCGCGGTGGCGCCCTCGGGTTCGCCCGCCATGATCGGCGAGCCCGTGTCGCCACCACGGCGCACGGCGGGCTCCAGCGGGAGCGCGCCCAGGAACGGGATCCCCAGCGCGAGCGCGCGCGCCTCGGCGTCGCCCGAGGAGAAGATGTCGTGGCGCGTGCCGCAGTCGTCGCACACGAAAAAGCTCATGTTCTCGATCATCCCCAGCACCGGCACCGAGAGCTTCTCGAACATGCGGACGGCCTTGACCGTGTCCTCGATCGCCACTGTGCTCGGCGTGGTCACCACGACGGCGCCGGTGACCACGGTCTGCTGGATGAGCGAGAGCTGGACGTCGCCGGTGCCCGGCGGCAGATCCACGATCAGGTAGTCGCAGCCCGACCAGTCCACGTCGCCGAGGAACGACTTGATGGCGCCGTGCAGCATGGGCCCCCGCCACACCACCGCCTCGCCCGCATCGACCAGGAGGCCCATGGACATGAAGCGCACGCCGTGCGCCTCGAGCGGCACGATGCGCTTGTCCTTCTGGTAGGGCTGCCTCTGGGCGCCGAGCATGCGCGGCAGGTTGGGCCCGTAGATGTCGCCGTCCATGAGCCCGACCTGAGCGCCGGTCTCCGCGAGCGCAATGGCGAGGTTCGCGGCCACGGTGCTCTTGCCCACCCCGCCCTTGCCCGAGCCCACGGCGAGCACGTGGCCCACGCCTTCCAGCGCCTTGCGGTCGGCCGAAGGGTCCTTCGGCTTCCGCACCCGGCTCGTGGTGTGGATCGCCACTTCGGTCACGCCCGGGATCTTCATCAGCACGGTGCGGGATTCGTCCTCGATCTGCGCCTTGAGCGGGCACGCCGACGTGGTGAGCACGAGCGTGAACCGCACGCGCCCGCCCTCCACCGCGACGTCCTCGATCATGCCCAGCGTGACGAGGTCGCGGTGCAGGTCCGGGTCGTTCACCGTGCCGAGCGCTGCGAGGACGGCCTCGGTCGTGATCACGGGCGGCCTACCGGCGTGCGCGGCGGCGCTCCCACCACTCGCGCAGCGCGTTCAGCAGGATGGCGAGGAGGACGGTGCCGCCGATCAGGAGCGTGGCGACCACGAGTCCGTAGCCGTACATCATGGCGCGTCACTCCGCCTGCACCTGGGTGACCTGCGGCAGCTTGTAGCGCAGGTAGCGCTCGATCCCGTTCCGGAGCGTGGTGGTGGAGCTGGCGCAGCCGCTGCACGAGCCGTGGAGCCGGATGGTCACGACCCCCTGCTCGGTGACGTCCACGAGCTCGAGGTCGCCGCCGTCCGACTGGACCACGGGGCGGAGCTGCTGGATGACTTGCTCGACCGCTTCGCGCATAGTGCCTCCGGCCACGGCCTTCGGGCCGCGCCGCGCCGCCGGCCGGCGCCCGGCCGGGCCTCCGGAGGGCGCGGCGGGACCCGCCCAGGACGATGCAACAGTTCAGACTATGCCCCATCCGATGACCCGTCAAAGCCCCGCTCCCGCGCGCGAGGTCGGATTTGGCGCGGACCTGACGAATGCTCCCGCGCGCGCCGAACGGGATTCGCCCGCGACGCCGGACGTGGGCGATCCGGCGCGGCCCGCGCGCCACTCCGCCGCGATCCGCCCGGCGCCCGGAGCGTCCGCCGGGGAGCCGCCGGGCGGGCTGACCGGCCCGCCCGCTCAGCCGTTCCTCGAGCTGGACGCGCTCTGGATCCAGGTCGCGGGCACGCTCTGCAACCTCTCGTGCACGCACTGCTTCGTGACCTGCGGCCCGCGCGAGGCGCGGCACGCGATGATGTCGCGCGCCGACGTCGCCGCGCGTGTGTCCGAGGCTCTCCCGCTGGGCGTGCGCGAGTTCTACCTGACGGGCGGCGAGCCGTTCCTGCACCCCGAACTCGAGGCGATCGTGGAGGACACGCTCGCGCACGCGCCGGTGACGATCCTCACGAACGGCACTCTGTTCACCTCCGCGCGCCTCGCCTGGCTCGCCCGGCTCTCGCGGAGCGCACGCCACTCCCTGGAGCTGCGCGTTTCGCTCGACGCCGCGGACGAGCGCGGGCACGAGGCGTTCCGGGGCGCCGGGGCGTGGGCGCGCACGATGCGCGGCCTGCGGGCGCTCGAGGCCGGCGGTCTGGCCCCGATCGTCACGTTCACCCGGCCGGCCGGCGTGGACGAGGCCGAGCTGGCCGCGCGGGCCCGAGCCGCACTCGCGGCCGAGGGCGTGCGCGGCGCGCGGCTCAAGACCCTGCCCCTGTTCCCGCTCGGACGCGAACGCGCGCGGAACGGCCCCGCGCCGCGTCCTCGCTCGCTCGCCGCGCTCCCCCCCGGCGCGTTCGACCCGGAGCGGCTCCAGTGCGGCCGCGTGCGGGCCGTGACGAGCCGCGGCGTGTACGTTTGCCCGCTGCTCGTGGACGAACCCGGCGGGCGCATGGCGGACACGCTCGCCGCCGCCGCGCGGCCGTTCGCGCTCGCTCACGACGCGTGCGTGACCTGCTGGGTCACCGGCATGACGTGTGCGAATGGCTGAGTCGCCGCCGGGCGCGCGCGCCTCGTCGCGGGCGACCCGCGTGCGCCGGGGCGGCGGGCGCGAGCGCCTCGCGCTCTTCGGCGGCGTCTACGCGAACCCCTGGGCGCTCGACGCGGTTCTCGCGGACCTCGCCGCGCGCGGGCCGTCCGCCGTCTGGTGCCTCGGCGACCTCGGCGGCTTCGGTCCGGACCCGGAGGGCTGCATCGCGCGACTGCGGGAGCGGGGCATCCCGACCGTCCAGGGCAACGTGGACCACTCGCTCGGCCACCGGCTCACCGACTGCGCGTGCGGCTACACCGATCCCGAGGACCGGCGCCTCGCCCAGGCGAGCTACGACGCCTCGGACGCGCGCGTCGGCGAGGCCTCGCGCGCCTGGCTCGCCGCGCTCCCGCGCGAGGCGCGGTTCGCGTTCGCGGGCCGGCGCGTGCTGCTCTGCCATGGCTCGCCGCGGCGCCAGAACGAGTTCCTGTGGGCGAGCACGTCCAGCGATGCGTTCCTCGAACGCCTGTGCGACCGGCACGGCGCCGACCTGATCGCCTGCTCGCACACCGGGCTCCACTGGCACCGCGCGCTCCCGGGCGGCCGGCACGTGGTGAACGCGGGCGCCATCGGCCGGCCAGCGCACGACGGCCGGCCGGGCGGGTGGTACGCGGAGCTCACGGCCCGGGGTGACGCGCTCGAGGTGCGGTTCCGGCACGTGGCCTGGGACCCCGAGCCGCTCGCACGGGCGATGGCTGCCGCCGGCCTGCCGGCCGGGTTCATCGAAACCGCTCGCAGCGGCTGGTGGACGACCTGCCTCGGAAACCTGCCGGCGCGCGAGCGCATCGCGGCGGAAGCTGCGCGGGCGGGGCGCTTGGCTCAGGTCCCGGAATGACGATGGGCGGCGCCCAGGTAGGCGCCGCCCATCCATCGGTCGTCGAGCGGAGCGCGCCGATCAGCGGAAGCGCGACTTGAGCGTTCCCCAGGTGGTCCTGCTCACGGGCGTCGGGTTCACGGACTCCATCAGGATGACCTCGTCGTCGAAGTCGTCGTCCGCCCCCGCCGCGCGGCTGCTCTCCTCCCAGCACAGCCACCAGGTGCCCGCGTTCGCGCCCGTGCCCCTGTAGGCGAGGGCCTGCGCGAGACCTCCGGGGTTGCGGAAGTCCTGCGTGAAGTAGGTGCCGTTCGGCCCGCTCAGGTAGAAACCGAAGCCGTTCGGGTCCGCCCCGGCGTAGACGGTGCTGCTGAGGAAGTTCGCGTCCGCGTCGAAGCGGTTCACGACCAGGTTGCCACCCGACTGGAACGTCGCCGTGCTGAAGCCGAGCGGACCCACCGCGCCCGACATGAGCACGAACAGCGGCGGCACGGCGGCCGTCGAGTTGTACATGCCGAGGATGTGGGCCGCGGCGTTCAGCGAACCCTGGAACTGGATCGTGTGCGCCTGCGTGCTCGAGGACGTCTTGGCCCAGGCCTGCGTGTCCTCCTGGTCGGTGAGCACATTGATGGACTCGCCCACGCCGGTGAGATAGCCCTGGAGCGTTCCACCGAGAACCGGCACCTGCGGCGCTCGCAACGCCGCGTCGGCAGGCGAGGTGAGAGCCGCGGTCGCCACCAATGCCACCAGCGGGATGAGGATCGTGGTAGCCGCACGCTTCATGGGGGTCTCCTCCGTCGTGACGGACAGAATACGGCAAGCCGGGCAAGCTGGAACTCCGAGCCGGACCGTAGCATCGGCGCTCCGGGATAGCGAAGGGAATCGCTCTTCACGCCCGAAAGTTCTCCTCGGGCACCTCGGCACCGGACACCGCCCGGGTTCGATGGGGCCGAACACCGCGGGGACGTGCATCGTGTGATGCGAGCCGCGTCAGGTTCGAGGCTCGACGGCAAGTGCCGAACGACCCGCTAGCTTACGCTGCGTTTATCCCCCGTCACTTCATGTATCACTTGAAGTGATCGCCACGTCGCCACACGCGCGGAGGCCGCTCAGGCGCCCGGAGGCGGCTCCTGGCCGGCGCCCCCGGCACCCTCGCGGGCGGTTCCACCGCGGCGCACATCCGCCCCCCCGAGCCGGAACCACGTGCGGCCCACGAGTTCGTCCGGGAGGTGCTGCTGGGCCTTCGCGCCCGCCGGATCGTCGTGCGCGTAGACGTAGCCCGAGCCGTAGCCCAGATCCTTCATGAGGCGCGTCGGGGCGTTCAGGATCACCTTGGGCGGCGGCAGCGAGCCGCTTCTTTCGATCTCCTCCATCACCTGCCCGTACGCGGCGTAGACGGCGTTCGACTTGGGCGCGAGCGCGAGGTGCACCACGACCTGCGCGAGCGCCAGCTCGCCCTCGGGGCTCCCGAGCTGGTGGTAGGCGTTGAACGCGGCCACCGCGAGCTGGAGCGCAGTCGGGTCGGCGAGCCCCACGTCCTCGCTCGCGAACCGCACCAGCCGGCGCGCGATGTAGAGCCGGTCCTCGCCCGCGGCGACCATGCGCCCGAACCAGTACAGGCTCGCGTCGGGGTCGGAATCGCGCAGGCTCTTGTGCAGCGCCGAGATCAGGTTGAAGTGCTCCTCGCCCGCGCGGTCGTAGCGCAGGTGCCGGCGTGCGAACGCGGCGCGCACGTCCTCCACACCGATCGGGCGGCCGCCGGCCTCCGCGGTGGCGGCCGCCAACTCGAGGGTGGTGAGCGCGCGGCGCGCGTCGCCGTCCGCGGCGGCCGCGATGAGGTCCAGGGCCTCGGCGCTCGCGGCCACGCGGCCCGCATAGCCGCGCTCGTCCGAGAGCGCGCGGCCCACGAGCGCGCGCAGCGCCGGCGGCCCCAGTTCACGCAGCACCAGCACGCGCGAGCGCGACAGCAGCGCCGAGTTCACCTCGAAGCTCGGGTTCTCGGTGGTGGCGCCGATGAACACGATGTCGCCGCGCTCGACGTGCGCCAGGAACGCGTCCTGCTGCGCCTTGTTGAAGCGGTGGATCTCGTCCACGAACAGGATCGTGGGCTCGCCGGTGCGGCGGCGGTGCTGGACCGCCCGCTCCATCACCTCCTTGACCTCCTTCACGCCCGAGAGCACGGCGGAGAGCTGGACGAACGGCACGCGCGCGGTGCGCGCGATCAGCCGCGCGAGGGTCGTCTTGCCGGTGCCGGGCGGCCCCCACAGCACGACGCTCGTCAGGTGGCGGCCGTCGCGCATGAGCGCGACCGGGCTGCCCTCGGCGAGCAGGTGCTCCTGGCCGAGCAGCTCCTCGAAGCTCCGCGGCCGCATGCGGTCGGCGAGCGGCGCCCCGGGGCCCGGCTCCTCCGGCGGCGCTCCGCGCCATGGGCCCTCCGGCCCCGGCCCGGCGGGCGCCTCGCCGAACAGGTCGCCCGTCACGGACGCGGGTCGTCGCCCGCGGCCGGGCCGGCGCCATGCGCCGGCGTGAGGTCCGCGGCCGCGGGGCGGCGCGCGTGCTCGTCGCCCCACGCGGTGGCCACGGCGCTCGCCGCGCGCCCGCGCTCTTCCCGCACCCAGCGCAGCAGCAGGAACGCGGCCTCCTCGGGCGACTGCGGCCGGCCGAGCGGATGGCCCGCCTGCTCGAGCCGCTGGAACAGGTCGGCCAGCACGGGCGGCTCGATGTTGGAGGCACGCAGGAGGTCGAGGTCCTGGAACAGGTCGTCCGGCGCGCCCTGGGCAACGATCTCGCCGCCGGCCCGCAGCACGTAGACCTTGTCGGCGAGCGGCGCCACCAGCTGCACGTCGTGCGTGGCGATCACCAGCGACACGCCGTGCTCGCGGTTGAGCCGGTTCAGGAGCTCCAGCATCTCGCTCCGCGAGGCGGGGTCCAGGCCCTCGAACGGTTCGTCGAGCACCAGCAGCTCGGGCTCGAGCACGAGCGCGCCGGCGAGCGCGACCTTGCGCTTCTCGCCGCCCGAGAGGTAGTGGCAGACCTTGTGCCGCAGGTGCTCGATGCCGAGCCGGTGGAGCGCACGGTCCACCTTGCCGTCCACGTCGGCGGCGGAATAGCCGTAGTTGCGCGGGCTGAACGAGACGTCGTCCCACACCGTCGGGGCGATGATCTGCTCGTCGGCGTTCTGGAGCAGCACGCCCACGCGCTCGCGGATCTTCGAGAACTGGCGTGACGGGTCCACTCCGAACACGCTCACCTCGCCCTCCTGCGGGCGCAGCAGGCCGAGGATGTGGTAGAGGAGCGTGCTCTTGCCGCAGCCGTTGGGCCCGAGCACGACCACGCGCTGGCCGGCCTCCACCACGAAGTCGAGGCCGCACAGGTGGACGCTGGTCTTGTCGGGGTAGGTGTGGCGGACGCACGAGACGCGCACGATCGGCGCGACGCCGCGCGGCGGGCTGGCGGGCCGGGCGGTCATTCGGGCCTCAGGTGGCCGAGTGCGAGCCTCGCGGCAAGCGCCCACAACGCCAGTACGAGGACCCAGAAGTCCTCGCGGGTGAGCTCCAGCCAATGCCGGCAGCCGCAGATGCGTCCGCTGTGCCCGCGCAGGTGCATGGCCTGGTAGAGCCGGTGGCTGCGGTCGAAGCCCGACAGCACCACGGTGCCGACGGCCTCGCCGAGCACCGGGAAACGCTCGCGCATCGGACGGGCCATCGCGCCGCGGAGCCGGAGCGCCGAGCCCATGCGCTCGACGCGGGCGACGAGCGCGAACAGTGCGCGGTAGGTGAGGAAGAGGCTGTCGCCCACGCCGCGCGGCAGCACGCGCGAGAGCGGCGCGAACAGGTCCGGGTACGGGGTCGTGCTCACGAGCCACACCGCGGTGAGGCTGGCCACCATCGGCCGCGCGATGAGGATGAGCGGCTCGTCCCAGTCCGCCTGGACGTGCGCGAGCACGAAGATCGCCGAGAACAGCAGCGGCGTGGTGGCCGCGGCGAGCGCCAGCCGCCGCGGGACGCGGGCCGTGACGCACAGGCCGAGCGCGGTCGCGAACAGCGCCAGCAGCACGCCCCACGACGGCGTGCCCACCGCCAGCCCGACGTACGTCGCGGCCAGCAGCAGCTTGGGGCTCGCGCTCGCGCGATGCCACACGGATGCGCCCGAGCTGGCGAGGTGGTCAATCTGGGCGAACGTGTTGATCAAGGGGTGCTCGCGGGGTGGGCCGGCCCCGGGCCGGAAGGGGTGCCGGCGGAGACGCCGGCGCGGGCCCGGGCGGGCGCCGGCAGGAGGTCGGGGCGCACCCGGGCGAGGAAGCGCGCCAGACCATAGCCGAGGAACGACTCGACCGCGACCGCGAGCAGCAGCAAAGGCAGCACGACCGCCGCCCCCGCGCGCTGCCAGGCGCGCAGCAGCGACTCGGCGATCGCGTGCTCCCCCGCCACTTCGGGCGTGAGCCGCACCGAGAGCAGGAGCAGCCCGACCCAGCAGGCGCTCGAGAGGAGCTGCGAGAGCGCGGTGGCGAGCGCCATCGCGCGCGCCGGGCCCAGGGCCGCCACGCTCCGCCCGTAGAGCGGGCGGGCCACCATCGCGCCGAGGCCGAGCACGAACGCGTTGAGCCCGACCACCGTGAACCCGCCCTGGCCGAGGAGCGCCAGCATGAGCGTCACGACGAAGCTCACCTGGTAACCCGCGGCCGGGCCGAGCAGCACGCCCACCGGGCCGGCGAGCGTCATGCAGTAGTCGAACGCCGTGATCGGGACCGGCAGCGCCATGAGCGCCAGCATGATGCCGCCGAGCGCGCTCTGGAACGCGAGATGCAGGCGTCCCGAGCCGGGCGAGGCGTACGACGTCGCGAACAGCACCCCCAGCGCGAGGGCGAGGCCGGGGGCCCACAGGACGAGCGGCAGAATGCCGTCCGGGATGTGCAGGTGCGACATGGCGCTCCTTGGGATGCGGCCGGGGCGGTGGGGATGGCCCGGGACTCTAGCAGGCGGATCGGCCGCCCCGCACGACGCCGCGCGCGGACCGCACTCCGGCGCTCATTGCGCCCACGCGAGCGCCGCCCCGGCGGTGCGGGCCCCCGCGGCCCGCAGCACGGCGAGGCACTCGGCGAGCGTGGCGCCGGTGGTGAGCACGTCGTCCACCACCAGCACGCGCCGGCCGCGCACCCAGGCCGGCCGCGTCACGTGGAACGCGCCTCGGACGTTCCGGCGCCGCGCGGCCGCCCCCAGCCCGCTCTGCGGCCGCGTCTCCCGCGCGCGCCGCAGGAGCCCGGGGACGAACGGGACGCCGAGCTCGTCGGCGAGCGCGACGCCGAGACACGCGGCCTGGTCGTAGCCGCGCTCGCGCCGGCGCACCGCGTGCAAGGGCACGCTCGCGACGAGGTCGGGTGCACGCGAGCCGGGCGGCAGCGCGGCCGCGATCGCGAGCGCGCATGGGTGCGCGAGCCCGGGCCGACCGGCGAACTTGAGCGCCTGCACGAGTCCCGCGACGCGGTCGTCGTAGATCCAGGCCGCGTACACGCGGTCGCCCGCGTGGCTCCGGCAGACGTCGGGCGGCCGGTCTTCGAGCAGGCAGCGCGCGCACAGCGGCCGGCCCAGGACCGGCAGGCGCGCGAGGCAGCTCGCGCACAGGAGCCGCGCGGGGTCCGCCGGCGCCCCGCAGCCCGGGCACCGCTGCGGGAGCAGGAACTCGAGCAGATCGGCGAGCGGGGCGGCAAGCCCGCGCGAGGCGGCGGCGAGCCGGCGGGCGAATGCCGCCGGGTGGGTTCGCGGTGCGGGGGCCGTTCGGGGGCCGCCGCGCCTCAGCGCGGCCACCCCACGGCGGCCGCGAGCGGCGCGAGCGGCACGTCGCGGCCGAGCCAGAGCCCGAGCGAGCGCCGGGCCTGGTGCACCAGGAGCCCGAGCCCGTCCACGGCGCGGAGCCCGCGCGCCCGCGCCTCACGCACCCACGGCGTCAGGTCCGCGCCGTAGGCCAGGTCCACGACGAGCCCGTCCCGGCGCACGTCGCCGAGCAGCGCGCCCAGTTCGGGCAGGCCCAGCGGCGTGGCGTTCACGAGAACATCCGCCGCCGCGAGCGCCTCTCGCGCCTCCGGCGTGCCCCAGCCCCGCCAGCCACGCGCGAACGCCGCGCGCGCGTCCGCCCCGGGCTCGTGCCGGGACACCAGGCCGACCGCGGCCCCCGCGTCCGAGAGCGCCCAGGCCAGGCTCCTCGCCGCGCCCCCGGAGCCGAGCACCACGATGCCCAGACCGCGCGGCGCGAGCCCCGTCTCGGCGAGCAGCCCGACGAAGCCCGCGCCGTCGGTGGTGTCGCCGCGCGGTCCCTCGGGCCGGAACGTCACCGTGTTCACCGAACGGGCGCGCACGGCCTCGTCGCTCGCGGAGTGCACGAGCGGGAGCGCCGCCTCCTTGAGCGGCATCGTCAGGTTGCAGCCGGTGAGCCCCTCCGCCGCGAGCCGCGCGAGCGTCCCGCCCAGGGCGTCCGCAGGCGTTCGCAAGGCGCGGGACTCGCAGGCGAGCCCGAGCGCCGCGCAGCCGGCGCGATGGAGCTCGGGCGAGAGCGTGAACCGGAGCGGGTCGCCGAGCACGGCGAGCCGCACGGGCGCGCTCATGAGGAGGTGGGCGCGGGGGTCGGTCCGGCGAGCGGGACGGCGCGGCGGAGCCTCAGGATCATGAGCACCGCGAACAGCGCGAGCCCGACGCTCATGAGCTGGCTCTCGGTGACCTCGACCGCGCCCACGCGCAGCAGCACGGCGTTCACCTCGTAGGCGCGCGTGAGGTCGAGCGGGATCCGCACCAGCGCGAACGCCGCGACGAAGCTCCAGAACAGCACGCCGGGCACGCGCATGCGCTTGCGCAGCAGCTGGAACACGGCGAACAGCAGCAGCCCCGCCAGCGCGTTGTAGAGCTGCGAAGGGTGCACGGGCCTGTCGCCGAATTCGAGATAGGCGAAGGAGTCGCGCGGGAACAGCACCCCCCACGGCCGGGTCGTGGGCTGGCCATAGCAGCAGCCGTTCAGGAAGCAGCCGACCCGGCCGAACACGGTGCCGAGCGCGAGCGCGGGTGTGAGCGCGTCCGCCACCACCCACACCGGCAGCCCCATGCGCCGCGCCGCGAGCAGGCCCGCGAACGTGCCGGCGACGATCCCGCCGTACAACGTGAGTCCGCCCTGCCACAGCGCGAGCGCCGAGGTCCACTCGCGGCGGAACTCGGCCAGGTGCTCGAGCACGTACAGGAGCCGCGCCCCCAGCACCGAGGCCACCAGCGTGACGAGGATCACGTTGACGACCTTGTCCTCGTCCAGCCCCAGGCGGCGCGCCTCTCGCAGCCCCAGGAACGTGCCCACCACGAACGCCAGCGCCATGAGCAGGCCGTAGCTCCGGAGATGCACGGGGCCGATCTGGAACAGCTCCGGGTGCATCAGTACTCCCGGCGCCGCAGCGCCACGTTCTGGAGCAGGCCGATCTGAATGCAGTTCACGATGAGCGCCGTGCCCCCGTAGGACAGGAAAGGCAACGGCACGCCGGTGACCGGGGCCCAGCCGATCGTCATCAGCATGTTGACCATGATGTGGAAGAACAGCGCGGTGGTGATGCCCACGGCCGTGAGGCTGGCGAAGCCGTCCCGCGCGATCGCGGCGAGCCGGAACCCGCGGAACACGACGATGCCGTAGAGGATGACCACGGTCAACGACCCGAGCAGGCCCCACTCCTCGCCCACGACGGAATAGATGAAGTCGGTGTGGCGCATGGGCAGGAACGCGAGCGCCTTCTGCGAGCCCTTCAGGTAGCCCTTGCCGACCACGCCTCCGGAGCCGATCGCGATCTTGGACTGGATGACCTGGTAGCCCGAGCCGCTCGGGTCCTGCTCCGGGTTCAGGAACGTCTCGATGCGCCGCTTCTGGTAGTCGTGCAGGTGGTTCCAGAGGTTCGGGAGCGCCACGGCCACCGCGCCGTTCAGCGCGATCATCGCCACCAGCACGATCAGCCGCGGCCGCGCGTAGCCGAGCAGCGCCGCGAACAGGCCCACGAACCACCACACGCTCCCGGTCAGGAAGAACAGCGCCACGTTGAAGATAGGCGAGAGCCCGAGCAGGAGCTGGCCGAGCGGCATGCCCGCCCAGAAGTACATGGCGATGAGCATGGCCGGGAAGCTCGACGCGGTGCCGAGATCGGGCTCCTTGGCGACCAGCACGAACGGCACCAGGGTGATGAGCAGCGGCGGCAGCCACCAGCGCATCTTCCGGAGGTCCAGCCGAGAGTGGTCGAAGAACCTCGCCAGCACGAACGTGGTGGCGATCTTCGCGATCTCCGAGGGCTGGAACTGGAGCGATCCGATCTCGATCCAGCGCTTGGCGCCCATGCGCTCGACCCCGATCACGAACACGGCCACGAGCAGCAGCAGCGACACGGCGTACATCGGCCACGAGACCGAGTCGTAGAAGCGGTAGTGGACCGCGGCGACGAGCCAGGCGAACACCGCGGCCACGCCGAACCACACCAGCTGCTTCACCCACAGCCCCTGATGCGCGCCGGGCAGGTAGGTGGCGCTGTAGACCGTGGCAAGGCCGATGCCGATGAGCGCAAGGGTCGCGAACAGGAGCGGCCAGTCGAGCGGCGGGAAGCGGTCGCGCATCGTCAGTCTCCGACCGTGTCGGCGGGCGGCGGCAGGCGCGGCGTGGTCGAGGTCGAATCCTTGAGGAACAGTCGCTTGAGGACCCGCGCCGCGATCGGCGCCGAGACGCTGCCGCCGTGCCCGCTGTTCTCGGCCACGACCGCCATCGCCAGAGTCGGGGCGTCCGCCGGCGCATAGCACACGAACAGGGCGTGATCGTCGCCGTGCGGGTTCTGCGCCGTGCCGGTCTTGCCGGACACGGGCAGGCCGGGCAGCCGCACGGCGCCCGCCGTCCCGGCCTCCACCACCCTGCGCATCGCGAGGTGGATCGCCTCCCAGTGGCCCGGCTCCGTCACCACGCCCGGCTCGACCGGCTGCTCGACCCGGAACGCGGCCACGCCCTGGACCCCGCTCACCACGTGCGGGCGCACGGGACGCCCCCCGTTCGCGGCGAGCGCGGTCATCGTCGCGAGCTGGAGCGGCGTGGCCAGCAGCTCGCCCTGGCCGATGGCCAGGTTCAGGAGCAGGCCCTTCGGCCAGCGGCCGCGGTGGAACCGCTGGTCGTAGTAGGCGTCCGTCGGCACGAGCCCGCGGGACTCCGAAGGCAGGTCGATGCCCGTCTTCTCCCCCAGCCCCATGCCGCGCGCCGTCTTCTCGAGCGGGCCGAGTCCGAGCCGCAGGCCGAGCTGGTAGAAGAACACGTCACACGAATGCTGCAGCGCCCCGACCATGTCGAGGCTGCCGTGGCCCTCCTTCTTCCAGCACCCGAAGCGCCGGCCGCCGAACCAGTAGCCGCCCGTGCACGAGACCGGCTCGTGCGTCTCGGCGGTGACCAGCCCCTGCTTGAGGCCGGCCAGCATCGTGACCACCTTGAACGTCGAGCCGGGCGGGTAGGCGCTCTGGATGGCGCGGTTCAGCAGCGGGTAGGCGCCCCCCGAGTTGAGCTCCTTCCAGCGCGCGAACGAGATGCCGCGCGAGAATTCGTTCGGGTCGAAGACGGGCTTGCTCACCATGGCGAGCACGCTGCCGTCGCGCGGGTCCAGCACCACCGCCGCGCCGCGCTCGATGTTGGCCATCGCGTCCTCGAGCGCGACCTGGACCTCGAGGTCCACCGTCAGCGTGACGTCGCGCCCCGGGTTGGGCGGCTGGGGCGGGACGTCGTCGAGCGTGGCGACCCGCTGGCCCATGGCGTTCACCACCACGAACTCGGCGCCGTCCTCGCCGCGCAGCACGTCCTCGTATCGCCGCTCGACGCCGGTCTTCCCGATCAGGTCGCCGAGGTTGTACCCCTTGCTCGCGCGCTCGGCGAGCTCCCGGTCGTTGATCTCGCCCGCGTAGCCGAGGAGCTGCGCCGCGAGCGTGCCCTCCGGGTAGCGCCGGATCGGGGCCACCTGCACGTCGATCCCGGGCAGCTCGCTGCGCGACTCCTCGACCGCCGCCAGCACGGCGTAGGGCGCGGTCCGGCGCAGCACGGCGGTCTGGCCGGTGCGATTCGCCTCGCGCACGCGCCGCCGGATCTCCAGCGTGTCGCCGTCGAGCGCCCCGCCCACCTTCGCCAGCCAGTCCGACGAGACCACCGAGCGCACGCGCAGCGTGCTCTCGATCGGCGCGGGCCTGAACACGATGTCGAAGCTCGGCTGGTTGTCGGCGAGCACGCGCCCGTGCCGATCGCGGATCACCCCGCGCGGGGCGCGCAGCACGTCCAGCCGGATGCGGTTCTGGTCGGAGAGCCGCTTCAGCGGCTCGTGCTCGAGGACCTGGAGCCGCAACAGCCCCAGCAGCACCAGGAAGAACCCGGCGAGGCCGATGGCCGCCAACGCGCCGAAGCGCGTGTCCTTGTCACGCTGCGGAGGACCCTGAGGCATTCCCGTACCTGCGGCGGCGGGTGAACAGCTGGGACACGAGGAGCACGATCACGCCGAGCGGCGCGGTGGTCACGGTGGCGAGCGCGACGCGGCCGGTGAGCCAGCCCATCGCGGCGAGGCCGCCGCTCGCGTCGAACGCCGAGGCCCACACCTGGTGAAGCGCGGTGGCGAGCACGAGCAGCAGGAGCTGTGTGAGCGGGCTGTCGCGCACGAGCGTGTTGGACAGCCGGCCGACGCCGTAGCCGAGCAGCGTCAGCGCGAGCGCGTGCCGCCCGATCCAGTGCGCGGCATCCAGGTCGGCGGCGAGCCCGAGCACGAACCCGAACGTGGCGCCCCACGACTCGCGCTGGCGGAGCGACCACGCCACGGTGGCGAGCACGAGCACGTCCACGACCACGCCGCGCGCGGCGAGCCCGGCGAGGATCGTGCTGCGCATGACCAGCGTGACGAGCGCGGTGAGCACGAACACGCCCAGGATCCTCATCGCGCCCTCCTCGCCGAGTCGCCGCGGGCGCCCGATCGCGCGCCCGACAGGCGTTCGGGCTCGAATTCGAGCCGCGGGCGCGGGACGCCGTCGGCGGGCGGGCGCGGCCCCGGCGCCACGAACGCGTGGCGGAGCCGGGCGATGCGCGCGGCCGGCAGGAGCTCGATCTCCTGCATGAGCCCGGTCGCGTCGGTGTCGATGCGATGGACGCGCCCGACCGGGATCCCGCGCGGGTAGCGGAGCGAGAGGTCCGACGTCACGACGCGCTCGCCCACGCGCACCGTGTCGGCGAGCGCCACCGCCGACAGCACCAGCCGCGGCCGCGGGGTGGGCACGAAGCGGAGGATGCCGTGCACGCCGGTCGTCTCCACCTCGCAGGCCACGGCCTGGTTCGCGTCGGTGATGAGCGTGGCGCGGGAGAGATCCGGCCACACCTCGGTCACACGGCCGATCAGGCCGTCACTCGTGAGCACCGCGTCCCCCGCGCGGACGCCGTCGTTCGCGCCGGCGGACAGCGTCGCGGCGTTGGGGAGCGGGTCGGTGCCGGCCAGCGCCAGCACCTCGACCGGGTGCAGCGAGAGACCCTGCCAGGACTGGAGCCCGAGCTGCTCGCGCAGCCTCGGCGCCTCGGCGGCCATGAGCCGCAGCCGCGCGTTCTCGACCTCGAGCCGCGCCACCTTGGAGTGCAGCTCGGTGTTCTCCGCCCACGACGTGAACAACCGGTCCCCCGCGCCCGCGACCCGGTCGAACGGCGCGAACAGCCACGCTCCCACGCCGCGGAGTCCCGACGCCGGGATGCGCTCGCCCACCAGCAGGAGTACCAGCGAAAGCGCCGCATACACCGTCACGAGGACGACGCTGCGGCGCTCGGCCGGAGGCATGATGCTCGGCATGGCTCAGTCCCGGTGGCCGCTCAGAATCACCTTCTCGTAGTCCTCGAGCTTCTCGAGGATCCTGCCCGCGCCGCGCACGACGCAGGTCAGCGGATCCTGAGCCACCCGGATGTTGAGGTTCGTGACCTCGCGCATGAGCAGGTCGAGCCCGCGCAGCAGCGCGCCGCCGCCCGTCATGTAGATGCCGCGATCCACGATGTCGGCGGCCAGCTCCGGCGGCGTGCGCTCGAGCGACTCGCGCAGCGCGTTCACGATCTGGCCGACCGGCTCCTGCAGCGCCTCCCGCACCTCGACGCTCGAGACCCGCAGCGTGCGCGGGATGCCGCGGACGAGGTCGCGGCCTTTGATCTCCATGTCCATCTCTTCGGGCAGCGGGAAGGCGGAGCCGATCTCGATCTTGATGCGCTCGGCGGTCTGCTCGCCGATGAGCATGTTGTACGCCTTCTTGGCGTAATTCATGATCGCCTCGTCCATCTCGTCGCCGCCGGTGCGGATGCTGGTCTTGGTGACGATCCCGTTCAGGGCGATGACCGCGATCTCGGTGGTGCCGCCGCCGATGTCCACGACCATGTTCCCGGTGGGCGTGTCCACCGGCAGGTCCACGCCGATCGCCGCGGCGATCGGCTCCGGCACCAGCAGCACCTCGCGGCAGCCCGCGCGCACGGCGGAGTCGATCACGGCGCGCTTCTCGACCTCGGTGATGCCGGACGGCACGCAGATGATGATGCGCGGCCTCACCAGGAACTTGTGCTTCTGCACGCGCTGGACGAACTCGCGCAGCAGGTGCTCGGTGACCTGGAAGTCGGCGATGACGCCGTCCTTCAGCGGGCGGACGGCGTTGATCTCGTCGGGGGTGCGGCCCAGCATCAGCTTGGCCTCGCTGCCCACCGCGAGCACGCGGTTCGTGCTCTTCTCCACCGCCACCACCGAGGGCTCGTTGAGGACGATGCCACGGCCCTTCACCCAGACGAGCGTGTTCGCGGTGCCGAGGTCCATGGCCACGTCGGTGGAGAAGAACCCCATCACGCTGTCGAGAAACATCCATGCCTCTTGAGCAGGGGGTGGTACGGAGGGGCGATCGCGGCGGGCGTCACGACAAGCAAGTTCGACACCGGATCGCGGGGGCGGCCGAGGGGCCCGCGGGAAGCGCGGGCAAGCTAGCATCGGCCGAAACGGGCCAGCAACTTGAGGCTGCCGCGCCCGGGCCTGGGGCACCGCCCGAGTCCGTTCACCCACAAGGGCTTGCGGTCCCGACCCGCGGTTCGGTCGTACTGAACACGCACCCCGCTGCCCCCGCCGCTGGGGCGCGCGGGTGGCGCGCGCGCCGGGCGGAACAGTCGCGCGAGCCTCCCCGGCTCGGGCCGGCGGCGCCGCGGGGGCCATGCCGTTCCCCCGGGGACGCCCGGGCTTTTTGCCACGCGGCCCGGGAGCCGGGGGTATGGCATCATGAACCGGTTGGTCTCCCGCCCGCCCAGGGGCCGCTCGGGAGTCCGCCCGCCCGCCTTCCGGACCCGGAGCCCGCGCCCGCACGGCATGTCGAACGCGTCACGCTCACTCCCAGGCTTCGCCGCACTGTTCGTCGGCCTGCTCGCCGTCGTGCCGTCGGGACGAGCCCAGGCGCCGCCCACCGGCCGGTTCGCGTTCGCCGACACCACGCTGCTGCGCGACACGCTGGGCCTCCGCTTCGACCGGCTGTTCGAGACGGCCGACAGCCTGCAGCTGCTGCCCGACTCGCTGCGCGCGCACATCATCCGCTTCCGGCTGCCGATGGCACGGCTGATCGCGATGGCGGACAGCATGCGCGTGCCGGTGGACTCGGTGGGCGCCGTGATCGCCCGCGAGCGCTTCAACCCGTTCGCCGCGACCGCCGCCGGCGCGTCGCGGACGTCGTTCAAGTACACGAGCGGGTACACCGTCGGCCGGACCAGCTCGATCTGGGTGAACGGCGGCGACTACCAGCTCCTGCGCGGGCGCATGAACCTGATCAGCAACACCGAGATCACGATGGACCGCAACACCGCGGGCGGGCGGCTGAGTCTGCGGCAGAACCGCCGGACCACGACCGACGCCACCTGGCGGCTGTCGAAGGACCTCTCGCTCGGCGGCCGTGCGCAGATCTCGGGCTTCGACGCCTTCGACCCCGGCTCGATCAGCAACGAGAAGGAGACGAAGAGCGAGTTCCAGCTCTCGACCCGCACCCGGCAGCAGTACTCCCGGGAGCTGAGCTCCGAGCTCAACTTCTTCGCAGGCTACCTCGACCTCGAGAACGTCTCGCAGGTGAAGCGAGGTCTCTCCGGCGACCTCAACGGCCGCACCCGGTTCACGCGCGGACAATGGCTGTCGCACGACCTGAGCGGCGGGTTGAACGGCAACCTGTCCCGCACGCGCCGTCCGAGCGCGCTGTCCGCGCTCAGCACGCAGGACCTGTCGAGCTCGCTGCGCGGCGCGCTCCAGCTGTTCTCGCTGGCGCCGATCGGGCTCAACCTCAACTACTCGGCCCGTCGTTCCGTGGTCGAGACCCCGACCGACGCCGACACCGTGAACCGGCTGATCACGTCCGGGGCCACGGCGGACGGCACGCTCCGCCTGCGGCTCGACAACGACCGCTACCTGAGCCTGAGCGCGAACGCCGGCACGAGCCGGTCGCTCCAGGGCACGCGCGTGGACGTGGGCCTGCGCGCGCAGGCGCGCTGGTCGCAGGGGCCGTGGGGCGTCGACGCCGACTTCTCGGACGGCACGCGCGACTCGGACTTCCTGAGGCGGGGCACTTCGCCCGCCTACGAGGACCGGGTGGACGACCGCACGGCGAGCCTGCAGGTCACCCGGCCGTTCGGCCGGAAGATCACCTCCAAGCTCCGCGGCGACATCTCACTCTCGCAGTCGCGACCGCGCGCGACCGAGTCGGCGGCCACGGCGCCGACGACCCCGCGCGACAGCTACCGGCAGTCGTACCGGATCGAGGCCCTCTACAACGCCTCGGACCGTCTGACGAGCGGGCTGGCGATGGAGGTGGGCCTGTCGCGTTCGATCAACATCCCCGCGGCGAGCACCGCGAACAACACCGACACGCGCACCTACCGGGGCGAGTGGCGCTGGAGCTACCGGCTGCTGCGCGGGCTCACCGCGTCGCAGTCCAACACCGTGCAGGCCGACTACCAGTTCTACCCGTTCGCGCCCGAGCGGAACGACCTGTCGCTGGACTTCAACACCGTCACCAACCTGAACGCCACGCTCACGCCGCGGCTCTCGGTCGAGATCATCCACAACGCCCGCCAGCAACCGAGCGGCGAATGGCGCGTCCTGGAGGACGGGAGCGGCGTGCTGCTCCCCTCGGACGAGAACCTGAGCTACACGCTGCGCTCCCGCGTGGTCTGGTCGCCCTCGCCGGCGCTGTCCCTCCAGCTCGCGCCCGAGTACCAGGCGACCGACCGGAACGGCACGGTGAACGGAGTGGAGTCGCCGACCCGCACGAGCCGCCGGCTCACGTTCACGGGCGGCGTGAACCTGGACCTGGAGCTGGGCCGCCGCGGCAAGCTCCTCGGTGGCGTGAACCGCCGCTTCACCGCCGACCGCTCGACCCGCTACACGAACGCCGTCCCGCAGCCGTCCCCCGTCTCGGAGCAGGATTACTGGGACGGGTCGCTGCAGCTGTCCTGGGAGCTGTGACATGAACGTACGACGCCGGAGACGCCACTACGCCCGCCCGCCTGCGTTCCGCCGCCGGCCCGCGGCCGGTCCGGCGTGGGCGTCCCGCGCCGCGCTGCGCGCGTCGGTGCTGGCGCTCGCGCTCGTCGCCGGCGCCTGCGCCAACCCGTTCAAGCCCGCCGATCCCGAGGACCCGTCCTCTAGCGGCCCGCCCGTGGTCGAGGACTTCCGCACCCCGGAGGCCCTGCTCGAGACCATCGTCCAGGCCATCCAGAACCGGAGCTCCAACGGGGCGAGCGCCTACCTGCGCGCGTTCGCCGAGTCCACGGTCGCGGGCGACCGCGCGTACCGGAGCTTCTACGACGGCGCGGTGAAGTCCACCTGGCAGAGCGCCACGCAGCTCACTGCACCGGAGCCGTGGGACGTGACGCTCGAACGGAACCTCCACACCCAGCTCTCGAGCATCCGGCCCACGTACCTGTACCAGTTCGTCTGGCTGCCCGACCCGCTGTCGCCGCAGGACGACGACCCGGCCGCGTCCGACACCGTCCAGTACCACCGCAAGTACACGCTGTTCGCCGCACCCGAGAACGGCAATCCCGAGATCATCGCCATCGGCTTCGCGGACCTCTCGATGCAGAAGAAGGAGGGCCGCTGGTCCATCACCCGCTGGCACGACCGCGTGGACCCGAACGTGGGCGTGAACCCGGCCGCGACCGACCAGCGCACGATGAGCTGGTGGCGGCTGGAGTCGCTGGTCCGGCGCTGAGCCGGAGGAGGCCTTCGTGAGACGATCGAGCCTGTCCCTGGTCGCCGGCCTGGCCGGGCTGGGCGCGGCCGGCTGCTTCAATCCATTCTCCCCCACGGTTCTGACCGAGCGGGTGACGACGGTGGCTCCCTCCCCGACCACGCCGCAGAACGCGGTGCGGCTGTTCGAGTGGTGCTGGAAGAACCGCGGGGTCGAGGAGTACAAGGAGCTGTTCACGGCCGACTACGTGTTCGTCTCCGCCGGGCTGGACTCCGCCGGCAACCCGAGCCGCGAGATCCAGGCGCGGCGCGACGACGAGGTGCAGATCGCGGAGAACATGTTCATCGGCTCCGCCGAGCGCCCGCCGGCCGCCGACATCCAGCTCGACTTCGACCGCAACCTGATCCCCTTCCCCGACACCCGCCCCGGCAAGGATCCGACCTGGCACAAGACCATCCGCACGTCGGTGAACCTGAAGGTCAAGATCGACGAGGGCAACGTGTTCGAGGTCACGGGCACGGCGCTGTTCTACCTGGTGCGCGGCGACTCCGCCCTGATCCCCGCCGAACTGATCGCGCGGGGCTTCAAGCCCGATCCGCTCCGCTGGTGGATCGACCGCTGGGAGGACGAGACGCTCGCCCCCGAATCGGTGGTCGCGGGCGACGGGCGCGCCGCGCCGCCCGCCGCGGGCGTGGCGGTGGGCCCGGAGACGGACGGAGGCCTGACGACCGCCGTGAGCATGGCCGAGCTCAAGCGCTGGTTCCTGCAGCGCCCCGCTCTCCGGGCGCGGCTCGCCGCGCTCGCGGCGCGGCCGCCGGCCGGGTCACCGGGCGCGCTCCGCTAGCGGCCGAACGGCGCCCGGGGAGCTTGTCGCGGCCTTCGGCGGCCGCCTATAGTCCCTGCCGCGCCGCGGCGTCGCGGCGGTCCCCGAAGTCCGCCCCGCCCGCTTCCGGGCGGGGGCCCACAGCACAGCGCGCGCCCCGGGCGCGTGGAGGCTCCATGGCGGTCGCCGTCAACAGCCAGCTCAACCCGCTCGAGAACGCCGAGCGCCAGTTCGAGGAAGCCGCGGCCCGGTTGAAGCTCGACGCGGGCATCAAGGACATGCTCAAGCGGCCGCGCCGCGCCACCATACAGTGGCTCCCGGTCGTGATGGACGACGGCACGATCCGGCTGTTCGAGGGCTTCCGCGTCCAGCACAACATCGCGCGCGGGCCGGCCAAGGGCGGCATCCGCTACCACCCCGACGTCTCGCTCGAAGAGGTCTCGGCGCTGGCCTCCTGGATGACTTGGAAGTGCGCCGTGGCCGACATCCCGTTCGGCGGCGGCAAGGGCGGGATCCGCGTGGACCCGCGCACGCTGTCCAGGGCCGAGCTCGAGCGCCTCACCCGGCGCTACGCGGCCGACCTGTCCGACCTGTTCGGGCCCGAGAGCGACGTGCCAGCGCCCGACGTGAACACCGGCGAGCGCGAGATGGCCTGGATCGCCGACACCTACTCCATGCACGAGCGCCGCACCGAGCTGGCGGTGGTCACGGGCAAGCCGCTCGAGGTGGGCGGCTCGGCCGGGCGCCGCGAGGCCACGGGCCGCGGCGTCATGATCTGCGTCGAGCAGATGTGCAAGCACGTCAAGATGCCGCTCCAGGGCGCACGCGTCGCGGTCCAGGGCTTCGGCAACGTCGGCGGGGTCTCGGCCGACCTGCTGGCGAAGGAGTGCGGGGCGAGGATCGTGGCCGTGTCGGACGTGAGCGGCGCGATCGCGAACGAGCAGGGACTCGACGTCCCGGCCCTGCTCCGCCACGTGGCCGAGAAGCGGGGCGTGGCCGGGTTCGCGGGAGCCAAGCCGCTGCATGCCTCCATCGTCGAGCACGACTGCGACATCCTGGTGCCGGCCGCGCTCGAGAACCAGATCACGAGCGACAACGCGGGCCGCGTGCGCGCCCGGATCGTGGCGGAGGGCGCGAACGGCCCGACCACGCCGAACGCCGACAAGATCCTCGAGTCCCGGGGCGTCCACGTGATCCCGGACATCCTGTGCAACGCCGGCGGCGTCACCGTGAGCTACTTCGAGTGGGTCCAGAACCGGATGGGCTTCTACTGGCCCGAGGCCGAGGTGAACGCCCGCCTGCGCGAGAAGATGGTCAAGGCGTTCGGCGACGTCATCGCGATGAAGGAGCGCTCCGACGCCGCCTCCCGCTCCGAGCCGGTCTCGCTCCGGATCGCGGCCTACATGGTGGCGATCCAGCGCGTCCTGCGCGTGCACGAGCTGCGCGGCATGTACGCCTGAGCCGGCTCGCCGGGGCGCGGCCCCGGCATGCGCGAAGCCCCTGGCGGACCGAATCGCCAGGGGCTTCGCGTTTCGTCCGGTGCGCCCGCCGCTCTCCCGTCGGAGCGGCGGCGGCGCTCTAGAACTTCACCCTCAGGCCGACCTCCACCACGTCGTCGAAGAACTCCCGGATCGGATGGTACGCCACGTCCACGCCGAGCGACGTGTCCCCCGACTTCCAGTACAGGCCTCCTCCCACCGATGCGCCGGTGTAGAGGTCGTCGCCGCTCTTGAACTTGAGCGATTCGTCGCCCGTCGTCGGGTTCAACTCGTTCAGGATCGACCCGTACCAGGATCCACGCAGCGCGAACGTCTCCCGGTAGCTCCACTCCCCGGCCACGGACAGGTTGTCGCCGAAGAAGTTGTTGCTCTGGAACGCCCCGAGCAGCGTGAGGCGGGTCGCGCCCTGGCGGAACGCGTCGTATCCGGCCGAGAGCGTGAAGTACGACGGCATCTCGAACTTCGCGGTCGTGAACCGCACGATGCGGTTCGACGCGGTCGGCTCGGAGCCGGGCGGCTGGATGCTGACCTCCAGGTTCTCGCCGTCGAACTCCATCGAGTTGCCGAAGTTCTTCATCGTCATGGCGAGCTTGAGCCCGTTCCAGCCGGTCAGGTACTGGACGCCGAAGTCCAGCGCCACCCCGGTGGCCGACATGCTCAAGATGCGCTCGTTTACGAAGTTCACGGTGCCCCCGAACAGGATGCGGTCCGTGAACGCCCTCGCGTACGAGGCGCCGAGCACCGTGAACGTCGGGCTGAACACCTCGCCCGTGCCCTCCGGCGCCGCCTCGGTGGTGACGATCACGTCCCCGATCGAGAGCACCTTCGCGCTCAGGCCGAGCGTGCCGGCGGTGCCGAGCCTGGTCGCGACCGCGGCGTAGTTGACCCGCATGCCCGCCAGGTAGCTCGTGTAGCTGAACAACGCCTCGGTGTTCTCGAGGTGCGCCAGCCCCGCCGGGTTCCAGAACGTCGCTTCGGCGCCGGCGACGTCGGTCGCGGCCGCGGGGCCGAGGGCCGCGCTGCGCGGGCCGACCGGGATCAGCAGCTCGGCGGCTCCGCCCGTGCCCTTGCGCTCGTCCGAACCGGCCCATGCGCCGGACACGGACAGCGCGAGCAGGGCAGCCAGACCGAGCGCTCGGATCGCGAGTCGCTTCATGGTCCGATCTCCTTTCAGGATCTCATGCACGGTCATCGTCCCTGCCCCCTCAGAAGTTGTTCAGCCGTTCCTTCTCCATGAAGATCACCAGCCGGCCGCGGTACTCGCCCACCCCGGGCACCTCGACGTGGTAGATGAACACGCCGCTGCCCACCGGGAGGCCGGTGCGGGTCTCGAGATCCCACTGCAGGATGGACGTCGAGGGGTCCGTCTTCTCGAGCGTGCGCACGAGCTGGCCGGCCAGGTTGAAGATGCGGATCGTGCAGACCTCCGGCAGGTTGAGGAACCTGAGCCGGCGGTTGAACTGGTTTGACTCGTAGGTGGACCGTGCGTAGTAGGGATTCGGGACCGCTCGGATGCGCTCGAGATTCGATTTCGCGAGGCTCGAGCTGTTCCGCAGCATGGCCGTGGTGTTGAACGTGTAGATGTCGTTGTCCTTGGCCGGGTTGGCCCAGACCCACTGGAAGCGGTCGCCGTCGTCGATGACGTCGCCGGCCGCCCGCTTGCGGGCCGACAGCACCCACATCAGCGGCAGCACGTCGCTGACGATCGACGCGTCCTGCGCGATCTCCGCCTTGGCCGTGCCGTCGTAGGGGCGGCGGATCACGAACAGGTACTCGCGGTCCCCGAGCGCGTCGTCGCTGGGCGCCCAGGTCGAGTCGAACGACGCCAGCTGCGAGCCGGGAGGAAGGATGGTCCCGTCGGCGGCGACCACGACCCGCTCCACGAACGCCAGGTCGAGCTGGACGTTGTTGACGACGTCCCAGGCCTGCATGTTCACGGGGTGGAAGCCGGCGTAGTCGTAGCCGCCCTGCCCGGTCCCGTCCGCGAGCTGGCGGCGCAGGAACCGGTAGGCGTTCTGCGTGTTCGTGCTGCTGAACCGCAGTTCCACCGTCGTGAACGAGTCGGGATGGACCGCGGGGTCGATCGTGCCCCCGAAGAAGTCCCAGCCCGCCCCGGCTCCTCCGAAGAAGCCCGGGAGGCCCCAGTTGACGCCTGTGAGCGCCCGGCGGTGGGTGGTGTTGTCGTTGAGGTAGTTGGCCTCCTGGAATTGCGGCGCGTACTTCCCGGTCACCTTGACCCGCACGCCGTCCACGACCTCGAACGCCTCGTCCGCGTTGCGATTGAGCCGCCCGGAGAGCTTCGTGACTCCGGTGGTGCTGTCGATGATGGACCAGGAGTGGTAGGCGGTGACGTTGTCCAGGTTGCCGATCGTGCCCGTGAACGGAGGGCTCAGCGGCTCGAACACCACCTTGTAGACGTGGCCGGTGACGTTCTCCGGCTGGACGATCTCGGCCGTCACGGCGTCCGTCGCCGGCGGCTTGTTCGTGTCCTTGCGCAGGTAGGTCACGTTCGAGACCGCCGCGCTCGTCACGTCGGTGCCGGAGGCCTCGCGCTGCGGGATCACGCTCACGATCGAGTAGCCGGACTCCAGCACCTTGGGCACGCCGGTCGGGTTGTAGCTGTAGGCCGAAACGGCGTAGTGGTACGTGGTCGCGTCACGCAACGGACCGCCGTTGATCTGGTCCGTGGTGAAGCCGTGGTGGAACTGGATGCCCGAGTTGGACCCGTAGGCCGTGTACGCGCCCGGGTCGTTCTCGCACGTCTGCAGGCTGAAGACCTGGTCGACCACGAGCGTCGGGGGCGCGAACTCGTCGTACGTCGCCACCCGCTTCCACGGACCGGCCGCGGTGGCGCCCTGGTAGACGTTGTAGCCCTCGAACCTGTAGCCCTGCTGCACGCCGTAGCCGTCGCGCGAGGTGCCGTCCCAGCTCAGCGTCACCGAGCTGTGGTCGGTGGTCGCGGTGACCCCGGGTGCGTTCGGCGGACTGGCGAGGCTGAAGTTGTTGTCGAACGCGGCCTGCGCCTCGTCGTCGAACGCGCGCAGCGCGGTGATGGACGTGAGCCGGTCGCCGCAGTGCGCCGCGATGATGGCGACCACGACCTCCTGCTCGTCACCGGGGTTCATCGTGAACGGGCCCGAAGACAGGAAGAACCGGCGGTCCGCCGGGCTCGTGTCGAGCCAGTTGTTGGCCCCCGGCGCCACGGGATCCCCCGCGACCATGAAGCGGGTCTCGCTCCCGAACGGGTCCACGATCGTTGCTCCACCGGAGGTTCCGTCCAACCCCGACATCCAGGCGTAGGTCTCCTCGGGCGCGTGCGGATCGGTGCCGTTGATGTACTTGGCGAACGACGTCATCGGCAGGGGCACGCCACCCACGGTCGGACCCTTGAAGAAGTCGAAGCCGACCGCCGGCGGTGGGCTGCCGTAGATCTGGTCGTTCTCGACCGAATTGTAGACGAACCCCAGCGAGCGCGGCTTGCCGGTGCGATCGGGCAGCGTGTCGCAGCCCACGAGGTCGTCCGTGAATCCGCCGAGGTCGGGGTCCGACCACTGGGAGACGTACATGTTCTCGAGCGTGTCGGTGCCCGCGTTCTTGAACTTGTAGCGGATGAACACGGTGTTGCCGAGCGCGCCCTGGCGGTTGAAGGCGAACGTCGTCTGCTCGATCTGGATGTTCATCGGCGCCGTGTTGCCGGCGTCCACCGTGTGCACGGCCGGGTCGGCGTCGTTGTAGACGCACCAGGTCATCATGTCGCCCACCACGTCGGGACCCTCGACGTCCACCGAGTCGTCCGGTGCGGGGGTCGACGTGTCGGGCAGGCGGTAGATTCGGGTCGGCGCGCCGAAGGGCTTGGCCTTCGCCACGTACTCGCCCCAGCCGTGGTGCACGAGCGCGTCCTCGGCGAAGTCGGCATTCGGGTTCGCCCTGTCGACGTGCGCCGTGTCCTGCGGGTTGCCCGAGTAGCGGGCCACCTTCCACACGATGAGATCCGGGTGCCCGGGTGGATCCCAGGAGCCGGGCCCGAGGATGCGGCCCGGGTTGTACTCCTGACCGTACTCGGCGACCGTCACCCGCAGGGTGTCGCGCACGGTGCATCCGAGCCACAGGCCGGCGGCGTAGATCGCCGTCCGGTCGGTGCCCTTCGGGTAGAACATGCCGCCGTTGTACGTGTTCGAGAGGTCGTAGCCGAACGCGCCGAAGTTCGTCACGAACAGGTTGATGTTGTTGACGTCGATGTGGCGGTCGATGTCCGTCGTGCTCACCCGTCCGGCGGCGGCCGGGCGGGCGCCGCCGAACGGGCGGCCCCCGCTCGCGGCGCCGGCCGGCCTTGCCTCGGCCGGCCCGTTCGCGAGCGCCACGAGGACCGATGCGGTCAGCAGGGCGACGGCGTTGCGTCGGAATTCCATCCTGGTCCTCCCTCCTGCGCCTGGATCAGAAGTTCGCACTGATGCCGAAGCGCACGAGACGTGGGTTGGTGAACAAGCCGGGGTCGTTCTCGGCGAGACGATAGAGCCCGAGCCCGTCGAGCCCGGCCGTCGCCGCATTGACCAGGTAGGTCTGCCCATCCTCGGTGTTCAGCCAGCTCGTCGTCGTCGCCGAGCCGGAGGACGAGTACACGTTGATCGGGTTGCGGGTGTCGAGCAGGTTGAGGATCCACAGCGAGGCCGCGAGCCGCGTCGGCCCCACCTGGAAGCCGCGCGTCGCCTTGACGTCGATCGTCTGGGTCCACGGGCCGTAGCGCGAGTTGAGCGGGCCGGTGGGCTGCGACGACACGCTCGCCAGCGTGACCTCGTTGAACACCGTGGTCGGCGTGTACGGCGTGCCGCTGCCGACGTTGTAAAGCAGGTTGATGCCGAGGTCCTCGAACGGCCTCCAGCCGTTCCACGCCGGACCCCGTCCGTGCTCGAGCGCGAAGTCGAGGTTGATCGAGATCTTGTGGCGCTGGTCGAAGTCGAGCGGCGCCGTCTGCTTGGGCGGCTGGCTCTGCGTCCAGGCGATGTTGCGCTGGGTGTTCGAGACCGAGCCCGTGCCCTGGGCGTAAGAAAGGCTGTAGTTCACGCTCGCCGTCAGGTTCCGCGTCCGGCGCATCGCGAAGCCGACGTCGAGGCCCTTGATCGTCGCGAAATCGCGGTTCCGGTAGGAGGAGAACCCCTGCGGCGACGCGGGGATCGACGTGACCTCGACGAGGTCCTTGACGTCCTTGTAGTACGCCGTCACGTCGAGGCGCATGCGGTCGCCGATCTGCCGGGCGATACCCACTTCGTAGGCGGTCGTGCGCTCGGGCTTCAGGTTCGGATTGCCGAACGGCACGAAGTAGCTGGCCTGGTTGAGGTAGTACTCGATGAAGCGGTACGAGACGTACAGGTCCTGAAGATTGGGCTGCTGGTAGAACTGGCCGTAGTTGAACCGGAGCTGGGTCTTCTCGTCCACGGGGAACGCGATGCCCAGTCGCGGCGAGATGCGCGCGTAGGTCTTGTTGCCCACGAGATCGGCGTTGTCGAGCGAGTCCGGGAACGGGCCGTCGGCGAGCGGGCTCGAGTCGCGCAGCAGCGCCGGCGTGTCCACGTTGATGTGGTCGAGGCGGAGCCCGGCGTTCACGATCACGCCCTCGCGCTCGAATTTGTCCTGGAAGTACGCCGACCAGGTCTTCGGGTGCTTCGCCCCGTCCTGACCGTCGTCCGACTCGCGCAGGAAGATGTCCCCGTTGCTGCCCTGCACGAGCTCGTAGCCGTAGCCGTCCCAGTCGTTGAAGTTGGGGTTGGCGCCGCCGAGCTGCACCGGGAAGAAGTGGTTGAAGTAGCGCAGCGTGTGGATCTGGAAATCGCCGCCCAGCTTGACCTGGTTGTGGCGGTTCACCTGCGACGTGAGCCCGGCCTGTCCGCCCCAATACGACGACTTGCGCTGCAGGTAGTCGTCGAACACGTGCCCCGCGTTCCAGAACATCGGCGCGTCCGAGTTGAAGCGCGGGTTCGAGACCCGGTAGTAGGCCTCGAGGTCGTCGAAATGGACGCCGTCGCCGCGCTTCCGCAGGGTCTCGAAGTAGTTGCCGGCCACGTTGTAGAACGTCTTCGGGCTGAGGACGTGGTTGAACGAGGCGTTGTAGGAGACGTTGCGGTCGTAGTAGCGCGGGGAGTGGTCCAGGTTGAACAGGTAGGTGTGCGCGTATTCCCGCCAGTCGTCCTCGGAACCGAGCCCGCCGACACGGAAGGACATCTGCTCGTTCATCTGCCAGGCCAGCTTGCCCTGAAACGTGAAGCCGCCGGAGCTGTTGTTGGGCTTGAAGTCGGGATCGAGGCCGGCGGCCCCGAGCTGGCTGACCATGAAGCTCGACAGCGGCGACGGGGAGCGGTCGCGCGCCCAGCGCCGCTCGCCGGATACGTGGAACTTGAAGTTGTCGAGGCTCGGCCACAGCGGACCGCCGAACGAGAGGTCGTAGATGTTGTAGTCCACCGGCTTGGCCCCGAGCGCGCCGCCGATGCCCATGTCGGACACGGCCTCGATCGAGCCGGTGTACTTGCTGGTGCCCTCGCGGGTCAGCACGTTCACGGCGCCGGACATGATGCGCCCGTACTCGGCGTTGAAGCCGCCCGTGAGGAGCACGACCTCCTCGATCGCGTTGTTGCTGATCGAGGTGCTCGAGGTGCCGGTGAGCGGGTCCTGTTGCGAGAAACCGTCCACGAAGTACGCGGTCTCGTTCGGGCGACCGCCCCGGATGATGAGCGTGTTGGCGTTCTGGGTCTCGTTGTCGATCTGGCGGCGGAAGTTGACGATGCCCGTCTGCTGGGCTGCGGCGTCGCGATAGCCGCGCGTGGGCAGCCGTTCGATCTCGCTCGAGCTGATGAACCGGGTGGTGCCGGTGGCGTCACGCTGCAGCAGCGGGCGCTCCGCGCTGACCACGACCTCGTTCATCTGCACCGCCTCGGAGCGCAGCGTGGCGTCGAGCGGCGTGGTGAAGTCGGGCGTGATCTCGACGCTCTGCGCCACGAACGCGGCGTAGCCGATCAGGTTCATGCGGATCGTGTGCCGGCCGCCGGGGATGCCGATGATGAAGTACTCGCCGTTGTCGTCCGTGATCGCGCCGAGCCGCTGGCCTTCGATCCGGATGTTCACGCCCGCGAGTGGCTGCTTCTTCTCGTCGGTGACTCGGCCGGTGAGCTTGCCGGTCGTCCCGGCGAACGCGGGCAGGGCGAGGGCGACGCCCACCGCGATCGCGGTCAGCCGTCGCACCCACGGGAGTGAGCGGGGCATGGCGAGGTCTCCTTTCCGGAAAAGCGAACCCGCCCCTGCCCGGCGTCGACGCTCGGGCGGGGACGGGCATGGGCGAGCACTGCGGTCCTGGGAATGCGGCAACGGCGTGGGGCTCTCGCGCTGCATGACGACCCTCCTTGATCCCCGGCTTCGGACCGACGCGGGGGACGCCTTTCCATGGCGCTGCGAGGTCGCTCAGGACGACTGCCTCGGGCCGGACCCTAGGTCCAGAACTTGGCAAGTGTCAACGCCTGATGGCCGGACGCCGCTTCCCCGGACACGACTCACGGGACGGGCGTGGAGGTCGGACTTGGATTGCGATGCCTCCACGCGCCCGGGGTTTCCCGCGTTCGTCCGATGGAACGGATCCTCCTCGGCGCGACGACCCGCTCGACCATGGCCCCCCTTCGGACCCGATGCCGGCCGCACCGGGTCCCCGCCTTTCGTCTCTGAATGGAGAATGGCGCGCCCGAGAGAAACCGGGGGCGCCACGATCGGCGCCCCCGGTCCGGTGCAGCCCAACTAGGGGATCAGAACGAGTACGTCGCCGACACGCGCGGGAACGGGTTGCCGCCCAGGCCGTTGTTCCACACGGCGCTGACCGGGTTGTTCCAGAAGTTCGGCGTGAGCGTCGCGTCCAGCATGAGCGAGCCGACCTTGACGCCGGCGCCCATGTCGTACGTGAACGCGTGCAGCTTCTGCTTGATGGTCACGACCGGCGAGCCCGTCTCCTGCTTGATCGAATACAACACGGCGTTCTGCGCGCCGAAGCGGAGGGTGAGCCACGAGTTCACGTGCGCCTCGAGCGCCATGAACGCGTTCGGGTAGTAAGTCTCGTTCAACTCGGCCTTGGGACCCGTGCCGACGGTCTGCTCGGCCTTGTTGCCGACGATCTGGAGACCGACGACGAGCAGGTCGTCCGAGGCGATGGACCAGTTGCCGGCGATGCCCGCCTCCCAGCCGCTCAGCTTGGCATCGGTACGCACGGCCGGCGTGGACGCGTCTAGGGCCGAGAGGTCGAACGAGTAGATCTTGACGACCGGCATCCACATCAGGTTGCCGCTCGACTTCATCATCGCGCGGCCCGCGACGAGGTAGGTCGTCCCGCCGTCGTCGGTGGCGGCGTCCGGGACCGTGAAGTCCGAGCCCTGGAAGTTGCGGTTCTGGAAGTGTCCGGCGATCTCGACGTCGGTGTTCTCGTTCATCTGGAAGCCAAAGCCGGCGCCGATGCCCCACATGTTGCGGCCGAACGGGCCATCGCCCTCGGCGGTGCCGGACGAGACCTCGTTCGAGATGAACGAGCGGTTCAGCCGCAGGCCGAGGCTGCCGCTCCCCATCTTGTGGCCCCACATGAGATCGAGGGCCTCGCCGTTGAAGTTCGGGTCACTGAAGCCGATGAACGACGTCATCGGCGACTCGATGGACGTGGGCTGGCCGAGCCCGGGGTGGAAGCGGCGCATGTGGATGGCCCACGTGCCCATGCGACCGTCCCACAGGTTGCCGAGCACCGCGCCCATGGACTCGTTGCCGGCCGTCGGCTCGACGTACACCAGGTTCCCCACGGAACCCACACCGGAGACATAGGTGTAGATGCCCGTGTAGTCCTTGATGTAGTCGCCCGGGATGTTCATCGAGTGCACGCGCGCCGGGGACGAGAACGCGACCGCCGGCAGCACGGCCAACAGGGAAAGGGCACTCAGGATACGGGTCATTCGCTTGTGCATGGTGTTCACAGCCTCCTTGCGGAAGTCGGTAGGAGCTACTGACGCCTCGATGATCCGGCGGCTGCCGACTGGCCCGCCGGCCTACACGTGCATTCGGTAGCCCACCTCCTTTCGCCGATGGGTTCGACAGGCATGCGAAAAGCTCCTTCTCGTCCCTGCGAAGGAGCCGCGAGATGTCGAGCCAGGTCGTTACCTTCACCGGAACTGTCCTGGCGCACGCCCGGGCGGGAAGGTAGGTAGGCGCGGGCGGGGGTGTCAAGCCAATACTCGGGCCGGCCGGTGTTGTCGAGGCGGCGCTCTCAGGCCCGGCGGCGGGGTCGGAACCAGCCCATGAACTGAGGTGCCAAATCTTTGTCGTATAATGGATTATCGGCATCCATGCTCGCCAAGGTGACGCGCCCCCGGCAGTGTGCGAAGTACCCTCCACCGAGGCAGATCCCGACGTGGCTAACGGGCTCCCCCGGGCGCCGGAAGAAGGCCAGGTCCCCCACGACGGCGCGCTCGGGGGCCCGGAGACGGCGCGAGGCGGCGCACTGGAGGCGGGCGTCGCGCGGCAGGCCCAGACCCTGCTCCAGCAGCACCTGCTGGACGAACCCCGAGCAGTCGTAGCCGGCCGGACCTCGGCCGCCCCACAGGTAGGGCGTCCCGAGCAGGGAGGTCACGCGAGCGACCAGCGTCGGCGGCCGCCGGCCGGCCAGGGCCGCGGCCGGCAGGAATCCGCGCCTGCCGTCCGGCAGCTCGACCGCGCGGAAGCCGGCGCGTGCGGGCCCGGCGATCAGCCTGTTGCCGAAGAAGACCGGCGAGACGGCCGTTCCCGCCCGGGGCGAGGCGAGCACGGTCGCCATGGGCACGCCCACCCTTCCCCGCGCCAGTCGGTCCCAGCGCGCTGCCCGGACGCGGGTCGCGGGCACGAGGCCCCAGGCCCGGACCCAGCCGCGGTAGCCGTCCGGCAGGTTCCGGACGCGAAACCAGCCCGCGCGCGGCTCACGATCGAGCAGGACCACGGTCTCGCCCATGAGGAGCTGTGAGCCCAGCTCGGCGGCGTGCCTCGGCTCGGGGCGGACGTCCAGGAGCGGAAGCGAGACGACGGCATGCGTGGCCGGGGCCCGGCTCATTCGGGCGGCGGATTGAGCAGGCTGTAGCGGCCGAAGCCCTCGCGGTCGGTGAATACGAGCCGGCGGTAGGGCTGGTTGTAGTACCAGATCTCGATCCCGGGCTGGGTGGCCGACGGCTGGCGCTGCTCGATCTGGTCCGGTGGACCGTAGCGGATGTAGATCCGTCCCATGTCCGACCTCCAGCCGGGGCCGAACCCGAGGAAGTGCTGCTCGGCGTGGCGGAGCCGCCGGAAGAACTCGATCTGGTACTCGTTCCGGAGCGTCTCGGGCGTCGGGTCCCGGCGGCGCCAGAAGGCCTCCCAGCGCTCCACCTGCTGCTCCCGCTGCAGGGTGCGCATGGCGTCGATCTCGCTGCTCTCGGCGACATAGCCGAGCGCTTCGAGCAGCTCGTCGTAGGCCCGGCCGGAGGGCGGTCCGCTCTCCTCGACCTCGAACGACCGCGTGGTGCGCCAGGCGGTCTTGCCCTCCCGCAGCTCCAGCTCGAACGAGTAGACACCGATGAACAGCTCCCCGCCCGCCGGGCGGATCACCACCGGCTCGGCGGCGCGCCGCACGGTCACGCTGGTGTCCCCCTCGGCCGTGATCCCGCCGCCCTCGTCATGGACTCGCCAGTGGTAGCGATAGTCGCGCGGCCAGGGCCCCGGACGGCGGTCCACCAGCACGGCGCGCACGGCGAGCGCCTCCGAGTCGAACCCGAACGAGCGCGAAGGCTGGCCGGCGAAGACCCCGCTCGAGTCCATCACGCCCAGCTCGAGGTCGGCGAAGCCGACCGGGACCCGCGAAAGGTCCCGCACCTCGAGCCGGTCGCGGACCTCGGACTGCTCGCGCCCGGTCACGTCCTGCACCGTCACGCGCACGGCGTATGCGGCGGGTGGAACGTCGAACTCCCGGGTGGCGAGCAGCACGTTTCGGCGCGCCACCGTCCCGCGGTAGTCGGCGACCCGGAGCCTGTGCTCCCAGGAGTCGCCGTAGAGCCGCCGGCGGCCCCGGCTGGGTGCCAGCTCCACGACGAACGAGGCGCCCGCGACGAAGTCGTCCCCCGCCTGCTGCCAGTTGAGCTCGGCGTAGGGCACGCCGATCGTGACCCGCACCCGGGCCCTGGAGGCCGAGTCCACGGTCACCGACAGGTCCACCGTGTAGAACGGGGGCTGGAGCGAGCGCAGGGCGGGCCGGTCGGGCACCGCGGCCCGGACGCCGGGCGGCGACGGGAGAGCCGCGGCGAAGATGGCTCCGACCAGGACGAACGAGGCGCGAGACACGGGCTTGAGCACCTTGGGCGCAAGTTAGCACACGGTCCCGGGACCGTCCTCTTGACGGGGGCGTGCCGCCTGGTGGGAAATGGAGCGCGATCGGGCCGCATCCCACCGGGCTGGAGGTATGCTCGTTCTTGTGAGACCCGCCCTGCTCCGCGGCGCCGCCGGCTGCCTCGCCGCCGCGCTCCTCGGCGTCGTCGCCGCCCCCTCCGAGGCCACGATGCCCCCGCGCGAGGGGCCGTTGCCGGCCGCGCTCGGTGACGCCTTCGAGCGCGGCCTGTTCGCCGTCCCCGCCCGTGCCCCCGGGCTCGAGGCGAGCGCAGGGGTCACGCGCTGGCGCCTGCCGGTGATCCGCGTCGCGTTCGCCGACAGCGCCCTCGCCCATCCGGCCCCGCTGCTCGAGCTGCGGCTGTTCGACACCACGGGCTCCGTGCCCACCGGCTCCATGGCCGAGTACTACCGCTGGGTCTCGCGCGGCCGCATGGTCGTGACCGGCGAGGTCGTGGCGACCGTCGTGCTGCCCCGCTCGCGCACGTGGTACGCGGCGGACACGTTCGGCGTGAGCCTGCAGGGCACCCCGCGCAATTCCTACGGGCTGTTCCGCGACGCGGTGATCGCCTGCGACGCGACCGTGGACTTCTCCCGCTACGACCTCGACAACGACGGCTTCGTGGACATGCTGTGGCTGGTGCACGCGGGGCCAGGCGGCGAGACCACCGGGAACAACGACGACCTGTGGTCCATCACCTCGCGTGCGGTCGGCGGATGGAACAACGGCGCCGTCGTCGAGTGCGACGACCTGGTCGCCGGCTCGCTGCTCGAGCACATGCGCATCGACCGGTTCACGATCGTGCCCGAGCTGTCGGGCTTCCGGCCCGGGCAGCTCAACGAGATCGGCGTCTACTGCCACGAGTTCGGGCACACGCTCGGCCTGCCGGACCTCTACGACACCTCGATGCTGGGCGGCGGCCGCAACGTCGGCCCCGGCAATTGGGCGCTCATGGCCACGGGTGCCTACGGCGCCAACAGCTCCACGCCCGAGTCCCCGTCCCACCTCGGGGCCTGGTCCGCGCTCCACCTCGGTTGGGCGAACCGCATCCGGCCCACGCAGGACACGACGATCGTGCTGTCGCCGCTCGCCGACGGCGGGCCGGTGCTCGACTTCTCGTTCCAGGGAGAGGACCCCCAGGAGCACTACCTGATCGAGAACCGGGTGCGGGACGCGTTCGACCGCCAGGTCCTCGAGGAGGGGCTCATCGTCACCCAGGTGGACGACGACATCGTGGGCGCGGGCGTGCTCAACAACCGCGTCAACGCCGGGCTCAGCCCCGGCATGCGCATCCTCGAGGCGGACGGAAACTACGACCTGTACGCGGGGCTCAACCGCGGCGACGTGACGGACCCGTTCCCGGGCCGTGCGAACCGCACCCGCATCGACGACCTGACCACGCCGTGGACGCGCACGTTCGACGGCGCCCCCACGAACGTCGCGCTCGAGGGCATCACGAAGCTGGGCTGGGACGTGAGCGTGCGCGTGCTGGTGCGCGCGCGCGGCTGGCACCCGGTGCAGACCGTGGCGAGCGGGGGCGGCCCGCCGCTCGAGTCCTACGGCCCGGCGGCCCGCGCCGCGGTCTCCCCGGCGGGCGTCGCGTGGCTGGTCTCGAGCGAGGAGATCGGCGGCCGCCAGCGCGCGGTCCTGCGCGAACGGCCGTGGCTCGGCCCTTGGGGGCCGCCGGTGCCGTTCGACCGTGGCGTGGGCTCCGCGATCGAGCCGACCGTCGCGCGCATCGGCGGCGAGGACCTCGCCGTGGCCTGGATCGAGGTGGACGGCGGGCCCGGCCGGCTCCTCTACCGGGCGCGGATCCGCGGCACGTGGACCGCGCCGCGCGTGCTCACGCCGGCCTCCGGCGGCTGCAGCGCGCCGACCATGGCGGTGGACGACCGCGGCCGCGTGTTCCTCGCCTGGCTCGAGCAGACCGCCGAGTATCGCGCCCTGCGCTTCATGCAGTTCCTCTACGCCACGCCGTTCGGCCAGCCCGTCTCGCTCACGGACCCGGTGGACTCGCCGAGCGCCCCGGCGATCACCGCGGCCGGGGACGGGCGCGCCTACGTGCTGTGGTCCGACGTGGTCGTCAACCGGCGCGTGGCGGTCGCGAGCCGGTTCCACCCCGACAGCGGCATGTCGAGGCCGTTCGCGGTCTCGCCCGTCTCGGCGTCCCACCAGCCCGCGGTGGCCGGCGCGGTGGACACCTCCGGCACGCTGCACGTGGTCTGGCAGGTGAGCCCGAGCGTCGGGAGCGAGATCCGCTACCAGCGCCGCCCGCGCTCCGGGCGCATCGCGCCGCGCGACACCGTGCTCGACGCCGAGGGCGCGGGGCTGCAGAACCCGCGCATCGCCCTGGACCCGACCGGCGCGCTCCACGTGTCGTACGAGCGGGCGGTGACCGCGGGGCAGCAGGTGCGCTACAAGCGCCGGCACCCGGCGCTCGGATGGGACCACCTCGCGACCGAGGTGAGCGACGCCGGCGACGTCACGGTGAGCAATGTGGACCTCCTCCCCACCTCGTTCGGCAACGTGACGCTCACCTGGATCGGCTACGACGGGAACGACGCCCGGCTGCGCGAGCGGAGCCGGCTCCTCGACGGCCCGGGGCTGACGCAGGCCCCGCCTCCGGCGCCCCCCGACGCAGTCGCGCTCGCGGCGCGGCGCAACCCGCTGCGCGCCGGCGACCAGCTCGAGTTCTCGGGCGCCGCGCTCGTCCCGGGCTCGGTGCTGGAACTGCTGGACGCCTCGGGACGGCGCGTGGCGCGGGCGCGGGCGGAGGTCGCCGGCCACGTGGCGTTCGCGGGCGAGCGCACGCGCGGGCTCCCGCCCGGGCTCTACTTCGCGCGCGTGAACGGCGCGGCCGCGGCCGGCCGCGTGGTGGTGCTCCGCTGATCCTCGCTCTGCCGGCATGGACGCTGGCGGGGACGCTCCTGCTCGGCGGTCTCCTCCCGCTCCGGGACGACATGCGCTCGCACTGGGCGCCGTCGGGCGCGTGGCGCATGCCGGTCGGCGACCCCTACGCCGTCTCGCTCGAGCGTCAGCCGGCGCCGGGCCCGTTCTTCGTGGTGCGCAACGTCGAGTGGGACGGCATGCGCGCCTCGCACCAGGGCGCCGACCTCGGCTCGGGCGAGGCCGGCGCGGTCGTGCGCGCGGCCGCGGCGGGGCTGGTCGTGCGCGCGGCCGACCAGGGCGAGTACGGCGGCTACGGCACGCACGTCGTCCTTGCCCACCGGCTGCCGGAGGGCGTGCTCGCCTACTCGGTCTACGCCCACCTGCGCACGGGCTCGATCCGCGTCAGGGCCGGGAGGTTCGTGCAGGCCGGCGCGCCGCTCGGGCGCGTCGGGATGACGGGCCGCGCCTCGGCCCCGCACCTGCACTTCGAGATCCGAGTCGCGCGCGATCCCGGCGAGCGCTGGGAGTTCGCGGACGTCGAGGATCCGCTCGCGTTCATCGAGGAGCGGCTGCCCGCGCATCGCGCGGACAGCGCCGGGGTGGCGGCCTACCTCGAGTGGGGCGAGTACGCCGCGCTGCTCCCGCCCGGGTCGCAGGGCGACGAGACGCTGACCCGGGAGCACTGGTGGCGGATGCTGGCGGTCGCGGCGCGGGGGCCGCTGCTGGACCCGGCCTCGAACGCCGCCGGCCTGCGCGACTCGCTGCTCGGGAACGGCGTGCTCGCCGACCCGCCCGGCGACGCGAGGTCCGCGACGGGCTGGGCCGAGGTCGCCCACGACCTGAACCGGGCGCGCAGGAAGGGCCTCCGCGTCGGGCCGGCGCCGTTCCGGCGCGCGCGGCACGAGACCGTGTGCGGCGCCCACTTCGGCGAGGCGGCTCCGTCGCGGAGGACCTCGGCGCTGAGCGGGCGCGCGGGAACCCCGACGCTCACCGACGCCGTGCTGCTCCTCGCCGACGTCGCCGGGCCGGTGCCCGAGCCGCCGGCGCCGAAGGCCCCGGTGCGCGCCAAGGCGCCTGGCGGCGCGGTCGTGGTCGCGAAGGGCACGGGCCGTTCGGCGCTGACGGCGGGCCTGGCGGGCGCGCGCGCGCCGGGCGCGGAGGCCGGCCCGGACTCGCTCGCGGCCGGCTTCCGCGCCCGGCCTGCGGCCGACCCGGTCCGCCGCGCGGGGCCCGCGAAGCCGCGGAGCGACTCGCTCGCCGCGCGTGCTCGCGCCAAGCCCGCAGCCGCTCCGCGGAGCGCGCCGAGCCGGCCCGACACATCGGGCCGTGGCGGCCGTGGTGCCGCGAGCGCCGACTCGGCCGCGGACCCGCGCCCCGTCCCGCACGCGCCGGCCGCGTCCGCCGACTCGAGCGGGCGCTGATGCGGCCCGGCCGTGTGGGCGTTCTTGACGCTCGCCGCGCGCGGGTGGCAATGTGCCGCGTCGCCCCGGTGGAGGCGCCGGCCCGCGCGTGAGCGGGCGCCCCCGTCGGGGCATCGAGTTCCGGCACCCGACGGAGGCGGCTTGGCGGACACGCCGAAGAAGCCCGGCTACCGCGACACGCTCAACATGCCCGAGACCGCCTTCCCGATGAAGGCGGACCTCGCGCGCCGCGAGCCCGAGCGGCTCGCGGCCTGGGCCGCCGCGGACGCCTACGCGAAGCTGCGCACGCGCCGGAAGGGCCGGCCCCTGTGGCTCCTGCACGACGGCCCGCCCTACTCGAACAACCACATCCACATGGGCACGGCCGCGAACAAGATCTGGAAGGACGCCGCCGTGCGCCAGGCCTCGCTCCAGGGCTTCGACGCGCCGTACGTGCCGGGCTGGGACAACCACGGCATGCCCATCGAGATGCAGGTGGGCCGCGAGTTCGCCGAGAGGAAGCAGAAGCCGACGCGCCTCGAGCTGCGGCGCGCGTGCCGGGCCTACGCCGAGCGCTGGATCGGCATCCAGCGGGACGAGTTCATCCGGCTCGGCGGCTGGGGCGACTGGCACCGGCCGTACCTCACGATGGCCCCGGAGTTCGAGGCCGAGATCCTCGAGACGCTCGCGCGACTGCACGAGCGAGGCTTCGTCCAGCGCGGCAAGCGCGCGATCCACTGGTGCCCGACCGACCGCACCGCGCTCGCGATGGCGGAGATCGAGTACTCGGACGTCACCTCGCCGAGCGTGTTCGTGCGCTTCCCGCTCCGGAGAGACGCGCCGGCGGGCGCTCTCGCGCGCTGGCCCGAGGTCTCGGCCGTGGCGTGGACCACCACGCCCTGGACGCTGCCCGCGAACCGGGGGCTCATGGTGGATCCGGGCGCCGAGTACGCCGTGGCGAGCGTGGCCGGCGCGCTCGTGCTCGTGGCCCGCGCCCGCCTCGCGCCGCTCGCGGAAGCGCTCGGGGCCGCGGCGGACACGCTCACCACGCTCCCGGGCCGCGACCTCGTGGGCGTCGTGTTCGCGGGGCCGTTCGGGAACGACGCTCCGGTCGTGGACGGATCGCCGTTCGTGAGCATGGCGGACGGGACGGGCATCGTGCACACGGCCCCGGGCCACGGCAGCGAGGACTTCATCGTGGGCCAGCGGAACGGGCTCGAGGTCTACTGCCCCGTGGACGAGGGCGGCCGGTTCACGCCGGAGGTGGCCGGCTTCGCCGGGCGCAGCGTGCTGGACGTGGACGACGACATCGTCCGCTGGCTCGGCGAGCAGGGCGTGCTGCTGCACGCGGGCCGGCTCTCGCACAGCTACCCGCACTGCTGGCGCTGCCGGAAGGCGGTCATCTTCCGCGCCACGGACCAGTGGTTCTTCATGGTGGACCACGACGGCCATCGCGAGCGCTGCGTCGAGCTCATCGAGGGCACGGTGCGCTGGGATCCGGACAGCTCGCGCAACCGCATCCGTGAGGCGGTGCGCGGCCGGCCGGACTGGTGCCTGTCGCGGCAGCGCAGCTGGGGCGTCGGGATCCCCGCGGTCTACTGCGAGGCGTGCGGCGTGCCGTCGCTGGATGCGCGCGTGCTGCGGCGCGCCGCGGAGCGCGTGCGCGAGGCGGACTCCGACGTGTGGTACGAGCGGCCGGTCGAGGAGTTCCTGCCGCCGGGTTGGGCCTGCCCGGCCTGCCGCTCCACCGGGCCGTTCCGCCGCGAGGAGGACGTGCTCGACGTGTGGTTCGACTCCGGCTGCACGCACCGCGCGATCCAGGTGAGCCACCCCGGGCTCGCGCCCGCCTGGGCGTCCGGGAGCGCCGCCGAGGTGGTGTACTTCGAGGGCCCCGACCAGCACCGCGGCTGGTTCAACTCCTCGCTGATGGTCGGGGTGGGCGCGGAGGGCCGCGCGCCCTACACCGCCGTGGCCACGCACGGCTGGGTGCTGGACGCCGCGGGGCGGGCCATGCACAAGTCGCTCGGCAACGTCGTGAGTCCGCTTAAGCTCATCGAGCAGTACGGCGCCGACGTGGTCCGCTGGTGGGCGCTCGCCACAGACTGGCGCGGCGACGTGCGGGTGGGCGACGAGATCCTGCAGCGCGTGGCCGACGCCTACCGGAAGGTGCGCAATACGCTCCGGTTCCTGCTCGGGAACCTTGCCGACTTCATGCCCGCCGACACGCTCCCGCGCGAGCGACTGACGCGCGTGGACCGGGCGTTCGCGGACCACCTCACCGCGCGCGTCGGGCGCATCCGCGGCGAGTGGACCGCGCTCCAGTTCCACCGCGCGCTGGACCAGGTCTCGGACCTGTGCACGGTCGACCTCTCCGCGGTGTTCCTGGACGTGGCGAAGGACCGGCTCTACGCGCTGGCTCCGCGGGACCCGGCCCGGCGCTCGGCGCAGACCGTGCTGTGGCAGGCGTTCCACGACCTGACGCTCGCGGTCTCCCCCGCGCTCGTGTTCACGGCGGAGGAGGCGTGGCGCTCGCACCCCGGCGCCGTGGCCGAGTCCGAGAGCGTCCACTTCGCGGAGTGGCCGAAGCGCGAGGAGGCCGGCCGGACCAGCGACGAGTGGCTGTTCCTGCGCGAGGTGCGCGACCGCGTGAACGCGGCGATCGAGCCGCTGCGGGCCGCGAAGGCGCTGGCGACCACGGCCGAGGCCGAGATCACGGTGGCATGAACGACCCGGCGGGGGCGTTCCTGCGCCACCTCTCCGTCGAGCGCAACGCCTCCCCCCACACGCTGCGGAGCTACCGCACCGACCTGGCCGACTTCCAGCGCTTCCTCGAGGCCGGCGGCGCCGCCGGCCTCGCCGCCGCCGACACCCGCGCCGTGCGCGCCTGGCTGGCCGCGCTCCACGGTCGTGGCCTCGATCCGGTCTCGGTGGGCCGCAAG
>CAZSQX010000005.1:0-161234 GCA_964609125.1 uncultured bacterium
CCGCTGAAGTCGCCGCCCGCGGCGCGCGCCCGCGGCGGCCCGCGCTCGAGGTGGCGGCGGAGTGGCTGCTGGAGGCCGTGATCCGCCTGTTCGGGGTGAGCGCCGTCGGCTTCGTGCTCGCGATTTTCTTCTTCATCTTCCGCGAGGCGGCGCCGGTCCTGTTCTCCAGGGAATTCCATCTCCCGGAGTTCCTGTTCAGCACCCAGTGGTATCCCACCTCGGAGTCGAACGTCCGCTACGGCACGTTTGCGCTGACGGTCGGCACGTTGAGCGTGACCTCGATCGCGGTCGTGCTGGCGGTGCCGTTCGGGCTGGGCGCGGCCGTATACGTGTCCGAGTTCTGCGGCCCGAGGCGGCGCGAGACGCTCAAGATCGTGATCGAGCTGCTCGCCGCCATCCCGAGCGTGGTGTGGGGTTTTATCGGGCTCACCGTGATGAGCCGCATCACCACCGCACTGACCGGGGCGCCCGTGGGGGTCAACCTGCTCAATGGCGGCGTGATCCTGGCGCTGATGAGCGTGCCGATCATCGTCTCGATCGGAGAGGACGCCTTGAAGGCCGTGCCGGACTCCTACCGGGAGGCCGCGCTCGCCATGGGCGCGACCCGGTGGCAGACCGTGCGTCGCGTGCTGCTCCCAGCCGCGCGGAACGGGCTGCTCGCCGCGGTGCTGCTCGGGGTCGGCCGCGCGGTGGGTGAGACCATGGCGGTGCTGATGGCGACCGGGCACGCGGTGCAGATCCCGCACGGTCTCCTCGACTCGGTGCGCACGCTCACGGCGAACATCGCCGCCGAGCTGGGGGAGGCGCCGGCGGACTCGGACCACTATCGGGTGCTGTTCCTCACCGGCACGCTCCTGTTCACGATCACGTTCGCCATCAACTTCGCGGCGGACCTCGCGATCCGCGGCGTGCGCCGGGAGTGAGCGACTGAGCGCCATCCCTCCCGTGGCCCGCTTCGTGCGGACCGAGTCCGTCGCCCGCAAGGAGCGCAGCGAGGCGGTCGCCCGCGCTCTGTTCTCCACAATGGCGATCGCGATGATCGTGCCCCTGCTCGCGATCCTCGGCTACCTGATCGTCCGCGCGGCGCCCTCCCTGTCGTGGGAGTTCCTCGTGGACCTCCCGAGCAAGGGGATGCGCGAAGGCGGCATCTGGCCCGCGTTCGTCGGCACGCTCTACCTGGTGGGGCTCTCGCTTGCGGTCGCGACCCCGATCGGCGTGCTCGCCGCGATCTACCTCCACGAGTACGCGAAGGACAACTGGTTCAATCGCGTCATCAACCTCGCCGTCATCAACCTGGCCGGGGTGCCGAGCATCGTGCACGCGCTGTTCGGGCTGGGCGCGTTCGTCTACGCGGCCCGGTTCGGCTACTCGATCCTGGCGGCGGCCCTGACCCTCGCGATCATGACGTTGCCGGTCATCATCGCCAGCACGCGGGAGGCGCTGGCGTCCGTGCCCCTGGCGTTCCGGGTCGCATGCTGGAACGTCGGCGCCAGCCGCTGGCAGACGATCCGCAGTGTGGTGCTGCCGAACTCGATCAGCGGAATCCTGACCGGCGTGATACTTCAAGTGAGCCGCGCCGCGGGCGAGACGGCGCCGATCATGTTCACCGGCGCGGTGTTCTTCAAGGCCGTGCGCAAGGGCGACCTGTTCCCCTACGGCCTCGATGACCAGTGCATGGCGCTGTCCATGCACCTGTACACGGTGTCCACCCAGGTGCCGAACGTGAAGGAGTCGATCCCCTACGCCACGGCGGTGGTGCTGCTGGGATCGGTGCTCGCGGTCAACGCTTCGGCCATCGCGCTCCGCGTCTGGCTGCGCAACCGCAAGCGATGGTGACGCCCGTGACGTCCCCGCCGTCCCAGCGGACGATCGAGGTCGAGAACCTGCGGCTCTCCTACGGCGGGCGGGAGGTGCTGCACGGCATCAGCTTCGACGTCCGCCGTCACGAGATCCTCGGCATCATCGGCCCCGCCCAGTCCGGCAAGTCCTCGCTCCTGGGCTGCCTCAACCGCACCATCGACTTCGTTCCCGAGACGCGCGTCACCGGCTCGATCCGGCTCGACGGCGAGGACGTGCTCCGGATGCGGGACGTGCACTCCCTGCGCCGGCGGATCGGCATGGTCGCGCCGCTGCCCGTCGGCCTGCCGCTCTCCATCTACGACAACGTCGCGTTCGCCCCCCGCGCCTCGGGGCTCCGGGACCGGGCCGCGCTCGACGAGCTCGTGGAACGCTGCCTGACCCAGGCCGCGCTGTGGGACGAGGTCAAGGACCGGCTCGGCAGCCTGGGCACCGCGCTGTCCGGCGGGCAGCAGCAGCGGCTCACCATCGCCCGCGCGCTCTCCCACCAGCCCGAGGTCCTGTGCCTGGACGAGTTCTCGATCGCGATCGACCCGGTCACGACGATGCGCATCGAGGACGTGCTCCGCGAGCTGCGCCGGGAGGTCACGATCGTGCTCGTGACGAATCTCGTGCAGCAGGCGCGGCGGCTCACGGATCGGACCCTGTTCCTGTGGAAGGGCGAGATCGTCGAGCTGGACCGCACGGACGTGATCTTCTCCGACGCGCCGCGCGAGCGTCGCACGTACGAATACGTGCGCGGGATCTTCGGATGAGCTTCGCGTCGGAACACTCGATCGTCACGCGTCAACTCAACCTGTGGTACGGCGACTTCCAGGCGCTCAAGGACGTCTCGGTCCGCATCCGGCCGCGCATCGTCACCTCCCTCATCGGTCCCTCCGGCTGCGGCAAGACCACGCTGCTGCGATGCTTCAACCGGGTGAACGAGCGCTTCGACTACGTGCGCACGACCGGCGAGATCGAGATCCTCGGCCAGAACATCTACGCGCCCGGGATCTCGCTCGTCGAGCTGCGCCGCTCGGTCGGCATGGTGTTCCAGCGCCCGAATCCGCTGCCGCTGTCGGTCTACGAGAACGTGGCGCTCGGGTTGCGTCTCCACGCGTCAGGACCGCTGCGGCGCGCCGCGCTCGACGAGGCGGTGGAGGGCGCGCTGATCCAGGTGGGGTTGTGGAAGGACCTGAAGGACCGGCTGCACGTCCGCGCGACCGGGCTGCAGCTCGAGCAGCAGCAGAAGCTGTGCATCGCGCGGCTCGTGCCGCTCAAGCCCGACGTCATCCTGATGGACGAGCCGTGTTCGGCGCTCGACGTCGAGGGCACGCGGGCGATCGAGGAGCTGATGTTCGGGCTCAAGGAGCACTACTCAATCGTCATCGTGACGCACAACATGGCCCAGGCGCGCCGCGCGAGCGACGAGTGCATCTTCATGCTGCTGGGCAAGGTGGTGGAGCACGACACCACGGCCGACCTGTTCGTGAGCCCGAAGGACGGCAGGACCGCCGAATACATCGAGGGCCGGTACGGGTGACCGGCCGGCCGGCGGCGTCGCGTCCGCGGAGGCGCCCCCCGCCACGCGCTCAGTCCGGCCGCACGGGCCGCGCGAGCGCGAGCGAGACCAGGCGCTGGAGGAGCTGGCGGTACGAGATGCCGGCCGCGAGCGCGGCGCTCGCGAACTCCTCCTTCTCGGCGATCTCGGGGTTCGGGTTGGCCTCGAGCAGGTAGAGCCTGCCGTCCGCGGTGAGCCGGTAGTCCACGCGCGCGTAGCCGTCCAGCTCCAGCATGCGGTAGACGCGCCGGGTCGTGTGGTCGATGGCCCGAGCCACCGCGGGGTCCAGGTTCTCGGCCCGCCGAGCGTCGATCCCGTGCTTCTTCTGGTAGTCGAGGCTGTGCTTGACGCGCTCGGTGGCGATCGGCTCCCCGGTCTCGGCGAGCTTGCCGAAATCCAGCTCCCACACCGGCAGCGTGCGGATGCGCTCGTTGCCGATGGCGGCCACGTACAGCTCGCGGCCCTCGATGTACTCCTCGACGAGCGCGTCGGTACCCACCGACTCGTGCACGAACCGCACCCGCTCGGACAGGCGCTCGTCGGAGTCCACCAGGCTGGCCTGCGAGATCCCGAGCGAGGACTCCTCGGTGGCGCTCTTCACGAACAGCGGGAAGCCGAGGCGTTTCGGGCGCAGCGTGCGGCGGCCGCGCGGCACCACGAAGAACTCCGGCACGCGCACGCGATGGTAGGCGGCGATCTTCTTGGTGATCACCTTGCTGCGGGCGAGGAACAGCCCGCGCGGGTTGCAGCCCGTGTAGGGGAGCTTCAGCAGCTCGAGGTAGCTCACCACGTGCGAATCGAAATCCGAGACGCCGAGGAACTCCTCGAGCAGGTTGAAGACCACGTCCGGCTTCCAATCCTCGGCCGCGAGCCGGATCGGGTTCAGCTCGTCCTGCACGCCGAGCGGCCGGACCTCGTGGCCGAGCTTCCGCAGCGTGCTCACCACGCCGAACTCGGTCTTCCAGCGGTGCACCTCCTCGGGCGGCTGGCCCTTGAGCGAATCGGGCGGCACCAGCGACGGGTGCATGAGCACGAGGATGCGGAGCGGCTTCCTCACAGCGCCACCCAGTTCCGGCGCGAATAGTGGAAGTGCACCGTGCGCACGGTGAGGAGCAGCGCGAAGTCCACGCGCAGCCGGCGTTCGTCGCGCGAGGTGCGCAGCTCGAGCACCCGGCAGCGGGTGAGGACGTCCTCCAGCACCTGCTCGAGCGTGAACTGCGACTCGCCGGTGAAGCGCGACACCATGCGCCTCAGCTCCGCGCGGTGGCGGCGCAGGAACGCCGCCGCCGGCTCGCCGCGCCTCCCCGGCTCGGCGGCGAACAGCCGCTGCAGGTCGCGGTCGGAGATGACCGGCCGGTGGCTGGCCTGGTGCGCCTGCTTCGCGGCGTAGTGCTCGCGCAGCGTCTGGCGGAGCGCGGACAGCGGTTCCACCCGCCGCCGAGTCCGCACCGGGGGCGAGACCCCGCGCAGCTCCCGCATCCGCTCGTCCACCCACTCCAGCTTTCGGAGCGCGGGCCAGCCCGCGTAGCGGCGGCGCCATTGCGAGCGCGGCGTGAGCCAGACCGCGAACGTCTCGGCGAAGTCCTCGTGCGGGTGCGCCTGGGCGTAGTACTGGCGCAGGTGCTGGACGTGACGCTGGCTGGCCGGGTTCGGCCGGTAGATGGTGGGGTAGGGCCGCGACGGGTCGCCGAACGTGCGCCGCCAGCCCTCGCGGCGCTGCAGCCGCCACGCGTGCTGGACCGAGTGCCCGGCCTCGTGGCGGAGGATCATCAGGCACTCCTCGCGCTCGCTGCCCTCGGCCTCGATCATCATCGCGCGCTCGAGCCGCAGCAGCCGTGGGTGGGCGAGGTAGAACGGCACCGCGATCCCCGGAACTCCGTCGGGCGAGAACCACTCCGTGCTCACCCAGACGTGCGGCCGCACGCGAAGGCCCCGCTGCTCCAGCTCGTCCCAGAGCTGATGGACGAGCGGCTCGATGGGGCTCCCCTCGATCCGCACGTCCAGGTCGCGGAAGCGAAGGTCGAGCAGCCGTTCGTCGCCCAACGACGTCCATGCCCGAGCGCTGCGACTGGTTCGGGGCATCTCGGGCTCCGGGGCCGGGAAGGAGGGCTGCGGACCGGGATCGGCGCGGCGGGGAAGGCCCGGCCGGTTGACGCGCTCGCACGCCTGACGCGAACATGCGCGCCCCCATGTCACGCGCGCGTGGGGCGAGGACCGGACCCGGACCCGCCGCCGGCGGGCCCCGGCCGTGTCCTCCGGAGCGCTCGCCCGAGGCGGGTCCGGCTCCGGCGACGGCCGCGCATCCTACTCAAGGACCGAGCGATGTCGAAACCCCAGCGCCGGCGGAGGGCCCGGCGCGCCGGCCCGGGCGCCGCGGCCCGCCGGCGCGCGCGCCCCGCCCCCCGCGCACCTCTGCCCGACCGCCACGCGCTCTACGAGGTGGCCGTCCAGGGCGTGGACTGGGATCTCGACTTCATCGAGCGGGTCTGGCGTCGTCGCAACCCCGGCCGCGAGCCGCGCGCGTTCCGCGAGGACTTCTGCAGCACCGCCGCGCTCGCGACCGCGTGGGCGCTGCGCGGCCCCCGGCGCCGCGCCTGGGGCGTGGACCTGGACGCCGAGCCGCTCGCCTGGGCGCGCCGCCACCGCCTGCCCCACGCGCGCGAGGCTGCGAGTCGCGTGACGCTCGTGCGCGGCGACGTGCGCCGCGTGCGGCTCCCGCGCGTGGACGCGGCGTGCGCGCTCAACTTCTCGTGGTGGGTGTTCCACGAGCGCGCCGAGCTCCTCCGCTACCTGCGCGCCGCGCGCGCGGGACTCCGGCCCGGGGGAGTGCTGGTCCTGAACCTGTTCGGGGGCGGGGATGCCGAGCAGGCGCTGACCGAGCGGACGCGCAAGCGCGCGGCCAACGCGCCGGACGGCACGATGCTGCCGGCGTTCACGTACGTCTGGGAGCACACCGCGGTGGACGCCACCGACCGGCGGCTCGTGGCGCACATCCACTTCGAGCTCCGGGACGGGCGCCGGATGCGCCGCGCGTTCACGTATGACTGGCGCATGTACACGATCCCCGAGCTGCGCGACGCGCTGGTCGAGGCGGGCTTCGCGAGCTTCGAGGTGTGGAGCGAGGGCTGGGACCCGCGCTCGCGCCGCGGGAACGGCACTCTCTACCGCCGCACCCGCATCGACAACGAGGACACCTGGGTGGCGTACGCGGTGGCGGGGCGCTGATCCCGCCGCCCGGGCGGTCAGGGCCGGAGCGTGCTGTGCCCGAGGTGACAGCCCGCGCAGCGCGACGTGGAGCCGCCGGCGCCCGGGTTGAACCCGCGCACCTGGGCGATCCCGTGCGCGCCCGTGAGCGCGCGGCCCGTGGGATCCGCCAGCACCTCGAACAACGGCACGTCCGCCGGCAGCCGGAGGTCCACGCGCCCCGAGCGCGGCACGCGTGCGCGCCGGACGACGACGGCGGTGTCGCCGGCGCCGGCGCGGAACACGTGCAGCACGGCATCGCCGCGCCGCGGCGGCGCGCCGGCGCCGGCGAAGACGTCGCGCGAGAGATAGCGGAACGTGGGCGCGGGGACGGGAGCGGGCGCGGCCGGCCCGGTTGACGCCGCCGGGACTCGGCGCTCTCCCGGCCCGGTGGACGGGGACCCGGCCCGTGCGGGCGTGCCGTCCCCGGCGCCGGACGGCGGTGCCCGTTCCGCGTCCGGCGTGCCGATGGATGCGGGCACGACGGCCGGGTCCAGCTCCCAGCGGCCCGGCTCGTCCACGAGCATCTCGTGCGAAGCGCCGTCCGCGCTGACCCGGCAGAGCCCGAACTCGCCGCGGCCGCCCGGGTCGAGCGCGCACACGAAGCCCCCGTCGGGGAGCGGGGCGGGCGCGCACGCGGCCGGCGCCGCGAGGTTGGCCCCTTCGCGATACGCGTCGCCGGCCTCGGCGCCGATGGCGGCGCCGGCCACGCGCGAGCCGGCTCCCGGCGGGCGGGCAAACGCGTGGATCGCCAGCGCGCCCGGCCGCGGCGCGAGCCCGGTGTTCCGCGCCGCCACGGCGAGCACGCCATCCCGCCCGCGCCGGGCCGGCTGCAGCCCCATGCCGCCGCGACGCGGCAGCGTCCCGCCCGCCGCGAGCCGGAGGTCCTCGAGCGCGAGCGACGCCTCCGGCGTGGAGGCGAGTCGCGCCGAGACCACCTGCCAGACGTTCACCGTATCGCCCGGCGCGCCGCCGCGCGTCGCGACGCCCGGTGGCTCCATGCGCCAGGGGTTGAACCACCAGCGCGCGAACAACACCCGCCGCCGGGCGCGATCCGCCACCGGATCCAGCACACCGTTCGGCTCGTGCGTGAGTCGGACCCGCGAGCCGTCGGGCGCGAGCGCCCACAGCTGGGTGGCGGGGGAGCCGTCGTAGAGCGCGGTCCCGCCGCCGCGCGTGCTCACGAACAGCAGCGTGTCGCCCCACCACGCCGGATCGGCGTCGTCCGCCCGCCCGGCGGCGCCCGCCGCACCGCCTGCGCCCGCTTCCCCGCACGTCCGGCAGCGTGGCTCGGACCCGCCCGCGCCGGGTGCCCCCGCGCGCGCCACGGTCCAGATCCGCCACGCGGAGCCGGGTGTCTCGCGCCCGGAGAACGCCACCGTGCGGCCGTCGGCCGACACGTCCGGATCGGCCACGTCGTGAAGCCGGCCCGCGGGGAGCAGCTCCCACACGCGGCCGTCGGGCGAGCGCTCCAGCAGCCGGCCGCCGCTCCCGGCGAACGTGCCGTGCGGGCCGAGCCCCGGCACCTGCCCGGGATCCGCACCGTTCGGGGGCGTGCGCGCGACGAACACGATGGGCGGGAGGTCCGCGGGGAGCGGCTTCGCGCCGGTCGCGGGGGCCGCAGCCGGGCCCGTCCGCGGCTCGCCGCCCGCGGCCGCGCCCGCCGGCGGCTCGCCCGCCGCTCCGAGAGCCGCCAGCGCGAGCAGCGCCCGTCCCAGGCGTGACGCACCGCGCATGCCGGAAGCCTGCATGCGCGCGATGGTACACTCGCCCGCCGCCGCGAGCCGCGGCCCGCCCCCGTGCCGCGTGGCTCGTCCCGGCCACGCAGCCGCCCGCGCCCCCACTCCGCGCCACGCCGCGAGGAGCCACGCATGACCGACGCCCTCATCGTCTTCACCACGTTCGCGAACGAGGCCGACGCCGCTCGCGTCGCGCGCGCGCTCGTCGAGGAGCGGCTCGTGGCCTGCGCCAGCCTGCTCTCCGGCGCGCGCTCGGTCTACCGCTGGAAGGACGCGGTCGAGGACACGTCCGAGGTGGTGGTGCTCATGAAGACGCGCAAGCAGGACTGGACCGCGCTCGTCTCGCGGCTGCACGAGCTTCACCCCTACGAGACGCCCGAGTGCGTGGCGGTCCGCATCGCGGCCGGCGCGCCGCGGTACATGGCGTGGCTGGACGAGGCGCTCATGCCGGAGCGGACGTGACCCCGCCGCCGCCGCCGGCCCGCGCCGCTGGACCCCCGCCGGGGCGCTCGTGACGGGACCTCGCCCCATCGGCGGGGCCGGGGCGCTCGTCCTCGGCATCGAGACCTCGTGCGACGACACCTCCGTCGCGGTGCTCGAGGGCGGCATCCGCGTGCGCTCGCACCTGATCGCGGCGCAGGACGTGCATCGGCTTTACGGCGGAGTCGTGCCCGAGCTGGCCTCGCGCGCGCACCTGGAGCTGCTGCCCAGGCTCGTGGAGAAGGCGCTGGCCGAGGCGGGGGTCCGCGCCCGCGAGCTCACCGGCGTGGCCGTCACGCACGCGCCGGGCCTCGTGGGCTCGCTCGTGGTGGGCGTGGCGTTCGCCAAGGCGTGGGCGCACGCGCTCGATCTGCCGCTCGTGGGCGTCAACCACATCGAGGCGCACCTCCACTCGGCCTCGCTCGAGCACGGGGACAGCCCGTGGCCGGCCGTGGCGCTGGTGGTCTCGGGCGGGCACACCGAGCTGGTCGAGGTGCGCGGCATCGGAGAGCACCGATGGCTCGGCGCCACGCTCGACGACGCGGCGGGCGAGGCCTACGACAAGGTGGCCAAGCGGCTCGGCCTGGGTTTTCCCGGCGGTCCGGTCGTGGACCGGCTCGCCGCCGAGGGATGCGCCGACGCGTTCGAGCTGCCGCGGCCCATGCTCGACCGGCCCGGGCTCGACTTCTCGTTCTCGGGACTCAAGACCGCCGTCAACGTGCACCTGGAGCCGTTCGGCGGACCGCCCTACCCGGGCGCGCTCGTGCGAGACATGGCCGCCTCGTTCCAGGCCGCGGTGGTCGAGGTGCTGGTGGCCCGGTGCCGCCGTGCCCTCGAGCAGATCCGCGCGAGGGCGCTCAACCTGGGCGGCGGCGTGGCCTGCAACCGGGCGCTGCGCGCCGCGCTCGCCGGGCTCTGCGAGGCCCGCGGGGTGGCGCTGAGGATCCCGTCGCCGCGGCTGTGCGCCGACAACGCGGCCATGATCGCCTGGCTCGGGGCAAGGCTCCTGGAGCGCGGCGAGCGCGCCGGTCCGGAACTCGACGCCGCCGCCTCGCTCGAGGGCTCGGGCCTCCGGATGAGGTGAATCCGGCGCTCCCAGAATCCCCGCAAGTCCCGGCGCCGCAAGGCCGATAACGCCTGCGTGTGAGCGCACCCATCGGCGTCCCCCCGGGGCACCGGTGTCGGCGCTTCCATCGCGGATCCTCCGGGACCCGAACCTTGGAGCACGGCTTGGCGATGCAGCGCATCCTGATCGCGGACGACGAAAAGGACATCCGGTCCCTGCTGCGGACGCGCCTGGAGCTCGAGGGCTACTCCGTGATCGAGGCGGTGGACGGACTCGAAGCGGTGCGCCTCGCGAAGGACGAGACGCCCGACCTCATCGTCCTCGACGTCATGATGCCGGAACTGGACGGGGTCGAGGTCTGCAACCGCCTGCGCGCCTCGTTCACGACCCGGCACATCCCCGTGATCATGGTCACGGCGCGCGCCGGACGCGAGGACAAGCTGAGCGGCCTCGGCCGCGGCGCCAACGACTACGTCACCAAGCCGTTCGAGATGGGCGAGCTGATGCAGCGCGTGCGGAACACGCTGGACTGGAGCAACCAGCAGCGCTCGGCCAGCCCGCTCACCGGCCTGCCCGGCAACCACTCCATCAACGCCGAGATCCGCCGGCGGCTGGGCGAGGGGCGCCCGTTCGCGCTGCTCCAGGTGGACGTGGACCACTTCAAGGCGTTCAACGACTACTACGGCTACGGCCGGGGTGACGAGGCCATCCAGCTGCTGGCGCGCATCCTGTCCGAGTCCGTCTACCGGATCGGCGACCCGGAGGGCTTCGTCGGACACATCGGCGGCGACGACTTCGTGGTGCTGTGCTCGTGCGATGCGGCGGAACCGCTCGGGGAGGCGATCCTCGAGTGGTTCAACACCGCGGCCCTCGACCTCTACGACGAGGAGGACCGCGCGCGCGGCCAGGTGGAGGTCCTGAACCGCCGGCACGAGGTGGAGCGGTTTCCGCTCATGAGCCTCACCATCGCGCTCGTGAGCACAGACCGCGTCCCGGTCACGCACCTGGCGCAGCTCATCGACATCGCGCAGGAGCTGAAGGCGCACGGCAAGGGCATCTCCGGCAGCGTCATGGTCGGCGAGCGCCGCCGGCGCGAGCCTCCCGAAACGCGGCAGAAGGTGGCATGAGCACGCCGCAGGATGCCGGGACCCCGGCCGCTCGCCCCGCGATCCCGCGCGAGATGGTGACGCTGCTCGCCGAGGCGGTGCTCGCGCTGCGCGCGACCAGCGAGCTGACGGTGTCGTGGGATCTGGCGCGCGAACACCTGCGCGAGGCGCTGGGCGCGCTGGACGCACGGCTCCTGCGCGTGGACCGCCGGAGCGGGGCGCTGTACGTGGTCGAGGACTCGGGCGTCGAGACGCCGTACCTGGCCGAGCACGGGGGGCCGGTGGAGTGGGTCATGCGCAACGACCGCGCGCGCTACGACGAGACGCTGGCCGAGGACCTGCTGCGCGAGACGCTGCTGTGGCACGAGCCGCCCGTGGCGCTCGCCACGCTGCCGCTCGTGGCGGGCAGCACCGCGTTCGGGTTCCTGCTCGTCGGCTTCTCGGGCCCGCACGACTTCGAGGCGCCGGAGCGGATGCTTCTGCAGACGATGGCCGACGCGCTGGCGCTGTCGCTCGAGCGCGCCCACCTGCGGCGCGCGCTGGACGACGAGCGCGCGCAGTCGGCCCGGCTCGAGCGCCGGCTGGCCTCGGCGCGCGAATCCTCGGCCGGACTGCTGAACCTGGTCGTGGGCGAGCTCCGGAGCCCGCTGTCGTCGGTGCTCGCCTACTGCGAGTCGCTCGAGCGCACGGCGCCGCAGGCACGCGCCGAGCGGACCCGGCTCGTGACGGTGATGCGCGAGGAGTGCGCCCGCATGGGCTCGCTGCTCCAGGACGTCGGCGACCTGTCGCGCATCGACGGCGGGGGCTGCACGCTCCGTCTCGGCACGGTCTCGCTCCGCGAACTGTGCCGTGCAGTCGGGGACCGGCTGGGCGACCTCGCGCGCGACCGCGAGGTGACGCTCGAGATCGAGGGCGACGAGACGCGCGTCGAGGTCGACCACGAGCTGCTGCGCCGCGCGGTCGAGAACCTCGTTCACAACGCCATCGAGTACTCGCCGCGGGGCGGGACAGTGGCGGTGACGCTGGCGGGCGGCGAGCTGGAGTGGACGTGCGCGGTCGAGGACGAAGGCCCGCCGCTCCCCGACGAGCACCGCACGAACGCGTTCGACCAGTTCCACCGCCTCCGGCGCGAGGCGCCGCCCGGTTCGGCGGCGGCGGCGCACGGTCCCGACGCCTCCCGGCTGGGCCTCGCCATCACCCGCGGCATCGTCGAGCTGCACGGCGGGAGGCTGTGGGTGGAGCAGCCCGAGGGCGTGGTGGGGCTCGAGGTCCCGGGTCCGCGCTTCTGCTTCAGTGCGCCGGTGCGGCAGACGGCGTCTCCCCGCGCGCGCCGCGTCGCCCGCCAGGCGCTCGGACGCCCCGACCTCCAGCCGCTGTTCGACGCGATCGTCGAGATGATCGCGGCCACGCTCGAGAGCTCGCTCGTCTCCCTGGTGGTGGTGGACCCCGACCGCGGCGACCTGTTCGTGGCGGCGAGCACGGGGCACGAGGGCGCGGTGCGCGGCCGCCGCACCACGCTCCGGAGCGGCGTCGCCGGCGCGGTCGCGGCCTGGGGCTATCCGCTGCTCGTGGACGACATCGAGACCGACCGTCGGTTCCGCCGTCTCAACCACCCGCAGTACAGCACCAAGTCGCTGCTCTCGGTCCCGCTGCGCGTCGAGGGCGAGGTGATCGGCGTCGTGAACGCCGCCAACAAGCACAGCGGCGAATCGTTCGACGAGGACGACCTCGGGCTCGTCGTCATGCTGACCGAGCGCGTCGGCAGCGCCATCGAGCGGGCCTGCGCCTACCCCGACAGCGAGCGGGTGGTGGAGGACGCGCTCGCCTCGGTGCGCGCGATGACGCGACTCAAGCGCGAGTTCGCGCTGGGCGGCCGGCGCGCGGTCAAGCGCGCGCGGGCGCTGGCCCGGCGGCTCGGGCTCGCGCCGGCCGAGGTGGACCTCATCGGCTACGTCGCCAGCATCCACGACCTCGGCATGGTGCGGCTCGGGCCCGAGACCCGGCACCCGGACCAGCTGGACGACCAGCAGCGGCTGCTGGTGCGCGGTCATCCCGAGGCGAGCGTCGAGATCCTGCGGCCGCTCGAGTACCTGGGCCAGGTGCGCGAGCTGGTGCTGGCGCACCACGAGCGCTGGGACGGGAGCGGCTATCCGCACGGGCTGCGGGGCGACGAGATCCCGCTCGGCGCCCGCATCCTCGCCGTCGTGGACGCCTGGGAGAGCCTGACCAGCGCGCGGCCGTGGCGGATCGCCACCCCGCGCGAGGAGGCCGCCGCCGAGCTGCGCCGGGAGGCGGGCCGGCAGTTCGACCCGGAGGTGGTCGAGGCCTGGCTGGCGATGCTGGACGAGGAGGTGGAGGCGCCGCGCGCGGCCGCCTGAGGCACCCGCCCCGGGCCCGCGCCGGGCCGCGGGCCGGTCCGCCCCCCCCGCCGGGGCGCCCGGAGGGGACACGTCGGGCCCGGCGCGACGAAGCCCTCAAGCCTGCGCCGGGACAGGCCGATATCCGGAGCAACAAGGACGCGCCGCCCGCACGGGGCACGCATGACAGGAGTCTCAAGGAGGTGAGGGTCATGGCGAAGGGCAGGATCCTGGTGGTGGATGACGAGATCTACATCGTCCACATCCTGGACTTCAGCCTCGGCATGGAGGGCTACGAGGTGCTGACCGCCCTCGACGGCGAGCAGGCGCTCGAGAAGGCCCGCGCCGACAAGCCGGACCTCATCGTGCTGGACATCATGATGCCCAAGCTCGACGGCTACGAGACGTGCAAGCGCCTCAAGGCCGACGCGGAGACGAAGGACATCCCCGTGATCCTGCTCTCCGCGAAGGGCCGGAACGTGGACCAGAAGGTGGGCTTCGAGGTCGGCGCCGACGACTACATCACCAAGCCCTTCAGCCCCCGCAAGCTGGTCGAGCGCATCAACGCCATCCTGGGCCACGGCACGACTCGACAGCGCATGCAGGCCTGACCGGTACGCCGGGTCCCGTCCGGACCGTACACGGCTTCGACGAGCTCCCAGGGCCCGCGCCGCAAGGCGCGGGCCCGCGGCAATTGCGGCTGTTCGCTTGCGTGGCGGGGGCGCGCGTCGCACTGTCCCGGCTCCGGCGTGACCCGCGCGCCGGCCCCTCGGCCGACCGCCCCGCCCATCGCCCATGTCCTTCGCGCTCGTCGCCCTGCCGGTGCCCGTCCGGCAGCTGTTCACCTATCGCGTCCCTCCCGGGCTCGCGGGAGACCTCGCACCCGGCGTGCCGGTCGAGGTGCCGTTCCGCGGCCGCGCCGCGCGCGGCGTGGTGATGGGGCTGGCGGGCGCGACCGCGCTCGAGCAGGTGCTGGACGTGGGTCGCGTGCTCGGCGCGCCGGTGCTCTCGCCGCACCTGCTCGCGCTCGCGAGCTGGGTCTCGGACTACTACCTGGCGCCGCCCGGCGAGGTCGTGGCCGCGGCGCTCCCCGGCGGGAACGAGGGGTTCGCGCGCTCGCTCGCCCGCCGCCACGCGGCCGAGGACCGGGCCCTCCGCATGGCGATCCCCGACCGCGTCACGCTCACGCCCGCCCAGCGCGGGGCGGTCGAGGCGGTCGAGGCCGCGACCGCGGCCGGCGGGTTCGAGCGCTTCCTGCTGCACGGGGTCACGGCGAGCGGCAAGACCGAGGTCTACCTGCGCGGCGCGCGCGCCGCGCGAGAGGCGGGCGGCCAGACGCTCGTGCTGGTGCCCGAGATCGCGCTCGCCACGCAGGTGGTGGCGCAGTTCCGCCGGCGCTTCGGCGACCGCGTGGCCACGCTGCACAGCTACCTGCCGGTGGGCACGCGGCGGCGCCACTGGGAGCTGGCCCGCCGCGGTGCGCTCGACGTCGTCGTCGGCGCGCGGTCGGCGGTGTTCGCGCCGCTGCCCGCGCTCAGGCTGATCGTGGTGGACGAGGAGCACGAGCCGGCCTACAAGCAGAGCGAGCAGCTCCGCTACCACGGCCGCGACGTGGCGGTGCGGCGCGCGCAGATGCTGGGCGTGCCCGTGGTGCTGGGCTCGGCCACGCCGAGCCTCGAGACGCTCGCGAACGCGGCGCGCGGCCGCTACCGCCGGCTGGTCCTGCCCGAGCGGGTGGACCGCCGGAGGCTCCCCACCGTGCGAGTGGTGGACCTGCGCCGCGAGGGGAGCGGCCCCGGCGTGCTCTCGCCGCCGCTCCGCGCCGCGGTGGGGGAGCGGCTGGCGCGGAAGGAGCAGGTGCTGCTGTGGCTCAACCGGCGCGGCCACTCGCACCACCTCCAGTGCCGCGGCTGCGGGCACACGCCGGAATGCCCGCGCTGCGACATCTCGCTCACGCTGCACGTCTCGCCGCGCGAGCTCCGCTGCCACTACTGCGACCATCGCGAGCCGGCTCCGGACGCCTGCCCGAGCTGCCGGCGGCCGCTGCTCCGCTACGGCGGCGCGGGCACGCAGCGCGCCGAGCGCGAGCTGGCGGCGGCGTTCCCGTCGGCGCGCGTCCAGCGCCTCGACCTGGACGTGGCGCGGGCGCGCCAGGGCCCGGGCGAGACGCTGGAGCGGTTCGCGCGCGGCGACGCCGACATCCTGCTCGGCACACAGATGATCGCGAAGGGGCTCGACTTCCCGCGCGTGACGCTGGTGGGCGTGCTGGACGCGGACGTGGCGCTCCACCTGCCGGACTTCCGCGCGGGGGAGCGCACATATCAGCTGCTGGTCCAGGTGGCGGGCCGCGCCGGGCGCGGCCGCACGCCGGGCGAGGTGATTGTTCAGACGTGCACGCCCGACCATCCGGCGATCGCGGCGATGGCGGCCGAGCGCGCCGACGAGGGCGAGCGCGAGTTCCGGAAGCGCGAGCTGGCGGAGCGGCGCGAGGCGGGCTACCCGCCGTTCACGCGACTGGTCACGCTGCTCGTGGACGGCCCGGACGCGGGCGACGTCGAGGCGGCGGCCACGGAACTGGCGGACCACGTCCGCGAACGCGCGGGCGAGGGCGACGTGGTCGTGCTGGGCCCCGCCCCGCAGCCGCTCGCGCGCCTGCGCGGGCGGCACCGCTGGCACGTCCTCCTCAAGGGCCCGGACGGCCGCCTCCTGCGCGGGCTCGCCGCCTCCGCGCTCGCCCTCGCCGACACCCCGGGCCGCCGAAAGGTCCGCGTCGTCGCCGACGTGGATCCGATCGAGGTGCTGTAGCGCGATGTCGGCTGGTCCGACTCCGATGCGATCGTGGTTCCGAGCGCGTCGCTCACGGGTCGAGGCCCACCTCGAACGAGGGCGACGCTCGGGCTGGCCTTCCTGGGCCGGCCCGAGCGTTGGCTCCGTTCGAGACCCCCGAGGGCCACCCTCGACGCCCCGGAGCGAGACGCGCGACGGCCCCGGAACGGGTGTCGCGACGGCACTTCGAGGTGTGCGAGCGCGCGTCATCCCGGAGCCTCGGCCGCGAACGTCAGCGAGCTGCAAGCAAGCCCGCTCAGGCTTGACGCTCTTGGAGTTGCGCGCCTAGTGTCGCCCGCGCGATTCCAGCCGCGCCGCGCCGCCGCCCCGGTGGCATCCTTCCCGCATGGGGGATCCCCCAGAGATGAACCGCTCTCCGGTCCGCCACGCCGCCGAGGCCCCCTCCGTCGGGGCCCCGGCCCCCGTCACGTTCGACTTCGTCCGCGAGCACCCGCGCGTGAAGCTGTACGTGCGCATGGCCGACGCCTCGCTGGAGTCCATCGGCTACACCGAGCACGGCGAGCGCCACGTCGGGCTCGTCTCGCGCATCGCGTTCAACGTCCTCAAGCGCATGGGCCGGCCCGAGCGCCAGTGCGAGCTGGCCGCCATCGCCGGGTACCTGCACGACATCGGCAACGCCGTCAACCGCGACCACCACGCCCAGACCGGCGCCGTCATGGCCATGCAGCTGCTCGCCGACTTCGGCATGCCCGAGGACGAGATCCTGCCCGTCATCGCCGCCATCGGGAACCACCACGAGAACGACGGCGACCCCGTCAACGACATCGCCGCCGCGCTCATCCTGGCCGACAAGAGCGACGTGCACCGCACCCGGGTGCGGAACCCGGACATGATCAAGTTCGACATCCACGACCGGGTCAACTACTCGGTGCAGAAGAGCTTCCTCAACGTGGACGCCGACCAGCAGCACATCACGCTCGAGCTGACGCTCGACTCGGACATCTCGCACATGATGGAGTATTTCGAGATCTTCATGACGCGGATGCTCGCGTCCCGCAAGGCGGCGAAGCACCTGGGCGCCACGTTCGGGCTGCAGGTGAACGGCAACCGCCTCGTCTAAGGAGGAGTGCCTTGAACAAGCGTGCGATCGCGGGTGCGGCCTCGGCGGCGCTGCTGCTCGCCGCGGGCGTGGCTTCCGCGCGCAATCCCCACTGCGCCGGCGGGATCCAGTACGTCGTGCAGGCCCTGAAGGACAAGGAGCGCGGCAACACCGAGGACTACGTCCGCGAGATCAACAAGGCCGTGGACCAGCTGACCATCTGTGCCACCGAGGACCCGGCGGACCTCGAGGCGCTCGGCTACCTCGGCTGGGCGTACGCCGAGGTGGACAGCGCCGGCCCCGCGGGCACGTGGTTCCAGAAGTCCATCGACGGGCTTTCCGCGAAGGGCGACAGGAAGAAGCTCGAGATGGTCATGAACAACCGCGAGTCGTACTGGGCCCGCGCCTACAACGAGGGCATCAAGCGGATCGGCGATGCGCAGAGCGCGTACCCGGACTACACCAAGGCGCCGAGCGAGGACGAGAAGCCGCTCAAGGAGGAGGCCGGCAAGCAGTTCGAGGCCGCCATCCTGAGCCTGACGCGCGCCAAGCTGCTCAAGCCCGCGAACGCGGTCACCATCCGCAACCTGGCCACCGCATACGCGCTGATGGGGCGCTTCGACGAGGCCGAGACCGTGCTGCGCAACGGCCTCACCGAGGCCGCCCAGGACACCGCGGTCGGCGGCGTCCGCGACGCGCTACGCACCGTGCGCGCGAACAAGGCGGGAGCGCTGCTCGATGCCAGGAAGTTCGAGGAGGCGATCGCCTACTACCAGGAGCTGGCCAAAGCCGAGCCGGAGAACAGCGACCACTTCATGGGCATGGGCAGCGCTCTGTTCAACCGCGCCCAGGGCAAGCAGGACGCGGCCCGGCGGGCGGACTTCAAGCTGGCCGGAGAGGCCTACGCCAAGGCGTTCGCGCTCAAGCCCGGGAACAGCGACCTCGGCTTCAACGCCGCGCTGGCGTTCCAGTCGGCGGGCGAACTGGCGCTGGCCGAGGGCGCGTGGCGCGCGGTGCTCAAGCAGAGCCCGGACGACGCCGACGCGCTCTCGAGTCTCGGCTCGACGCTCGCCGACATGCAGAAGTTCGACGAGGCCGTCGAGGTGCTGCACAGGGCCGTGAACCTGAAGCCGGACAACAAGGTCTACTTCCGGCAGCTCGGCGCGGTCTACAGCAAGGCGGGCAACAACCCGAAGTCCACCGAGATGCTGATGGTGTTCATGGCCATGAACGTCGGCAAGGAGAGCGCCGAAGCCGCCGGCGCCGCCAAGGGCGCCAGGGCCGGCTCGGCCGCGGCGAACACGCTCGCCGGCATGGGGCCGCCCGACAAGGTGTGGGACTGGGAGTCGGATGGCCGGAAGCTCCAGACCTGGATCTACGCCGCGAAGAAGCAGGGCTTCACGTTCGACGCGGGCGCGGGCATGACGCTGGTGCAGAAGTCGGACTGGTCGAGCGCGGCCGGCGCCAAGAAGCCGAGAGTCGCGAGCTCCGGCGACAAGAAGTGACCGCGCCGGCGGGCCCGCCCTCGGGTCCGCAAGCCGCCCGGCGATGACCACGACGCGCGCCCCGTCCCCGCTCGGTCGCGTCGTCGTGCTGGGCTTCGGCAACCAGGGCGAGGCGCACGCGAGGAACCTGCGCGACTCCGGCGAGACCGTGAGCGTCGCCGCCAGGGCAGGCCGCGCCGGCGAGGCGCGCGCCCGGGCGCACGGATTCGCCGTCGCGCCGCCGGAGCAGGCGCTGCGCGAGGCCGACACGATCGCGGTGCTCCTGCCCGACGAGGTCACGCCCGCGGTCTGGCCCGGGCTCGCGGGCTCGTCCGTCGGCGCCCGCACGTTCGTGTTCGCGCACGGCTTCAACCTGCTCTACGGCGGGCTCGTGTTCCCGGCAGGCGCGAGCGTGGTGCTGGTCTCGCCCGCGGGGCCCGGCCGCGTCATCCGCGAGCTCTACGAGCGCGGCGAGGGCGTGCCGGCCTACCTCGCGGTGCACCACGGCGGCGGCGCCGACGCGTGGGCGCTCGCGACCCACTACGCCACCGCGCTCGGATGCGGGCGGGCCCGGCTCCTGCGCACGACCGTCCGCGAGGAGACCGAGGTGGACCTGTTCGGCGAGCAGGCGGTGCTGTGCGGCGGCATGAACGCGCTCGTGAGCTCCGCCTACGGCACGCTGGTGCAGGCGGGCTACACGCCCGAGGTGGCCTATCTCGAGGTCGTGCACCAGCTTCGCTACCTGTCCGAGCTGCTCCACGCGCGCGGCGTCGCCGGCCTGCGGCGCGGCATCTCGGGAACCGCGCTCTATGGGGACCTCACGCGCGGGCCGCGGGTCATCAACGAGTCGAGCCGCGCCGCGATGCGGGCCCTCCTGGAGGAGATCCGCTCGGGGGCGTTCGCGCGCGAGTGGCTGGCCGAGGTGGCCGCGGGGCGGCCCGTGCTCACCCGGCTCCTCGCCGCCGCGGACGCCGATCCGATCGAAGAGGGCCGCCGCCGTGCTCTCGGCGGAGGCGGCCCGGAGCCGGGAGAAACGAAGTAACCCCTTGTCCATTAGGCGATTGACAGCGTTCGGGTGCGCGGGTACGGTTCCGCCGTCCAGTCCTCCGGGGCGCCGGTCGGCGACCGAGGGCGGGATGTGTCCAGGAGGGAGTGATGACGAAGGCCGATATCGTGGACCAGATCTCCGAGCGTACCGGACTCACCAAGAAGGACGTGGCCGAGACGGTCGACTGCTTCCTGAACGCGGTGGCCAAGGCGCTTGCGGACGGCCACCACATCGAGATCCGCGGCTTCGGCACGTTCCGGGTGAAGGACCGCAAGTCGCGCATCGCGCGCAACCCCCGCACCGGCGAAGCGGTGCCCGTGCCGCCGCGCCGGGTTCCGGTGTTCAAGGTGTCGAAGGAACTCAAGGACATGGTGGCCCAGCAGTAACGGCCGCGCACATGAGACATTCCGGCACGGCCGGGCTCGCCTGAGCCCGGCCGTGTCGCGTTCAGCAGCTGCGGCGCGCACGCCCGGTCCGGGGTCGGGACCCCGGGACCGCGGTGCCGCCGGGCCGCCGGCGCCGGCGCGGGGAAGGGAGCCGGCCCGGCGCGGGAAGCGTCTCCCGTCCCCGACCGTCGCCGAGGAGGGTTCATGACGCGATCCGTGACCGCGGCCTCCTCCTCGACCGCAGCCTCCTCCGCGCTGCTCGCGAGCTTCCTGGTCGCGACATTCGCGCTGCGGGTCGCGGCGAGCCTGGCCCCGGGCGGGTTCGCGTGGGGCCTCGACTTCGCGCGCCACGTCGAGCCCTCCCTCGCGTGGGCGCTGCTCGCGCTGTGGGCCGCGGCGCTCGGCCTCGCGCTCGCCGACCGCGGTCCCCGTCCGGGCTCCGCGCCGGGCGCGGGGGCGTCCGGGTTCCTCGCGCGCGGCTGGCCCTGGCTCCTGGGAGGATCGCTGCTGGCGCTCCTCGCGCTGCTCCCGGACCGGGTGCGTTTCGTCGGCGACTTCGTGCTCCGGCTCGGCGTGATCGACGAGGCCTGGTTCCGCCGGCTCTTTCCGCAGGCGCTGCCGCTCGACGTGTGGGTGAACCACGTGTTGCCCACGCGGCTCGCGGGGCTCCTCTCGACCGAGCCGATCGCGGTCCTGCGCGCGATCGGCCTCGCCGAGGCCGCGCTGCTCGTGGCACTCGCGGTCCGCTTCGCAGGACAGGTCTCCGAGCGCCCCGCCGCGGGGGCGGCGGTCGCCACCGTGCTCGCGTTCGGCGGCTACACCACTCTCCTCACCGGCTACGCCAAGCCCACTCCGCAGCTCGCGCTGTGCACGCTCGCCGCCGGCACGCTGGGTGTGGAGCTGGTGCGGAGCGGGCGCGCGGCGATCCCGTTCGCGCTCGCCATCTCGCTGGGACTCGCGCTCCACCGAGGCGGTCTTCCGCTCCTGCTCGTGTGGGCCGTGGCGACGCTGCTCGCGTGGCGCCGGCCCGGCGCAGACCGGCGCCGGCTGTGGCCGCTGCTCGTGCCGGCGCTCGTGTTCGCCTGGGAGGCCCCGCGCCTCCTCCACGTCATCCGCTCGTTCGACGTGGGCGTCAACCTCCTGCCGCCCGAGGTGCGCCAGCAGGGCGGCGCGCTCGCCGCGGCGTTCGCGCCGCTCCGGCTCATGGACGCGGCGAACGCCGTGCTGCTGCACGCCCCGCTCGCGCCGCTCGCCGTGCTGGCGGCCCTCCGTGCGCGCCGCTCGCCGGAGGCGCTCCACCTGTGCGCGCTCGTCGCGGCGTTCCTGCCCGTCCTGCTGTTCGTGTACCTGCCGCTCGGGCCCTACCGGGACTACGATTCGCTCGGGCCCGCGGGCGCCGCGTTCGCGGTGGCCTCCGCCTGGGCGCTCGCCCGTTCGCTCGCCGGCACGCCGCGGGCGCGCGGGCTCGCGCTCGGCGCGGCGGCGTGCGTGGCCGTGCCGTTCCTGCTCATGCTCGTCTCGCTCACCGACCTCGACCGCGGCTTCGCGCGCGCGGACGCGCTGCTCGAGGGACCGCCGCGACGGCATGCCACGCACCGCGCCAGCGTGCTGGACTGGATGGGGCTCCGCGCGCTCAACGAGGAACGCTACGAGCTGGCCCGCGTCAGCTACCGGAGGTTGTGCGAGGAGACGCCGCTCCCGCGCGCGTTCAAGCTCTGGGGCGCCGCGGCGCTGATCGCGGACTCGCCGCGCGAGGCCGGCGTCGCGTTCGGGCGGCTGGTCGAGCGGGCACCCGCCGACCCGGTCGGCTGGTACGGGCTGTGGCTGGCCGCGGCCACGAGCGGCGACTCGGCCACCGCCGCGCGCGCCTCGGAGCGCGCGCTTCGCTGGGGGAGCGGGAGCCGCGAGATGCGCGAGGTGGTGGAGTTCTTCGAGTACTACCCGCGGCTCTACGGCGTGCTGCGCGGCGTGCTCGAGCCGGACACGGCTGCGGCCCGCTGACCGGGGCACGCGGGCCCGTCAGCGGCCCGCGGTCGTCCGGTCCGCGTCGCGCCGGCTCCCGCGCCGGGCCGGAAGGCCCGGGGCGGGGTCGCCGGCGCGCGGCGTCAGCGACGATCGTTGCGCAGGACGAGCAGGCGGACGAGCTGGAGCGCCGCCATGGCGGCCGCGGCGACGTAGGTGAGGGCGGCCGCGTCCAGCACCCTCTTCGCGCCCGCGACCTCCTCCGGCATCACCGCGCCGGTGCTCGTGAGCTGGGCCAGCGCGCGGCGCGAGGCGTCGAACTCCACGGGCAGCGTCACCAGGTGGAACAGCACCGCGCCGGCGAAGAACAGGATGCCCAGATCCATGAGCAGGCCGCCCCAGGACGCGCCGGCCCCGAACAGCAGGCCGATGATGAACAGCGGCATCGCCGCCGTGCTGGCGACCCCGACCACCGGCGCCATGCCCGAGCGGAGCTGGAGCGGGAAGTAGCCCTCGTGGTGCTGGAGCACGTGACCCACCTCGTGCGCCGCCACGGCGATGGACGAGATCGAGCCGCCCGCGTAGTTCGGCTCGGACAGGCGCACCTTGCGCGTGCGCGGGTCGTAGTGATCCGAGAGCATGCCGGCGACCGGCTCCACCTCGACGTCGGTGACGCCGTTGCGCGACATGATCCGGCGGGCCATGTCGCGGCCGCTCAGGCCGTTCGCGGCGGGCACGCGGGAGAAGCGCTCGAACGTGCTCTGCACCTTCCACTGCGCCCACATCGCGAAGATCATGGCCGGGATGAGGAACAGGAACGTGCGATCGAAGCCGAAGAACATGGAGGCCACTCCGTGAGGTCGTTTCCGAGTGCGGCCGCGAGGATGCGGACCGCTTCAGGGCTATTCGACGCGGGAGCCTGCCGCCAGTTGTCAGCCCGGTGCAAGACCGGACAGGGCCCGGCCCCCCCCCCCCGGGCGGGTCCGCCCGTTCCGGCCGGCCCCGCCCGGGGGGCTGCCGGGCCCCGCTCCGGCGGGCGGCGCTATAGTCGGAGCGCCTCGTACGCCCGATCCCCCAGGAGCCAGCCATGCCCGCCCGCGTCGTGGACCTGCGCAGCGACACCGTCACCCGGCCCACGCCCGCCATGCGGCTCGCCATCGCCGAGGCCGAGGTGGGCGACGACGTGTTCGGCGACGACCCGACCGTGAACGCGCTCGAGCGCCGCGTGGCCGCGCTCGCGGGCAAGGAGTCGGCGCTGTTCGTCCCGAGCGGGACCATGGGCAACCAGCTCGCCGTCCACGTGCTCACCGAGCCGGCCGACGAGGTGCTGCTCGAGGCCGACTCGCACATCTACGTCTACGAGCAGGGCGGGATCGCCGCCAACTCCGGCTGCCTCGCCCATCCGGTCGCGGGCGAGCGCGGCGTGCTGCCGCTCGAGGCCATCCTCGCCGCGCTCCGCGACGAGGACGACCACGTGGCGCGCGTCTCGCTCGTGTGCGCCGAGAACACCCACAACCGCGCCGGCGGCGCGATCGTGCCGCTCGAGCGGCTGCGCGCGCTGGCCGCGCTCGCGCGCGAGCGCGGCCTGCGGGTGCACCTGGACGGCGCGCGGCTGTGGAACGCGAGCGTGGCCACCGGCGTCCCGATCGCCGACTGGGCCGCCTGCGCCGACACGGTGATGATGTGCTTCTCGAAGGCGCTCGGCGCGCCGGTGGGCTCCATCCTGGTCGGCCCGGGCGACGCGATCCGCGCCGCGCGGCGCGCACGCAAGCGCTGGGGCGGCGGAATGCGCCAGGTGGGCATCCTCGCCGCGGCCTGCCTGCACGCGCTCGACCACCACGTGGAGCGCCTGGCCGAGGACCACGAGCGCGCGAAGCGGCTGGCGGAGGGATTCGCCGCCGCGCCCGGGGCGCGGGTCGTGGCCCCCGACACGAACCTCGTGTTCGTGGACCTGGGCAGACCGGGGCCCGACGCACGGGCGGTGGTGGCCGCGATGGAGCAGCGCGGCGTCCGGCTCTCGGCCTACGGCCCGCGGCGGGTCCGGGCCGTGCTCCACCTGGACGTGGACGACGAGGGGGTCGAACGGGCCATCGCCGCGTTCCGCGAGGAGCTCGAACGCAACGCCGCGGCAGCCGGATAGCGACGTTCTCCCGCGGGAGCCTGTAGACGCTCCGCGGACCCCGTGCTACCTTCCGGCCGCCTCTCCGGCATCGGTCTCCCGCCCGTTCACAAGGACCCGGAGTGACCCACGAGCGCTCCTCCGGCCACGCCGGCACCTTGTTCCTGGTGGCGACGCCGATCGGCAACCTCGAGGACGTGACCGCGCGCGCGCTCCGCGTACTGCGGGAAGCGGACCTCGTGGCGGCCGAGGATACGCGGCACACGCGGCGGCTGCTCCAGCACTTCGGGATCTCCACGCGGATCGTGAGCCTGCACGAGCACAACGAGCGCGCTCGCGCGACGTCCCTGGTGGAGCGCGTCCGGGAGGGAGGCAACGTGGCCCTGGTGACGGATGCCGGCTCGCCGGGCATCGCCGATCCGGGGTTCCCGGTGGTGCGGGCGGCGGTGGCGGCGGGCGTTCGCGTCGAGAGCGTGCCCGGGCCCAGTGCGGTGATCGCCGCGCTGCAGGTCTCGGGGCTCCCGACGGACGCGTTCCTGTTCGCGGGCTTCCTGCCGCCGCGCGCGGCGGCGCGGCGGCGGCGGCTCGAGGAGCTGTCGGTGCTGCGCGAGACGGTGGTGGTGTTCGAGTCGCCGCACCGCATCGAGGCCACGCTCGCGGACCTCGACGCGGTCTGGGGGGATCGCCCGATCGCCCTTACGCGCGAGCTGACCAAGGTGCACGAGCAGGTGCTGCGCGGCACGGCGCGCGAGGTGCGCGACGCCCTGCGCGCGGAATGGAGACGAGGCGAGATGGTGCTGGTGCTGGGCGGGATGACGCGCACGCGGGGCGCGGGCGGGCGCGACGTGGCGCCGGAGCGCGCCGAGGCGCGCCCCGGGGAGGACCCGTGAACGGGCCCGACGCCGTGGCGTCCGCTCCGGAGCCGGCGGCGGGCGGCTACAAGGAGGCGCTCAGGCGCCTCGCGCACCGCTGGCTGGACCCGCTGGTGCGCGCGCTGCTCGCGCTGGGCCTCAAGCCCGACCACCTCACCGTGCTCGGCTTCGTGCTGAGCCTGGCCGCGGCGCTGCTGTTCGCGATCGGGCGGTTCCGCGGCGCGGCGCTGCTCGCGGCCGCCTCGGGCCTGTGCGACATCCTCGACGGCCAGCTCGCGCGCCGGAGCGGCGTGGCCAGCCGGTTCGGGGCGTTCCTCGACTCGACGCTGGACCGGGTGGCGGAGGCGGCGCTGTTCGTGGGCCTCACCTGGTACTACACGGCCCAGCTCGTGGACATGGCGGTCAATCCCGATCGCGTCATGGCCAATCTCCAGCACGGCCTCGAGCCGGTGACGTTCGCGGCCATCGCCGTCTTCGCGGTGCTCGCGCTGGTGGGGTCGTTCATGGTGTCGTACACGCGGGCGCGCGCCGAGGGGCTCGGGCTCGAGTGCAAGGTCGGCTGGTTCGAGCGGCCCGAGCGCATGGTGCTGCTCATCATCGCCGGACTGTTCGGCCTGGGGCCGGTCATCCCGGGCGCGCTCATCGTGCTCGTGATCTTCTCCTTCGCCACCGCGGCCCAGCGGATGGCGCACGTCTGGAAAGCCACCCGCTCCGCGGGTTCGGATCATTCGGAGGCCTGAGCGTCATGGGAAAGGTTCGTGTCGCGATCATCGGCGTCGGCAACTGCGCCTCGTCGTTCGTGCAGGGGTTGCACTACTACCGGAACGCCAGGACGACGGACCGCATCCCCGGCCTCATGCACGTGAACCTGGGCGGGTACCACATCGGTGACGTGGAGATCTCGGCCGCGATCGACGTGGACGCGAACAAGGTCGGGCGTGACGTGTCCGAGGCCATCGTGACGTGGCCCAACAACACGGTGGTGTTCGCGAAGGTGCCGAAGCTCGGCGTCACGGTGCAGCGCGGCATGACGCACGACGGCCTCGGCAAGTACCTGTCGAAGATCATCCGCAAGGCGCCCGGCTCCACGGTGGACATCGTGAAGCTGCTCCAGGACACGAAGACCGACGTGGTCGTGAACTACCTGCCGGTGGGCTCCGAGGAGGCGACCAAGTGGTACGTCGAGCAGGTGCTCGAGGCCGGGTGCGCGTTCGTCAACTGCATCCCGGTGTTCATCGCGCGTGAGAAGTACTGGCAGCAGCGGTTCGAGAAGAAGGGGCTTCCCGTCATCGGCGACGACATCAAGTCGCAGGTCGGCGCCACGATTACGCACCGCGTGCTGGCGAACCTGTTCGTGGACCGCGGCGTGCGCATCGACCGCACCTATCAGCTGAACTTCGGCGGCAACACCGACTTCCTCAACATGCTCGAGCGCGAGCGGCTGGAGTCCAAGAAGATCAGCAAGACCTCCGCGGTCACGAGCAACATCCCGTACGACCTGGCGGAGGAGGACGTGCACGTCGGTCCGAGCGACTACGTACCGTGGCTGAAGGACCGCAAGTGGTGCCACATCCGCATGGAGGGCACCACGTTCGGCGACGTTCCGCTGAACCTGGAGATGAAACTCGAGGTGTGGGACTCGCCCAACTCGGCCGGGATCGTGATCGATGCGGTGCGCTGCGCGAAGCTGGCGCTCGACCACGGCCTGAAGGGCGCGCTCATCGCGCCGTCGTCCTACTTCAAGAAGTCGCCGCCGGTGCAGATCCCGGACGACACGGCCCGCGAGCTGGTCGAGGCGTACATCCGCGACCCGAAGGCGGTCGAGCGCCAGATGCGCGTGGCGCCGCCGTCGCTCGAGCGCGAGAAGGCGCCCGCCGCGAAGGGCGCCCGCCGCGCGGGCGATTCGCGCATGGCGAAGGCCGCCGCGGCGGAGCTGGCGGTTTCGGAGAACGGGTCCGCGGGCGGGAACGGTCACGCCCCGGAGCCGGCCGCGCGGGCGAAGCGACCGGCCCGCAGGCGGCGGCGCTCGCCGGCGAAGGCCCGCTGAGCCCCCCGGGCCGGCGGATGCCCGGGTTGTTCGTCACGTTCGAGGGCGGCGAGGGCTCGGGCAAGAGCACGCAGCTCGCGCGGCTCGCCGAGCGGCTGCGCGGCGGCGGCTGGGACCCGCTCGTCACGCGCGAGCCGGGCGGCTCGCCGCTCGCGGAGGGGATCCGCGCGCTGCTGCTGGACCCGGCGCGCGCCCCGGGCGCGGTCACGGAGGCGCTGCTCATGGTGGCGGCGCGCTCCGACCTGGTGGCCACCGTCATCCGCCCCGCCCTGGCGGCCGGCCGGGTCGTGCTGTGCGACCGCTACGCCGACTCCACGCTCGCCTACCAGGGCGGCGGGCGCGGCCTCGACGCGGTGCAGCTCGCGCGCTGGAACGAGGCGGCCACGGGCGGGCTCCAGCCCGACCTCACGCTGCTCTTCGACGTGCCCCCGGGCGTCGGGCTGGCGCGGCGGGCGGGCGCGGCGGGGGCGCCGAACCGACTGGACCTCGAGTCCGAGGCGTTCCACGCGCGGGTGCGCGCCCGCTACCTCGAGCTCGCGCGGGCCGAGCCCGCGCGCTTCCGGGTGTTCGACGCCGCGCTCGACGCCGACACCCTGTCGGCGGCGGTGTGGTCCGAGGTCTCGACGCGGCTCACGGCGCTGGCCTGAGCCCGCGGACGGTGGGTTCCCGCATGCTATAGTGGCGGTCCTTGTCGCAGTGCCGCGCCCGGGCGTCCCGCCGCGCGCCCGTCCCCTCCGGGAGGCTGATCCGATGCGCCGTCGCGTGGTCGTGGGTGCCGTGCTGGGCGGCCTGTTCGTGCTCGGCTGGTGGGCCGGCGGCGGCCGCGCGGCGCACGGGCCCTACTCCGGCCTGGACCTGTTCCTCGAGGTGCTCCAGACCGTCGAGTCCAACCACGTGGACCCGGTCGACACGCACCGGCTCGTGACCGGCGCGATGCGCGGCGTGGCGCAGGGGCTGGATCCGTGGTCGCGCTACCTCGACCCGGAGGAGTTCCGCGCGGCGCGTGCCACGATCCAGGGCACGTTCGACGGGGTGGGCGCGTCGGTGGACCAGCGGAGCGGCTGGCCGGTGGTGATCGCGCCGGTCGAGGGCTCGCCGGCGTGGGACGCCGGGCTCGAGCCCGGCGACGTCATCACCGAGGTGGACGGCCGCTCGACGTTCGGGCTCTCACCGGACGAGATGAGCGGCCGGCTGCGCGGCGCGCCGGGCACGCTGGTGCGGCTCACCGTGGCGCGCGGCGACGACGAGCGCTCGCTCGAGCTGCGGCGCCGGCGCGTGACGGTGCGCAACGTGCCGTACGCGCTGCTCGCCGAGCCGGGTGTCGCCTACGTCCGGCTGGCGCAGTTCTCGGCCCGCGCCGGCGCCGAGGTGGCGGCCGCGTGCGACTCGCTGCGCGGGCTGGGGGCGCGCGCGCTCGTGCTGGACGTGCGCGGGAACCCGGGCGGCACGCTGGAGGAGGCGGTGGCGGTGGCGAGCCAGTTCCTGCCGGTGGGCTCGCGCGTCGTGAGCACGGAGGGGCGCACGCCCGCGAGCCGGCAGCGCTTCACCGCCACGCGCCCGCGGCCTGAACTGGCCTGGCCCGTCGCCGTGCTCGTGGACGGCGGCACGGCCTCGGCGGCCGAGATCGTGGCCGGCGCACTCCAGGACCACGACCGCGCCGTGCTCGTGGGCGACACCACCTACGGGAAGGGTGTCTCGCAGCAGATCTACCCTCTGCGGACCGGGCTTGGCGCGCTCCAGCTGACGGTGTCCCGCTACCTCACGCCGAGCGGGCGCTCGATCCACCGCGAGCCGCTCGCCGCCGAGGTGCCGGACGAGGACGAATCGCCCGTGACGGGCGAGCGCGTCCCGCCTTCGCGCGACACGCTTCGGAGCCGCGCGTTCCGCACCGCGCTCGGCCGCGAGGTCCGCGGTGGGGACGGGCTGGCGCCCGACGTCCACGTGGAGGCCGAGCCGCACGCCGCGGCGCCGCGCCGCATCCCGCGCGGGTCCGGCGGCATGGCGGCGGCGGCGCGGGAAGCGCTCGCGGGCGACCCGGTCTACCGGCGCGCGATCGAGGTCGTACGCCGCGCGAGCGACGCGCGCGGCGTGTTCGCCGCGGCCGGAGTGCAGCTGCCGGGCGGGCCGCCCGCCCGCGGCGCGACGGGCCGGGAGGCGCTGCGGTAGTGCCGGCTCCGGGAACACCCACCGCCATGCCGACCGCGTACCTCTGCGACTTCGACGGCACCGTCTCGCCGGTGGACATCGGGGCCCGATTCGCGGCCCGGTTCTCGCCCGGCGGCGCCGCCTCGCGCGTGCCGGAGTTGGCGGCGTGGCTCGCGGGCGAGGTCGGGCACCGCGCGCTCACGCGCGCGCAGTGCGCCACGATCCGCGCCGGCGAGGCGGAGGCGATCGCGTTCACCCGCACGTTCGCGCTGGACCCGGCGTTCGCCCCGTTCGTGCGCGCGGCGCGCGCGCGCGGCGACCAGGTGACGGTGGTGAGCGAGGGCTTCGACTTCTACATACGCGACCAGCTCGAGCGCGCCGGGCTGGGCGACGTGCCGTGGGCGGCGAACGCGCTCCGTTTCCGGGAGGACGGCGGCGTCGAGCCCGGCTTCCCGTTCGCCGATCCCGCCTGCGACGCGTGCGGAAACTGCAAGGGCCGGCACGTGCGCGAGCATCGGGCGCGCGGCTTCCGCACCGTGCTCGTGGGCGACGGCGCGAGCGACCGCCACGGCGCGCGGGCCGCCGACCACGTGCTCGCACGCGGGGCGCTGCGCGAGTGGTGTGCCGCCGCCGGCCTCGCGCACGAGCCGGTGCGCGACTTCGGCGACGTGGCCGAGTGGGCGCGCCGCCGGGCCCCGGCCGGCCAGGGGCTGGTCGCCGGCGACCGGCCCGGCGGGGAGGCGAGCCGATGACCGCGATCACCGTCCCGGCCCTCACGGCGGCCCCGCTCCCCGCGCCGGAGGGCGGGCCCGTCCCGGCCGTCGCGCCCGCCGGGTACCGCATCGGCGACGTGCTCATGGACTCGCCGCTCGTCCTGGCGCCGCTGGCCGGGGTGTCGGATTCGCCGTTCCGCCGGCTGGCTCGCGAGCAGGGCGCGGCCGCCGTCTACACCGAGATGGTGTCCTCCGACGGGATCGTGCGCGGCAACCAGGCCACGCTCGACTACTGCGCGTTCGAGCCCGAGGAGCGCCCGATCGGGGTTCAGCTCTTCGGCTCCGAGCCCGCCACGCTCGCCGAGGCGGCGCGCGTGCTCGGCGGCCTGCCGCCCGAGCGTCGTCCCGACCTGCTCGACATCAACATGGGCTGCCCGGTACGCAAGGTGGTGAACCGCTGCGCCGGCGCGGCGCTGCTCCAGGACGTGCCGAGGATCGCGGCCATCGTCGAGGCCATGGTCGCCGCCACGCCGCTGCCCGTGACCGCCAAGATCCGGCTCGGCTGGGACGGCGACTCGCGCAACGTGGTCGAGGTCGCGCGCACGCTGGAGAGCGCCGGAGCGAGCGCGGTGGCGATCCACGCCCGCACGCGGGCCGAGAGGTTCGAGGGGCACGCGCATTGGGACATGATCGGCGAGGCCAAGGCGGCGGTCGGGATCCCGGTCATCGGCAACGGCGACGTGCGATCGCCCGAGGACGCCGCGCGCATGCTGCGCCTCACCGGCTGCGACGGAGTCATGCTGGGCCGGGCCGCGTTCGGCGACCCGTGGGTGTTCCGGCGGGCGCGGGCCCTGCTCGAGCGCGGCGAGGTGCTGCCGCTGCCCACGGCCGCGGAGCGACTGGAGGCCGGTGTGCGTCACCTCGGGATGATGGTGGAGGCGGTGGGCCCCGAGCACGCCGCGCGCGAGATGCGAAAGCACGTGGCCTGGTACATCAGGGGGCTCCCGCACAGCGCCAGGGTCCGCGAGCAGGTGAACCGGGCGCGCACCGCGCGGGAGCTGGCGGGGCTCCTGCGCGACTACCTCGGCGAGCTGGCCGCGCACGGCCTGGCCGCGTTCGCGCCGGAGCCCGGGCCGCCGGCCGGCGGGAGCTCGCATGCGTCCGGGTGAGCTGGCCGTGCTGCTGCGCGAGGTGCGGCGCGGGGCGGTGAGCCCGGCGCGCGCCGCCCGCCGCATCGCGGAGGCGCCGCTCGAGCGGCTCGAGTTCGCCACGCTCGACCACCAGCGGGCGCTCCGGAACGGCTTCCCCGAGGTGGTGTTCGGCCAGGGCAAGACCCCGGCGCAGCTCGTGGCCATCGTGCGCCGGCTCCACGCCGCGCACGGGGTGGTGCTCGCCACGCGCGTGGACGACCCCGGCCGCGCGGCGCTCGCGAAGGCGTTCCCGGGGGCCGAGGTGCACGAGCGCGCCCGCTGCGTCGTGCTCCGCCGGCGCGCCTCGCGGCTCCGCGGCCGCGTGCTCGTCCTGTGCGCGGGCACCTCCGACCTGCCGGTGGCGGAGGAGGCGCTGGTCACCGCGCGCACTCTCGGGAGCGCCTCGGAGCTCATCGCCGACGTCGGCGTCGCCGGGCTCCACCGGCTGCTCTCGCATCGCGCGCGGCTGCGGCGGGCCCGCGCCCTCGTCGTGGTGGCCGGGCTCGAGGGCGCGCTCCCGAGCGTGGTCGGCGGGCTCGTGGACCGGCCGGTCATCGCGGTCCCGACGAGCGTGGGCTACGGCAGCCACCTGCGCGGGCTCGCCCCGCTCCTCACGATGCTCAACTCCTGCGCGGCGGGGGTCACGGTGGTGAACGTGGACAACGGCTTCGGCGCCGGGTATGCGGCGCACCTCATCAACGTCGGCGCGGGCTCGCGGGCGTGAGCCACGCGCACTTCGACTGCGTCTCGGGCATCGCGGGCGACATGACGCTGGCCGCGCTCGTCTCGGCGGGCTGGCCCCAGGCCGAGCTCGAGCGGGTGCCGGACCGGCTCGGCCTTGCCGGCGTCGCGATCGAGACGAGCCGGGTCCAGCGCGGTCCGTTCGCGGCCGTGCACGTGCGCGTGCGCTCGGGCGAGCGGCAGCCGCATCGCCACCTCCACCACATCGAGGCCATCCTCGCGCGGGCCGACCTCCCGGACCCGGTGCGCGAGCGCTCGCGCGCGGTGTTCCGCCGGCTGGCGGAGGCCGAGGCCGAGGTGCACGGTAGCACGGTCGAGAAGGTGCACTTCCACGAGGTGGGCGCCGTGGACGCGATCGTGGACATCGCCGGCTCGCTGCTGGGGCTGGACGCGCTCGGCGTGCGCACGGCGAGCGCCTCGGAGCTTCCGCTCGGCGGCGGCGCGGTGGACTCGGAGCACGGCCGCATCCCGGTGCCGGCGCCGGCCACGGCGCTCCTCCTGCGCGGCACCCCGGTGCGCGGCGGGCCGGTCGAGGCGGAGCTCGTGACGCCGACCGGGGCGGCCCTGCTCATGACGATCGTGGACTCGTGGGGGGCCTGCCCCCCGATGCGCCTCTCGACGGTCGGGACCGGCGCCGGGACGCGCGAGTTCCCGGACCACCCCAACATCCTGCGGCTGATGCTCGGCGAGCCAGCCGCGGCCACCTCCCATGAGAGAACAGTCTCGGTCCTGGAGACTGCATTGGACGACGAGAGTCCCCAGGTCGTGGCGGCGACCGTCGCCAGCCTGCTCGGCCAGGGAGCGCTCGACGCCATGGTGGCGCCGGTCACCATGAAGAAGGGCCGCAGCGGTCTCTGGCTCGTGGTGCTTGCCGAGCCGGCCGACGCGGCTCGACTGGCCCGCGTCATCCTCGCCCAGACGTCCACGCTCGGGGTGCGGGTGAGGGAGGAGCGGCGGATCGAGCTTCCCAGGCGCATCGCCAATGTCGAGACGGAGTTCGGGCCCGTCACCGTCAAGGTGGCCACGCTCCCGGACGGGGGCGAGAGAGTTGCCGCCGAGTTCGACTCCGTCCAGGAGGCTGCCGCCCGGTCGGGCGCCAGTCTCCGCGTGGTCGCCGCTGCGGCCGTCCGGGCGTTCGAGTCGGCTGCGCCGGCGACGCCGCGGGGCACGTGACCCGTCCGGGACGGCGCGGCAGACCCTTGTGAATCCGGGGCTTGCCAAAAGCCCGCCAGTGCATTTCGCGGCAGAATCGGATTGACATAGCCCTGAAGCCCGCCTAGCCTTTGTTCCGTGCTGGGGTCCGGGGATCGTTCCCTCCGCCCCTCATCGCACCTCATAGTTCCGCGGTGCCTCGTTCCGCGTCCCGGCTGGCAGCGGCCGGACCGCGCGAGGCACTCACGACGAGATATCGCACACCATGTGTCCGGCGCACCCCGAACTGCCTAAGGGGCACGGCGGACAGCGGAAAGGGGGGATAGGGACCGGTCGTGCAGCCAATGCCGTCGGAATGCTCTCCATTGACGAGCGTCCGCCGGCGATTTGTTTTGGCGACACCTCGCTCGCAATCCGTACTCGGAAGACTTCGCATTGCCCATGCATTGCGACGATGGAGGTAGTCACATGAAGAAGCCGTTCGTCGCGTTGCTCCTGCTCGGAGCACTCGCGATGGTGGCCACCAGCGCGTTCGCCCAGTCCGACGACGTCGGGCTGAAGCTCGTGAACGCGAAGATGGCGAAGGAGCTCATGCGGTCGCGCGCTTCCAGGCTGGGCGTGTCCGCGGGCCCCGACCCCGACACGGTGTACGTGGGCAAGTCGTACACGGACCACACGGCGCCGGATAACTACTGGAACATCTACGTCGGCGACTACCTGCCGACGACGACGACGGCGACGAACGCGTTCTGGGACTGGGACAACTCGGTCGGCATCCAGGCGCCCGACTCGCTTCACGGCTGGTGGCCGACCCACCGCCAGTACAACTCGACCGGTGGCCTCACGCTCGTGGACTCGGATCGCCCGTGGTGGGCGCTCGACCACGGCAACATCGGCAACTACGTCATCAGCCAGAGCTCGGCGGCCCAGCGCACGTTCGGCGTGGTCGGCTACTGGCACGACGATCCGGGCGGTCCCGGCAACGGCGTCCACTGGACCCCGCTCTCGGGCTCGCGCTCGGCGTGGTGCGGCCTGCGCCAGCACGGCGACCTCACGGTCTCCGACCAGGTGACGGGCAACCCGTACAACCAGGACGTCGTGCAGTTCCTGCATGACGCGACGATCGCGGGCGGCGGCTCGGGCCAGAACTTCCCGGGCTACCCGGACCAGATCGACCAGATGCTGTACCGCGACATCCCGATGACGACGTCTCAGTCGCTGACGGTGTCGTTCGCGTACCGCACGCGCATGTCCACCAGCATCGGCACGGCCTCGGCGACGCGGACGGGCTGGTTCCACGGCGACCCGCTGGCGGTGACCGCGGGCAACTTCATCTCGAGCTCGGCGGCCGGCGCTTCCGCCCCGCAGGACTCGTTCATGGTCTACGTCGGCGCCCCGGTGAACGACGCGGCCTGCGTGTACTCGGACGGTGTCACCCGTCCGGTGTACGACAAGCAGCGCCGCTGGTTCTCCGAGGTCATCAAGGTGTTCGGGTCCGGCGCGACCTATGTTCAGATCTTCGGCACGACGGGCAACAACCCGGCGGACACGCTGGCGGCGACGCCTTCCTCCGGCGCGCTGGTGGTGCCGGCGGCGACGATCAGCTCGATCCTGGGCGGGGTGGACGGCAACGTGCGCCTCGTCTTCCGCTGCAAGACCAACCGGTTCTTCGCGGACTCCGACACGCGCACGAACGGCTACACCTCGGCCGGCCGCGGTGCCGTGCAGGTGGACGACGTCACGATCGACACGGGCGGTGGCCCGGTCGTGCTGGGTGACTTCGAGGCCACGGAGCAGAGCGGGCCGGGGTCGATCGACAACCGGTTCGACGCGCAGGCCCCTCCGGGGGTCAACTCGGTCAACAACTGGCGTTCGACGGGCAAGCCTACGGGCGAGTACATGCACGTCGAGCCGCTGTCGGGGCTCACGTACAACGACCTGTGCGGTCCTCCCAACTCGCCGGCGCGCATCTGCAACCTGACCGGGCTGGTGATCGCGGTCGGCAACCACGACGACGGCGAGAACGCCGGCGACTCGCGCTTCACGGCGTTCCGCGAGATCTCGCAGAACATCGTGTCGCCGACGATCAACCTGGTGCCCGGCCCGGCCGGCGTCGCCAACTCGATGGGCATCTCGGCCACGATCCGCAATGCCAGCGACGACATCGTGCTCTGGTACGACATGTACGCCGGCATGTTCAACCTGTTCTTCTCGGGTGAGACGTGGATCTTCGGCGGCCAGACGTACCCGGCGATCCAGCCGAACGGCGCCGAGTGCTGGGGCCAGCTGCAGTTCCCCGGCTTCATCGTGTTCAACCCCGAGCCGCAGTGCTTCACGGACCTCGAGGGCTTCATCGACAACGGCGTGCCGCTCAACACGTCGCGCTCCGGCGGTATCCCGGATTCGCTGCGTATGTACCTGGGTCACCAGCAGCAGTGCTTCCGGTTCGCCATCTCGCTCGGCTGCAACTCGAACGAGGGCGGATACTTCGACAACGCGACCGTGGCGTTCATCGACCTGCCGGGCGTGCCCGGCCAGGCGAGCGCGGGCTCCACGGTGTCGCTGGGCTCGGTGTCCAGTGACATCTGGCGGTTCGCGAACGACACGTTCCCGTCCAACGAGACGGCCGGCCTGCCGAGCGCCGCGGCGTCCGCGGTGGCGTTCGACACCACCTCGGGCCTGATCCGCACGGGCATCAACATCGCCCAGGCGACCGGCAACGCGCTGCGGTTCGACATCCCCGGCGACTCCAGCATCGCGATCGCCGGCAACGCGACCGTGAGCGCTCCGGACGACCCGGCGCTGGCGACGGTGCGCGTGGACCTCGTGTTCCGCATCCTGCCGGGTCCCGGCAACTACCAGCTCCCGGCGCCCATCGGGCCGGCGGGCGTGCCCCCGACCATGACGCCGGGCGGCCAGCCGGTCGGCACGCTGCTCCAGCTCCCCACCAACCAGGCGGCTGCCGCGGTCTCCGGCGACGGCTCGTTCTGGGGCCAGTACATGGCCGATCCGGGCCTCGTCTCGGCCGGCGTGCACTCGGGCCCCGGTGGCTGGGATCCGCTCACCTGGAACAGCTGCCGCATGGACACGGTGCAGAACAACATGTTCCCGGTCGGCGGCGCCGTGCCCACGGGCACGGGCCTGACGGCCGGGCAGTACATGACGATGATCCACGAGGGCGATCCGAAGTTCGCGACGCTCGGCGTGGCGAAGAACCGCTGCTTCGTCATCGACACGACGAAGGCGGGGACCAGCTCGCCGACGCTGGCGAACGTGGTCTGCGACGGCACGGTGCCGGCGTGGCTCACGACCGTTCCCCAGAGCCGCACGGGCTGGGACGGGCTCGCGACGACGCTCGAGTTCACGAAGATCATCCCCGACGGTCTGCTCACGCCGGGCTCGCACGTGCAGTACTTCTACCGCAAGTCGCACTCGATCGATCCGTTCCTGAACTTCGCCATGTGCCCGGACACGAACTTCATCACGCCGCAGTCGCGTGAGGGCTCGACGGACCAGCACCGCTGGCAGCAGTTCTCGGTCCTGCCGGATCGCTGGAAGTCCACGTTCTACGGTGGCGCCGGCGCAGCCTGCATGCTGTACATCGACCTGAACGACCGTCGTGGCAACGAGGGCCGGTTCGTGGCGGTGATGGACTCGATCGGCGGCACGGCCGCGGCCAAGTGGGGCGGTCACAACGGCTGGCACGCGCCCGGCACCACGGACATCGTGAACCTCGACGTCCGGACGGACATGTCGGTGGCGGTGCACAAGAACCAGCAGCCGGGCTCAACTTGGGACATGTACCAGGTGAAGGCGTCCGAGTCGCTCACCACGAGCGCGGGCGCTCCCGGCAGCCGTCTCGCGAACCGCGCCGGCATGGGCTTCGCGGCGGGCCGTGAGTCGAAGGCGGGTCCGACCCCCGAGATGCTGCGTACGTACTACCGTATCGTGGCGATCCTCTCGGGCGACCTGATCTCCGGCATCCTCGGGCCGTTCGTGAACCGCAGCCAGAACGACATCGCGCTCCTGAACGACTTCCTCACGGCGGCGGGCGGCACGCCGCAGCCGCGCGGCATCCTCGTCCAGGGCGACGGCTTCGGGCAGTCCGAGAAGGCCACGGGCGGCGTCGATCCGGCGCACAGCCTGTTCCTCACGGACAAGCTCGGGGTGATCTTCCGCAACCCGTCCTACCAGTCGCTGGCGGGCAACCTCAACGACTGCGCGGACATCCTCACCACCGCTCAGATGAACCCGGCTTCCGACATCTACGGCGTCTCGAACTTCTGCACCTGGTCGAACGACGTGTATCAGCGGAACCCGGCCCTGGCGGAGGCCAACGAGGGCGCCTTCTACGAGAACGTCGGCGCGAACGGCCCGTACGTTTCGGACGTGGTCAAGAGCGCCGCTCCGCTCCGCAACTGGATCGCGGTCACGAGCGGCTACGAGATCGAGCACCTGTTCAGCCGGTACTGCGACACGGACAACGGCCGTCTCGCCTGGTACTACTACACGCTGAACCATGTGTTCGGTGCCACGTGCAACCTGACGGGCGCTCCGCTCGTCACGCTGGACACGCCGCAGGGCGGCCGTGCGTTCACCAACTTCATGAAGATCGGCAACTCGGTCATGAAGCAGGGGACGTCCTCGGTCCGCTTCGGCGTCGCGAAGGCCGGCCGTGTGCAGGTCTCGATCTACGACGTCACCGGTCGCAAGATCAAGAACCTGGCTGACCGTGTCTTCCCGGCGGGCGAGCACTCGCTGCAGTGGGACGGCACCGACGACGGTGGGCAGAAGGTGGCCCGCGGCGTGTACTTCGTGCGCAGCAGCGTGCAGAAGGACGCCGGCCGGATCATCGTCCTGAACAACTAGTCGAGCCGCAGCGGTCTCGGAGGGGCAGGGAGCGATCCCGGCCCCTCCGCTTTTCTTGAAGCCCCGCTCCTCGCCCTCGTCTCCTGCCCCCGGGGCTTCGGTGCCCTCCCCCGCCGGAATGCCGGCGGGATGAAGGGGGTATGAGCCGAAGGTGAATGCCCCCCGACCCCCGCGCGGGTCGCGGGTGTCCGGGATGCAGGCCGGAGCGCCCGGAACGGCCAAATGGCAGTCGGATTGTGACTTGACGGTCCCGGGGCGACCGTCTAGCCTCCGTCCACTTCCTTCCACAACGACTGGGCGTGCTGGGGGGCGCGAATGCGCTTTCGTGTCGGGGCTCTTCTTTGCCTTTTTCTAGCCTTCCTCGGAGCCGGATGTCGCAAGACCCTCGCTCCCGTCACCGACAACCAAGCACCCGAGACCTGGATCGTGGCCGCGCCGCAGGACACGATCACCTCGATCGATCCCGCGACCGGCGCGCCGGTCCGGCCGAACATCGCCGAGATCCCCGTTCGCTTCCATCTCTACTGGGCGGGTTCCGACCGTGATGGCGCGGTGAACGGGTTCTTCTTCGCCGTGGTCGAGACGCTCGCGGTGCCGCCCGGGGGCTCCGGCCCCGTGCCCTCGCTGCCGGGCCCCAAGGCGCGGGACTACCGGTTCACAACCAAGACCGACAGCATCTTCGTGTTCACCACCTCGGAGGAGGTGAACACGCGCCAGCACGCTTTCTACATCTACTCGGTGGACGACAAGGGCCGGGCCGACCCGACGCCCGCGCGCTTCATCTTCCGCGCCTACGACAGCTACCCGCCCAAGGCCATCATCGAGGAGCTGAGGGCCGTCGGCACCGAGTACGAGCTGCTCCCAGGCGGCGGCGTGCGCGCGGTGGATCGGACCTACCTGGTCACCGACTTCTACGAGGTCAGCAACGACCATCCGTTCCCGCGCGACACCGTCTCGGCGGACGCCCGCATCTCGGTGCGCTGGCGCGGCGAGCCGACCATCCCGAGCACGGTCGTCACCGGCTACCGCTACAAGCTGGACGAGCCCAACTTCAACGTCGTGGACTCCTCCGTGCACACGGCCGAGTACAACACGGGCGTCGGGCTCGACAAGGTGAACCCGGGCCCCAAGATCTTCACGCTCCGGGCGGTCGGCCAGTCCGGCTGGCGCGGCGAGGCGACGCGCTGGTTCCAGATGAACTTCGCGCCCGACACTTGGTTCGCGGGCCCCGACCCGAACGACCCGCTGGCCGGCTGGCGCACCTACACCGACGGCAACGGCAAGCGCTACTGGTTCCTGGACTTCGCGGCCACGGGCTGGGCCGCCTTCCAGGGCATCCCCGGCACGCAATTGAGCCCGGACTCGGTCCAGCTCGTGCCCGCGCTGCGCCCCGAGCGCAAGACGTTCTTCGAGATGTACAACGACCGCCTGTGGCTCCACCAGGAGGGCGACACCGTCCACCTGAACTCCTGGGTCATGTTCCCCACCGGTGGCTTCGACCGCGACTCGCCCTACTCCGTGAAGGTGAACGAGGCGCTGCTGCCGCCCGCGCTGAGCGGGGCGCCGGTGCTCACCCGCGGCCCGTCGAACGGCTCACCGATCGGATTCCGCCTCCGCATTCCGGTCAAGGCCTCGTCCGGCCAGCAGAACGTCCCGTCCGAGTCCACGACCTACCCGGTCTTTGACCCGACCTCGACGTTCGACCGCCCGGTGATCAGCGGCTACCAGGGCATGACCACCGCGGGCCGGGCCTATGCCGAGATCCGCGCCGAGGACGGGAACGGCACCGTGGACCGTCGCATCGACCAGCGTCCCGGCGGCGCCGTCGGCATCGTCCAGCGGGTCGAGGAGGGCGGTGCGACGGCCGAGGACATCGCGCTCCGCTCCAAGATCCTCACGTTCTACGTCAACCGGATCCCCCGCCTGCGCCGCGACGCCACGTTCCGCCCGCGCACCACCGACATCCTCACGCGCAACCCCACATTCGTGATCCCGGCCGACGACGTGGACCAGCTCGACCCCAAGGCCGCGCTCAACCGCGTCGGCGGCACGCCGACGAGCTACGGGCCCATCCTCGAGCGGAAGATCGCGATCCTCGGCAAGCATCCGGCCACGAACCGTGACACCTGCTACATCGTGCCGCAGGAATTCACGTTCGCGAACGGCATCACGTTCAGCATCCCCGCCGAGATCATCGCGCCGGGCAACATCACCGTGCGCATCCGGCTGTGCGACTGCTCCGACTGCGACGTGCTGGACTGGACCGGGGCCTGCCGCGGGCTCGCCCGCGACATCTTCAAGGAGACGACCGCGACCACCGGGACATGCGTGGACACGGACATCCCCTGCCGGCTCGCGGCCCCCGTGGCCGAAGGCACGGAGGGCGGTCCCCAGGCGGCCCAACGACCGGGGTCCCCGACCGAATCGGGTAGGAGGCAGTGATGATCCAGCCGTTCCCGCGCGCCGTGACCCTCGCAGCGACGCCGCTCGTCCTCTTCGCCCTCGCGCTCACGGGCTGCGCCAGCAAGGACATCCAGGGCGTGCTCGTGCCCAACCAGCGCCCCACGGTCGAGCTGACGAACGCGCCGGTCGAGGCCGATCGCAGCAGCCCCTACTTCTACGCCTACAAGTTGAACTGGTCGGGGAACGATCCGGACGGACGCATCGACCACTACAAGTACGCCGTGGACCCCACCGCCACGGACACGGTGTGGATCCGCTCCGACCGCAATGAGGAGACCGTGTTCTTCCGCGCCTCCCAGCCGGACCCGGTGAAGGGCACGGCGCCGGCCACCGCCTCCGACTTCCACGTGTTCGTGATCAAGGCGGTGGACGACGACGGCGCGGAGTCCCCGCGGAAGTCGCGCGCCTTCTTCTCGTACACGATCGCGCCGTCGCTGCTGATCCGGAACCCGATCCCAAGCAAGTTCCTGCGCGCCCAGATCCCGCCCTCGGTGCGGATCGAGTGGGAGGGCTCGGACGTGGACGGCCAGTTCACGCAGAAGCCGGTCAAGTACAAGTACCGGATGCTCGACCTCGACGACCCCGCGAACTCGATCTTCCTCTCGGACCCGGACTCCCTGCGCAAGCTCGAGTCGGCGACGAACTGGGCGGGCTGGGACTCCACCAGCGCCGAGACCACGTTCGTGCAGTTCACGAACCTGACGCCGGGCAAGAGCTATCTGTTCGCGCTCATCGGCTTCGACGAGGCCGGCGCCTATTCGCCGATCTTCTCGCTCGACTCGAACCTTCTGCAGATGAGCGCCACGCTCGCGGCGTCGAACGGCCCCCGCATCCGGATCTACAACGAGTTCATCGACTTCACCTACGAGAGCGGCGGCTACACCACCGACCCGCTGCGCGAGATCAACATCGAGATCCCGACCGGCGTCCCCATCAACGTGAACTGGGAGGCCCTCCCTCCCCAGGGCTCGCGCATCCAGCACTTCCGCTGGATGGTGGACGGCAACATCAACGACGAGACCGACCGCCCCGACGAGCAGAACGACTACCAGTACTGGAGCCGCGAGGATCCGACGATGCCGAACGGCGTCCGGCTGCGGCCGTTCACCGAAGGGGAGCACCGGTTCTACCTGGAGTGCACGGACAACAACACCCAGAAGAGCCTCGGGATCCTCAAGATGACCGCGGTCACGCCGACGTTCGACAAGACGCTGATCGTGGTCAACGACACCCGTCTCGAGGTAGACAAGTTCCTGGGCGATCCGGTCAACCGCCGCATCCCGGACTTGTACACGAAGCCGTGGCCGTCCAAGACCGAGCTGGACACGTTCCTGTTCGCCCGCGGCGGCGTGCCCTGGACCGGCACGAAGAACCCGACCACCGGCGTGCTCAGCCGCCCCGGCGTGATGGCGGGCTACGACATGGAGCTCAGCCGGCGGCTCCGCCTCCCCGACACGCTCGGGACGCGGCTCGGGCTCGAGAACCCGGCGCGTGGCGTGCTGCTGTCGCGCATCGGCCAGTACCGGAGCCTGATCTGGATGGTGGACGACGTCGGCGGCCAGTACATCGAGAGCATCGACCAGAGCATCTTCCCGGTGACGGCGCTCTACTCGATGAGCGGGCCCGGGCGCGCCAGCACGCTGGCCGCCTACACCCAGCTCGGCGGACGCGTGTGGCTGATGGGCGGCGGCGCGGGGTTCGCCTCGCTCCGCAGCTACGACGTGGGCAACAACAACGTCGGGCAGACCACGGTGTTCACGACCAACTCGATCCAGGGCCGGCCGCCGGAGCTGGGGCCCGCGCGCATCATGTACGACGGCGCGCACTGGCGCTCGAGCATCGCGGTCTCGAAGGGCGACGTCCGCACGTATCGCTACGAGTACTGGGTCCGGTTCCTGCGGCCGAACGGCACGCTCGACTCGACGCTCCACGTCGTGAAGCCGGCGTGGTCACACGTGGCGCGGGGCGAGATGCTCGCATCGCCCGCGTACTCGAAGCTTCCGGCACAGATGCGCGCGCGGGCGGAGACCAACGACCCGGTGCCGCCGACGCGGCTCGCCAGCCAGGGGAGCCTGTTCTACATCACGAGCTACCCGGTCGAGTACATCCACAGCCCGAACTTCATCCTCGAGGACGTGGACCCAGACCCCGAGGTCGTGAACGAGGCGTCCGTGCTCGACACGCTCTTCGAGGCCGAGAGCATCATCCTGCTCACCCGGCGGACGGGCCTGCCGGACGGGGCGCTCAACCGCGCGCCGCAGATGACCTACTACCACGGCAACGAGGCGCGGCAGTTCGTGTTCAGCGGTCTGGCGCCGTGGAATTACGTCCGCGAGGACTGCATCGCAATGTTCGACTTCGTCCTCCAGGACATCTGGGGCCTGACGCGCCAGCCCATCGACCGCGGGATCGCGGCGCCGGCCCTGCAGCGCAACGCCCAGCCCGTCCGCCGCGCGGCGCCGCTCGAACGCAGTCCCGGCGCCACCACGGTGTCCGCCACTCTCCGGGAGTGATCCATGTCCCCTGACGCATCCGCCGGCGCGCGCGGCATCCGCGCGAGGCGCCGGTCCGCCGTTGCGCGCGCCCTGGTCGCGGCCCTCGTGGGCCTCGCCGGGGCGTCCCCGGCCGCCGCGGCCTCGAACTTCCCGGACGTGCCGGTCTGGGCGCAGGCCGGGGCGTGGCGGGACAGCTCGCTCGTGAGCCCGAACCGCTGCGTGGGAGCGTTCAAGGCGCCGCTCGCGGACAGCCTCGTGGAGCGCGAGCGCGTGATCACGCTGCGCTTCCTGCGCGACCGCCGGGCCGAGGCGCGACCCGACTTCGGCGGCTATCGCATCTACCGCATGACGAACTCGCCGGACAGCTCGAAGGCCGTGCTGATCCGGCGCTACTCCCGGAACGCCGCCAGCGAGCTGACGTGGAATTTCTCGGTGCTCGACACCACGACCATGCAGTACATGTGCCGCGGGGTGGTCGTGCACGACAGCGTCGTCACGTTCGTGGACCCGGATTCGAACGGCGCGTATCGCAAGGTGTGCCGCCAGCCGGGGACGCTCACCGGGCCCTGCCAGTCGCCGGGCGACTCCATCTTCATCCTGGTGCCGCCGCCGGGGCCGCACGACGGGTTCCTGACCTGGTACTCCATCACCTACGAGCGGCGGAACACGACCGATCCGGACTACGAGGACCTGTTCCTGCCCGACGTGGGCGACAACTACGCGCGCTGCGGCGTGGTCGGCGACCCCGCCACGTGCCCGAACCTGAACCACAAGCTCCGCAACCTCGCCGGGCCGGTCGAGCCGACGCGAGGGCCCACCGCGGACCTCGAGCGCGTGCTTGTCGTACCCAACCCCTACCGCGGCTCCGAGGTCTGGGACCAGCCGGGCCAGAACGAGGTGCACTTCATCAACCTGCCGCCGCGCTCGACGATCAAGATCTACACGGTCTCCGGCGACCTGGTCCGCGAGCTGCAGCACAACGACCCGATCCGCGATTTCGCGCGCTGGGACCTCAAGAACGGCGCGGGCCAGGCGGTCGCGGCGGGCATCTACGTGTATCGCGTCGAGGCCGGCCCGTTCCAGTTCCAGAACCGCCTCGTCGTCATCCGGTAGACACGGTCCGCGACCGGCCGGAGGGCGCGCACCGCCGGCCAGTCGCGGGGCGTCCACCGGCAACCGGGACCGGCATGCACCTGCGAACCGAAGTGGTCGTGCTCCGCGGGGCGATCGAGGAGTCGCGCCACCGCGTGGAGTGCGCGGCGGTGGGGCCGGCGGGGCAGGTCCGGGCGGCGAGCGGGCACGCCGCGCGCGTCACCTCGTTCCGGTCCGCGGCCAAGCCGTTCCAGCTCCTGCCGTTCGTCGAGCGCGGCCACGCCGACGCGCTGGGCGCCAGCGACGCGGAGCTCGCGATCATGGCCGCCTCGCACTCGGGCAGCCGCGAGCACCTGGCGCTCGTCCAGGGCCTCCTGGACCGCGCGGGGATCCCGGCGGCGCGCCTCGCGTGCGGCTACCACGAGCCGCAGGACCCGGCCGCGCTCGAGGAGGTCCGGCGCGAGCCGGAGCGGCGGGGCCCGATCTACAACAACTGCTCCGGGAAGCACGCGGCCATGCTCGCATTCGCGCGCGCCGAGGGCTGGCCGCTCGAGGGCTACGAGCGGGCCGACCATCCGCTGCAGCAGCTCATGCTCGGCACGGTGGCCGAGTGCTGCGGCCTGGCGCCCGAGTCGGTGTCGCTCGGGGTGGACGGCTGCGGCGTGCCCGTGTTCGGGCTGCCGCTGCAGGCGATGGCGCTCGGCTACTCGCGGCTCGCGGCCGCCATGGCCCGTCCCGAGGACGAGCGGGCGCGCTGCCTGCAACGGATCGGGCGGGCGATGACCTCCCACCCGGTGGTGGTCGAGGGGCACGGCCGGCTCGCCACCGACCTCATGCTCGCCACCTCCGGGCGCGTTCTCGCGAAGAGCGGCGCCGAGGGACTGCTGCTCGTGGCCGACCCCTCGCGCGGCCTCGGCATCGCCGTCAAGTGCGAGGACGGCGCGATGCGGGCGGTGGGGCCCGCGGTGGTGGAGCTGCTGCTCCAGCTGGAGGTCCTGCGTCCGGACGAGCAGGCGGCGCTCGCGGCGCAGCGCAGGCCGCCCGTCCACGACGCCGCCGGGCACGAGGTGGGCTGGCTCGAGGCGCGCGTCGCCGTGGGCGTGGCGGGCGGGGCCGGCGCCTGAAGGATGCCGCGGGCCGGGTTAAAATGGATGTCATGCGACCTCTCCTCTTCGCGCTGCTCCTCGCCGGGACCTGGGCCCCGGCTCTGGCCGCGTCCGCGGCCGGCCCGGGCCGCCTCGACCCGCGCCTCGTGCTCGCCGCGCTTCCCGGCTCCGAGCCGGTGCCGGTCTGGGTGGAGTTCGCGGACAAGGGCGAACGGGGCCCCGCCGACCTGGCCGACCGGCTCGCCGAGGCGGAGCGACGTCTCACGCCCGAGGCGCGCCGCCGGCGCGAGCGAGCCGGCGTGAAGCCGCTCGTGGACTGGCTCGACCTCCCGCTCGAGCCCGCGTACCTCCGCGAGCTGGAGGCTCGCGGGCTCGCGGTCTACGGCCAGTCGCGCTGGTTCAACCGGGTCGCCGTGCGCACGGCGGGGCCGCTGCTCGCGGAGCTCGCGGCGCTCCCGTTCGTGCGCCGCGTGGTCCCGGTGGAGCGGGCCGCGCCGCGCCCGCGCGAGCCCGTGGTCCCCGACGAGGCGGAGTCCCCGGCCGTGCCCGCACCGGCGGCGCCGCGCCACGCGCGCACCGCGGCCGCGCTCGCGGACCCGGGGCAGAGCGGCACCCAGCTCGCGCGGCTCCAGGTGCCCGCGGTGCACGACTCGGGCTGGATCGGCACCGGCGTCGGCGTGTGCGTGCTGGACGACGGGTTCAACTTCTACCGCAAGCACGAGGCGTTGCGCACGATCGTCGTCGGAGGCGGACGCACCCGCGACTTCATCCGCGGCGTCTCGAGCGTGCAGGACACGTCGCCCGGGATGGCGCCCTACTTCTCGCACGGCACACAGGTGCTGAGCGTGCTGGCCGGCAACGCCCCCGGGCGCTACCTGGGCCCCGCGCACGGCGCCAACCTCTCGCTGGCGCGCACCGAGGACGGCCTGAGCGAGAAGCCGATCGAGATGGTGTACTGGGCCATGGGCGCCGAGTGGGCGGACTCGCTCGGCTGCGACCTCATCAGCTCGTCGCTCGGCTACAACCTGTTCCCGGACAGCGCCGGCACCGACCTCACCTACGCCATGCTCGACGGGCGCACGAGCATCGTCACCCGGGCCGCCGAGATCGCGGCGGCGAAGGGGATCCTGGTCGTGGTCTCGGCGGGCAACGACGGCAACAACCCGGCGGTGGGGCGCAAGGTGGGCGCACCGGCGGACGCGCACGGCGACAGCGTGATCGCGATCGCCGCGGTGGACTCGTTCGGCGTGCGCGCCTCGTTCTCGTCCAAGGGCCCGACCGTGGACGGGCGCGTCAAGCCCGACCTCGCGGCCCAGGGCGTGCAGGTGCTGGTCGCCTCGCCCGACGGAAACCCGAACGCCTACACGCGCGCCAGCGGCACGTCGTTCTCGGCCCCGCTCGTGGCAGGGCTCGCGGCGTGCCTGATCCAGGCGCGCCCGGGCTGGCCCGCGGTGTGGATCATCGAGGCGCTCAAGGCCACCGCCTCGCGCGCCGCGTCGCCGGACACGCTCACGGGCTGGGGCGTCCCGGACGGGCTCGCGGCGCTCCGCTACGTCCCCGACACGCTCGGCGTGCCCGACCCGTCCTCGCCGCTGGCGCTGGCGCTCGCCGGCCCGAACCCTCTGCGTGCGGGCTCGAGCACCGCCGTGCGCCTGAGCCTCGGCGCCGGGCGGCCGGTGGCGCGCTACCACCTGAGGGTCTACGACTCCGGCGGCCGGCTCGTGCGCGACCTCGGCGCGGGCAACCTTCCGCCCGGAACGCACCTCACCATCCCCTGGAACGGCGACGACGGGCGCGGCCGCCCGCTCGCGCCGGGCCTCTACTTCCTCGCGCTCGACGGGACCGGCGAGCGCCGCGCCACGCGCGTGGTCGTGCTGCGCTGACGGCCGTCCCGCCCTCCCGGAGACCATGATCCGCCCGAACCCGTTCCTTCTGCCCGTGCGACTCGCCGGTCCGCTGCTCTGTTCGATGCTGTGCGCCGCGCCCGCCTTCGGTGCCGGACTCGAGGCCACCCGCGTCATGCTCCCGAACGGCCTGCGCGTCGTGCTCGCCCCGGACCCCGCGGCCCTGACCGTGGACGCGGCGCTCTGGCTGCCGGCGGGCCGGCGGCACGAGCGAGCCGGGCAGTCCGGGCTCGCGGTGGTGGCCGCGCGCGTGGCGTTCCGGAACGGCGCCGTGGATCCGCTCGCCCCGCTCATCGCCGCGGGCGGGAGCGGGAGCCTCGTCGTCACACCCGACTACACGGCGCTCTCGGCCACGGTGCCGGCGACCGAGCTCGACAGCGCGCTCGCGTTCCTCGCCGAGCGCCTGCCCGGCCGGCCGGTGACCCCGGCCGCGCTCGCGACCGAGCGCGCCGCGCTCCGCGCCGAGACCGCGCGCGGCGAGCGCACGCCGGTGGCGCGCGGTCTCGCGAGCCTGTGGGCGGCGGCGTGGCCCGGGCACCCCTACGAGCTCACCGGCGCGCCTCCCTCCGCGGGCTCCGACGCGCTCCGGCCCGCCGACGTGGAGGCGTGGAGGCGGGCCCGCTTCGCGCCCGCAGGCGCGGTGCTCACGCTGGCGGGGGCGTTCGATCCCGACGCGGCGCTGGAGCGGGTGCGCGCCCGGTTCGGGCGGCTCGCGCGGGGGACCGCGCCGACCGCGAGCCCGGCGCGTGCGCCGGCCGCCGTGCGCCGCGGCGGCGAGCGCGCCGAGACGCCCGCGCGGCTCTGCCTCGTCGGCTGGCGCGGCCCGGGCGCGGGCGATCCCGACGCGCCCGCGCTCGAGCTGCTCGCGAGCTGGCTCGGCGGCGGCTCGAGCGCGCGGCTCCCGAGCGCGCTCGTCCGCGAGTGGCGCCTCGCGGTCGCGGCGCAGGCGGGCTTCGCCGCGCAGCGGGACGGCTCCCTGCTGTGGACGCTGGCGGTGGTTCCGCCCGGCGCGGACTCGCTGGCCGTGGAGCGCACGCTCCTCGACGCGGCCCGCACCGCGGTGCAGCGCGAGCTCGAGGCGTTCGAGCTGGAGCGCGCCCGGCGCCAGGCCGGCGCCGCGAGCGGCTTCGCGGTCCAGACGAGCCGGCAGCGCGGCCAGGCGCTGGGAGAGGCCGAGCTGCTCGCCGGTGACGCGACGCGAGCCGCCGCCCGCTGGGACGCGCTGGCGAGGCTGTCCGCCGCCGACGTGCGGCGCGCGGCCGCGCGCGTCATGACCGACGCGGGCCGCGCCACGGTCTGGCTCCTGCCCGCGGGCGAGGGGGGTGGGCGGTGAGCCCCGGGTCGCGCGTCCTCGCCGGCGCGCTGTCGGTGCTGCTCCTCGGCTCCGCCGGGCCGCGGATCGAGGCTCCGGTCTCGCGCACGCTCCCCAACGGCCTGCGCGTGGTCGTGTTCCAGCGCCCGGGGCTGCCCATCGTGCAGGTCCAGCTCCAGGTGGCGGCCGGGCTGCGCGCCGAGCCGGCGGATCGCGTGGGGCTCGCCCACCTCACCGCGCAGCTTCTCCGCCAGGGCACCACGTCGCGCTCCGCGGACGACCTCGCGACCGAGCTCGACACGCTCGGCGCCACGCTCGCCATCCAGGCGAGCCGCGACGCGGCCCAGGTGGCGGCGGGCTGCCGCGTGTCCGAGCTCGAGAGCCTGCTCGAGCTCCTGAGCGACGTGGTCGTGAACCCGCTGTTCGCCGAGGAGGCGTTCCAGGCCGTGCGGCGCCAGGTGGCCGGTCAGCTCGGGCTTCAGGCGCAGAACGCCGCCGCGACCGCGGACGAGCGGGCGGCGGCGCTCATGTTCGGCCCGCACCCCTACGCCCATCCCGCGCGCGGCACGATCACGTCGCTGCTCGCGACCGACCGCGACCAGGTGCGGGCGTTCCATCGCGACCACTGGCGACCGGACGGCGCCGTGCTCGCGATCGCCGGCGACGTGGACCCCTCGCGCGCGTTCGCCTCGGCCGCGGAGTGGTTCGCGCGCTGGAGCGCCCGTCGCGCGGCACCGCCGGCCGCCGCGCCGCCCGCGCCGCGCACCGGGAACCTGCTGCTGGACCTGGCCGGGAGCCCCGCCACCGAGGTGCGGCTGCTGGTGCCCGCGCCGGGACGCGGCGAGCCGGGGTTCGCCGGCTGGTCGCTGGCCGCCACGGCGCTCGAGGCCGGCTCGCTGCCCACGGGCGCGCGCGCCACGCTGCTCCCGTCGCGCGAGGCGAGCCTGCTCGTGGTGAGCGCCACGGCGCGGCCCGAGTCGGCCGGGGTGGTGGCCGCCCGGCTCCGCTCCGCCGTGCGGTCGCTGGGCAGCTCGCCGCCCCGCGGGGCGGGGCTCGAGGCGCTCCGGCGGCGCGCGCTCGGGGCGTGGGCGTTCACGCTCGAGACGCACGGCCAGCTCCTGTCGTCGTGGCTCGCGGGCGACGCCGCGGGCCTCCCCCCGGGCCACCTCGGCGCCTGGCCCGAGTCGCTCGCGAGCGCCACCCTGGCACCCGCCGCGCGCGCGCTCGAGGGCGGCGGAACGCTCCTGTTCGCCGGACCGGCCGCGCGCATGCGCGGCGCACTCGCCGGGCTCGGGCGCGTGGACACCGTGACGGCCGAGGACGCCACGGACTCCGGCCGGGCCGAGGCCCCGGCCACGCCCGAGCAGCGCCGACGGGGCCGTCAGCTCGTGGAGGCCGCGCTCGCCGCGCACGGCGGGGCCCGGCTGCGCGCGGTCCGCACGAGTTACGTGGACGGCGAGATGCGCATGAGCCCGGGCGGCCAGGAGGTGATCGGCGAGGTGCGCTGGCTGCGCGTGGACCCGGCGCGGCTCGTCTACACGACGCGCTTCCTCGAGTTCGAGCTGCGCCAGGTGCTGGACGGCGACCGCGGCTGGGCGCTCTCGCACGCGGCGGACTCCGCCGCGCTCCTGCCCGCGGACAGCACCGCTCTCGCCGCGCTGCGCGCGATCCTCGCCTCCGACGTCATCCACCTTCTGCGCGACGCGAACGCGCCGGAGGGCGACCCCGTCGCGCAGGACACGGTGGAAGTGGACGGCCGCACGGTCGAGCGCGTGGTGTTCACGTCGCCGGCGGCGGGTCGCACCCGGCTGTCGCTCGACCGCGCCTCGCGGCGCGTGGTGGGCGTCGAGCAGCTGCCCTCGCCGAGGGGCGAGTGGCGCGACCGCCGCCGCTGGTCGGAGTTCGTGCAGGCGGACGGGATCTGGTGGCCGCGGCAGGAGGTGCGCGAGTTGGACGGCGAAGTGGTGTCGCGGTTCACCATGCGGCGCGTCGCGGTGAACGGGGAAGCGGACAGCACGTTGTTCCGGCGGCCCATCGTGCGGCTGGGAAAGGTGCGCGGACTGGAATAGCCTCGCCCGGACGTCGCGGCCGCGCACCCGCGTGCTGCGGCCGGCGCCGGGCGCTTCCATGGAGGATGCCGGGATGGGCACGATCGAGAGCGAGACCGCGCGCCGCGAGCCTGCGGCCGGGACGTCCGGCGAACGGTACGTGTACTTCTTCGGGGACGGCCGCGCCGAGGGCAACGGCCAGATGAAGGACGTGCTCGGCGGCAAGGGCGCCGGGCTCGCCGAGATGACGAACGCCGGCGTGCCCGTGCCGCCGGGCTTCACCATCACGACCGCGGTCTGCCGCCACCACCAGGCGCACGGCGCCCGGCTGCCCGATGGGTTCCTCGCCCAGCAGGACGCCGCGCTCGAGCGGCTCGAGCGCTCGCTCGGCCGGCGGCTGGGCGACGAGGCCGACCCGCTGCTCGTCTCGGTCCGATCCGGCGCCAAGTTCTCGATGCCGGGAATGATGGACACGATCCTCAACCTGGGCCTCAACGACCGCTCGGTGCGCGGTCTGGCCGCGCGCACCGGCAACGCTCGCTTCGCGTGGGACTGCTACCGGCGCTTCGTGCAGATGTTCGCCTCGGTGGTGATGGACTTCGAGAAGCACGAGTTCGAGACGGTCATCGCCGCGGCCAAGAAGCGGCGCCGGGTGAAGCTCGACACCGAACTGGACGCCGCCGACCTCGAGCGGCTGGCGCAGGAGTTCAAGCAGCTCGTGCGCCGGCGGGCCGGGCGCGAGTTCCCTCAGGACCCGCGCGAGCAGCTGGCCATGGCGCGCGACGCGGTCTTCCGCTCGTGGGACAACGACCGCGCGGTGTACTACCGCCGGCAGAACGGCATCCCCGACGACCTCGGCACCGCGGTGAACGTGCAGGCGATGGTGTTCGGGAACATGGGCGAGACGAGCGGCACCGGCGTGGGCTTCACCCGCAACCCCTCGACGGGCGAGAACCACTTCTACGGCGAATACCTCACGAACGCCCAGGGCGAGGACGTGGTGGCCGGCGTGCGCACGCCACAGCCCATCTCACACCTCGAGCAGGAGATGCCGGAGGTCTACCGCCAGCTCCGCGACATCACGTCGCGACTGGAGCAGCACTACCGAGACGTCCAGGACTTCGAGTTCACGATCCAGGAGGGGCGGCTGTTCCTGCTCCAGACCCGGAACGGCAAGCGCACGGCGCAGGCCGCGGTGCGCATCGCGGTGGAGATGGTGGCGGAGGGCCTGATCACGGAGCCGGAGGCCATCCTGCGCGTGGAACCCGACTCGCTCGACCACCTGCTGCACCCGCGCCTGGACCCGCGCGCGAAGGCGCGCCTGCTCGCCACCGGCCTCGCCGCCTCGCCGGGCGCGGCCGTGGGCCAGGCCGTGTTCGACGCCGACACCGCGGCCGCGCGGGGTGGCGCGAAGCACAAGGTGATCCTCGTCCGCAAGGAGACCACGCCCGACGACATCCACGGCATGGACGCGGCGCAGGGCATCCTCACCGCCACCGGCGGCATGACCTCGCACGCGGCGGTGGTGGCGCGCGGCATGGGCAAGCCGTGCGTCTCGGGCGCGGGCGCCGTGCACGTGGACGAGCACGCGCGCCGGATGACGGTGGACGGCGTGGTGGTGAAGGAGGGCGAGTGGATCACGCTCGACGGGTCCACCGGGCGCGTGCTGCACGGCGCCGTGCCCACGATCGAGGCCGAGGTGACCGGCGAGTTCGCCGCGTTCATGGCGATCGTGGACAAGCACCGCCGGCTGGGTGTGCGCGCGAACGCCGACATCCCGCGGGACGCGAGGAAGGCGCGCGAGTTCGGGGCGGAGGGGATCGGGCTCTGCCGCACCGAGCACATGTTCTTCGCCGAGGAACGGCTCGAGCACGTGGTGCGCATGATCATGGCCGCGCCGCGCGCGAAGGCGCTCCAGGACCGCCTCGACGCGCGCACGAAGGCGCTGGCGAGCGCCTCGCCGTCCGAGCAGAAGGCCCTGAAGCGCGAGATCGCCACGCTCAGGCGCGAGCTGGCGGGGCCGCTCCGCGAGTACACGGGCGCGCTCGCGAAGCTGCTGCCGTTCCAGCGCGCCGACTTCCGCGGCCTGTTCAAGGCCATGGACGGGCACCCGGTCACGATCCGTACGCTGGATCCGCCGCTGCACGAGTTCCTGCCGAAGCGTGAGGAGCTCATGGTGGACATCGCGCGCCTGCCGCGCGCGACGGCGGCGCAGAAGCAGGACATGGCGAAGCGCTACCGGCTGACCGTGGCGCGGCTCCGGAACGGCATGCCGGAGCTGCTCCGGCGGGTCGAGGAGCTGCACGAGTTCAACCCCATGCTCGGCCACCGCGGCTGCCGTCTCGGCATCACCTACCCGGCAATCACCGAGATGCAGGCGCGTGCCATCTTCGAGGCGGCGTGCGAGGTGACTGCGAAGGGCGGCACGGTCCTCCCCGAGGTGATGATCCCGCTCGTGGGCACGGTGCAGGAGCTGGCGGACCAGGCGGCGATCGTGCGGCGCGTCGCCGACGAGACCATGAAGAAGAAGGGCGTGGCCGTGAAGTACCTGGTCGGCACGATGGTCGAGGTGCCGCGCGCGGCGGTCACCGCCGAGAAGATCGCCGGCGTGGCCGAGTTCTTCTCGTTCGGCACCAACGACCTGACGCAGATGGCGTTCGGGTTCTCGCGCGACGACGCGGGCAAGTTCCTGCCGGAGTACGTCGAGAAGAAGGTCCTGGCGCACGACCCGTTCGTCTCGCTCGACCAGGAGGGGGTGGGGGCGCTCATGGAGCTGGCGGTGAGGCAGGGCCGCAAGGGGCGTGCGAAGCTGAAGCTGGGGATCTGCGGCGAGCACGGAGGCGATCCCGCGAGCGTGGAGTTCTGCCACCGGGCGGGGCTCGACTACGTCTCGTGTTCGCCGTTCCGGGTGCCGATCGCGCGGCTCGCCGCGGCGCAGGCGGCGGTGCGCGGCAAGGCGGCGGAAGCGGACCGGCGCTGACATGACCGCCACGCCCGACGGGCTCCGCTCCGGCCAGCAGATCCTGCACTACCGCCTCGTCGAGAAGCTGGGCGAGGGCGGCATGGGCGTGGTGTGGAAGGCCACGGACTCGACCCTCGACCGGGCCGTGGCGCTGAAGGCCCTGCCGCCCGCATTCTCCGCCGACACCGAGCGGCTGGCCCGGTTCGAGCGCGAGGCGCGGCTCCTGGCCTCGCTCAATCATCCCAACATCGCCACCGTCTTCAGCGTCCACCAGGTCGAGGGCGTGCGTTACCTGAGCATGGAGCTCGTGCCGGGCGAGGATCTGGCGCAACGCCTCGCGCGCGGGCCGGTGCCGGTGCCGGAAGCCCTGGAGCTGGCCCGCCAGGTCGCGCTCGCGCTCGAGGCGGCGCACGAGAGCGGTGTCGTGCACCGCGACCTGAAGCCCGCGAACATCCGGGTCACGCCCGACGGGCGCGTGAAGGTGCTGGATTTCGGGCTCGCCAAGACGCTCGATCCCGACTCGCGCTCGGCGTCGCTGTCGGCGTCGCCGACGCACGCGCTCTCGGCCATGACGAGCGGAATGATCATCGGCACCGCGGCCTACATGAGCCCGGAGCAGGCCCGGGGCCAGGGCGCCGAGCGCCGCGCGGACATCTGGTCGTTCGGGGTGGTGCTCTACGAGCTGCTCACCGGCGCGCGGGCGTTCGACGGCGAGACCGTCTCCGACACGCTCGCCGCGGTGCTCCGCGCCGAGCCCGACCGCGCGCTCCTGCCGGCCGGCGTGCCGGCACGCGTGCGCGCGCTGCTCGACCGCTGCCTCGAGAAGAGCCCCCGTCGCAGGCTCCGCGACATCGGCGAGGCCGTCCTGGTGCTGGAGGACGTGCTCGCCGGGCGCGGCGCCGATCCGGAGCCCGCGCCCGTCGCGCCGGCTCCGGTCCGGTCCGGCGCGCTCACCTGGTGGCCGCTGGCCCTGGCCGCGCTCGCGCTCGTCGCGGCCGCCGCCGGCTGGCTCCGGCCGGGCGCGCGGGTGCCGCCGCTCCGCAAGCACACGCTCTCGCTCCAGGCCGGGCGCGAGCAGGTACAGGGGCCGCGCCTCTCACCCGACGGGGGGGAGCTCGCCTACATCCTGGGCGAGTCGCTCTGGATCCGGGACTTCTCGCAGCTCGAGTCACGCCGGCTCGTCGAGCGGGTGGACGCCGATTTCCTCCCCGTCTGGTCGCCGGACGGCGAGGCCATCGCGTTCGCGCAGGCCGGGGGGCTCGCGCGCGTGAGGATCTCGAGCGGCGCCGTCACCCCGATCTGCCCCGTGCCGCTGTTCACCGGGGGCGCGGGCGGCATCTGGACCCGCGACGGCCGCATCCTGTTCACGGGCGGCGCGGACCACCTCTTCGAGGTCCCGCAGGCCGGCGGTGTGCTGAAGGTGCTGGTGGCGCGCATCGACTCGACGGAGTTGGACCTCCACCACGCCGCCGAGCTGCCGCGCAAGGACGCGTTCGTGTGCGTGCTCCACCGCCTCCAGTCCGGGCCGAACGTGCTGGCGGTGGTCCAGCCGGGCGGGAAGCGGCACGTCCTCCTCGAGCTCGCGGGCGGAGCGCTGGCGCACCCGGTCTACGACCCGCGCGGCTACCTGCTCTACACCCGCACCGGCGAGGGCGGTGGCGTGTGGGCGATGCCGTTCTCGGCCGGCCGGCTGCGCGCGACGGGGGACCCGTTCCTCGTCGCGCCGGGCGCGAGTGCGCCCTCGCTCGCGGCCGACGGGACAATCGGCTACCTGCAAGGCGGAGTGAACGCCGCGGCGCAGGTCGTGGAGCTCGACCGCGCCGGCGTCGTGCACGACACCCTCGGGCCGGTGACACCCGGGGCGTGGTCGCTGCGGCTCTCCCCGGACGGTCGCACGCTGGCGGTGGAGGTCCGCGAGGGCTCCGACGGGGACGTCTGGGCCTTCGACCTCGAGCGTCGCACGCAATCGAGGCTGGCGTTCGGCCCGGGGAGGCAGATGGAGCCGGCGTGGTCGCCGGACGGCCGGACGCTCGCGTTCCGCGACATCAACATGTCGCTCCTCCAGCTCGTCCCCGCCGACGGCTCGCGACCCCCGCGACCCGTGGGGACCGGATTCCTGCCGATGTTCACCCCGGACGGCCGGTACCTCGCCTGCAGCCGGAGAGGCCCGCGGGTCGGCAGGCCCGAGATCGCCCTTGTCCCGCTCGTCCCGGGCGCCGACACGATCGCGCTCGCCGGAGCGGGTGGGGAGCTCCACGCATCGCCCGCGCCGCACGCCGCCTTCTTCGCCTACGAGTCGGACGAGTCCGGGACCCCGGAGATCTACCTACGGCCCTACCCGGAAGGAGGGGGCCGCTGGCAGGTCTCCACGAAGGGAGGGAACCGGCCGCTCTGGAGCGTCGCGGGCGACCGCCTCTACTACTTCCACGAGCGGACGTTCCACGAAGTGGACGTCCAGCTCGCGCCCACGGTCCGCCTCGGCACGCCGCGTCTCCTGTTCGACATGGATGCGCTCCGGATCCGCGGCTACGCGCGGCACACGATCGTGCCCACGCGGGACCCCGATCGCTTCCTCGCGATCCGCGACATCGCCCTGTCGGAGGGACCCGGGAGCGACGCCGTGGTCGTGCAGAGCTGGACGTCGGAGTTCGGGGGGCAACGCTAGGCCGGGCGGGGCCGCGATGATCACCGTGGACGTCGTCATCCCCTGCCGCGACGAGGAGACCGCGCTCCCCCTCGTGCTCGCGGCGCTCCCCCGCGCGGGCGACGGCTGGCGCGTGCGCGACGTGGTCGTCGCGGACAACGGCTCACGCGACCGGACCGCCCCGGTGGCCCGCGCGGCCGGCGCTACGGTCGTCAACGAGCCGCGCGCCGGGTACGGCCGCGCCTGCCTCGCCGCGCTCGCGCACCTGCGCGGGGACCCGCCCGGGGTCGTGGTGTTCGTGGACGGCGACCACAGCGACGACCCGCGCGAGCTGCCGCGGCTCCTGGTCCCCCTTCTCGCGGGGGAGGCGGAGCTGGTGATCGGCTCGCGGGTGCTCGGGGAGCGCGAGCCGGGCGCGTTCACGCCGGCGCAGGCGTTCGGCAACCGGCTCGCGCCGGCGCTGCTCCGGCTCCTGTGGGGCGTGCGCGCCACCGACCTGGGGCCGTTCCGCGCGGTGCGCTGGACGGCGCTCGAGCGGCTCCGCATGCGCGACACCGGCTTCGGCTGGACGGTCGAGATGCAGGCGCGCGCGGCTCGGGTGGGACTGCGCACGGTGGAGGTGCCGGTGAGCTACCGGAAGCGGCGGCTCGGGCGCTCGAAGATCTCCGGGACGATCTCGGGCTCGCTCCGCGCCGGAGCCACCATCCTCACGACCATCGCGCGCGTGCGGCTCGGCGGCTGAGCGCCGCCGCGCCCGTGCCCGCCCCGTCCGCGCGCGACGTCGGGCGCTGGCGGGTCCGCCGGAGGACGCTTAGACTCCCGCGCTCGAGTCCTCGGGGGGAACCCATGTTTATCGAGGAGTACCTGGTCGAGCTGCGCCGGGAGCGGTTCGCGCTTCCCGCCCTCGCCCGCTACGCGCGCCGCGTCGCCGCCCACGTCCGCGCGGAGTGGCTCGCGAACCCGAACGCGGTCCGCTCCATCTGGGCGGTGGCGGTGGCGTACTTCGCGGTCGCGTTCCTCGCCGCGGTGGGCATGGCGCTGGCGTGGGACCGGGTGCTCGCCGAGCGGTTCTTCCTCGGCACCGCGGTGTGGATGCTGCCCGCGTTCGCGTTCGTGTCGCTGTTCGTGGGGCACCTCCGCGACACGGACGGGCACCGGCTCTCGGGACTCAACCTGCCGCTCATGCTCACGCTCGCGCGGGTCGCGCTCGTGCCGGGCATCGCGCTGTTCCTGGTCGAGCGCCACTTCGCCTGGGCGTTCGGCGTGTACGTGTTCGCCTCGCTCACCGACGTCCTGGACGGCTGGCTCGCGCGGCGCTTCCGCCAGACCACGCCGCTCGGCACGGTGCTCGACCCGCTCGTGGACATCGTGTTCAACCTCACCGCCCTGGCCGGGCTCGCCGCCGCCGAGCTGCTCCACGCGTGGGTGTTCTGGGTCGCGGGGATGCGCTACGGCGTCCTGCTCGTGGGCGCGGCATGCCTGTACCTGTTCGTGGGTCCGCTCCGCATCCGTCCCACCTGGTTCGGGCGCATGACCGGAGTCGTCATGACCTGCCTCGTGGCGTTGTTCATCCTGCTCGTGGCGCTGCGCGGCCCGGTCGGCGCGGGACTCACGCGGCTCACCGAGATCGCGCTCGGCGTGATGCTCTCGGCCACCGTGCTCCAGGTGCTGGTGCTCGGCTGGTACAACCTGCGGCTCCTCACCGGTGCCGCGCGCCAGGCCGACCGCGTCGTGCGCGATGTACAGTGGCGCGCGTGAGGCCCGCCCGATGAGACCGACCGCGCTGGAGGGCGACCTCGCGCACTTCTTCCCGTCCGAGGTGCTGCAGCTCCTGCAGCTCGCGCAGGCCTCGGGGCGGCTGGAGTTCACGCGCGGCGACGAGCGCGTCGACCTCTGGTACGAAAGGGGCCGGCCGGTGTTCGCGCGCACGAGCGGACTGGCCGTGCGCGCGGGCGAGATGCTCATGCACAGAGGCGCGGTGAGCGCGCCGGCGCTCGCTCGAGCGCTCGAGCGCCAGCGCCAGGAGCCGAGCCGCCGCGTGGGCGAGCTGCTCGTGGACCAGGGCGACGCCTCGCGCGAGCAGGTCGCCGAGGCCGTCCACGAGGTGCTGCGCCGCATCGTCTACCACGTCATCCTGTGGCGCGACGGGGGGTTCCGGTTCCTGCCCGGGGAGGCCGCCGAGGGCGAGGACATCACGCTCGACCTGGACCTCGACCGGCTCATCCTCGAGGGCCTGAGGATCGCGGACCAGGAGCGCGCCGCGCGCGCCACCGGCGCCGCCGACTGACCCGAGGATGCCCGGCCTGTCGCTCCACCTGGCGCCCGGCGCGCCGTGGGTCTGGCTGGCGCTCGCCTCGCTCGCCTTCGTGGGGCTGGCCATCTGGGCGTACGCGTTCCGCTCGCCGCCGCTCGCGGCGCGCACGCGCAGGCTGCTCGCTCTGCTGCGCGCGGTCTCGCTCGCGGTGCTCGCCTGGCTGCTCGCCATGCCGGTGCTGGAACGCGCGCTCCCCGCCTCGGGCACGCGCGTGCTGCTCCTGCTCGACCGCTCGCTCAGCATGGAGCGGGAGGAGCGCGCGGGCGGCGGCACGCGAGCGGAGGCGGCCGGGCGCGCGCTCGACGAGCTGCGCGCGGCGCTGCGCGGCCGGGCCCGGATCGAGGAGCGCGCGTTCGCGGGCGCGCTGCTCTCCGACAGCGCGACGGCGGACGGCGAGCGCGCGGCGAGCGCGCCGGGCACGGCGCTCGGGGAGCTCGGGCGGCTGCCGGTCGAGCGCCGGCCGGACGGCGTGGTGCTCGTCACCGACGGCGCGGTGAACGCGGGCGAGGACCCGGTGGCGGCGGCGCGCGCGCTGGGCGTGCCCGTGCACGGCGTGCTCGTGGGCGAGCGTGCGGGCCTGGACCGCGGCATCGCCGGCGTCGAGGCGTCGGCCGAGGCGCGCGTGGGCGAGGCGACGCCGGTCAGGGTGCGGGTGGTGAGCGACGAGCCGGCGGGCGCGCCGATCGAGGTGCGGCTCGAGGACCAGGGGCGGCTGCTCGCCCGCACCACGGTGCCGGCGCCGGGCCCGGGGGCCGAGGCGCTGGCGGAGCTGCGGGTGGTGCCGGCGCGGCCGGGGCTCGCGCTGTGGACCGCACGCGTGGCACCGCTCGAGCGCGACGCCTCGGCGGACGACGACGCGCACGGCGTCGCGGTGCCGGTGGCGCCGGGCCGGCTCGGCGTGCTGGTCCTGTCCGCGGGGCTCAACTGGGACCTCACGTTCCTGCGGCGGGCGCTCGCGGGGGATTCCACCGTGGCGCTCGACACGCGCGTGCGCGAGCCGGACGGCGGCTGGCGCTCGCTCGAACGCGGCCGGGCGGCCCCGCTCGCGGCCGGCGACCTCGCGGGGCGCTCGGTGGTGGTGCTCGACGGCCTGGCGGCGGCCGACCTGGCCGCGCCGCTCGACGCGGCGATCGCCTCGTTCGTGCGCGGCGGCGGGGGGCTGCTGCTGCTCGCGGGGACGGACCCGGGGGCGGCACGGTTCGCGCGCGGCGCGCTCGCGCGCGAGCTGGCGTTCCGCGTGGTGGCGCCGCCGGCGGGGCCGTCGGGGCCGGAGCCGCAGCCGGCGGCCGCGGATCTGCTGGCCTGGGACGACGACCCGGCGCGGGGCGCACGCGCCTGGCGCGAGGCGGCGCCGCTCGCCGACGCGGCGGCGCTGGCGACGAGTACCGCCGACCGCGTGCTCCTCGCGGGGCGCGGCGGCGGCCCGCCGCTGTGGCTCGCGCGCGCGGTGGGGCGCGGCCAGGTGCTGCTCGTGAACGGGACGGGGACCTGGCGCTGGTCGCTGAACGCCGTGGACGACCTGGCGGGCGAGCGGGGCCGGAGGCTTTGGCGGAAGACGGTGCGGTGGCTCGCGGAGCCGGTCCACGGCGAGCCGCTGCGCGTGTCGGCCGAGCGCCGGCTGGTCCCGGGAGGCGAACGTGTGCGCCTCGACGCGCTGCTCCAGGACGAGCGCTTCCAGCCGGTCGCCGGCGCGGAGATCCGTGCGGAGCTGACGGGCCCGGGCGGCGCGTCGCGGCGCGTCACGTTCACGCCGGGCGGGCCGGGGGCCTACTCGGCGAGCTTCGCGTCGCCGGGACCGGGGCGCTGGCAGGTGACGGCGCGCGCATCCCGCGCGGGGCGCGAGCTGGGCCGGGCGCGCTCGGAGTTCGTGGTGGACCGCTGGACGCTCGAGGCGCTGCGCGCGCAGCCGGACAGCGCGGCGCTGGCGGCGATCGCGGAGGCGGGCGGGGGGAGTGTCTCGCGCGCCGCGGACGCGGGCCGATGGGCGCGGTCGCTCGACCTGCGCGCGCTGGCGCGGCAGCGCAGCGCGAGCACGCGGCTGTGGGAGTCGCCGTGGCTGTTCGCGCTGATCGTGGCGATGCTGAGCGTGGAATGGGGCTGGCGCCGGCGGCGGGGGCTGATGTAGCGGCGCGGCGGCCCCCCGGCGGGTCCGCTGTCCGATGACGCCCCGGGTCGCGCTCCCGACGTCCGGGGGCGCGAGGCGGCGCTGGAACGGGATGGTGCCGCCGGCACGATCGCCGCCGAAGGCCTCGCCGGTCCCGTCGGCGAACGGCCGGATGCCACGACGCCCGTTGTCCCGGCGGGCGGCCGGTCGTGCCGCGCCGGGGCGGCACGCCGCTTGCGGAGTGCGGAGGTCGTTCCGGCTCCCGCGCTGTGTCCGCGCCCCCGCGAGGAGCGGCCATGTCCGCGCTCTCGCTTCTGGTCGCCGCGGCGCTCTCCTGCGCGCCGCCCGCACGGCCGTTCGTCACCGAGGTGTACTACGACGCGCCCGGAGATGACACGGGCCGGGAATTCGTCGAGCTGTGGAACGACTCGGACACCACGGTGTCGCTCGCCGGGGTCCGGCTCGAGGTGGGCGACGGCTCCGGGCCGGGGCGCTGGACGGCGCGGTGGACGGGCACGGCCTCCGACCGGATCGGGGCGGGCGCGCGGTTCGTGATCGGAGGCGCGCTCGTGTCGCCGCCGCCGGACCTGGTGCTCGCGCTCGAGCTCCAGAATGGCCCCGATGCTCTCCGGCTCGTCTGGCCCGATGGCGCGACCGAGCTCGTGGGCTGGGGGAGCCACGAGTTCGCCGAGTACGCGTGCGGTGCGCCGGCGGCCGACGTGGCGGGCGGGCAGTCGCTGGCGCGCGTGCCGGATCGCGCGGCCACGGGGAGCAACGCCGGCGACTTCCGCCCGGCGGAGCCTTCGCCTGGCTCGCCTAACCTGCGCACGGTGGACGCGGCGCTGCTCCGGAAGCGCGCCGCGCTCGCCCCCGAGCAGCCCGCGACGGGGAGCGACGCGGTGCTCACGCTGGCGCTCACGAACGCCGGCGCGACGGCGTGGGGTCTGGACGACGCGAGCCTGCATGTCTCCGGCGACCTGCTCGCGGATCCGGTGGCGGTGGCGGCGCCGCCGGCGGCGCCCGGGGAGACGACGCAGGTGGCGATCCGGCTCGCGCTACTCCGCGAGGGGCGGGGCGCGCTCGTGCTGCGCGTGCGCCTCGCGGGCGACGAGTCGCCGGCCAACGACCACGACACGCTGCTCGTCCGCGTGGGGCCGGGGCCGGTGGTGCTCACCGAGATCCAATTCCATCCCGCGGCGGGCGAGGGAGAGTGGATCGAGGTCCGGAACCGCGACGCGGTCCCGCTCGCGCTCGAGCGGCTCCGCGTGGGCGACCGCTCGGGCGCCGCGGGCGCGGTGGAGCCGGGCCCGCCGCTTCCGCCCGACAGCCTCGCCGTGCTGGCGCAGGACCCGGTGGCGCTGCTCATGGCGCGCCCGCTGCTCGACGCCGCCCGCGTGCGGCGGGTCTCGCCCTGGGCGGCGCTCAACAACGGCGACGACGCCACCGGGATCGCCGACATCGTAACGCTCGCCGAATCGGACGGCGTCCCGGTCGAGCGCGTGGCCTACTCGGGGAGCGGTGTCGCCTCCGGAGTCACGCTCGAGCTCCGCGACGGGAGCTGGCGGCCGGGCCCGGCCGCGGGCGGCACGCCGCTGGCGCCGCCGCGCGCGAGCGAGCCCGTGGCGGGCGGCTTCCGCGCCGACCCGCGCCGGCTGCGCGCGTCGGGCGAGACGGTGCGGTTCGAATGGGAGCTGCCGTGGCCGGGCGCCAGCGTCACGCTCGAGCTCTACGACCTCGAGGGCCGGCGCGCGCGGCGGCTCGCGGGCCCCGAGCCCTCCGGCGTGCGCGGCGGGCGTCCGGTGGTGCTGGGCTCGCTCGCCCCGGGACTCTACCTGGCGGTGCTCCGCGCCGAGTCGGACGGCGGCACGTTCACGCGCGTCGCCCCGCTCCGCGTGGACGCGGCGCGGTGAGGCGCGGCGTCGGAGCGCTCGCCGCGTCGATCGCGATCGCGGTGTTCGCCACGGCCGCGCGCGCCCAGGATTTCGCGGGCGCGCTGCCGCCCGCCTCGGGCGGCGTGCTCGAGCTGCTCGAGCGCGCGCTCCCCGGCGGCTCGACGGGAGTGGAGGCGGCCGCCGCGAGCACGCGCTGGTGGGGCCTCCGCGAGCTGGAGACGCGCGCGGCGGCGTTGGGCGGCGGCTGGCGCCGGCTCCGCGCGGCCGCCGGGCTCTCGCAGACGGGTGCGCCCGAGCTGGGCTGGACCACCCTCGGGCTCGCGGCCGGCGCGGCGGCACCCGGCGCGGGCGCCGCGCTCCGCGCCTGCGCGCGCCGCGACCGGAGCGCGCCGTGGAGCGTGCGACACGCGCTCGCGCCCGAGGCCGGGCTCGAGCTGGGAGCGGGCGCGTGGCTCGAGCCGGTCCCGGACCTGCGCGCGTGGGCGAGCGCGCCGCAGCTCGCCGTGACCGGCGAGCCGCCGCCGCTCGCGCGCACGCTCGAGGTGGGGGTGCGCGCCGGGCGTGGCACGTCCGCGTGGTGCGTGCTGCGAGCGCCGCGGTCCGGCGACGACGGCGAGCGCGCTCTGGGCGCGAGCCTCGCGCTCGCGCCCCTGGTCGCGTGGGCCGAGGTGCGGGACGCGCCGCTCCGCGGCAGCGCGGGCCTCCGCGCGGGCGCGGGGCCGCTCGCGGTGTCGGTGCGCGTGGACTCGCACCCGGCGCTCGGAGAGACGCTGCGCCTGGTGCTCGACTGGCGCGCGGGCGTCCGGGAGGCGCCATGAGCGCGACGCGGGTCCGGCGAACGGCGTCCGCCCCGGCGCGACACGCGCGGTGCTCCGCGGCCGGGTGCCGGTCGTGAGGTTCGGCAGGTGCGTCGCGTCGCTCGCGCTCGTGCTGGCGACGATCGCGCGCGCCCAATCGCCGGAGCCGCCGCCGGAGGCGGGCGAGGGCGACTACACGCTCGAGGCGGCCGACACGCTCGCCGACCACGAGTTCGAGGTTACGGTGGGCGCGGCGAGCCAGGCGGGCGCCGCGCCACGGCGCTCGCAGCGCGTGAGTTTCCGCGGTGGCGGCACGCGGGGCACGCTCCGCGAGGGGCAGGACGACCTCTCGGGCGGTCGCGTGCAGGCCCCGTTCGCACGCGGCACGCTCGCCGCGGGCCTGCTCGCGCCGCGCTGGGGCCGCGGGCTCGTCGTGGGAGGCGCCGCCGAGCCATGGGCGCGCACCGCGGAGGACCGCGGCGAGGGCGCGCGCTTCCGGGGCCGTTCCGGCTCGGGGCTCGCCTGGGAGTCCGCCCGCGGCGGGGTGCTCGCGGGCCGCTTCGCGAAGCGCGACGTCGCCGGCGCGCGGCTCACGGCCGGACCGGTCGCGCTCGGGCTCATCGCCGCGCGGGACGGACGGCAGGGGAGCCTCGCGTTCGAGGGGCGCGAGCGCGCGATCGAATGGGCCTGCGACGGCTCCGGCCGCTGGCGGGCCGAGGCCGCGCTCGCCACCGAGACCGGCGGCACGCACCTCGCGCTCCGCGCGCGCGGCGGCGCGGTGGCGTTCCGATCGCTGGCCGAGCCCGCGCGGAGCGGGCCCGCGCGCGCGCTCGCCGCGTCGGCCACGCGCGAATGGGGCGCGCTCCGCGCGGGCGCGTTCGGCGCGCTGTGGACGTGGCGCGCGGGGCGATCCAGCGCGCGTGCCGCGCTTGAAGTGGCTTCGGGTCTGGGACACCATGGGTCGTTCGCGTCCGGCGTCCTCCAGCAGCGGGGGTCCCGGCGCGAGCCGTCGCCGCGCGCGCGCGCCTCCGGGACCCGGCAGGGCTGGTGGTGCGAGTGGCGCGGCGGTCCACCCGCGGCGAGGCTCGCGCTTCGCCACGAGCTCTGGGGCGCGCGGGCGTTCGCCCGCGACGCCGTGCGGCGCGCGGTGGTGGCGCGCGCCGACCGCTCCATCCCGTTCGGCGGCCGCGTCGTGGTGACGCACGCGGTCTGGCGCACGCGGAGCGGCGAGAGCCTGTACCTGCCGGAATCCGGGGCGGACCGGCTGGTGCTCCGGGCCGCGAGCGGCGCGGGTTCGCGCACGCGGGCCGAGCTGCGGCTGCCGTTCGCCTCGGGCAGCATCCGCGTGGGGCTCGTGCTCGCCGCCGGCGGCGCGGCCGGCGGCGCGAAGCCCCCCGCGTGGACGGTGGAGTGGACGAGGCGGTCCCGGCTCGCGACGCGCGCGGCCGGACCTCGCGGGGAGGACGGGCATGAGATTCGCGGAGCGGATGAGCCGGCTCACGACCGCCGCGTCGTTCGACATGCTCGCGCGGGGGCGGGCGCTGGAGGCGCAGGGCCGTAGCATCATCCACCTCGGGATCGGCGAGCCCGACTTCGACACGCCCGTCTTCATCCGGCACGCCTCCGACGCCGCGCTCGCCGCCGGGTACACGCACTACGGTCCGGCCGCCGGGCTGCCCGAGTTCCGCCGGCTGATCGCGGAGACCTGGCGGGCCCGGCGCGGCCTCACCTGCGACGCGGCCAACGTCGTGGTCACGCCGGGGGCCAAGCCGGTGCTGTTCTTCGCCATGCTCGCGCTGCTCGACCCGGGCGACGAGGTCCTGATCCCGAGCCCCGCGTTCCCCACCTACGCCTCGGTGGCCTCGTTCGTCGGGGGCCGGGTGGTGCCGGTGCCGCTCGTGGCCGAGCGCGGATTCGACCTGGACCTGGCGGCGCTCCGCCAGCGGATCGGCGAGCGGAGCCGGCTGCTGGTGCTGAACTCGCCGCACAACCCGACCGGAGCCGTGCTGCCTCGCGCCACGCTCGAGGCGGTGGCGGCGCTCGCGCGAGAGCACGACCTGATCGTGCTCTCCGACGAGATCTACGCGGCCATGGTGCACGAGGGCGAGAGCCCGTCCATCGCCACGCTCCCGGGCATGGCCGAGCGCACGGTGGTCGTGGACGGGTTCTCCAAGACCTACGCCATGACCGGCTGGCGGCTGGGCTTCGGCATCATGCCCGAGCCGCTCGCGCGCCAGATGGCGGCGCTCATGAACAACTCCAACTCGTGCACGGCCACGTTCGTCCAGAAGGCGGGGGAGGCCGCGCTGACAGGCCCGCAGGACGAGGTGGCGGCGATGCTGAGCGAGTTCCGCGCGCGCCGCGACGTGCTGCTGCTGGGGCTCAACGCGATCCCGGGCGTCACTTGCGCGCGGCCGGCAGGCGCGTTCTACGCGTTCCCGCGCGTCGGGGGCACGGGGCTCTCGTCGGTGGAGCTGGCCGACCGGCTGCTCGAGGAGGCGGGCGTCGTGACGCTCCCGGGCACGGGTTTCGGCGTGGAGGGCGAGGGCCACCTGCGGCTCTCCTACGCCAATTCGCGCGAGAACCTGCGCGAGGGCCTCCGCCGCATGCACCAGTTCCTGGCGACGCTCGCGCGCGTCTGAACGGCACTGCGTCGCGCCCGTGCGCGACCCGCACACCGTCGTGCCGTACGCCGAACGCGGCGGGCGGCGGAATGCGCGGCCACGACGAGCGCCTCCCCGCGGCACGCGACGTGCAGGGCTCAGCCTTCCCGCGCCTCCGGGCGCTGCCCCCCTCACCCACGCTTCGGCCCGCCCCCGCGAGGAGCGCACGATGCGCCTTCCGCCACTGCTCGCCTCCGCCCCCGCGCTGTCCATCGTTCTTGGAGCCTCCGCCCTGGTCGCGCTCGTTCCCGCCGCCCCGGCCGCGCCCGCGCCCGACCTGCGGCTTTCCGAGGTCCTCGCGGGCCCCGCCCGGGACTGGGACGGGAGCGGGGCGTTCAGCTCGCGCGACGACGAGTGGATCGAGCTCGTGAACGGCGGCGCCGCGCCCGCCGATCTCGCGGGCTACTTCGTCACCGACGGCGACTCCATCCCGCGCTACGGCCTCACCGGCACGCTCGCGCCCGGCGCGGTCCTGCTCGTCACCGGCGCCATGTCGGTGGGGTGGGAGCGCGCCAACGGGCACCCGGTGTTCGGGCTCTCGCTCGGAAACACCGGTGACGCGGTGCTGCTCTGGAGGGTCACCGGGAGCGACACCGCGCTCGTGGACGCCTATGCCTACCGTTCGCACGAGGCGGCGGCCGACCGCGCCGTGGGCCGCACGCCCGACGGCGCCGAGTGGAAGCTCGAGGACCAGCTCAACCCCTACGCCGGCACCACGCAGCCCCTGGGCACCGGCTGCCCGCCCACGCCGGGCGAGCCGAACTCGTGCGGCATCACGCCCGCCCGCCGCGAGACCTGGGGACGGGTGAAGGCACACTGGCGCTGAAGCCGGCCCGCGCCGCCCGCGCGATACGGCGCACGCGTTCCGCAGCGCGCCCGGACCGAGCCGCCGTGATCGCGACGCGGCGCCTCGGCCGGGCACGCCTGCCCCCGCCGCGCCCGCCGCCCTCCGCGCTCAGGCCCGGCGCACGAGGTCCGCGTCCAGCTCCGCGAGCGAGGCCGCGCCGCACTGGGCCATCGCCATCTCCAGCTCCGCCACGAGCAGCCCCACCACACGCTCGACGCCGGCGCTCCCCGCGGCGGCGAGGCCCCACAGGTAGGGCCGGCCGATCATCACCGCGCGGGCGCCGAGCGCGATCGCCTTCACCACGTCCACGCCGCGACGCACGCCGCCGTCGAACAGCACCGGCGCGCGCCGGCCCACGGCCTCGACGACCTCGGGCAGCACCTCGATCGTGGCCGGGACGGTGTCGAGGTTCCGGCCGCCGTGATTGCTCACCGCGATCGCCGCCGCGCCGTGCTCGAGCGCGCGCACCGCGTCGTCGGCGCGCAGCACGCCCTTCACCACCACCGGCAGCCGCGTGATCCCCGCGAGCCAGGCGAGCCCCTCCCAGGTGACGGACGGGTCGAGGAACGGGTTGCCGGCGTCATGCCGGAACGTGGGCTGGCCCGCGCGGGCGAGGGCGAGCCCGCGCAGGTTCGCGAGCTCGAGCCCGGGCGGCAGCTCGAGCCGGTTGCGATGGTCGCGGTCGCGAGCGCCGAGCACGGGCGTGTCCACGGTGAGCACGAGCGCGCGGCAGCCCGCGGCCTCCGCGCGGCGCACCAGCTTGCGGGTGAAGCCGCGGTCGCGCTGGACGTAGAGCTGGAACCAGAGCGGGCCGGACGCGGCGGCGGCGGTGTCCTCGAGCGACGTGGTGGCCGCGGTGCTCAGCACCCACAGCGCGCCGGCCGCGCCGGCGCCGCGCGCGGTCGCCCGCTCGCCCTCGGCGTGGAACAGCCGCTGGAAGCCCGTCGGTGCCAGCAGCACGGGGTGGGGGAGCGCGCTCCCGAGCAGCTCGACGCCCGTGTCCACCGCGCTCACGTCGCGCAGCACGCGCGGCAGCAGGCGCACGGCGTCCAGGCGTTCGCGGTTCCACGCCAGCGTGCGCTCGTCGCCGCTCCCTCCGGCCAGGTAATCCCACGCCATCGGCGGGACCGCGGCGCGCGCGAGCGGCTCGTACTCGTGCAGGTTCACGGGCGGGACGGCGGCCATGCGTGCGAGCGTAGCAGGGGCCGGCGCGCGCCGGGGCCCGCCGTCGCGCACGGTCGCGCGGGCGTTGACGCCCCCCGGCCGCTGGCCTAGCATGCTCGGCCCGACTGCGTGCGGAAGTGGCGGAACTGGCAGACGCACTAGATTCAGGTTCTAGCGCCCGCAAGGGTGTGGGGGTTCAAATCCCCCCTTCCGCACCATCACCTCCTCATCCAAGGGACCCGCACGCGAGCCCCGCCCGCGGGTCGCCGGGGTCGCGGACATGCCCGACGCCTCCGCATCCGCCGACCGGCTGATCGCCCAGAACCGAAAGGCCTCGCACGACTACGCGATCCTCGACACGATCGAGGCCGGGCTCGTGCTCGCCGGCACCGAGGTGAAGAGCCTGCGGATCGGCAAGGCGAGCCTCCAGGAGTCGTGGGCCTCGATCGAGGACGGCGAGGCGTTCGTGCACCAGCTGCACATCCCGCCCTACGAGCAGGGGAACCGCTGGAACCTGGACCCGGTGCGGAAGCGGAAGCTCCTTCTCCACCGCTCCGAGATCGAGAAGCTGCGCAAGGCCACGGAGCAGAAGGGGCACACGCTGGTCCCGCTCAAGCTCTACTTCACGAAGGGGCGCGCGAAGCTCCTGCTCGGGATCGCGCGCGGGAAGAAGAGCCACGACAAGCGCGAGGCCATCGCCGAGCGCGACGCGCGCCGCGAGATGGACCGCGCCCGGCGCCACGCGGGCCGCGGCGCGTGAGGCGCCGGCCGGGGGCGCGCGCGGCGTCGCTGGCGCTGGCGCTGGGCGTGGCGCTCGCCGCCGGCGCCGCGGTGCGGGCGGCGGGGCGGACGGACGCGGACAGTGCCCGCGTGCCGGCCGGCCTCGGCGTGCCGTGGGCGCCCGTCGCGCGCGTGGACGGCGTGCCGATGCTGGGGGTGAACGACCTCGCGCGGCTGCTCGGGGCATCGCGCACCTGGCGCGCGGATGTGCGCCGGATGACGCTCCGCTTGGGCGGGCGGCACCTCACGTTCACCGCCGACAACCCGTTCGTGATCGTGGAGGACCGCACGCTGCGGCTCGAGCACCCGGTGCGCTCGAACGCCGGCGAGCTGCACGTGCCGGTCGAGCTCGTGGACCTGCTCCCACGCGGGGCGGGCTGGCCGCAGCTCTCCCACGACGCGGCGGCGCGCCGCGTCCGCGTGGCGCCCCGCGACGGCTTCGTGGGCTCGCCGCGCGTCACCGTCGCGGGCGGGCGCACGCTGCTCGAGGTCCCGTGCGAGCGGGCGGAGGGCGCGGCGGTCGTGGCCCGGAGCCGCGCGCGCTTCCGGCTCCGGCTTCCGGGGGCGCTCGCCGGCGAGCTGCCGGACACGCTTCCCGAGCATGCGCTCGTGCGCGATGTGTCCGCCACGCGCTCGGCCGGCGGCGTGACGCTCGAGCTGGGGCTCGACCCGGCCGCCGCGGGCTTCCGCTTCGAGGCCGACGCGGCGCGCCGCCGCGTGCTCCTGAGCTTCGCCGCGCTGCCCGAGCCGGGTTTCGAATCGTTCGCGAGCGAGGGCGCCCCCGGGCCGCGCACGCTGCGCATGGTCGTGATCGACCCGGGGCCCGGGGGGAGCGACGCGGGCGTCCAGGTCGAGGGCGCGGCCGAGAAGGCGCTGGCGCTGGAGCTCGCGCAGCGCGTGGCGGAGGAGCTCGAGCGCCGGGGCGGCACGCGCGTCTACCTCACGCGCCGCGACGACCGCGACCTCGCGCAGGAGACGCGAGCCGAGGCGGCGAACCGCGCGCGCGCCGACCTCGTGCTGTCGCTCCACGTGGGCGCCTACCCGGGCGGCCGCGCGCGCGGCGCGCTGGCCTGGTGCGCGCCGGCCACGCGCACCGCCGCCGCCGCGGCGTCGGCGCGCTCGTCGGGACTGGTGCTGCTCCTGCCGTGGCGCGACGCGGCGCTCGAGCGCGCGGTCGAGAGCCGTGCGCTGGCCGAGAGCGTGACCGGGGCGCTCGAGCGGGCCGGGGTCGGGCCCGCCGAGGTGCGGGAGCGCCTGCCGCTCGCGCTCGTGGGGGTCCAGTCGCCAGGTATCCTCCTCGAGTGCGGCTCGCTCACCCAGCCCGAGGATCGCGCGCGGCTCCTGTCGCAGGCGGGGCAGCGCGACCTGGCGCGCGCCATCGCCGACGGCGTGCTGGCCTGGCGGCAGGGCGGCTAGCGTCATGCGACGGCTCATCCTGATCGGCGTGGTCCTCATCGCGGTGGCGCTGCTCGCCCAGCGGCTCATCCAGCAGCCCCCGGCCGACGCGCCCGCCGTGAGCCTCCCCGACACCACGGAGACGGGCCTGCGCTCGGTGACGCTCCTGTTCGCGTCCGCGACCGGCGACCGCCTGACGAGCGAGGTCCGCGAGCTTCCCGAGGAGACCGAACTGCACGCCCGGGTCGCGGCGCTCGTGGCCGCGCTCGAGCAGGGCCCGCGCCAGGGCGGCGTGCGCGCGCTCCCGGCGGGGACCGCGCTCCTCCACTCCTACCTCGACGAGGCCGGGCTCCTCACGCTCGACCTTTCGCCGCCGTTCCGGCAAGGTTTCCGGGGTGGGGCGCGCGCCGAGGAGCTGGCGCTCGCCTCGCTCGTGCGCACGATCGCGGCGAACGTGCCGGAGGTGCGGCGCATCCGGCTCGCGTGCGGGGGACAGCCGCTCACGACGCTGGCCGGGCACTTCCCGCTCGACCAGCCGCTCGATCCCGAAGACTGGTTCTAGAGGAGGCGCTCTTGTCCGTGAACGGCGACCCGGATCCGCGCACGGCCCGCGCGGACGCCCCCATCGGCGTGTTCGACTCCGGCATCGGCGGGCTCACCACGGTGCGCGAGCTGTTCGCGCGCCTGCCTGGCGAGTCCGTGGTCTACTTCGGCGACACGGCTCGCCTGCCCTACGGCAACAAGTCCAAGGAGACCATCACGCGGTTCTCGCTCGAGATCGCCTCGTTCCTCGTGCGCCAGCAGGTCAAGTGCATCGTGGTCGCCTGCAACACCGCCTCGAGCCAGGCGCTGGACGCGCTGCGCGGGCGCCTGGGCGTGCCGGTGGTCGGGGTCATCGAGCCCGCCGCGCGCGCGGCGGTGGCGGCGAGCCCGCACGGGCGGATCGGCGTCGTGGGCACGCTCGCGACCGTGGGCAGCAACGCCTACGGCGACGCCATCGCGCGGCTCGCCCCGAAGGCCTCGGTCCACCAGCGCGCCTGCCCGCTGTTCGTGCCGCTCGTCGAGGAGGGCTGGCTCGACCACCCGGTCACGCGTCAGGTCGCGGAGGAGTACCTGGCCGAGCTGAAGCAGGCGGACCTCGAGAGCCTGATCCTCGGCTGCACGCACTACCCGCTGCTCGCCCCGCTCCTCCAGGACGTCATGGGCAGGCAGGTGAAGCTCGTGGACTCGGGCGCCGAGGCGGCGATCGCCACCGCCGAGCTGCTCGGCGCGCGCGGCCTGCTGGCCCCGGCCGGCGCCCGGGCGCCGCGCCACCACTTCTTCCTCTCCGACGAGCCCCGCCGCCGGAGCTTCGCGCGCGTGGCCGAGGCGTTCCTCGGCCGCCCGCTGCCGCCGGTCACGGTGGTGGACCAGACCGACCTGCCGTGGTTCGAGCGCCCGCAGGCCGCGGCCGGCCCCGCGAAGGGAGGGTCCGCGTGACCCGCAAACCCGCCGCCATCCGCGAGCACGAGGCCAGGCCGGCCGAGACGCCGGACTTCGTCCGTCACGACGGGCGCACGGCGCGCCAGCCGCGCGCGCTCCGCTTCGAGCGCGGCGTGTCGTCGCACGCCGAGGGCTCGGCGCTCGTCACCATGGGCCGCACGCGCGTGCTGTGCACGGCCACGGTCGAGGAGCGCGTGCCGGGCTGGCTCCGCGGTCAGGGGCGCGGCTGGGTGACGGCCGAGTACGCGATGCTGCCGCGCGCCACCGGCGAGCGCACCCCGCGCTCGAGCCAGGCCGGCGGCCGGGCGCAGGAGATCCAGCGGCTGATCGGGCGCTCGCTGCGCGCCGTCACCGACCTGGCCTCGTTCGGCGAGCGCACGATCACGCTCGACTGCGACGTGCTGGAAGCCGACGGCGGCACTCGCACCGCGGCCATCAATGGCGCGCTCGTGGCGCTCCACGACGCGTTCGTCTGGCTCTCGAACAGGAACCACCTCGCCCGCCCGCCGCTCACGGATTCCGTGGCCGCGATCTCCGTGGGCCTCGTCCGGGGCCAGGCCTGCATCGACCTCGACTACGTGGAGGACTCCTCCGCCGACGTGGACATGAACGTGGTCATGACCGGCGGAGGCCGGTTCATCGAGGTGCAGGGCACCGGCGAGCGCACCACGTTCGACGACGCCGAGATGCGCGCGCTGCTCAGGCTCGCGCGCGCCGGGGTGCGGCGCGTGACGGCGCACCAGCGCAAGCTCCTCGCAGGCTCGGGGCTGCTTCCGGAGTGAGGCGCTTCGTCGTCGCCACGTTCAATCGCCACAAGGCCGCCGAGCTCCACGCGCTGCTCGCGCTGCCCGGCGTCGAGCTGTTGACGCTCGCCGACCAGCCGGGCGCCGTCGCGCCCGAGGAGACCGGCGCGACGCTGCTCGAGAACGCGCGCCTCAAGGCACGCGCCGCCGCCGCGTTCACCGGGTTCCCCGCGATCGCCGACGACACCGGCCTCGAGGTGGACGCGTTGGGCGGCGCGCCCGGCGTGCACGCCGCGCGCTACAGCGGCACCGGCGCCACGTACGCCTCGAATGTGGCGAAGCTTCTGCGCGAGCTCACGGGCGTCCCGCCCGAACGCCGCACCGCGCGCTTCCGCACCGTGTGCGTGGCCGCGTGGCCCGACGGCCGCGAGGTCCACGCCGAGGGCGTGCTGGAGGGCGTCATCGCCGAGGCCGCGCGCGGCACGAACGGCTTCGGCTACGATCCGGTGTTCGTGCCCGCGGGCGGGTCGCGTACGTACGCCGAGTTGACCGACGCCGGGAAGAACGCGATCTCGCACCGGGCGCGGGCGGTGCGGGCGCTGGCACGGGAGCTCGGTTGACGCCTCGAGCGACGCGGGAGGCACCTCTCCCGGGATCGGGAGCAGGTCAGCTGCAGGTCCAACCCGATGGCGCGGAAGCCGGAGAAGATCGCGTCAGCGTCGGACTCCCCGGGTCCTCGCTCCGATCGATCTCGTCGCAGCTGCCGGCGAGATCGAGCTTCCATCCCCGCCGGATCGGAAGCCGGGCAGTGCGAAGACGCGGTCGGTCTGGCCGTTCATCCGGCGGCGGGTGAACCTGGTGAACTCCTCGTCCGATCCGTTCGCGGAGCGCTCGCGGGAAACGCCGCGAGGCCGGTCCACGCACGGGGCAGGCCAGACCGCCGCGCCACTGCCGTGCCGTTGGGGCCGTGCCTCGCGAGGGCGCGGATCGGGCCTGCTTCGCGGCTGCCGTGAACGGGACCCGCGGTGCGGACGCCGCGAGAACCAGGCACTTCGTGACGCTCCACGCCCCGCGTGAGACGGGCTCCCCGGGCGAACGGCCCCGCCCCCGCCTACTCCCCGCCCAGCTTGTGCACGCGCAGCGTGTTCGTGCTGCCCGCGGTGCCCGGCGGGGTGCCGGCCACGATCACCACGTGGTCGCCGGGCATGCCGCGGCCCAGCTCCAGGAGCGCCCCGTCCACCTGCGCCACCATCTCGTCGGTCGTGCGCATGCGCGGCACCACGAACGTCTCGCAGCCCCACAGCAGGGCCAGCCGGCTCCGCACCTCGGGCCGCGACGTGAACGCCAGCAGCGGAATGGCGTTCCGGTGCGCGGCCACGTGCCGCGCGGTGGCGCCGGTCTCGGTGAACGCCACCAGCGCCACCGCGTGCAGGTCCTCGGCGATGCGCACCGCGTTCAGCGCGATGGCCTCGGGCCGCGTCTCGGGCCGGCGGCGCAGGTGCGGCAGGTTCGCGAAGCCCTGCGATTCGGCGGCCTCGATGATGCGCGCCATGGTCTCGACCGCCGCGATCGGGTGCTCGCCCACGCTCGTCTCGCCCGAGAGCATGAGCGCGTCGGCGCCGTCCAGCACCGCGTTCGCCACGTCGCTCGCCTCTGCGCGCGTGGGGTGCGAGTGGTGGATCATGGAATCCAGCATCTGCGTGGCCACGATCACCGGCTTGCCGTGCTCGCGCGCGAGCCGCACGGCGCGCTTCTGGAGCAGCGGCACGGTCTCGAGCGCGGTCTCCACGCCCAGGTCGCCGCGCGCCACCATGAGCCCGTCGAACGCGCGCACGATGGGGCCCAGCCGATCCACCGCCTCGGGCTTCTCGATCTTGGCGATCACCGGCAGCCGCGCCCCGGCCTCGTCCATCACCGCGTGCACGTCGGTCACGTCCTGCGGGTCGCGCACGAACGACAACGCGATCATGTCCACGCGCAGCGACAGCGCGAAGCGCAGGTCGTCGCGGTCCTTCTCGCTCAGGCTCGGCGCGCTCACGCGCACGCCGGGCAGGTTGATGCCCTTGTGGTCCGAGACACGGCCGCCCTCGAGCACCGTGGTGGTGACGCGCGTGCCGTCGGTGTCCTCCACCCGCAGGCGCACGCGGCCGTCGTCGATGAGCACGGTGGAGCCCTTCGAGACGTCGCGCGCGAGGGCGGGATAGGTCGTGCCGGCCCGGTGCTCGTCGCCTTCCACGCCGGGCTCGGTCGTGATCACGAACCTCTCGCCGGCCCTGAGCGTCACTCCGCCGTCCTCGAACGTGTCGAGCCGGATCTTCGGGCCCTGCAGGTCCACGAGCAGCGCCACGGCGCGGCCCGCCTCGTCGCTCGCCGCGCGCACCTCGCGGTAGACGGTGGCGTGCTCCTCGCGCGAGCCGTGCGAGAGGTTCAGGCGCGCCACGTCCATGCCGGCGGCGACCAGCGCGCGCACCTGCCCGGGCGAGGACGTGGCGGGCCCCAGCGTGCACACGATCTTGGCGCGGCGGTTCCCGCTCATGGCGCTCCGGGCGGCGTGGGGCCGCGGCTGGGTTGGCGTCGCATGTGCGTCGGTCGGCCTCCGCGATCCAGACGGCGCATCATCCGCATCCCGCTGCGCGCCGCCCGTGGGCTCGCGCGGGAGGGAGGGGGATGGGGTGGATGACGGGGTTCGAACCCGCGACCCTCGGGACCACAACCCGATGCTCTGCCAGCTGAGCTACATCCACCGCCAATGTCGAACCGAGCGCTGCTGATGCGTGGCACATGGTGCGCCTGGAGGGAATCGAACCCCCGACCCACGGATTAGAAATCCGTTGCTCTATCCGTCTGAGCTACAGGCGCGACGCGGTCCCCGGGCCCCGTGACGGGATGGATCACGCGGGGCCGGGGCGACGAGCCGGTGCTCCGGCCGGGCCGGGCGGGCGCCGCGAGCGGCCCGCCGGCACCGGGACGGAAGCTGGTCGGGGCGAGAGGATTTGAACCTCCGACACCCTGCTCCCAAAGCAGGTGCGCTACCGGGCTGCGCCACGCCCCGATGAGACTCGGTGGCGAATCGGCGGAGGACGATAGGGGCCGCTCCGCGCCGCGTCAAACGCGACGATTCCGCACCTGCCGCGCGAACGGCGGCTCGTGCGGGTCGCCGCCGGCCGGCGCGCGCGCCGGCGGGATCGGCCCGCATCCAGCGCCACGGACCTGCGCGCGCCGGCCTTTCGACGGCCGCCGTGAAGCCCTATGCTGTGCGGGTCCGTCCCCACCCGCCCCCGTCCACGGGGCCCCCAGAACAGGAGTCTCCCATGAGCTTCAACCGGGTCATCCTCCTCGGCCGCCTCGGCCGGGATCCCGAGGTCCGCTACGCGCAGAGCGGGACCACGGTGGCCACCCTGAACCTCGCGACCGACGAGCGACGCCCCGACGGCAGCGGCGGCTGGAAGAACGAGACCGAGTGGCACCGGGTGGTGCTGTTCGGCAAGCAGGCCGACCTGGCGAAGCAGTACCTCACCAAGGGTCGCGAAGTCCTGATCGAGGGCTCGCTGCGCACGCGCCAGTGGCAGGACCAGCAGGGCCAGAAGCGCTTCACCACCGAGGTGGTGTGCCAGAACATGCGCTTCGTCGGCGGGCGCGCGGCGGGAGCCGGCACGGGCCCGGAGCGCCAGAGCGACGAGCAGGGAGCCCCGGTCGGGGCGGACGACCTGGGCGAGTTCCAGGGCGGCGGCGGGGACGACAGCGACATCCCGTTCTGACGCCGAGCGATGCGCGCGCCGCGGGCCCGCTGCGACGGCCCGGCGCGCGGCGCATCCAAAGTGCAGCACGCGTGACGCTCGCGTCACGCACACCGTCGGGGGCGCACCGGTCTCGACGGGGGGACTGAAGCAGAGAGTGCAGGCCGGGGACCCGTCGCCTCGTCAAAAAAGCGGGAACAGTACATCTGCCAACGAGCAGATGGCTCTCGCTGCCTAATTAGGCAGTGACGCCCGTCCGGACCCCGCCTGTGGGGGCTGGAGCCGGGTGCCATACGAACGCAGGCTGGTCCGAAGCCGCGCCCGAAGGCCGAGGACGAGAGTCGTACGGGCTGGCGCGCCGAGATCCCGCCGATCGGAGCGACGCGCGCGAGACCGCGGTAGCGTAGGTCGGACAAGCCTGTAGGACTCTCTGGGGACGACCTTCCGGACGCGGGTTCGACTCCCGCCGCCTCCACCATCACACGCCGGGGCCCGCGCCAGCGCGCGGGCCCCGCGGCGTCTGCGGGCGGGGCGTCCGGCCGCTCGTCGCCGCTCGCCCCGCCGGTCGCGCGCGGGCGAGACCACGCCGCGGCCTTCGCCCCGAGGTCGCACCGGCACGGGCCCCGCGGCGTCTGCGGGCGCGAGCCCCGGGCCCGCCACCGCCGCGTGCCCGCCCGCGGGGTCCCGCGGACCGGCCGAATCCGCTTGTTTCCCGCTGCCCCCGGCACTACATTGCCGCGTCCCGTGAACGCCACCCCGGCCACGCTGGCCTCGAATCTCGCCGCCGTGCGCGACCGGATCGCCTCCGCCGAGCGGCGCTCGGGCCGGCCGGCGGGGGCGGTGACGCTCATCGGGGTGGTCAAGACGGTGCCGGCGGAGACGATCGCCGCGGCGCTGGCGCTGGGACTCGCGGACCTGGGGGAGAACCGGGTCCAGGAGGCCGAAGGCCACCAGCGCGAGGTCGGGCGCGGTGCGGCGCGCTGGCACATGGTCGGGCACCTGCAGCGCAACAAGGCGGCCCGAGCGCTGGAGCTGTTCGACCTCGTGCACGGGGTGGACGACGCCGAGCTGGCCTCGGCGCTCGACCGCCGGGCCCGGGCCGCGGGTCGCGTGGCAGGGGTCCTGATCGAGGTGAACGTGAGCGGCGAGGCGAGCAAGTTCGGCGTCGCGCCCGGCGGGCTCGTCGAGCTGGCCGAGCGCGTCGCCGCGCGGGAGGGGCTCGATCTCAGGGGGCTGATGACGGTGGGCGCTCCGGTGGCGCGACCCGAGGACGCGCGTCCGGGATTCGCCCGGCTTCGCGCGCTGCGCGACGAGCTGGCGCCGCGGCTCGGCCGCCGGCTGCCGGAGCTGTCCATGGGCATGAGCGGCGACTACGAAGTCGCCGTGGAGGAAGGCGCGACGATGGTGCGCGTGGGGACGGCGATCTTCGGCGCGCGCGGGCCGCAGGGAGGCGCGTGATGTTCGTGGTGGGGAACCTGATCTCCGCGGTGGCCACGATCCTGGACGTGGTCCTGAACGGGCTCGGCATCGTGCTGGTCGTGAACGCGCTGCTGTCGTGGGTGCGGCCCGACCCGAACAACCCCATCGTGCGGCTCCTGGACCGGATCTCGGACACGGTCTGCGATCCGATCCGGCGGCTGTTCCCCACGGTGGTGGGCGGGTTCGACCTCGCGCCGCTCATCGCCATCCTCATCATCATGTTCCTGCGGCAGTTCGTGGTGGCGTCGCTGCACGAGCTGGCGTTCCGGGTGGGGTGACGAGGCTGGCGCTGCGCGTCCAGCCGGGCGCGAAGCGCGACGCGCTGCTCGCGCGGCTCGCGAGCGGCGAATGGAAGGTGGCGGTCACGGCGCCGCCCGCGGAAGGGCGGGCGAACGAGGCCGTCGTGAGGCTGTTGAGCGAGCTGCTCGGCGTGAAGCGCCGGCAGGTGCGGGTGGCGCGGGGTGCCGGCTCGCGCGGGAAGCTGGTCGAGGTGGAGGGGCTGTCGGAGGAAGCGGCGTCGCGGAGGCTCGCGGCGGCTTTGGAAGGACCGGCCGGGTTCACCGCCGAGGGCGGCGATGCCGGCGGTCGCGGGTCGGGGCGGCGGGGCGGAGGCGGCAGACGTGGCGAGTGAACTGAAGTCGCGGATCGCCGAGGCGGCCGACGCGGTGCGCGCGCGCGTGCGGGCGGCGGCGGGCGGGGCTCGCGAGCCGGAGGTCGGGATCATCCTCGGCACCGGGCTCGGCGACCTGGCCGGCTCGCTCGCCTCGAGCGTGGTCGTGCCCTACGCCGACATCCCGCACTTCCCGCGCTCCACGGTCGAGAGCCACGCCGGCGAGCTGCACGTGGGGACGCTCGCCGGCCGCCCGGTCGCGATCATGAAGGGGCGCGTGCACTACTACGAGGGTTACAGCATGCAGCAGGTGGGCTTCCCGGTGCGCGTGCTGCGCGCGCTCGGCTGCCGCACGCTGATCGTCACCAACGCCTGCGGGGGCATGAACCCGGACATGCCCGCCGGCACGCTCGTGGTGACCACCGACCACATCAACCTGATGGGCGACAACCCGCTCATCGGCCCCAACGACGACTCGCTCGGCCCGAGGTTCCCGGACATGAGCGAGCCGTACTCGCGCGCGCTGATCGCGCTCGCCGAGCGGGTGGCGCTCGACCTCCGGCAGCCGCTCCAGCGCGGCGTGTTCGTGGCGGTGCCGGGCCCGAACCTGGAGACCGCCGCCGAGTACCGGTTCCTGCGCGCCGTCGGCGCCGACGTCGTGGGCATGTCGCTCGTGCCCGAGGACATCGTCGCGGTGCACGGCGGCATGCGCGTGCTGGCGTTCAACGTCGTGACGGACGCGTGCCTGCCCGACGCGCTCCATCCGGTGGACCTGACGGCCGTGCTGGCCGTGGCGGGCCGGGTGGCGCCGGCGCTCGCGCGCCTCGTCACCGAGATCGTCCGGCGACTGGACGAATCCGAAAGACCGATCCAACCGGCGGCCGCCCCTCCCGGGGCGCCCGCCGTCGCGTGAAACGGGAGGACTGACGATGGCCATCACCCGCAGGAAGCTCTCCGCGAAGTCCGCCCCGCGCGTGAAGTCCATGGCGCTCCAGTCGGGCAAGGCGAAGCCGGCCGCGAAGAAGCCCGTGGCGAAGGCGCCGGCGAAGCCCGCGAAGACCGTGGTGAAGCCGGTGGCGAAGGCCGCGCCGAAGCCGGCGCCCAAGGCAAAGCCCGCAACGCCCAAGGCGCCGCCCGCCCTCAACAAGGGCGCCGCCGCCGCCAAGGCGCTGGCCGAGAAGCGCGCCGCCGAGCGCGCCGCGGCCGCCGCGAAGCGCGCGCCGAAGCTGGTGCCGGCCACGCCGAACGCCGTCCGCCCGGGCGCCGCGCGCGCCATGCCCGCCAAGGGCAAGTCCTCGCCGCGGCCCGCGCCCGAGGTCCGCCCGCTCGGCGTGCTGCCTCCCGAGGCGATGGCCAAGTCGCGCCCCGCGCCGGTCCAGCCGCGCGTCGTGATCCCGCAGCGGACCTCGCCCACGCCGCCCACCGGCTCGCCGCGCGCCGCCGGCAAGGGCGACGACCGCCTCTCCGAGGACGACCTCCGCCACTTCGAGCAGCGCCTGCTCGGGGAGCGCGCGCGCATCATGCGCGAGATGGGCCACTTCGAGGACTCGCTCCTCAAGGTGAACCCGCGCGACTCCGCCGGCGACGTGGGCGGATACTCGTTCCACATGGCCGACGCGGGCACGGACTCCATGGAGCGCGAGATCTCGTTCGACCTCGCCTCCAAGGAGGGCCGCCTCATGCGCGAGATCGACGACGCGCTCCGCCGCATCTACAACGGCACCTACGGCATCTGCGAGGCGAGCGGCCAGACCATCCCGCGCGCCCGGCTCGAGGCGCTGCCGTGGGCCCGCTACACGGTGCGCGAGCAGGAGAACATCGAGCGACAGCAGCGGGCGGGCCGGCTCGCGAAGGAAGAGGAATGAGGCGTTCGCCGGCCCTTCTGTTCGGGGTCGCCGCCATCTGCGTGGGCGTGGATCAGTGGACCAAGCACTGGGCCGGCACGACGCTCGCGTTCCACGAGCCCATCCGCGTCGTCGGCGACCTGGTGCGGCTCACCTACACGCGCAACTCGGGGATCGCGTTCGGCATGTTCGCCGGGCAGAGCTTCCCCTTCTACATCTTCTCGATCGTCGCCGCGGTCGCGGTGGTGTGGCTGTGGCTGCGTCACCCGCGCCTGCCGCGCGCGCGGCAGTGGTCGCTGGCGCTCATCCTCGGCGGCGCGATCGGGAACCTCATCGACCGGGTGCGGTTCGGCGAGGTCACCGACTTCATCCTGCTCGCCTGGCGCGGGCATGAGTTCCCGGTGTTCAACGTGGCCGACATGTGCGTGACGAGCGGGGTCGTCCTGTTCGCGCTGGTGTGGACGCGCGAGCCCGAGGCCGCGACGGGCGGGCCCGGACTCCACGCCGGCGCCGCGCCGGGTCCGCACGCGGGACTCACGGAGGGCGGCCATGGACCGGAGGCTGGAGCTGACGGTGCCGGACACGGCAGCGGGAGCGCGGCTGGACCGGTGGCTGGCGCGAGCGCGGATCGGCCTGTCGCGTAGCCGGCTGCAGAAGCTGATCGACGCGGGACGGGTGCAGGTGAACGGCCGCGCGGCCCGGCAGGCTCTGAAGCTGAAGCCCGGCGACCAGGTCGAAGTCACCATCCCGCCGCGCCGCCCGCCGCGCCTCGCGTCCGAGGCGCGCCCGATCGCGATCTTGCACGAGGACGAGCACGTGCTCGTCCTCGACAAGCCCGCCGGCGAGGTGGTGCACCCGGGCGCCGGGGTGCAGAGCGGCACGCTCGTGAACGCGCTCCTCCACCATGCGCCGGGAATCGCGGGCGTGGGGGGAGAAGGCCGGCCCGGCATCGTGCACCGGCTGGACCGCGACACGAGCGGGCTGCTCGTGGTGGCCAAGACCGAGGCGGCCTACCTCGCGCTCGTCGAGGCCCTGCGCCGGCGGACCGTCCGCCGCACCTACCTCGCCATCGTCTGGGGTGATCCCGGTCCCTCATCGGGGACCATCGAGCTCCCGATCGGGCGGGACCCCAAGGACCGCAAGCGCATGGCCGTCGTGCGGGGCCTCGCGGGCAGGCCCTCGATCACGCACTGGCGCGTGCTCGAGCGATACGGGCTCGCGTGCCTGCTGGAGGCGCGCCTCGAGACCGGCCGGACCCACCAGATCCGGGTCCATCTGGCCGCCGTCCGGCACCCGGTGGTGGGCGATCCCGCGTATGGCGGGCGTGTCAGAAAGCTGTTGAGCCTTCGGCCCGCGGAGCGTAGCCTCGCGCACGCCCTGCTGCGCCTCCTCCGGCGGCAGGCGTTGCACGCCGCCGAGCTGGAGTTCGACCACCCGGCCACGGGTGAGCGGCTCCGCTTCCGATCCGACCCGCCGACCGACTTCCGCGAGGCTCTGGAGCGCCTCCGGGCGTTCGCGGCCCCCCTCCCGACCTGAGCCCGCCCGCATGTCGGACACGCACGTCCCCGAGATCATCACCCTTCGGCTCCCCAGCCGGCTCGAGCTCCTGGCCGTGCTCGACCGGGTCGCGCTCACCGTGTGCGAGCGCATGGAGTTCGACGAGGACACCAGCTCGCAGGTGAGCATGTCGGTCATCGAGGCCGGCACGAACGCCATCCAGCACGGCCACAAGCGGGACGCGAGCAAGTACTTCGAGGTTGAGTTCCGCCTGTTCCCGGACCGCCTCGAGGTGGACGTGCGCGACCACGGCACGGGCTTCGATCCCGCCAAGCTCGTGCCCGACGTGACCAGCCCGGAACACCTGCTGGACATGCGCGGTCGCGGCATCTTCATCATGCGCTCCTGCTGCGACGAGGTGGACTTCGAGTTCGGCCGCCATGGAACGGTGTGCAAGCTCGTGAAGCACCGCGTCGCCCAGCGCCGCGCCGCCGACGCCTGAAGAGGGTCCTTGCCGCGGATCCTCGCCGTCGACTGGGGAGCCCGCCGCATCGGGCTGGCCGTGAGCGACCCGCTCGGGGTCATCGCTAGCCCGCTGCCCACGCTGGAGATACGCGGAGAGGCACAGGCCGTGGCCCGGGTGGCCGATACCATCCGGGAGCTGGAGGCCGACGCCGTCGTCGTGGGCCTCCCGCTCACGTTGTCCGGCGAGCGGGGCGAATCGGCCGAGGCGGCCGAACGCTTCGCGGCGCGGCTCGGCGAGGCGTGCGGCGTCCCGGTGTCGCTCTACGACGAGCGGCTCACCTCGGCCCTGGCCGAGCGCCGGCTGAGAGAGACCGGGACCAGGACGCGGGGCCGGAAAGGTAGAGTGGACCAGGGGGCCGCCGTAGCCCTCCTCGAGGGCTGGCTGGCGCGGCTGAGGCGAGAAGCGGAGGAGGGAAAACGGGAGTGACGGCAGACCGGCGCGACAAGGACTTGCGGCCCCCCGTGCGTCGGCCATTGGACGCACGCGCCGTGCGGCCGCCGCGCCGGGCCTTCCGGCCGCTCCGCTGGGCCTGGATGCTCCTGCTCGCCGCCCTGCTCGCGCCCGCGGTGGACCTGTGCTTCCCCGCCGGCTGGCGCCCGCCCCGCGAGCGGCGCACGGTCGTGATCGAGCGGGGCCAGTCGCTGCACGTGATCGCGCGCGAGCTGCAGCGGGTGGGCGTCATCAAGAGCCAGGTCGGCTTCCTCGTGCTGGCCCGGGCCATGCGGCTCGACCGCCGGGTCAAGGCCGGCCAGTACTCGTTCCGGCTCGGCACGACCGTGCCGGCGCTGCTGCGCGCGCTCGACCGCGGCATGTACGGCCTGAACCTCGTGACCATCCCCGAGGGGCTCATGATCCGCGAGACCGCGCGCATCATCCAGGCGCAGGTCGGGATCCCGGCCGCGGCGCTCGATTCGCTGTCGCGCGACCCGGCGCTGCTCGACTCGCTCGAGATCGGCGCACCGTCGCTCGAGGGCTGGCTCGCGCCGGACTCGTACGAGTGGCTGCCCGGGACGAGCCCGGAGGTGGTGCTGCGCACGATGGTCACGCGCACGCGGGAGCGCGTCGAGCGCGCCACCGCGGGCTACGACTCGCTGCCGCTCGGCATGAACGCGCACGAGCTGCTGACGCTGGCGAGCATCGTCGAGTCCGAATCGCGCGCCAACCACGAGCGCCCGCGCATCGCGCGGGTGTACCTGAACCGGCTCGAGCGCGGCATGCTGCTGCAGGCCGACCCGACCGTGGGTTACGCGTTGGGCCGCGGCCCGCGCTCGAGGCTCCTGTACCGCGACCTGCGCGTGGAGTCGCCCTACAACACCTACCGTCACGAGGGCCTGCCGCCAGGGCCCATTTGCAGCCCGGGCGAGGCGGCGATCCAGGCGGTGATGAACGCCCAGCCAGGCATCCACGACCTCTACTTCGTCGCGAACGGGAAGGGCACGCACATCTTCGCGCCCACCTACCAGCAGCACCTCGCCAACATCGCTTTCGTGAAGAGCAGGATGAAGGCGGAGGCCGCCGCGGCGGCCGCTGCCGCGAAGAGCGCGGTCGCCGAAGACGAGGAGGAGGTCGTGAGCGGCGCGGCAGGCGACTCGGCCCTCGCGCTCTCGGGCACGTCCGCCTCGCCCGGCGCCGCGCCGGCGAAGCCGGCCGGCGCCTCGGGGTCCGGGACGAAGGCCGCGCCCTCGCACGCGGACACCGGCACCCGGTCCCGGCCGGCCGCCCCGGCCGCGAACCTGGCCGCGAAGCCGGCCGCGCCCGGCGCGGGTTCGGTCGCGACCCGGCCCCCCGGCGCGACGGCCGACTCGGCCGCGAAGCCGAAACCAACCACGGCCACCGCCACGACGGCGCCCAAGCCCACGACCGCCAGCGGCACGACGCCGAAGCCCACGTCCGCGACCGCCACGTCCGCGGAGAAGCCCGCCGCGGCCACGACGGCCGCCGGGTCCAGGCCGCCCGCCGGGGCGTCGAAACCCGCGTCGCCCACCGCCACGAACACGACGAAGCCGACGACCACGAACGCGACTGGCGCGACCGCCAGGTCCGCCACGACCTCGGGCGCTGGCAAGCCCGCGACGTCGCCCGCCACGGCCAAGCCCGCATCGCCGCCCTCCGCTTCGGCGCCGCCGCCCGCACCACTCAAGGGCTCGCTCCTCGCTCCCAAGGGGGCGACCGTGGCGAGCAGCTCGCCCAACACGGCGACGGTCGTGAAGCCGGCGGCCAGGCCCGCGAAGCCCGACACGGCGAAGGCGCTCGCCAGGAAGCCCGCGGCGCCCAAGCCCTCGTCCACGGAGAACAAGGGCGGCGGCGAGTAGCACCGCTCGCGGCGGCGGGTGGCACCGCGCTCCCGGCTGGCGGTCCGCGAGGCGGTCGAGCTACGATGCCCGCCCCATGGCCCCGTCCGCCTCTTCCGAGCTGCTCGCGATCCGCGACCCGGAGGATCGCCCGCACGCGGACCTCGACTGGCGCGGGCGGCTCGAGCGACTCCGCGCAGCACTCGCCGCCTCGGCCCGCGTGGTCGTGGCCTACTCGGGCGGCGTGGACTCGAGCCTCCTGCTCGCCGTGGCCCACGCCGAGCTGGGGGAGCGCTCGCTCGGCGTGATCGGGGTCTCCGACAGTTACGCCTCGCACGAGCTGGCCCTGGCGCTCGATCAGGCCCGCCGCATCGGGGCGCGCGTCGAGACGGTGACCACGGGCGAGCTGCTCGACCCCGTGTTCGCGGGCAATCCCGCCGACCGCTGCTACCATTGTAAGACCGAGCTCTACCGCCGGCTCGCCGCGGTGGCCGCGCGCGAGGGCGGGGCCGAGGTGCTGGACGGCACCATCGCCGACGACCTCGCGGACTGGCGCCCGGGACGACGCGCCGCCGCCGAGCGGGGCGTTCGCTCGCCGCTCGCCGAGCTGGGCTTCCGCAAGTCCGACGTGCGAGCCGCTGCGGCCGGGATGGGGCTGGCGAGCGCGGGGAAGCCCGCCTCCCCATGCCTCGCCTCGCGCATCCCGCACGGCACGCCCATCACCCGCGAGAACCTGAACCAGGTCGAGCGCGCCGAATCCGTGCTCCGGCGACTGGGGTTCGACGCGCTCCGGGTGCGCCACCATGGCGAGATCGCGCGGGTGGAGGTGCCGGTCCCCGACCTCTCGCGCGTCCTCGAACCCGGCGTCCGCGAGGTCCTGGTGGCCGAGCTGGAGGCCCTGGGCTTCCGGTGGGTCGTGCTCGATCTTGAGGGTCTCCGTTCGGGGAACATGAATCCCATGGTATCCGCCCTGCGGGGCCAGGCGACCCGGCCGGCCGACCTAATGCCGGCCCGCCCGCCGCTGGGTGGGAGCGCTCACATTTCCGGAACCGTCACCACGGGGTCGGGTACCACCTGATGCGCCCCGATCGAGGCGGCGGCACGAGTCGCGACCTTCGCTGAGGTCGCGGTGCCCCGGGTCTCGTGATGGCCCGGCCCGAGCGCCGGCGGTCTCGAACGGGAATCACCCGTACGAGGTCGCCGGCGTTCGAGTCGCCGCTTCGAAAGGGGCGCAGAGGGGGAAAGGGTCGGGAGATGAGCCAGAAGCCCAACGTCACACGCCCCAAGAGCTTGAAGGCCAGGGCTGCGGCACCCGAAGTGGACCTCGGGTTCCGCTGGGGGGTGCGGAACAGCGCCCTGCTCGGTCTGGGTGTGGCGGTCCTGGCGGCTGGCTACATGAGCCTCGCGAGGGGCTCCCTGACGCTCGCGCCGGTGCTGCTCGTGACCGGCTACTGCGTCCTGATCCCGGCCAGCCTGCTGGTGCGCGGGAAGGGGCCTGAGGGCGAATAGCTCAGCTGGTAGAGCACTTGCCTTACAAGCAAGGGGTCACAGGTTCGAGCCCTGTTTCGCCCACCAGCGATGGAGGTTCAAGGGGGTGGCCGGGGTCTCCCGGAGGCCCGCCCGGGTCAGCAGCCGAGTGGTCCGGCCGGCGTCGTCCGAGTGGTCCCAAGCCAGAGTGATGACACGAGTTCTCCGGCGAGCGAGGGGCAAAACATCCTTGACACCGCGCGAACATGGCGCCTAGACTTCCCTTGTCTTGGAACGCCTTGTTAGCTCGTCAGATAAGCTCGCCAAGGCACTCGAACTCAAGCTCGCACGAGTTCGAAAGGAGGTGGCTCGAAGCCAGACCTGATTGCGCGCAACTGAGCCTTGCCTGGAACAAAGCAACAGGTTTTCACCCTTTAGGGAGGTGCAACGATGACTGGTTTGGTTCGCAAGGCCACTCTCCTGACCGCCGCTGGCCTGCTGGCTGCGACGGCCGCGATGGCGGGCGTGCCGAGCGCCGCGAATTCGACGACGCCGGCCTGTATCACCCTCGTCGGCAACACCGCGGGGATCCCGGATGGGTACGGCACGTTCACGGTGACGGTGCGCGATCTCGCGAACAACCCGCTGAACGGCGCGTCGGTCGTGGTGGATCTCGTCAACTGCACGGATCTCGCCCTGTGTGACGATCAGCTCGACGGGGCCGCCCTCGTGAACTGCATCGCGAAGACCACACGCAAGTTCACGGACGCGCTCGGCCAGGTGACGTTCACGGTGCTCGGCGGCTCGAACGGCGGCGGCAACGCGACCACGTTGCTCGGCGGCGGCCGCATCTACGCCAACGGCACGCTCATCGCGTCGCCCACCGTGTCGGCGATCGACCTCGACGGCGCCTCCGGCGTCGGCGCGAACGACCTGTCGGCGTGGCTCGGCGACTTCGGCTCGGGCTTCGCGTTCGGCCGTTCGGACTACGACTGCAGCGGTGACATCGGCGCGAACGACCTGTCGCTGTGGCTGGGTGCGTTCGGCAGCGGCGCCTCGTCGGCGTCGTGCGCCGTGTCCTGCTTCTGATTCTCGCAGCACCCGTGTGACGGGTCGTGTCGTGGGGCAGCACGACACGATCCGGTCCACGCCCCGATACACTGCTTCACCCCCCAACCCCCTTCTGCAGCATCGGAGGCAAGCACCAATGAAGAAGGTTATCCTGCTGTGCGGAACTCTCCTCGCTCTGACCGCCACCGCCGCTTCCGCCGCGCAGGGCGTGAATCTGCGGTGGGGTGCGTGTTTTGGCGATGGCGGCGCGTTCAACCGCAATTTCGCCTGCAACACGAACAACCTGAACCACGGCCTCGTCGGCAGCTTCGAGCTGGGTGGTGACCTCCTGAGCGTCTCGGGCAACGAGATCATCATCGACCTCGCCGCCGACAGCCCGGTTCTTCCGGCGTGGTGGGAAGTGCGCTCGCCCGGTGTCTGCCGCAGCGCCTCGCTCTCGTTCAACACGACGATCTCGGGGTCCGCGGTCAACTGCTTCGACTGGGGCGCGGGTCTCTCGGTCGGCGGCATCGGCGCGTACAACATCGGGATCGCGGGCCCCAACACGGCCCGCATCGTCGCCGCCTCGGCGGTGCCGCCCACGGCTCTGCAGGATCTGTTCGGCGCGACCGAGTACTTCTCGTTTAACGCCGTCGTGAACAGCGCCAAGACCGTCGGCACCGGCGCCTGCGCCGGCTGCACCACCCCGGTGTGCATCGTGTTCAACTCGCTCAACCTGACGACGCCGGTCGCGGCCAACAACCGCAAGCTGACGGGCCCGACGAACGGAACCGACAGCAACTTCTGCACCTGGCAGGGCGGCGGCAACCCCACCAGCTCGCGCGGCTCCGGCTGCCCGGGCGCGACGCCCACCCGCAGCACGACGTGGGGCTCGGTGAAGTCGCTGTATCGCTGAGCCAGTCACACCTCCCGTGACAGCGAGGCGGCCACCTTCGGGTGGCCGCCTCGCGGCTTTGCGGGAGCCTCGCCGGGTCGGAGGACTGGCCGGAGCGATCGTCGAGAGTGGACGCCCCGTTCGATCCTGATGAACGATGGCGCTGCTGACCCGAACGCGACGCCCTGGGTCGTCGGAAGACAGGATGGGGTGATTTCAGGCGCCGACGAGGAGGCCGTCCGGTCAGTAACTCGGTCAGGACCCGCCCCTCATCTTCGGCACGCCCGCAGCGCGGGCAGAATCCGGAATCACTGAAGAAATCCCTGTCATTCGTGCGAGACACGGCATACATTGACGCTCGGACGTGTCGCGCTCCCTGCTCCGGAGCGTGGCCGGACCGTTCGGTTCGCTCAGACCCACCGGGTCGACTCATCCCCCACCCCCCTCTTCGTGAAGAGGCATTCGGAGGCAGAAGATGAAGAAGGTTACCCTGCTGTGCGGCCTGCTCCTCGCGCTGTCCGCCACCGTCGCGTCCGCCGCGCAGGGCCTGAACCTGCGATGGGGCGCGTGCCTCGGCGACGGCGGCACGTTCAACCGCAACTTCGCGTGTAACACGAACAACGCCAACCACCAGCTCACCGGCAGCTTCGAGCTGGCCGGCCCGCTCAACGACGTCTCGGGCAATGAGATCGTGGTCGACCTCGCGGCCGACGCGCCGACGCTCCCGGCGTGGTGGGAAGTGCGCTCGCCCGGCGTGTGCCGCAGCGCCTCGCTCTCGTTCAACACCACGATCTCGGGAGCCGCGATGAACTGCTTCGACTGGGGCTCGGGCCTCTCGGTCGGCGGCATCGGCGCGTACATCATCGGCGGCGTCGGTGGCCCGAACACGGCCCGCATCGTGGCGGCGTCCGCCGTCCCACCGAGCGCGCTGCAGAACCTCGGACCGATGACGGAGTACTTCTCGTTCAACATGGTCGTCAACAGCGCCAAGACCGTGGGCTCGCCGAGCTGTGCGGGCTGCCAGATTCCGGTCTGCATCGTGTTCAACTCGCTCAACCTCACGACGCCGGTCGCGGCCAACAACCGCAAGCTGACGGGCCCGACCAACGGCACCGACAGCGATTTCTGCACCTGGCAGGGTGGCGGCGACCCGAGTGGCCCGCGCGGCAGCGGCTGCCCCGGCGCGACGCCCGCCAAGAGCACCACGTGGGGCACGGTGAAGTCGCTGTACCGCTGAAGCCGTAAGATCGGCCGCAACCTCGAGGCGGGCGCCGTTGGCGCCCGCCTCGCGCGTTGACGGGGAGTCGTGTGTCGTACGAAGTAATACTGTATTTCCGCACGCGCAAGGCCTTACAGTCATGGTTGGGTCGGCTCGCGCCCCCGCCCGGGGTGCGTGCCGCAAGTGCTGCTCGGGCCCGCCAGGGCCAGTTCATCCCCAACCCAGTCCAGGGAAAGGCTTCGGAGGCGGAACATGAAGAAGGTCTCTCTGCTGTGCGGCATGCTTCTCGCGCTCACTGCCAGCGTCGCGGCGGCGGGGGAGGGTACCAACCTGAGATGGAACGCCTGCCTCGGTGACGGCGGCTCCATCAACCGGAACTTCGCCTGCAACACGAACTCCCAGAACCATGTGCTCGTGGGCGGATTCGAGCTGGCCGCGGGCATGCTGGACGTCTCGGGGAACGAGATCGTGGTGGACATCGCCTCGGCCTCGCCGAACCTGCCGGCGTGGTGGCATTTCCGGAACGCCGGAACCTGCCGGCAATCGGCGCTCACGTTCAACACCACGATCGATGGTGGCGCAGTGGTCTGCGCCGACTGGGGCGGCGGCCTGTCGGTCGGCGGCGTCGGCGCCTACAACATCGGGGTTCGCGGTCCGAACACGTCCCGCATCGTGGCGGCCACGGCCGTTCCGCCGAGCGCGCTGGCGGCGCTGTCCGCGGGGCAGGAGTACTTCTCGTTCAACGTCGTGTTCACCAGCGCGAAGACGGTGGGCGACGGGAGCTGCGCCGGGTGCCAGGACCCTGTCTGCATCGTGTTCAATTCGATCAACCTCACCACGCCGGTCGCGGCCAACAACCGGAAGCTCAGCGGTCCGGCGAACGGCTTCGATTCGGACTTCGCCACCTGGCAAGGCGGCGGCGGCGTCATCGTGCAGGGGGTGCCCGGCTGCGGCGCGGCCACGCCGACGCGCAACGCCACGTGGGGCTCGGTGAAGTCGCTGTACCGCTGACGCGCGCCGCCGGGCACGTGAACGCCGATCCCGCGACGGGCGGGCACGCGAGTGCCCGCCCGTCGACCTCTTGTGCGGACTCGGAGCGGCTGGAGCGCGCCTGCAGGCAGCCTCGACGGCGGTGTCGAGATGTCACGCGACGGTCAGCCTGGTCTTCTCCGGGCGGAGCACGCGGCACGCCCTGCGGAAAATGCGGAGAAGCTGCGACTTCAGGGCCTTGGCTGCACGGCCGATGACCTCCCTGGTGACGCCGATGTGGGGCGTCACACTTTTCGCTTGCGCGATGGGGTGGCGTCGGTACTCTCTCGCGGTCACCCACGCGGCCGGGAGCCAACCGCCCGGGCGCTTGAGTCCAGGGAAGGGCTGGAGTGCTCGCGGAGCCGTGTCCCCCCGTTGCGGACTCGGAGTCTGCATTGAACGGAGGTCTAGCTCATGAAGCGTAGGCTACTCGGTCTCAGCGTGGCTGCGGCCATGCTGCTCGGTGCATCGTCCGCGCTCGCCGGCGGTGTGAACCTCGCCTGGCTCAACTGTCTGGGCGACGGCGGCGTGCAGAACCGCACATTCGCGTGCAACTCCAACTCCGGCTCGAACCTGCTCGTCGCCTCGTTCATCCTGGACTCCGATCTCGCGGACGTCTCGGGGAACGAGCTCGTGCTCGACGTCCTCTCCACCTCCGACCCCGTGCCCGCGTGGTGGGAGTTCCGTCTGCCCGTCAACTGCCGTTCGGCGTCGCTCGGCACCAACTTCGTGTTCACGGACAACATCTGTGTGGACTGGGCGGCCGGTCAGGCCACGGGTGGAGTCGGCTCCTATTCCGGCGACGCCGGACCTGGCGGCTGGACCATCGACCCCAGCGTGCTCACGCGCCATCGCCGCCTGAAGATCGCGATGGCGGTCCCGCCGACGGCGCTGGGCGCGCTCGTCGCGAACCAGGAGTACTACTCGACGAACATCACGATCAACAATGCGAAGACGGTGGGGACGGGCGCCTGCGCGGGCTGCACGGACCCCGTCTGCATCGTGTTCAACTCGATCAAGGCGACGACGCCCGTGCCCGCCAACGACGTGACGCTGGGCGCCCCGAACACGCCCGGCAGCAACATCGTCACGTGGCAGGGCGCGGTCGCCGACTGCCAGCTCGTGCCCACGCGCAACACGACCTGGGGTGCGGTGAAGTCGATGTACAGATGACCCCCATCGGCTGACGATGGACCGGCGGCCACCCTGCGAAGGGTGGCCGCCGCGCTTCCGGAGGGGGGCGTCGACGCCTGGAGACCGCCAGGCTCGGCTGTACCGCGGCCGCACCCGTCCCGGAGCGGGCGGCGCCGGTCGCCGAAGCCCGCGCCGGGTGGTGTACGCGGGATGCCGCCGCCGGCGGCCCATGCGAAGATGGCTTCATGCATCGCGTCCACGCCCTGCGCTCCGCCGCCCTGCTCCTGGCCTGCACGGCGTTCGCGCCGGCAGCCGTCGCCTGCGCCCAGGGTCTCAGCCTCGCCTGGGAGGACTGCCGGTCGCCCGCGGGCGCAGGGTTGACGAACCGGGGATTCGGTTGCGTCTCCAACATCGTCGAGATCCCGTTGTTCCCCTCGTTCACGCTCGCGACCCCGGTGGACAGCGTGCTCGCCGTCGAGCTGGTGATCGACGTGGACGTCGCGGCCGACTCCCTTCCCGAGTGGTGGCGGATGGACCCCGGCCAGTGCCGGGCGAACGCCTGGTCGGCGAACGTTTCGTTCGCGGGTTCCTGCGAGGACCCGTGGGGCGGGGTGGGCGCGGCGACCGTCCAGGGCTGGCTTCCCTCCGTGCCCGGGGGGAGCGGGCGTCACGGGAGGCTGCTCGTGACCGCCGGGGTGCTGCCCGCGCAGGCGGTCACGCTCTCCGCGCTCAGCCCCTACACCGCCTGCCGGGTGCTGCTTCGCACGATCGAATCCACCACCTGCCCTGGGTGCTCCGTCCCCGCCTGCCTGGTGCTGAATTCCATCCTGGTCCGGCGGCTGCCGGGCTCCAGCGTGGAGGAGATTCTGATCGGCGTGGCAGAATCCTCCGGCTCCAACTTCGTCCTGTGGCAGGGGGGAAGCGGCGCCGACTGCCAGTCCGTACCCTCGCGCCGCTCGACCTGGGGCGCGGTGAAGGCCCTCTACCGATGACCCCGCGACCCGACCCGAGGAGGGTCCGACCGATCCCGTCCCCGAAAGGTCTCCTGCGCCGGATGCTGGCCGGCTCGCTCGCCGGCTCCGTGCTCGCGGCCCTGCTCGCGTTCCCGCTCGTCGCCGGCGACTCTGATGCCGCCCCTTCGCCGCTCGCCGCGGGCGGCCCCGAGACGCCCGCCGCCGGCGCGAGCGCCGCCACCGACAGCGCCGCACGGGCGCGCGCCGAGGCGAACCCCATCCGCCGCGTCCTCGCCGAGGCCGACAGCGCTTTGCGCCGGCAGGGCGGACCGCTGGGGGCCGGGGACGCGCAGCTGTTCCTGTCCTGGGGCGCCCCCTGGGGCGCGAAGCGAGCGCAGCGCTCGCGCATGCCGGCCTGCGCGGACTCGACTCGCGAGGACACGCTCTACCTGTCGTTCATGCCCGGCCGTCGTGCACGACGGTTCGCCGGCTTCACGGCTCAGGTCTTCCTTCGAGCCACGGGCGGCGACACGCTCGGGACCTGGTGGCACATGGAGGGCAAGGGCGGCGCGAACGCCGGCAGCCTGCGCGCCGAGTGGGCGGCGGCGCCCGGCTTCGGCTGGCCGCAGCCTTTCCCCGAGGGCGGGCAGGGCTTCGCGATGCTGGACCGGACGTCCGACGCCGTCCGGTTGCGCATGGTCTTCGCCGTGCCGGCGGATCAAGCCGGCTCCGTGGCGGCCGACTCGGTCTACGCGCTCTGCCGGGTGATCTTCCGGCACCGGCCGGAGCGCCGGCTCGCGGGCTGCGGCCAGCCCGTGTGCGTCGAGTGGGCCTCCGCCACGCTCGCGTTCGGGCCCAGGGACGAGCCCCGGGTGAGCCGCGGCGAGCGGTTCGTGGGCTACGGAGGGCCCTACGCCCTGTGCGAGCCGTTCAAGGGCCCGCGCGTCCAGGCGTGGAAGCCCGGGGCGAAGCCCGCGGTGCGGACCCCGCCCGGCGACACGGCGAAGGCGGCGCCCCGGTAGCGGGCGCCGCGCGCCTCACTCCGTCGTCGGGTCCACCAGTCGGATCAGCGTCACCAGCTCCGGCCGCCACGCGATGTCGTAGCGTTGCTTCAGCCGCTCGATCATGGCCTGCAGCGCCTCGTCGGACTTCTGGTTCTGGAGCGACTCGTCGATCATCCCCTGGCTCTCCTCGTAGGAGAGCTGGCGGCCGGGGTCGTACGAGATCAGCTGGATGACGGCGTACTCGCCGTTCTTGTCGGGCCCGCGCACCTGCACGTCGCCGGGCCGCATCTCCTCGAACAGGGACTTGTGGTACGGGCCCTGCTCGCCCTGGTGGCGTGACTGGATGGAGCCGGAGATGCGGCCCGCGGCGGAGTCGGCCGCGATGACGTCGGCCACCGAGCGGCCCGCGCGCAGCAGCTTCTCCACCGAGTCCGCGCCCGCCTTGCTCTCGCGCACGAGGGCCGCGAACCTGACGCTCGGGTAGGTGAAGAACTGAGACCGGTGCTTCTGGTAGTAGGCCTGCCGGTCTTCCCGGCTCACCCACACCCGCGATCCCACCGAGTCCTGGTACATGCGCTCCACCAGGAGCTGCTCCTGCTTCCGCCGCATCCGCCCGACCACCATCGGGTCCTGCTCGAGCCCGCGCTCGGCGCCGTATTCGGCGATGGTGGGCTCGAGCACGGTGGTCTCGACCAGCCCGAACACGGCCTCGGGCTGGTTGAGCGCGGGTCGCAGCAGCGCCGGGATCTCGTGGTAGGCGTGCACCAGGTCGCCCAGGGTGTACTTGCCGCCCCCCTGCCAGCGGGCGAGCAGGCGTTCGTTCTCCTCGGGCGTGAACTCCGGCACCGTGGCGTCGATCTCGAACGTGGCCGACATCGCCTCCTGCCTGACCTTCACGGTCTCGCCGAACCGGCTCGAGGCGAACCTCACGTTGGCGGAGTCGAACTCCATGCCGATGCGCGCGCGCAGCAGCGCGAGCAGCCCGTCGGTGCGGCCGCTCGCCTGGAAGTCCTCGAGCTGGCGCCGCAGCATGTTGCGCATGGGCTCGTAGGCCGGCGCCGGTTCGGCCCTCCGCTCCACGGACTGCACGATGTGCCAGCCCTCGCGGTCGCGGACCGGCTGCGAGTACTCGCCGGGCTTCAGGTGGTAGATCGCGTGCGCGACCTGGGGCTCGAGCCTGTCGCGCTTGGTCCAGCCCAGCTCGCCGTCGGGACCCTTGTCGTTGGTGGCGAGCGAGTACTTCTTCACCGCGGCCGACCACGCGATGCGGCCCGAGACCAACTCGCGCCGCACGCGCTCGGCGGCGTTCCGGTCGGCCACGCGGATGTGGCGGAAGCGCTGCAGGTACTTGTACGTCTCCCACAGCGCGCGCACCTCGGCCTCGCTCACGCGGATCGAATCGCGCACGAAGCGCTGGTACACGGCGCTCGCCAGTGAACGCTGGCGGGCCTCCTGCATCGCGTGCCGGTCCTCGAACCGGAGCGGCAGGTCGAGCGCCAGCGCCGTGAGCCCGAGCACGTCGCGGTTGACGAGGTTCTTCAGGAACTGCACCCGCCCGGCGCTGTCCTGGGACGGCCGGTACTCGGGGTAGGAGTCGAACCACTCCCGGATGAAGGCCCCGACCGTGGTCACGCGCGGGCCCACGCGCAGGATCCACACCGAGTCCGCTAGGAACTGCCCCGTGTCGGGCACGTCGTTGATCCAGCCGCGGAGCTTCGGGTGCGTGAACTTGCCGGGCACGGGCTTGCTGGGGTCCACGGGGGCCGGCGTGCCGCGGGCCGGCCGCGACGGCGGCCGGCCGCCCTGCGCCCCGGCGGGGGGTGCGGCGAGGGGCGCGAGCACGGCCAGGAACGCCGCGAGGCGGAGCGCGCGGGGGAGTCGCATCATGAGCTTCCTCGGGGATGTCGGGTGGTGGGGACGAGCGGCAACGAGCGTAGGAGTCGCCCGAGAGGGGCGTCAAGAATCGCGGTCGCCGGGACGCGGGCGCCCGCGCGAGTTGACCGCGGGTTGACCGCCGGCGCCCGGTTCCGGGCGTGACGCCCCGGCCTCAGGGGCCCTGCAGCTTCCGCGCGAGGAAGTCGTTGGCGAGCCGGACCGCGTCGCGGCGCTGGAGCGCCCGGGCCTCGCGCGGACCGATCCGCGACTCCACCGGGAGCCCGCGCTCGGCGCGCTCGGCGGCGTAGGCCTCGGCCGGCGCCGCGGGCGGCGCGCCGGGCTCGCTCGTCTGCAGCACCAGCACGGCCGGCGCGATGCGCGTGGCCGAGGCGAGCGGCGAGCGGGCGCGCCAGCCGGCGCTGTCGCGGCCGGCCTCGCGCACGAACCCCGCGCGGACGCTGTCGGGGAGCGCGCGCCACTCGGCCCACGCGTCGTAGCTCGCGTCCTGCGCCACCACCGCGCGCAGCTCCGGGTGGCGCGCCGCCGCCAGCAGTGTGGCCGTCGCGCCCTCGCCCACGCCCCACGCCGAAAGCCGCCTGGGGTCCACGCCAGGCTCGCGCGCGAGCCGCGCGATCGCCGCGTCCACCGCCGCCACGCTCGCGGGGCCCGCGCGGTCGGCTCGCCCGCTCGAACGGCCGGCGCCCGGAAGGCTCACGACCGCCACCGCGTGGCCGCGTGCGGAGAGCTGGCGGCCCCAGCGGAGGAGGCTCCGGGCCCGCGTCCCCGCGGGCGGCGTGTAGACGACGCCGGGGGCGGGCGAGCCGGCTTCGGGCTTGAACAGGATGACCTCCACCGAGTCGGCGCCCGCGTTCAGGATCTCCGAGGGGTGCGCGTCCGACAGCTCGCTGCCCGCCACCACGGCGCTCGCGCTCACCACGTGCGGCTGCTTCCGGCCGTCGTGCAGGACCAGCCGGAACGTGAGCGACCCGCGGGCGAAGTCGGCGGGGGCGTTCCATTGGAGGCTCGTCGTCCCGCCCGCGCTCGCCGGCTCGATCGCCGAGGCGAGCGCCGTGAGCGGCGTGACGCCGTGCGCCGGAGCCGGCCCGGGCTCGCCGTCGCGGCTCCGCCACTCGAGGAACAGGCTGTCGGCGTAGAGCCCCCACTCGAGCGGGTTCGAGATCGCGAGGTTCGCCCGCCAGACGCCGTCGGCGTCGGCGACCAGCGTGTCCGGCTCGATCCGGAGCGAGGGCGCCACGGCCGCCGGCGCCGCGGGCGTGCGCGCGGGAACGGCGGCGGACGCCACGGCGAGCGCGACCGCGAGGCGCCCGGCGGAGCGCCGCATCAGCGCCTCGCCGCCGCGGGCAGGACGAGCGCGCGCAGCGCGGCCTCGTTCCGCTCGATGCGGGCCGCCCGCTCGAGCTCGTCGAGCAGCGCCCGGATGCGCCGCTCGCTCTCGTGCTCGTACCACGAGCGCTCCACCGCGCCGCGCACGCGGTCGAACGGTTGCGAGGTGCGCGGCTCCAGCGAGCGCACCTTGAACACGCGCCACCCGCCCTCCACCTGGAGCGGGCCGTGCACGCCGCCCACGCCGGCGCTCGCGGCGAGCCGGTAGAGCTCGGGCTCGTTGGACTCGGTCGCGAGGTGCGTGTAGTGGACGCCGCCGCGCTGGGCGCGGAACGCGATGCTGTCGGCCTCGCCGGGGATGGTGAACAGGTGCGCCAGGCTGTCGGCGCTCCGCCGGTCGGCGAGCGTCATGACGATGAGCACGGCCTGCGCGGGCTGGTCGAACTCCTTCACGTTCGCCCGGTAGTGCCGGAGCAGCGTCAGCGAATCGGTGGGGATGCCGGCCACCAGCTCGCGCTGGAGGTAGCTGGAGACGGCGTGGTACTCGTGCCGGTCGGCGATCACCGCCGCCACCTCGGGGCGCTCCGCCAGCGCCGGCACCGCCGCGGCCTTTCTCAGGTGCCGCTCGAACAGGCTGTTCTGCGCCAGCCCGCGCACGCCCTCGTCGTCGGTCACGCGCGGGCGGTAGAGCGGGGCGAGCCGCCGCCAATCGGCGAGCAGCTCGGCCACGGTGAGCGGGCCGAGCGTGGTGCGGACGAGCACGCGGAGCGAGTCCGCACCCGGCACGACCGGCGAACGGCCCGACACCTGGAGCTGCTCGCGGATGCTCATCTCGGCCGTGGCCTGCGGCATCTCGGCGAACGCGCTGGAGACGCGGCGGAGGAGCCCGGCGTCCCATTCGGGCCGGATCTCCGCCATGAGGCTCTCGCGCGCCGCCACGCCCATCGCCTGCTCGTCCAGGTCGGGGAGCCCGGCCGCGCGCCGGAGCGACTCGATGCGCGTGAACTCGTCGGAGAGCGCCGCCCGGACGAGGATGTTGTCGCGCTCGACGCGGAACCGGGCCGAGTCACGGGAGGTCCACGGCCGCGGGTCGGCCAGGGTCGCCGCCGCCAGCAGCCGCTGCTCGACCACCAGCTCCAGAAACTCGTCCCGCCGTGCCGGGGTAAGGGAGTCGGGGTTTCCGCCGAGGAGCCGGACCGCCCGCGCGAACCGCCGGCGGGTGATGTCCTCCGTGCCGTCCAGCCGCAGGAGGACCGAGTCCGGGAGCGCCCGGGCCGGGCGCGAGACGCCGGTGCTCCGTGCCGGGCGGGGGGCCGGTGCGGCGGGCCCGGCCGCGGAAGTCCGGTCGGCCGCGATCGCCGCCACGGACGGCGTGGCCGGCAGCGCGGCGGCGGCGGGCGGCGTGGCCGGAAGGCACGCCAGGGCGAGCAGGGGCAGCAGGCGGGAGGGGGAGGTGCGCATGAGCTTGGGTACGCCGAGGTGGGGGGCGGGGACGGGAAGGCGGGACATTCTATCGCGTCCCGGGGATGGGCGCAGCAGGGTCCCGGCGGCCTTGCCGTCTCCGGGGGCCGTGCCTAGACTTTCACCTCTCATGCCCCGCACCCGCCGTCCGCCCGTGTCGATCGCGCTCCTCGCCCTCGCCGCGGCGCTTGGGCTCGCCGCGCCCGCGGCGGCCACTGTGCGGGTGGCGGCCAGCGACTCGCGCGGCGTGACGCTCGAAGTCACGGTCGGGGCGTGGACGCTCTCCCGCCCGGCCGCGGACGGGCGCGTGCGCATCGTGGGCGTGCCGGGCTCGCACGAGATGGCCGTCCCGGGGCGGGCCATGCTCCCGGCCTGGGCCGCCACGCTCGCGCTCCCGCCCGGGGCGCGCCCCACCGCCCGCGTGCTCGCCTCGAGCGGCGAGCAGTCGCGCGGCGACACGCGGCTCATCATCGCCGGGCAGCCGGTGCTCAGGGGCGACGCCGGCGACCGGCTCGGACCGCAGCCCGGCATGGACGCCGTGCCGGCCATCGCCGACGGCCCCTGGCCCGACGCCTCGATCGACATGGGCGAGGCGTTCGCGTTCCGCGGCCGTCGCCTGGTGGCGCTCGAGATCCGGCCGTTCCGCTACGACGAGACGACGTCGCGCGTGTGGTCGCCGCTCGCGCTCACCGTGCGCGTGGACTTCAACCTGCCCGGCGGCGCCGCGGCGCTGCCCGCCGGCACCGGTGCCCCCGATCGGAACGTGGACCCGGCGCTCCGTACGAGCGTGCTCAACTGGGACCAGGCGAGCGGCTGGCGCATCGCACCGCCGCGGCTCGCCGACGCGAAGTCGCGCTTCGGTACGCGGCCCGCGGGGGCGGCCGCCGCGCTCGCGTTCGAGGAGAGCGAGCCCGAGGTCCGCGTCCGGCTCGACGAGACGGCGCTCTACCGGCTGCCCTTCGACGACCTCGCCGCGCGGGGCTTCCCGGCGCTCGTGCCCGTGGCCGAGGTGAGCGTCCACCGCCACGAGTACCTGGAGGGTGCGACCCCGCCGTACGGCACGTTCGAGCTGCCGTGCGAGATCCAGGACGCCAACGGGAACGGCACGTTCGACTCGGGCGACGCGGTCTGGCTGTGGTCGCGCAACTGGGCCGAGCGGACCGGGGCGAGCACCATCCGGCGCTACTGGGGCGACGGCGAGGTGGTGTTCGTGACGCGGCGCGCCGGCGGCGGCCTGCGCGTGCCGCACCGGGCCGGCTGGAACGGCGTGGCCGGGCTCACGCCGCCCGCGTCCTACCCGTTCACGCAACACCACGAGCGCGACGCCGCCCCCATCATGCCGTTCGTGGTCTCGCCCGCCGACAGCAACGTCGGCATCTGGCATTGGACCGAGGCCTCCAGCTACTACAACCGGCCCGACACCATCCGTGTGGCCGCGCACGGGCTCGACGACACGCGCGACGCCACGTTCACGGGCCGCTGGATGGGCCGGCGCAGCAACTTCCACATCCTGTGGGCCGCGATCCGGAACGGCGCCGGCACGGTGACTCAGCTCGTGGACTCCACGACCGCCGCCTGGTTCGGGAAGTTCCCGATCTCGCGCACGGTCACGATCCCCGGCACGGCGCTCACCGACGGCAACAACAATTTCCTCCGCCAGTGGGGGAAGCAGCTGTTCGCCGACCCGCACCCGGTCACGAACGGCGCGGTGGACGCCGGCCTCGACTGGTTCGACCTCACCTACTGGCGCCGCTACCGCGCGCTCCAGGACTACCTGCGCTTCAACAGCTCGGACGCCACCGGCGACGTGCAGCTGAGCGTGTCCGGGTTCCTGAGCGACTCGATCCGCGTCTACGACGTCACCGACCCGGGCCAGCCCGTGCGCGTGGTGCTGGACCCGGCGCACGTGATCGCGGGGCCCACCGACGTCCGGTTCGAGATCCAGGACGTGGTGGCCGGCCCGCGGCGCGAGTACGTGGCCGCGGCCATCCAGGACCCGCCCGACCCGGCGTTCGGGCCGCGCACGCCGCCGGCGAGCGCCTACGGCGCGGTCACGCGACGGAACCTGCACTCGGCCGTGACCGGCGACTATCTGCTGGTGGTACCGGAGACGTTCGCCGCCGCGGTCACGCCGCTCGCCGACCTGCGCCGGTCGCAGGGGCTCACGGTGCTGGAGGCGCCGCTCGAGAGCGTCTGCGACGAGTTCGGCGACGGGCGGCGCTCGCCGGCCGCCATCCAGCGGTTCGCGCGCTACGCCTACCAGCAATGGGACTCGCGCTTCCTCATGCTCGTGGGCGACGGCTCGCTCGACCCCAACCGGGTGCGGACGTTCTCGGGCCGCGACTGGATCCCCGTGATCCCCTCCATCGGGCCGGTCAGCACCACCGAGGGCTACGAGATCGTCCCCAGCGACAACCGCTACGCGTTCATCAGCGGCAACGAGGACCCGCTGTTCACCGCCGACACCAACCGCGTCGTTCCCGAGATGATGGTGGGCCGGCTCACCGTGAACTCGGCGGCCGAGGCGAGCACGGTGATCGGCAAGATCGTGAACTACGAGAACGTCCAGCCCACCGACCTGTGGCGCCGGAAGGTCCTGCTCATGACCGACGACGCCTTCTCGGGCGAGACCACGTTCGGCGGCGGCGGAACGCCCACCGGCTACTGCCACCGCGACTACGAGGAGTTCTTCATCGGCATCAACGACACCATGGAAGGCTTCGTCTCGAGCGACTCGGGGCTCGCGGGCCTGGACGTGGAGCAGTTCAACCTGCGCTCGTACCTGCCGAACGAGAGCTGGGTCATCGATCCGGTGCTGCGCGACACCTGCCGGGTGAGCCGCGACGACACGCGCGCCACGTGCCACGCCGGGGTCACGCCCACGCTCATCGGCAAGCTGAGCGCCGGCGCTCTCATGTGGAATTACCAGGGGCACGGCAACGAACACCTCATGACGCACGAGGACCTCTACATCAACAGCGGCACCGGGCTCGGCGACGACTCGAACCGCCTCGGCAACGTGGGGAAGCCGTTCTTCTTCACCGCGTTCTCGTGCCACGTCAACATGTTCGCGCGGCCCGACCAGCAGCTGAATTCCGCGGTCGGACCTTCCATCGGGGAGGACCTGCTCGCGCTCCCGGACGGCCGCGGCTCGATCGCGAGCTGGGCCTCGGTCTGCTACGAGGTGGTCCCGCGGAACACCGTGAACCACGTCAACATCGAGCTGATCCGCAGCCTGTTCGTGAACCCGCCGCGCGACGAGGCGCTCGGCGCCGACGACCGCGGCTCGCGCGTCGTGCTGGGCGAGGCGATCCTGAGCACGCTGTTCCGCTACCTGGGTGTGGCGCGGAGCTTCGCCTCGGAACGAGGGCTCGCCATCACCTACACGCTGCTCGGCGACCCGGCGACGCGGATGTCCATCGGCCGGCCGCTCTCGCGCGTGCTGGCCAACGGCACGCCGGTGACGAGCGGGCAGCCGATCCGGCTTCACACGCCGGGCGACACCGTGCGCATCGAGGCCGACGTCGCGAGCATGGTGCGGCTCGACAGCCTCGCGCTCTACGAGAACACCGGCGGCGGCGACGTGCCGGTGGCCGGCGTCACGGTCACGCCCGCGTTCCCCGACACCGCGGCGGCGACGAGCCTCCACGGCGGGCGCCGGTTCAAGCTCGTCCACACCGCCCGGCCCGCGCCGCGCACCACGGAGTACGCCGTGGTCGCGCGTGACCGGAACGGGCTCGTCCAGCGCACCGACCTCGTGCTGAGGCTGGAAGGCTCGCTGCGCGTGAGCGGCGCGCCCATCGCCGACGACGACGAGGTGGCGCCGAACGCGGACCTCTCGCTGCTGCTTCTCTCGCCGGCGCCGATCCCCGACCCACGCAACCAGATCGCGCTCACCGTGAACGGCGCCACGCAGGAGTTCACCGCCACGCAGGCGCCTGGCGACGCCTCGTTCCGCGAGTGGATCCTGAGCTGGCCGCACGCGGATTACCCCATCGACCAGTACACCGTGGGGGCGGCGGTGGTGGGCGGCGGCGGCGTCACGCATCGCTTCCGCGTGACCGCGGCCTCGAGCCGCCTCGCGCTCCGCGACCTGTTCCCGTTCCCCAACCCGTTCGACAACGGGGGCACCCGGTTCTCGTTCGTGCTGCTCGGCGGCGAGCCGGCCGACGTGAAGCTGCACGTCTACTCTCAGAGCGGCCGGTCGATTTACCGGAAGACGTTCGTCGGCCTGGTGCCCGGCTACCACCAGCTCGCCTGGGACGGGCATGACGCCGAGGGTGACGAGCTGGCGAACGGCGTGTATTTCTATCGCCTGAGCGCCACCACCCCGAGCGGGGGCGCCACCCAGCAGCTCGGGCGGCTGGTGAAGCTCCGGAAGCCCCGCCGCGTCGAGGAACCGGTGATCCCCTGACCCAGGCACGGCCGGGCCGACGCTCGTGACGGCCGACCGCCGTCGGATGCCGACGGCGGACGAGCGGGAGGCGGACGATGGTGCGATGGCGGAAGGTGAGGTGGGCGGCGCTCGCGCTCGTGCTGGCGGCGCTCGCGCCGCGCGTGGCGCAGGCCGCGGCGCCGCGCGCGGCCGCGCCGCCGGCCCCGACCGCCGGGCTCCTGCGCGCGATCGCCGTGGCAGAGGACCGGCGGGAGTGGGCCGACGGCGTGCTCGCGGGCGCGCTCCGCCACGCGGACCCGGGCGTGCGCGCGCGTGCCGCGCTCGCCACCGGGCGGCTCCAGGACTCGCTCGCCGTGCCGGCCCTCGCGCCGCTCGCCGCCGACCCGGTGGCGGGTGTGCGGCGGGAGGCGGTGTTCGCGCTCGGTCAGGTGGGCCACCGCTCGGCCCGGCCGGCGCTCGAGCGCGCTCTCCGCGACCGCGACCCCGAGGTGGTCGCGCTCGCCATCGAGGCGCTCGGGAAGCTGGGCGACGGCTCGGTGACGTCGGCGCTCGCGCCTTTCCTGCGCGCCGGCACGCCCGCGCAGAGGATGCGCGCCTGCGAATCGCTGTGGCGGCTCGCCGACACCACCGGCCTCGATCCGCTGCTCGGGGCGCTCGGCGAGCGCGACCCGGCCGTGCGCTGGCGTGTCGTGTACGCGCTCGAGAAGATCCCCTCGCCCGGGCGCGTCGTGCCCGCCGTGGTCCCCGCGCTCCGCGACCCGGACGCGCTCGTGCGCGCGCACGCGGCCCGCACGCTCGGGCGCGAGCGTTCGCCGCTCGCGACGGCCGCGCTGGTGGCTGCGCTCGACGACGCCGACCCCGCCGTGGTCGTGAACGTCATCCGCGCGCTCCAGCAGGTGGCCGACACGAGCCACGGCGCGAGCCGGCGGATCCTGAAGCTGCTCGCCCACCGCGACCCCCACGTGCGCGTGACCGCCGCCTCGGCGCTCGCCGACAGCTTCGCCTGGGTGGGCACGGCCGCCGACACGGCCGCGGTCCGCGCCGCGCTCCGGCACGGCATGCAGGACTCGGACTTCGCCACGCGCGGCGCCTGCGGCCGTGCGTTCATCGTGCGCGAGCGGCTGCGCGGGCTCGAGGCCGCGCGCGGGCTGTTCGCCGACTCGGTCGCCTACGTGCGCGCCGCGCTCCTGGACGGCCTGCGCGCCATGCGTGCCGAGGACCTGGGCGGCACGCCGCCGCGGGTGGTGAACGCGATCTCGGGCCAGTTCCACACCGCGGGCGACCTGCTCGTGAGGATGACCGCCGCCGAGGTGGCGGGCGCGCTGATCGGACGCACGCGCCACGCGGCGTTCCAGCCGCTGCTCGGCGCGCTCCGCGAGGGCGTGGACTCGCGCGAGATGCTCCTCGCCGCCGCTTGCGCGGGAGCGCTGGGCGACGCCGGCGACACGGTGAGCGTGCCGCGGCTCGCCGCGGCCTACGCCGCGCGAGAGCACGACGCGGACGCCGACGCGCGCATCGCGATCCGCGACGCGCTGAGGGCGCTCGCCGGGCGGTCGTTCGCCGACAGCGTCGAGCGCGCGCACCCGCAGCCCGCGCCGCCCGTCACGCCGGACTCGGCGTTCTTCGCCGCGCCCGGCGCGCGCCGGGCGGTGCTCCACACCTCGGCCGGCACGATGGAGTGGGAGTTCCTCTCCCGCGAGGCGCCGCAGACGGTGCGGAACTTCGTCACGCTCGCCAGGCGCGGCTACTTCGACAGCCTGTGGGTGCACCGGGTGGTGCCGGACTTCGTCATCCAGGACGGCGACCCCACCGGCACCGGCTCGGGCGGTCCCGGCCACACCATCCGCTGCGAGTACAACCAGCACCGCTACGAGGCCGGCATGGTGGGTATGGCGCTCTCCGGCAAGGACACCGGCGGCAGCCAGTGGTTCGTGACGCTTTCGCCGCAGCCGCACCTGAACGGTCGCTACACCATCTTCGCGCGCGTCACCCGCGGCCTCGACGTGGCGAGGAAGGTCACGCAGGGCGCGCGCGTGTTCCGGGTCTCGGTCCTGCCTTGACCGGGACGCGGCGCGGTCCAGGCCGCGGGCCCGAAGCCGCGAGAAATCCCGGGAGCGGCGCGAGCGCGCGCGGCCGCGGGAGGACCCCCGGCGCGGCCCCGCCCGCGCTCCCGCCCATGACGCGAGGCCCGTACGCGGCCGCGGTCGTCGTCGCGGCGATCGCCGCCCTCCTCGCGGTCACGTACGCGATGCACGACCCGGACATCTGGCAGCACCTGGTCGTGGGCAGGACCATCTGGAAGACGCACTCCATCCCGTCCACGCAGATCTGGACCTGGCCCACGTACGGCTCGCCGGACGTGCTGCCGTCGTGGCTGTTCCGCGCGCTCCTGTGGCCGGTCTGGGACTGGGCGGGCCTGCACGGGCTCTACCTTTGGCGCTGGCTCACCACGCTCGCCGCGTTCGGGTTCGCGTTCCTCGCCGCGCGCCGCATGGGAGCCACGGGCGCGGCTCCGCTCGTGATGCTGGTCTGGAGCGTGCTCCTCTGGCGGCAGCGCGCGCAGGTGCGGCCCGAGACGCTCGCCGGCGTGCTTCTGGCCGCGCAGGTGCTGCTGCTCGAGTCGCGGCGTGCGGCGGCGCGGGCCGGCGCGGTCGCGGGGGCCCCGGCCGCACGAGTGCCGGCACTCCTCTCGGAGCGACCGTGGCGCGACAGCGCACTCGGGCTCGTGCCCATCGCGCTTCTGTGGGCGAACGCCCACATCTCCTGGTACCTGGGCTTCGTCGTGAGCGGCGCCTACCTCGCGGACGACCTCTGGCGCCGCTGGCGCCCGGCGGGGCCGCACCCGCGGCGGCCCTGGGGGCTCGCGATCGCCAGCCTGCTCGCGGCGGCCGCGAGCTTCGCCAACCCCTTCGGTTGGCGCGCGCTGGCGCAGCCGCTCGAGTACTGGACCGTGTGGCGGCACGAACCCGTGTACCAGACCATCGGCGAGCTGGCGCCCATCTACTGGGACGTGCACGTGCGCGACGCGCTGCCGCTCTGGCTCGCCGCGGTCGTGTTCGGGGCCGTCGCCCGCTGGCGCGCGCGCGGCTTCGACGCCGCGCAGGCCATCCTGCTGCTCGTCTGCCTGCCGCAGGCGCTCACCACGCAGCGGTTCCTCGGCTACGCGGCGCTGGCGCTGGCGCCGTTCGCCGCGCGCGACGCGGCCGACTGGCTCGCGCGCCGGCGGTGGCCCGTGGCGCTCCACGCTCCCGCTCGCCGCGCGGCGCTGGCGGCGATCGCGTGCGTGGTCCTGGTGGTCCCCACGCTCGCCCAGACGTACACGGGGCTCGGCTACGGCTGGGTGCGCACGCTCTACCCCGAGCGGGCGAGCGACTGGATCGCGGAGCATGACGTGCGCGGCCGCGCGTTCAACGTGTTCCCGTTCGGCGGCTACCTGCTCCACCGCTTCCACCCCGACCCGGGGCGGCTGCCGTTCATGGACATCCACCAGGCGGGCACAAGGGAGATCCGCTACCTCTACGCATGGGCGCTCCAGGACCCGGCCGCATGGCGCGAGCTGGACCGGCGCTACCGCTTCGACTGGGTGCTGCTGCCGCGCGTGCTCGCGGGCGAGCCCGACCTCGCCGATTTCCTGGACGCCGACACCTCCTGGGCGCTCGCCTTCGCCGACGACGCGGCGGCGCTGTGGCTCCGCCGCGATGGCTCGTGCGCGCCGCAGGCGCGCGCGCACGCCTACCGGTGGATGCCCGGCGGCACGGTGGCGCTCGGCGGGCTGGGAGCGGCGGCCGGGCGCGACCCGCTCGTGCGGGCCGGGGCCGCGGCGGAGTTCGCGCGCGCCATGGCTTCCTCCCCGTTCAACGCCCGGGCGCACACGCTCCAGGGGAACCTCGACATGATCGAGGGCGACTTCGCCTCGGCGCGTACGCACTACGACGAGGCGGCGCGGCAGCAGCCGAACGAGCCGGAGCTCAAGCCGCGGCAGGGCCTCGCCCGGCTCCATGCCGGCGATCCGGCGGCGGCGCTCGAGTGCTTCCGCGAGATGCGGCGGCTCCGGCCGCGCTGGCCCGAGGCCGACCTGCGCGAGGCGCAGGCGCTCATGGCGCTCGGCCGGCGGGACGAGGCGCTCCGGCTCGTGCGTCGCTCGGTCGAGCGGCACCCGGAGGTGGGAGAGGCGCGCGACTCGCTGGAGCGCTGGGGCGGGCGCTAGGCCTTCGCCGGTGGTGGTTCCGCGCGCCGGGAGCTCACCGACGGCCCCCGCGCGCACCCCGGGGCGTTCACCACGCCATCGTCGTTCGCGCCTGCTCGCCCGCGCCCCGCCGCAGGAGACGAGTACGCCGCGTCGCCTCCCGTGCGACGCGGCGTGCGGTACGAGCCGCGCGTGGAGTGCAGTCCCTACAGCACCCAGCTCTGGCCGGGGGAGGCCTCGCTCGAGCGGCCCTGCAGCCACGGTACGTCGCCGCCGCCGCCCGTGGAGAGCTTGAGCAGCATCCCCATCCCGGGGGTGGGCGCGGGAGTGACGCGCTGCGCCGTCCGCTGGGGTTTGCCCACGACCTTGCGGGCGGGCGCCGTGGCCCTGCGCGCGACCTGGGATGGAGCGCCGGGAGTCGGCGCGGCCGCGAGCTCCGGCGCCGAGGCCGAGCCGACGACCAGGCGCGCAACGGGCCGCGCAAGCGTGGCCGTGCTCTTCACGCAGCGCTCGGGATCGTCCGAGCATCGCGGGCCGGCGGTGGCGGCGGGGGCGGTCAGCACCAGCGCGCCGAGCACGGCGAACGAGTGGAGTAGCGGGATCCGCTTCACGAGTGCCTCCAAGGGTGGCCTTCCCGGTGCCCGTAATAGACCGACTATACATGCGGAAGGATGAAGTCCCATGGGATTTCGCACCGCCGGGGCGGCGGGCGGGCCCGCGGAGCGCCTTGGGGGCCAACCTGTTCCGGGATTGTCAGGGATCGGGACCGACGGGGCTCAGCGGGGCCACCTGGCGGCCCCGCCGGGCCGGCGCCCGACTGCGGATTCCGGTGCGGGTCGCGTCCGCGCGGCGACCCATGTCTCCGCGGAAGGGACGCGGGCCCGCCCCCGTCGAGCCGCCCGGTCGCCCCGCCATGGCGTTCGCCGCCGCACGCGCGCTCGTCAGCCGGCCGCGGCCTCGGCCGCGAGGAAGCGTTCCAGGATGGCCCGGAGCCGGACCGCCACCCGATCCGCGACCTCGGTCACCTCGGCATGCGTGAGCGGCGTCTCGGAGAGGCCCGTGGCGAGGTTGGTCACGCACGAGAGGCTCGCCGCCTCGCAGCCGAGCTGCGCCGCGAGTGTCACCTCGTGCACGGTGCTCATGCACGCCACGTCGGCGCCGAGGATGCGCGCCATGCGCACCTCGGCCGCGGTCTCGTACGTCGGCCCGTGCCCGCCCATGAGGATGCCCTGGTGGAGCGGGACGCCCGCCTGGGCCGCGGCCGCGAGCAGCGCCCCGCGCAGCCGCGGCGAGTAGGGATCGGCCACGCGCCGGCCCGCTCGCCGCTCGGCCAGCTCGGCCGGCGTGAGGAGCCCCCGCTTGCCGATGAAATTCAGGTGTCCGGTGGCGAGCATGAGGTCCGCGGGCCGCAGCTCCGGATGGATCGCGCCCACCGCGTTCGTGAACACGAGCGTGCGTGCGCCGAGCGCTCGCATGACGCGCACCGCGAACGTGACCCGGTCGAGCGGGTAGCCCTCGTAGCGGTGACTTCGACCCGCGAGCGCCACCACCGGGACGCCGCACCACTCGCCGAGCGCCAGCCGGCCGGCATGACCCCGCACGGTGGAGGCGGGCCAGTGCGGCAGCTCGCGCGTCGCGAACACCTCCGCCCCCGGGATCGCGTCCACCACGCCCCCCAGGCCCGAGCCCAGCGTCAGCCCCACGCGCGGCGAGAGCTTCGTGCGCGCGCGGATCGCGGCCGCCGCGTCGGCGACGCGGCGCTCGAGGTCGTGGGTGGGCAGGAGGGGCGTCTCGCTCATGGTCGGGCGGTCCGGGCGGCGGGCGCGCGTCACCCGGCCTCGGGGTCGTACGGCGTGCCGAGCGCGCGCGGCGGCGTCGCGCGCCCGATGAACCCGGCCAGGGCGAGCATGGTGACGGCGTAGGGCAGCGCCTGCAGCAGCGCGCTCGGGAACGCGCTCCCCTGGAGCGTGATCTGCGCCGCCTCGGTGGCGCCGAACAGCAGGCACGCCGCCGGCGCGCCGCCCGGATGCCACTTGCCCACGATCATCGCGGCGATGGCGATGTAGCCGCGACCGCTCGTCAGCCCATCGGTGAACGAGTGCTGCTCGCTCGCGAGCCAAGCGCCCGCGAGCCCGGTGAGCGCGCCGCACAGCGTCACGCCCAGGAAGCGGATGCGCCCCACGGACAGCCCCAGCGCCGCGCTCGCCGCCGGCAGTTCGCCGGTGGCGCGGAGCCGGAGCCCGAACGGCGTGCGGAACACGAGCCACACCGTGAGCGGGACCAGCGCCAGCGTGAGCGGCACGAGCGGCGTGGCGAGGAGCGGCCCGAGGGCCGGGATCCTCGCCAGCGGCCCGAGCGGCAGGTCGGGGAGCCCCGCCACGCGCGGCGAGTTGGAGGACGAGTGGAAGACGGTCACGAGCACGAACCGGGTGAGGCCCGCGGCCAGCAGGTTCAGGCCGATGCCGCTCGTGATCTGGTCGGCGCGGAACACCACGGTGACGAGCGCGTGGAGCGCGGCCGTGGCGACGCCGGCGAGCACCGCGCACAGCAGTCCGAGCCACGGATCGCCGGTCGCGTGCGCGCCGAGCACGTAGGCGAGCGCCCCGTGCAGCATGATGCCCTCGAGCGCCAGGCACACCACGCCGCCGCGCTCGGAGAGCGCCCCGCCCATGGCCGCGAGCGCGTAGGGCACCGTGATGCGCAGCGTCGCGGCGGCGAACAGCAGGGCGGCTTCCACGCTCAGGCCTCCCGGCTCCTCGCCCAGCGTCCGACGAGCGCGTAGGCGCTGATGGCGAACAGGATCACGAGCGCGCGCAGCACGTTCACGAGGTCGGCCGGAACGCGCCGATTCACCACGAGCCCGCCGTAGGCGAGCATTCCGAAGAACAGCGCCGCCACGAGCACGCCGGCGGGGTGGTTGCGGCCGATGAGCGCGACGGCGATGCCCATGAACCCGGCGCCGGCGGTGAAGTCCTGCTCGAAGTAATGCTTGTAGCCGAGCACGAAGCTGCTGCCGCCGAGCCCCGCGAGCGCGCCCGCGAGCGCGAGCGCCAGCACCTGCGCCCGGCCCGTGCGGACGCCCGCGTACTCGGCCGCGCCCGGCGAGTGTCCCAGCACGCGCAGCTCGTAGCCGAGCCGCGTGCGGAACAGCAGCACGCCGAGTAGCGCCGCGAGCGCGAGCCCGAGGACCAGGGCGAGGTTGGCGGGGGAGCCCTTGAGCCACGGGAGCAGCACGTCGAGCCGCGGGATCCACGCCGCCTCGGGGGATTCGCGCGTGCGCACCGTGGCCGGCAGGAACAGCGCGCGGCCCCACCACGAGACGAGCGCGAACGCGATGAAGTTGAGCATGATGGTGTTGATGACCTCGTGCGCGCCGAAGCGCGCCTTGAGCGCGCCCGGCACCGCGCCCCAGGCCGCGCCCGCGAGCGCGGCGGCGAGGACCGCGGCCGGCAGGAGGAGCGGCGCCGGCAGCGGCGCGTACGCCGCCACGAGCCCGGCGGCGAAGCCGCCCAGGTACATCTGGCCCTCGGCGCCCACGTTGAAGAGCCCGGCGCGGAACGCGAGCGCCACCGAGAGCCCGGCGAACAGGAGCGGCGTGGCCTTGAACAGCGTCTGCCCCACGCCGTAGCCGGTGCCGAGCGCCTGGCCCACGAGCAGCCCGTACACCTCGAGCGGCGACTGGCCCACCGCCGCGATCAGCACGCCGCCGGCGGCGAGCGCCAGCAGCACGGCGACGACCGGCGACAGCGCGGCGAGCGGGAGGCGCGCGCGCGCCGGTGCGGCGGAGGGCGTCGTCCCCGACTCGGCGCTCACCGTGCGTCCGTCCGACCGGAGGCGACCGGCCGTCCCGGGCGCGCGACCCGCCCGCGGGTGGCGCGGTCCCACGTCGGGTCAGGGGTCACGCGCGCGGCCTCCCGTCGAACGCATCGCGGGCGCGGCCGGGGTCGCTCCCGCCGGGGGCACCGGGCGGCGGCGGCGCGAGCGGCGTGTCGCCGTGCGTGGCGCGCCCGGTCATCCACAGCCCGAGCGCGCGCTCGTCGGTGGCGCCGGGCGTCGTCTCGTGCACGATCCGGCCGCCGGTCATGACCAGGATGCGGTCGGAGAGCGCGAGGATCTCGGACAGCTCGCTCGAGACGAGCAGCACGCCGAGGCCTGCGTCCCGGGCCGCCAGCAGCCGGCGGTGGATCGCGTCCACCGCCCCCAGGTCCACTCCGCGCGTGGGGTGCGCGGCGAGCAGCGCGCGCGCCGAACGCCCCAGCTCGCGCGCCGCCACCAGCTTCTGCTGGTTGCCGCCCGAGAGCCGTCCGGCCGCGAGCCCGGGCTCCTGCGGCCGCACGTCGAACTCCGCGAGCGGTCCGCGCGAGCGTACGCGCAGGCTCGTGCCCCCGAGCCACGGTCCGTGCGCGGCCTCGCGCTGGCGGCCGAGGACGAGGTTCTCGGCCACGCTCATCTCGGCGACGAGGCCCCGGCGCAGCCGGTCCGCCGGGATGTGCGCGAGACCGGCCTCGGTGTGTGCGCGCGCGCCGCGTCCGGTGACGTCGCGGCCGGCCACCCGTACGCGGCCCGTGTCCACGCCGCGGAGTCCGGCGAGGCACTCGGCCAGCTCGTGCTGCCCGTTCCCCTCGACGCCCGCGAGGCCCACGATCTCGCCCGCGCACACCGCCAGCGAGACCCCACGCACCGCCGGCAGGCCGCGGTCGTCGCGCGCCCCGAGCGCCTCGGCCTGGATCACCGACTCGCCCGGCCGCGCCGGCGCGCGCCCGCCGAGCGGCGCCGGCACGTGGCCCACCATGAGCTCGGCCATCCGCTCCACCGTCAGCTCCGCCGCCGCACCGCCGCCCGCCACGCGCCCCGCGCGCATCACGGTGACGCGGTCGGCGAGCGCCTTCACCTCGGCGAGCTTGTGGGTGATGAGCACGATCGCCGTGCCCGCGTCGCGAAGCCCGCGGAGCACGCCGAACAGCTCGTCCACCTCCTGCGGCGTGAGCACCGCGGTCGGCTCGTCGAGGATGAGCACGCGCGCCCCGCGGTGGAGCACCTTGAGAATCTCGACCCGCTGCTGCTCGCCCACCGAGAGCCCGGAGACCCGCGCCTGCGGGTCCGCCGCGAGCCCGTGGCGCGCGGCCAGGGCGCCCACCTCGCGCGCCGCGGCCGCCGCGTCGTACGAGCCCAGGGCGCCGCGCGGCTCACGCCCGAGCACGACGTTGTCCGCCACGGTGAGCGTGTCCACGAGCAGGAAGTGCTGGTGCACCATCCCGAGCCCGAGCCGCATCGCCTCGGCCGGCGATCCGATGCGCACGGGCTTCCCGTCCACCTCGATGGAGCCCGCCTGCGGCGGGTGGAGGCCGTAGAGCACCTTCATCAGCGTGCTCTTCCCGGCGCCGTTCTCGCCCACCAGGGCGTGCACCTCGCCCGCGTGGAGCTCGAGCGAGACGCGGTCGTTCGCCACGACCGGACCGAACCGGCGCGTGATGCCGCGCAGCGAGACCACGGGAGCGGACATGAGGCGCGGGAGCGTACACGCGGCCGGGCGCCCGGAGAAGAACCGGCGGCGCTGGCGTGCGCCGGGGGAAGGCGCACGCGGTCCCGGCGGCGCGTCGGGGCGTCCCTCGCCGGCCGGTGCGCCGCCTCGCCCGGGAGGCGACCGCAGGCCCGCTCCGCGATATCCTCCCCCGATGCGCCGGTCCCCCTCGCGCGGCCCCGCCGCGCCGCGCCGGCCCGCCCCGGCGGGCGGGCGGATCGTCTGGCTGCTCCTCGCCGTGGTGTTCGCCTTCTGGTGGTTCGGGGCGGGGACGCTGTGGCGCTCGTCCCACTGGGCGCACCACACCTACCTCGCCGACGCGTTCCTGCACGGCCAGCTCCACCTCGCTCGCGTACCGAACGACGCGGGCGACATGGCGGTGGTGGGCGGGAAGCTGTACGTCGTGTTCGGACCGTTCCCTGCGCTGCTGCTCCTGCCACTCGTGCCGCTGTTCGCGCGCGAGACGCCGGACGTGCTGGTGCTGGCGCTCACCGCGCTCGCCGGCGTGTGGGCGTTCCACGCGCTGCTCGCGCGCCTGCACGGCGCGCAGGACCGCGCGCGCCTCGCCTGCGCCACGCTCACGTTCGCGCTCGGCACCGCCATGCACTACGGCGCCGCCATGGGGAACGTCTGGCTGCACGCGCAGATCACGGCCACCGCGTTGCAGGTGTTCGCGCTGCTCGCGGCGGCGGACGGCCGCGCGCTCGCGACCGGCGTCCTGCTTGGCCTCACCGTGCTCACGCGGCCCACCGTGACGCTCGCCGCGCCGTTCTGCGCGTGGCTGCTGTGGAGCGGCGCGGGGCGCCGGGGCACGGAGGCCGCCGCCGCGCACGGGGCGGACGCGGCTCCCGCGCCGGGCGTGCGGGCCTGGGCGGGGTTCGCGCTCCCGATCGCGGCGGCCGCGGCGCTGCACGCGATCTACAACCAGGCGCGCTTCGGCAGCCCCACCGACGCGGGCTACCACTACATCCTCATGGGGCCCGATTTCGCGGCGCTCGTCGAGCGCTACGGCCGGTTCTCGCTCCACTTCCTGCCCGGGAACCTGTTCGGATGGCTGCTGCGGCCGCCCGTCTGGAACGGAAGCGCGCTCGTCCCGGACCCGCACGGCATGAGCCTGCTGCTCACGACGCCCTACCTGCTGCTCGCGCTCTGGCCGCGGCGCGTGAGCCGGCTCGAATGGCTCGCGCTCGCGAGCTTCGCGTTCGTCTCGCTTCCGTCGCTCCTCTACTACAACGACGGCTGGGTGCACTTCGGCCAGCGCTTCGCGCTGGACGGCATCGCGCTCGCGCTGCTGGCGGCGTCGTTCGGGGCGCGACGGGCGCCGCTCCCCCTGGTGGCGCTCCTCACGGTCTGGGGCGTCGTGGTCGGCGCCTGGGGCCTGCAGTGGTTCAAGGCGGGCTTCCGCCACTGACGGCCGGACGCCCGCCGCGCCTCACCGCAGCCGGAACAGCAGGATGCAGCCCGCGGGCATGGCGTCGGGTCGCCGCGGCCAGAGCGGACGGAAGTCGAGCTTGAGCGATTCCGCGGTGCGACCCTCGCGCAGCATCATCCGCTGGGCGAGCCCGACGAAATAGTAGCTGCTCACCGCGAGCCAGTCGCTCTCCGGCCCGGGCGCGCCGCCGCGGTAGGGCACGTAGTCGATGCCGTAGAGCGACGGCTCGGCGGTGCCGTGGTAGGCGAGATGGACGCGCTCGATGCCGCGCCGGCGCAGCTCCTCGCGCAGCGCGACCAGGCCCTGGCCCCAATCCACGTTCGAGTCGTTCACGATCCACTGCCCCCGCGCCGGGCCGCCCGCGAGCGCGTTGTAGAACGACAGGTGCCACGGCGCGTGCGCGCCGGCCTCGATCGCCTGGGTCGCGGCGAGCGCGAGGGCCGCCTTCCGCCACCCGCCGCCGTCACCGCGACGTCTCGGACCGAGCGCGCCGAGACTCACCGCGAATGCCGGAAGCACGGGAAAGACGTAGCGGATGCCGATCCCGAGCCGGCCGATGAACATGCCCACCACCAGGAACAGCGCCGCGAGCGCGATCGGCCCGAGCAGCCGTCGCCACGGCGCCCGGCGGAGTCCCAGGTACACGCCGAGCAGCGCGAGCGCGGCGAGGAAGCCGAGCGGCCACTTGGCCGCGAGCGCCACGGGGAAGTAGGCGAGCGGAGCCTCCGGGCGTTCGCGGCCCAGCAGGTAGCTGGGCGTCCGGCGGGCCTGCGACTCCACCGCCTGGCGGTCGAAGCCGCCCACGTACGCGTCGGGAAGCGGGAGCCGGAGCGCGGGCAGCGCACGCTGGAGCCGCTGGAACGCCTGCGACTCGAACCGCCAGTCGCGAAGCGGCGCCCAGGTCGTGCGTCCGAGGTAGCCGACCTGGAGCGCGAGCAGCGTCGCGGGCGCGAGGAGCGCCAGCCCGAGCCACGCCCGGCGCGGCGAGCGCACGCGTCGCGCGATCAGGCGCGCGGCCAGCAGTGTGACGAGGAGCACGGGCAGGAAGACGGCGGTGAATCGGACGTTGAACGCGAACCCCACGGCCAGCGCCGCCGGCGCCCAGTCGCGCCAGCGGCCGCGCGTCACGAACGCCTCCCAGAAGTAGAGCGAGGCCACGAAGCCGAGCGCCGTGGCGACGTCGAGCGTGACCAGCCCTGCGTGCGCGAGCGCCTCGGGCGCGAGCGCGAGGAAGGCGAGCGAGACGAGCGCGCCGCGGGGGCCCCACAGCCGTCGCGCCCACGCCCAGGTGACGAGCCCGAGCAGCATCGAGAGGAGCACCACGACCATGCGGCCCGCGACGAAGACGCGCTGGTAGCGGTCGGCGTTCGCGCGCATGAACGCGACGCCCACCTCGCCCTGCTCGCCGCTTCCGAGCGCCGAGTCCGGCGGCACGCGCGCGCCCGCGGCGAGCGCCGCGGCCCCGGCCATGGCCTTCACGAGCGGCGGGTTCACGGCCGAGACGCGCAGCTCGCCGCGCGAGGCGGCCAGGATCCCGGACGGCAGGTGGAAGTTCTCGTCGAACGTGACGCTGTGGCGCACCGCGCCCCAGCCGGCGAGGAGCGCGTGCGCGGCGAGCAGGAGCGCGACCCACCGGCGTTCGTGCCCCACACCGGCGCCGGCCGGTCGCGTGGCGGCGGCCTGGCGGGGCGTCGCCGCGGGACGCGAGCCGCCCGCCGGGCGCGGCGCGCCCGTGCCCGCCGCGCGCCCGGGCCGCGCGTCGCGACGGCTCACGTCCGGCGCACCATCAGGATCGTGACGTCGTCCTCGAACGGCGCGCCCCCGCCGTGGGCCGAGAGCCGCGCCATCAGGTCGGCGACCGCGTCCTCCGCCGGCGTCTGCATGGCCGAACGCAGCCACTCGCCCAGCCGGTCGAGGCCGTAGATGCGGCCCGCGGGATCCTCGCGCTCGAGCGCGCCGTCCGAGTAGGCGAGCAGCGCCGCGCCGCGGTCCACGTGCACGAAGCCCAGCTTGTAGGCGGCGCCCGGGTCGGGCCCGAGCAGCATGCCGCCCACGGTCAGCTGTCGGACCCCGTTCGCGTCGCAGAGGAGCGGCGGAGGGTGGCCCGCGTTCACGTAGGTCAGGTTGCCGTTCCGCTCCAGCTCCCCGAAGAACAGCGAGATGAAACGCGACGTGAGCCCGCTCCGGTGGATGACGCGGTTCAGGCGCTCGGCCATGCGGGTGATCTTGAGGTCGCGCTCCACGCCCATGCGCAGACCCGTGGCCACGTCGCGGGCCTGGAGCGCGGCGGGCAGGCCGTGCCCGGAGGCGTCGGCCACCGCGAAGCCGAGCGTCTCGCCGTCGATCGGGAAGAAATCGTAGAGGTCGCCTCCCACGGACTGGGCGGGAGTGCTGGCCGCGAACACGTCGAAGCCGGCGAACTCGTGGCGGCCGGGCGGCAGGAGCGAGAGCTGGATGGCGCGGGCCTGCTCGAAGATGTCCTCCAGCCGGCCGCGCTCGAGCCGCTGCCGGATGGCGTAGACGAGCGAGTTGAGCGCCGAAAGCAGCTCCGGCCGGGTCGGCACGGTGCGGAGTCCGTCCGGCCCGCCGGGGAAGACCGCCACGAGCGGGCCGTCATGCGTGCCCACGGCGAAGAGCCCGGTGAGCCCGGCGCGGGTCTCGCCCACCCAGGGCAGCTCCCGGATGGCCCCTTCCCCGGTGGCTCGGAGCCGTTCGCCGAGCTCCTCCTGGAGCTCGGGACGCCCCTCGCCCCAGCGCCGGGGGGCGGCCAGACCTCCGTCCCGGCGCTCGTAGAGGTGCACCGCGGCCAGGCCGAGTGCGCCGCCCAGGTGCTCCAGGAGCCGGGGGGCGAGCCGGGCGGCGAAGCGCTCGCGGGTGGGCGCCCGTCCACAACCGGCGAAAGCCAGTTCGATCTTGCGGTAGAATGCCTTCGACTCGATCATGAGTGACGCCCCCGGGCGCGGGAGACTAAGCGTGGGGGGACGCGACGGGGAAGTCGGCCGGGACGTTGGGCGGATGATCCGCCAGGAGGAGGACCCGGCATGACCCGTTTCCCGATCCCGCTGCTCCTCGCCTGCACGGCGCTCGTGCGCCCGCACGAGGCGGCCGCCGCGGCCGTGGGCCCGGACGAGGGACTCGCACCTCCGCAGCGCGTGCGGGTGATCGCGCGGCCCGATCGTGTGGTCGTGAAGAGCCGCCCGTACGGGGCGACGCCGGCGCAGCGCGCCCACGGGCAGGCCCTGCTCGGTCCGAAGACGATCGCGTTCGAGGAGCTCACGCTGCGCGAGGCCCGGCGGTTCCCCACGAACCCGCTCTCGCCGCTCGCCTCCCGTATGCTGGTGCTGCGCAGTCCGGGACTCGAGCTGGCGGGCGACATGGTCGCCGACGTCCAGGTCTCGGGCTCCACGGCGAAGCTCCCGCCGCTCGCGGACGGCAGCTACGCCTACGAGCCGTTCGGGGCCGACGACATGGCGTTCCACCAGGTCAACGCCTACGGGCTCGCGCACGACTTCATCAACGACTGGTTCTGCCGCCACGGCTGGGACCGCGACCAGGGGTTCGTCGGGCTGCGCCTGTACCCGACCCCGAGCTCGCAGGTCATCGGGCAGTACGAGGGCGGCTACGCGGCCCTCTACCCGGCGCTCGTCGACGGCGTCGTGCGGCACACCGCGAAGGACGCCGACCTGGTCCGGCACGAGGTCGCGCACGCGGTGCTGGTCCCGAGCTTCCCCATGAACCCGGCGGGCGATCCCGAGCACTACCACGCCTTCCACGAGGGGATGGCGGACTACTACGCCGCCGTCGCCGGCGCGGACGCGCGGATCGGGGAGTGGATCGTGCCCGGCGGCCTTCGCGACCTCACGACCACCGACGCCGGGACCTACCACATGAGCCGCTACTTCCTGCTGCGGGCGAACCCCTACGAAGCCGGACGCATCCTGACCGGGGCGCTCCTCGCGATCCGCGGCAGCATGGGGGAGCTGCTCGACGAGCTGGTCGTGGACGCGACCCACCACCCGGCGCCCGCGAGCCTCGACGGATTCGCGGACGCGATCCGGCGCGCCGACGTCGAACGGCACGGCGGAAGCCACCTCGGCGTGATCGACGCCGCGTTCGCGGCGCGCGGGCTCGAGCCGGGGAGTCGCGCGCGCGTGTCGTACGATGGGCCCTGGTACGTCTCCGCGGGCGTGGTCCAGACGTACGCGGCCGACGTGTTCGGCGGCTACGGCCCGTTTTCGTACGAGTGGCGCACCAGCACCGACGGCGGCGCCACCTGGCAGGCGGTGGGCGACGGCGACCTGACCCGGCTGGCCTTCCCCGAGACCTGCCTGCTCCGCTGCGACGCCACGGACCAGGTCGGGGGCGTGTTCTCGTCGCTCGCGCTGCCCATCACCGTCTTCCCGGGCGAGGTGCCGCCCCCGGTCACGTCCGTGAGCATCATCGGCCCCACGACGCTGCTCCCGGGGGCGCTCGGGCGCTATGCGATCTCCGCGAATTCAGCGGTCCGGTCCCCCGCGGCGTGGGCGTTCGTCCCGGACGTCGGGCCCAGCCGCGGCTGAACGGCTTTCATCGAGCCGGCACGACGCGAGCCGGCCCGACCCGGCGGTGACGCGGAATCCGTGAAGGCCAGCTAGGGGAAGATCCCGCGCACCTGCGTGGCCTCGAGCACGCGGCCCACCGCCAGCACGTAGGCACCGCCGCGCAGGCTGCACCCGTGCTCGGTGGCCTTCGCGGCCACCGATTCGTAGGCGCGCTTCATGTAGACCTCGAGCCGGCGGTCCACCTCTTCGTCGTCCCAGAAGAACGTGTAGAAGTCCTGCACCCACTCGAAGTAGCTCACCGTGACGCCGCCGGCATTGGCGAGGATGTCCGGCACCACCGTGACGCCGCGGCTGAACAGGATGTCGTCGGCGAGCGGCGTGGTGGGGCCGTTCGCCGCCTCGGACACGATCTTCGCCTGGATCCGCTCGGCGTTCGCACCGGTGATCTGGTTCTCGAGCGCGGCCGGCACCAGGATGTCCGCCGGCAGCTCGAGCAGCTGCTCGTTCGTGACCGGCCGCCCGGCCTTGAACGTGTGCAGCGACGCGCCCTGCTGCTTGTGCGCTGCGAGCGCGGCGGGGTCGAGCCCCCTGGGGTCGTGGACCCCGCCCTTCGAGTCCGAGGCCGCCACGATGCGGGCGCCCTCGGCGTGCAGCAGCGCGGCCAGGTGGCTGCCGGCATTGCCGTAACCCTGGATCGCCACGGTGGCGCCCTGCAGCGACATCTTGCGGGCCGCGCACGCCTGGCGGAGCGTGAACTGCACGCCGCGAGCGGTGGCCTTGTCGCGGCCACGCGAGCCGCCCAGCGCCAGCGGCTTGCCGGTGACGACGCCGAGCGTGGTCGCGCCCTTGGTCATGCTGTAGGTGTCCATGATCCAGGCCATGACCTGCGAGTCGGTGTAGACGTCGGGCGCTGGGATGTCCTGCTCCGGCCCGATCATGGGCAGGATCTCGCTCGTGAAGCGGCGCGTGAGGCGCTCGAGCTCGAGCTTCGAGAGCTTGTGCGGGTCCACGCGCACGCCACCCTTGCCGCCGCCGAACGGAAGGTCGAGGCAGGCGCACTTCCAAGTCATCCACGACGCCAGCGCCTTGACCTCGTCCAGGTCCACGTCGGGATGGAAGCGGATGCCGCCCTTGGCCGGCCCGCGCGCCATGTTGTGCGCCACGCGGTGCCCGATGAACACCTCGTAGTGCCCGTCGTCCATTCGCACGGGGATGCTCACCGTGAGACAGCGTTTCGGGGTGCGGAGCACGGCGCGCATGCCCGGGTCGATCTTCAGCCGGTCGGCGGCCTGCTCGAAGTAGTGCTGCGCGATCGCGAACGGGTTCAGATCCTCGGTCCTGAGGCTGTCGACGGACATCACTGCCTCCCCGGTGTGGCCGGGTCCGCCAGCGCCTCCCAGGCGAAGCGGATGTTCCCGGCGTGCACCTCGTTCATGGCGTGCGACGCGTCCTTCCCGACGTAATCCATGCGCGCCAGCGCGGCGCGTGTCTCCTCGAGCGTGAGTCCGGCCTGCCGTGCCCCAGCCACCTCCTGCTCGAGGTGGACCAGGTAGTTCATGTCGCGCAGCAGGCGACGGTAGCCGTTGGCCCGCCCGAGCGCGACCGGGCCGTGGCCGGGGACCAGGACGCGCACGTCCTCCTGCTCGAACAGCCAGTGGAGCGCCTTGAGGCTGCCGCGGTAGACCCACGGCGGCGCGTCGAGCCAGGGGATCTCGATGTCCGAGAGCAGGTCGCCCGCGGCGAGGATGCCCTCCGCCGGGAACCACAGGCTCAGGTGCGTGCCGCAGTGCCCGGGCGTGTCGAGGCTCACCGCCCGGAACGGTCCGAGCTCGAGCGCCGCGGTGCCGCGCGAGGTGAGCCCCGGGCGGAACGCGCGGAACGGGTGCGGCAGCCGCTCGCCCAGCCCTGCCAGTACTCGCTCCGCGTCGGCGGCCACCGCCGGAGCCTCGCGCTCGAGCTCGTCGCCGAAACCCGCGTGCGCGAACGTGGTCGCGCCCGGGAACCAGGGCAGCCCCAGGACGTGGTCCCAGTGCGGGTGCGTGAACGCCACCGCCACGCTCTCGAACCGCGGCGCCCCGGCCGCGACCCGGGAGGCGATCTCGTCCAGCTCGCTCGGCAGCACGCCCGGGTCCACGAGCAGCGCGTGCCCGTCGCGCACGAGCACGAGCGAGTTCATGGCCTCCACCCGGCTCGCGCGCACGCTCGTGCCGGCGCCCAGCTCGGTCCACGCGCTCATGCGCGGCTCCGCCCGTGCGCGGCGGGCCCGGGCCCGCGAGGCGCCGGCATCATGGCTCGGTCGGCACCCGCAGCGTCCCGGCCACGATCGCAGCCTGAAGCGAGTCCACGCGCGCCTTGACCGCGTCCGGCACCAGCGCCTTGTTGCGGTCGTCGTACACCCAGGTGACGCCCCGCTCGGCGAGGCCGAAGTCGTGCACGCCGCCGCTCCAGCGGCCCGCCTTCAGCTCCCGGATGGTGTCGAACACGGCCGTGTCCACGCGCTTCACCATGGAGGTGAGGATCGCGCCCGGCGCCTCGTCGTACTGGTCGGAGTCCACGCCGATGGCGAGCCTGCCCAGCTCGCGCGCCGCCTCGAACACGCCGAGCCCCGTGGAGCCCGAGGCATGGAAGATGATGTCGGCGCCGGCCTGGTACTCGGCGAGCGCCAACTCCTTGCCCTTGGTGGGGTCCCGGAACGCGCTGCCCGTCGTGCCGGCGTACTTCACGAGCACCTGCGCGCGCGGGTTCACGGCCTTCACGCCCGCCACGTAGCCGGCCTGGAACTTGCGGATGAGCGGGATCTCCATGCCGCCCACGAACCCGACCTTGCCCGACTTCGTGAGCAGCCCGGCGAGCGCCCCGACCAGGAAGCTGCCCTCCTCCTCGCGGAACTTGAGCGCCACCAGGTTCGGCGGCAGCGTGTCGCCCGGCGTGACGGTGTAGTCCACGCACGCGAACTTCTTGTCGGGGAACTCCCGCGCGAGCGCCTTGATGTCGTCGGTGAACAGGAAGCCCACGCCGAAGACGAGCTTCGCGTCGCCGGCGGCGAGCCGGCGGAGCTGCGCCTCGCGGTCGGAGCCCTCGTTGGTCTCGAGCGTGGTGAACGTGACGCCCAGATCGCGCCGGGCGCGCTCGAGGCCGGCGTAGGCGGCGTCGTTGAAGCTCTTGTCGCCGCGGCCGCCGATGTCGAACACGAGGCCGACCGGGAACGCGCCCGCCGCGTCGGGCGGCTTCGACTGCTCAGCGCACCCGGCGGCGGCGAGCAGCAGCGCGACGAGCGCGTGGGCGGGCGGACGTCTCGACATGCAGAACCCCCGGGGATTCGGCCGCGGGGCGAGCCCGGCGGCCCAGTTCGTAGCAGCGGCGGCAGCGCGCCTCGTAGATCTCGGAGCCGCCCACGACCACCCGGCCGGCCCGCTGCACCTTGCGGTAGGTACGGTTTGCGGGCGCGCCGCACACGACGCAGATCGCCAGTGCCTTCGTGATGTACTCGGCGACGGCGAGCAGCTCGGGCATGGGTTCGAACGGCCGGCCGCGGTAGTCCTGGTCCAGCCCCGCCACGATGACGCGCTTGCCCATGCGGGCGAGCTTCTCGCACACGGGCACCAGCTCGCGCCCGAGGAACTGACCCTCGTCGATGCCGATGACCTGCGCCTCGTGGGCGTGGCGCAGCACGTCGCGCGCGCGCTTCACCGAGCGCGACGGGATGCGCAGCTCGCTGTGCGAGACGATGGCGTCCCGGGCGTAGCGGTCGTCGAGCGCGGGTTTGAAGATCTCCACCCGCTGGCGCGCGATCTGCGCCCGCCGCAGCCGCCGGATCAGCTCCTCGGTCTTCCCGCTGTACATGCTGCCCACGATGACCTCGATCGAGCCGGTGCCGGGCGGGGTGCGGGTCGGTTCGCTCATGCGGTTCTCCGGGGGCGCGAGGCGCTCACGGCCGCGCCGCGGCGGCGACGTCCACGCCGCGCTCGCGCAGCAGCTCGCGGATCTTGGTCTTCACCAGGTCGATCGCGACCTGGTTGTGGCCGCCGCCGGGGATGATGACGTCGGCGAAGCGCTTGCTGGGTTCCACGAACTGCAGGTGCATGGGCCGCACGCTTTCCTCGTACTGGCGCAGGATCGAGTCCACCGAGCGGCCGCGCTCGATCATGTCGCGGCGCAGGCGGCGTGTGAGGCGCACGTCGGAGTCGGCGTCCACGAACAGCTTGATGTCCATGAGCGCGCGCAGCTCGGGGTCGTGGAAGATGAGGATGCCCTCGAGCACGACGACGAGGTGGTCGCTGATGCGCCGCGAGTCGTTCGTGCGCCGGTGCAGGGCGTAGTCGTAGATGGGCTGCTCGATCGGCCGGCCCTCGAGCAGCTCGCCCAGGTGGCGTCGCAGCAGCTCGGTGTCGAACGCGTCGGGATGGTCGAAGTTGCGCGCCTCCCGGTCGCGGAACGGGATGTGCTCGAGGTCCTTGTAGTAGCTGTCCTGGTCGATGACGACGACGCGCTGGGACCCCAGTTCGCGCACGATCGTGCGCGCGACGAGCGTCTTGCCGGAGCCGGAGCCGCCGGCGAGGCCGATGAGGATGCGTCGGGACATGGTCGCCGCGAGGGTAGCCTGCCCGGTTCCCCGAACGCGAGCCGGTTCAGTCGCCCGGGGTGAGGAGCAGCGTGCTCTGGCGCTCGGGCCGGGTGATGAGCGGGTAGAAGTAGTTGTGCCCGAGCAACGTGCGGTCGAACCGCTCCAGGTAGCCGCTCCAGAAGCCGTCACCCATCCACAGCGCGCGCGTGGCCAGGCCGTTCGCGACCGTGGCGAGCCCGGCGGGGTCGGTTCGCAGCCGGGCGCGGACCTCGGGCGGCAGCTCGCCGCCGATGAGCCAGCGCACGCTGCGCTTCACGCGGATCAGCATCGGGCCGGTCACCTGCTTGCCGCCGACCACCCTGAGCAGCTCGTGGAGCGCGCCGGCGACGTTCTCCGGGTCGCGCTCCTTGTCCGAGGCCGGCGGGTAGAACCGCACGAGCTCGGGCTCGTCCATGAGCGAGTACTGGAAGCGGGTGCGGAGGGGGGCCTTCGGGCCGCCCCACATCTGCGACAAAGCCGGGCCGGTGAACAGCATGCTCGCGTAGAAGCCCGGGTGGAGGCTGTCGGTGAGCGGTGGCGCGACCACCGCGATCGCGGCGACCGGCGCGTCGAGGCCCTTCCACGGCACGCTCCGGCGCAGGCCGTGCAGCCGCAGCTCGACCGTGTCCGGGTTCGCGGTGCCTCCCGGGAGCGCGCCGAACAGGGACTCGACGAGGGCCCGCACGTCGAGGCCGGACAGGTCGCCGGCGAGGCCGAGCGAGGCGTTGCCCGCGTGGTACCAGCGCTTGAGCCACGGGGACACGTCCGCGGCGCCGAACCGCTCGAACGCGGCCAGACCGGCGAGGCGCACGAGCCGCTGGTCGTCGAGCCCGCGCGCGAGCGCCGCGGTCCGCCAGTAGAGGACGTCCGCGGGATCGCCGAACAGCCGGCTGCCGAGGTCGCGCCGCACCTCGGCGAGCGCGCGGTGGACGTCGGCGTCGGTCGGGGTCACGCCTGCGAGCCGGCGCGCAACCTGCCGCAGCACCCCCGGCAGCTGGGCGCGCGTGGCGACCTCGGTGAAGCGCACGAGCCGGCTGCCGGGCCGCGACTCCCAGCCGAGCGGGCGGAGGCTCGCCATCTCCTCGCGCGCGCGCTCGGGGATGTCGCCCGCCGGAGCCGTGAACTGGACCTCGGCGAGGAGCTCCGAGAGCCCTTCGAGCCCGGCGGGCTCGTAGCCCGAGCCGGCGCGGAACGCGAGCGTCACCGCCACGCCGCCGGCGCCAGGAAGGTGGAGCGTGCGCACCTCGAGGCCGTTCGCGAGCCGCCACGACTCGCGCACGGTGCTGTCGGCGGCCCCCTCCCGGGCGAGCGCCGGCGCTGCCCCCAGCAGGCAGGCGAGCGCGAGGATCGGCTTCAGGGCGCGGGACACGGGGCTCCTCCGGGGGGACGCGGCGGCGGGCACGGCCGGGGATTCTAGCCTACGGCGGAGCGACGCGTGTCCCGCGCGAGCCAGGCGCGATGGCGGCTGGCCCGGCGCGGGCGCTAGACTGCGCCACCCATGCGGACCCCCAGCGAAGACGAGGTGCGCCGGCTCGTGCGCGAGGCGGTCGACCGTGCGCTCGGGGGAGCGCCCGCGCCCGCGGCGGGTGCCCCGGAACGGCCCGCGGCCGGCGCCGCGCCCAGACGGGTCGCGCTGGGCGCCGACCACGGCGGGTTCGAGCTCAAGGAGATCCTGCGTCGGGTCATCGCCGAGGAGATGGGCTGGGAGGTCCACGACTGCGGCACGCACTCGACCGACGCCGTGGACTACCCGGACCTGGCCGCGGCGGTGGCGCGCGAGGTGGCGAGCGGCCGGGCGGCGCGCGGCGTCGTCGTGGATTCGGCCGGGATCGGCTCGGCGATGGCGGCGAACAAGGTCCCGGGCGTGCGCTGCGCGCTCTGCCACGACGACGCCACGGTGCGGAACGCACGCCAGCACAACGACGCCAACGTGCTGTCGCTGGGCGCCCGGGTGGTGAGCCGCGGCGCGGCGGTGCGGCTCGTGCGGCTGTTCCTCGCCACGGAGTTCGAAGGCGGCCGCCACGAGCGGCGGGTAAAGAAGATCATGGCGCTGGACGCGCGCCGATGAGGCTCTCGCGCGACGTGCTCCGCCGACTGCCCAAGGCGGAGCTCCATTGCCACCTGGACGGGAGCGTGCGGCCGCGCACCGTGCTCGAGCTGGCGAAGGAGCAGGGGGTCCGGCTGCCCACCACGAAGCTCCCCGAGCTCGCCCGGCTGCTGCAGGCGGGCAAGCGCACGCGTAACCTCGGCGATTACCTGCGCATCTTCGACCTGACGCTGGCGGTGATGCAGCGCAAGGAGGCGCTCTACCGCATCGCGTTCGAGCTGGTCGAGGACTGCGCCGGCGAGAACGTGCGCCACCTCGAGGTGCGCTACTCGCCCATCCTGCACCGGCAGAAGCGCCTCGACTGGGAGGACATCGTGGACCCGGTCATCGCCGGCCTGCGCGACGCCGGCGCCCGGCACGACATGTCCACCGGGGTCATCATCTGCGGCATCCGCAGCATGGCGCCGCGGGTCTCCATGGCGCTGGCGAAGCTGGCGGTGGCGTACAAGGGCCGCGGCGTGCTGGCGTTCGACCTGGCGGGACAGGAGCGCGACTACCCGGCCAAGGCGCACCGCGAGGCGTTCCAGCTCATCCTCGAGCACAACATCAACAGCACGGTTCACGGCGGCGAGGCGTTCGGCGCCCAGAGCATCGCCCAGGCGCTCCACTACTGCGGCGCGCACCGCATCGGGCACGGGACGCGGCTGCGAGAGGACCCCGACCTGCTGCGCTACGTGCGCGACCACCGCATCCCGCTCGAGATGTGCCTGTCGTCCAACATCCAGACCCGCGCGGTCCGCCGCATCCAGGACCACCCGTGCGGCGATTACTTCCGGCAGGGGCTTCGGGTGACGCTGAACACCGACAACCGGCTCATGTCGGCGACCACGCTCACCGAGGAGATCTCGCTCGCGGCGCGGGCGTTCCGGTTCTCGCCCTACGAGGTCAAGCGCATCATCCTCAACGGTTTCAAGAGCGCGTTCCTGCCCTACCCGCAGAAGGCCCGCATGCTGCGCGAGGTGAACCTCGAGATCGACCGCGTGTTCATGGACGCGTTCCCGAGCGAGTACGACCTGCGCGGGAGCTACTGAGCGGCGGACCTGGCCCTCCAGATGGGAAACGTGAGACACGAGGCATGACTCCATAAGGAGAATGTCATGCCGAATCACATTCTCCATTGAGAGATTGCATCCGGCGCTCGTCACAACGGCAACTCGTTAGGAAACCGAGTCCTTGACTGCATTCTGACCGGCCACCTAAGTTTCCGCCCCACCTTCCCACTCCATGAGAACTCTCGCGCGGTTCCTCCTGCCCGGCCTGCTCTGCATCGCCGTCGCCGTTCCGGCGCACGCGCAGGACAAGGGCACCATCACGGGGAAGGTCACCGACAAGCGGACGGGCCACGCGATCCCCTTCGCGAACGTCGCCGTGGTGGGGGCGCAGAAGGGCGGCCTGACCGACTCCGAGGGCCGCTTCACCATCCCCGGCGTACCGGCGGGCACCTACGAGGTCCGGGTCCAGTTCCTGGGCTACAGGCCGGAGGTCCGGCCGGGCGTGGTGGTGGCCGCGGGCAGGGGCGCGGTGGTGGACTTCAAGCTCGAAGAGGTCGTCGTCCGCCAGGAGAAGGTGGTCGAGGTGACCGCCGAGCGCCGCCTGGTCGAGACCAAGCAGGGCGCCACCGTGCGCAGCGTGAACGCCAACGAGATCCGGAACCTCCCGGTGTCCACGGTGGCGGACGTGCTGCAGCAGCAGGCGGGCATCAGCACGGACGCCGACCAGATCCACGTCCGCGGCGGCCGCGCCGACGAGACCATGTTCGTGGTGAACGGCGTGGCGAACCGCGACCTCGTCACCGGCCAGTCCACGGCCGGGCAGCTGAACGCGCGCTCGGTCTCCGAGGTGAACGTCGCCACCGGCGCGTTCGACGTGCGCTACGGCAACGCGCTCTCGGGCGTGGTGGAGATCCGGCTCAAGGAGGGCACGGAGAAGCCGCAGCTCGGCATCACCACCTCGGCCGGCAGCTACGGCGGCCGGGCCTGGCACGCGGTGGTGACCGGCCCCGACCCGGTCTGGGCGCCCGGCCTCCGCCGGCTCGGCGTGAAGCTGCCCGGCGCCGTGACCAGCATCCTCGACCTCTCGGGAAGCCTGTTCGAGACGCGGTTCAGCTACCTCGGGCGCGGCGGCCTGTCGCTGGTCGAGAAGACGGTCGTGCCGCCGTTCCTCCACCCGCGGCTCGTCTCGAGCTACGAGGACCGCATCTTCGGGCACAAGTTCCGTTACGGGGACGAGTGGGGCCCCGCCCAGGACAACCGCTGGGCCGGGCGCTACGGCCTGTTCTGGAAGCCGGACAACATGAACAAGCTGTCGCTCAACTTCTCCAAGCGCATCGCCATCGACCAGGGCTTCAGCCGCACGTTCCTCACCGCCCAGGGCGACCTCGGCGACCCGGCCTACCCATGGCGCTGGGACCACCGGATCGGCAACGCGCAGACGTTCTTCGAGGACAACGTGCAGACCTCGCTCGAGTGGCGGCGCACGCTGTCCACGCGCGGGTTCACCACGCTCCAACTGTCGCGCTACTACTTCGCGCAGCGCCAGGACGTGGGCGGCAAGCACTGGAGCCGGTACGTCGAGCCCGACGACCGCTCGGCGTTCCCGGTGGGCGACCCGCGCCGCGACGACTTCTTCTGGGACACCGGTGACGACAACCAGTGGGCCGACCGGCGCACGAACAGCTGGGGCCTGCAGGGCTCGCTCACCCAGCGCGTGGGCCACAACGAGCTGGAGGTGGGATTCGAGCACCAGTGGCAGTCGGTGCAGTACCTCACGATCGAGAACCCGTGGGTGTTCGACGCCGACGGGCTTGGGCAGTCGCACGACCTGTGGAACGTGCACCCGATGGTGGGCGCGGCGTACGCGCGGGACCGGCTCGAATTCGAGGGCTTCGTCGCCAACGTCGGGCTGCGCCTGGACTACTGGTTCCTCGGGCGCGAAGCCGAGCAGGCCATGGGCGACACCACGCGCCGCAACATCGCCCCGACCACGCGCACCAGCTTCTTCGAGGACACGCGCTCGTTCTTCGGCCGCCGCGTCAAGGCGCACGTCTCGCCGCGCGTGATCGTGGCGCACCCGATCACCGAGAACAGCAGCTTCTTCTTCAACTACGGCCAGTTCACCCAGAATCCATCCTACCGCTACGTCTACTCCAAGCTCAGCTCCATCTCGAGCGAGTCGTTCCCGCTGCAGGGCAACCCGAACCTGAATCCCCAGGTCTCGGTGAACTACGAGGTGGGCGGCAAGCACCAGTTCCTGCCCGCCGCCGCCGCCAACGTGACGTTCTTCGTGCGCGACGTGTACGACTACCCGAACGCGAGCCGCGTGGACCCGCTCGCGGGCCAGAACATCGAGTCGTACTTCATCTACCTGAACGGCCACTACGCGCGTTCGAAAGGCTTCGAGATCGAGCTCGAGAAGCGGCGCTCGAACCACTGGGCGGGCAAGATCACGTACTCCTACCAGCAGACGCGGGGCAAGAGCAGCGACCCGAACGAGCAGCGCGCGCTGCAGGAGGTGGGCGGCAGCGACGAGACCCGGTTGTCCGAGGAGTTCGTGCGCTGGAACCGCCCGAGCAAGCTCACGGCGAGCCTCGACGTCCGCTTCGACGACAAGACGCCCGGCTGGCTCGGCTGGGCGAAGCGCAGCGGGCTGAACGTGTACGTGCAGGGCCAGTCGGGCCGGGCGTACACGCCGATGGACATCTTCAACCGCGATCCGATCGGTCTGCCGAACTCCGAGAACGCGCCGGTCCAGTTCACCTGCGACATGAAGCTCAACCGCTGGTTCCAGCTCGGGACCCGGCGCGTGGACCTGAGCCTCCAGGCCACGAACGTGTTCGGCAACCATCTCTACAACCGCATCGACCCGATCACCGGCCGCGGCCGCGTCTGGGGCGTGGGGCAGTACGACCCGGCCAATGTCGCCGGGCTGAACGATTTCGTGCGCGTGAGCCAGGTGGACGACCCGTCCAACTACGGCCCCGGCGCGCAATGGAGACTCCAGCTCGATGTGGACCTCTAGGCGCCTCGCGGCGGCGCTCGCGGCCGTGGCGCTGTGCGCCGCGGCCGACCCGGCGCGCGCGCAGGGCTCGCTCGGCGGGCAGCGCGCGGGCACGGCGTCCGCCACGTTCCTGCGCATCGGCGTGGGCGCGCGCGCGGTGGGGATGGGCGAGACGTTCGTGGCGGTGGCCAACGACCCGAGCGCGATCTTCTGGAACCCCGCCGGGCTGGCGTCGCTCCAGCGGCGCGAGGTGGCGCTCCACCACGTCGAGTGGCCCGCGGACGTCACCTACGAGCACGCCGTGCTGATCGTGCCGTCGCGGCGGTTCGGCGGCTCGATCGCGCTCCAGCTCGGCGTGCTGTCCACGGACATCGTGGAGACCACCGAGCTCCAGCCGTTCGGGACCGGCCGGACGTTCTCCTACTCCGACGTGGTCGCCGGCGTCGCGTTCGCCCGGCGCTGGACCGACAAGCTGCTCGTGGGCACCGGAATCAAGTGGGTGCGCGAGGATCTCGGCTCGCAGGTCGGGGGCCCGACCACGAACGCGGTGCTGTTCGACGTGGGCTCGATCTACTACCTCGGCCTCGGCAGCGTGCGCATCGCGACCTCGCTCACGAATTTCGGCCCTGCGCTCCGCCCGTCGGGCACCTACCTGTCGCCGTACGACGGCTCCACGGCGCAGTACGACGCTTTCGACCCGCCGCTCATGTTCCGCTACGGGCTGGCGTTCGAGCCGGTGGAGAACGAGGTCCAGCGGCTGACCACGTCATTCGAGGTGAACCAGCCGGCCGACAACGAGCAGCTGTTCAAGGCCGGCGTGGAATGGCTGTTCCGCGGCACGTTCGCGGTGCGCGGGGGCTACAACTTCCGCGCCGACGCGCTCAAGCTCTCGGCCGGCGCCGGCTACCTGGGCGAGTTCGGCGGCTACCGCGGGGCGCTCGACTACGCCTACACCGACGGCGGCTTCCTCGGCGCGGTGCACCGCGTCTCGCTGGGGGTGCGGTTCTGATGGCCCGCTCCCGGATCCCGACTGCGCTCTCCGCGCTCGCGACGCTCGCCGCGTTCGCGCTCGTGCCCGCCGGCTGCGGCGGCCGGTTCGACCTGCCCACCGAGCGCCCGGACAACTTCGTCCCCACCGACCAGAGCTACGCCATGCTCGCCACCTGGACCAGCCAGCAGGGCGTGCAGGACCTGCTCATCACGCAGGGCCAGGGCAACCAGCTGTTCGCGCTGTTCAACCACGGCGGCACCGGCGGGCCCGCGGTGCCGCGCGGCGAGGTCCGGCTCTACCCGCTCTCGCGCCCCGAGGCCATCGGCCCGCCCTATTTCGAGGCCATGCGCTGGCTGTTCAACCCCGTCGCGATCTCGGCCGGAGCCAACCCGGCGAGGCTGTTCGTGCTCGACCAGGGCGACTCGTGCCAGGCGAAGTTCGACGTGCGGCGGAACTCCTGCGAGCCGGACCCCGACACGACCCGCGCCACCGGGCACCCGTTCCGCAACCAGGTCTTCGACTACACCGCCACCTGGCGGGTGCGCGAGTACGAGCTCGGCGGCGGAGACACCGTGTCCACGTTCACCGACACCAGCTTCGCGCAGCCGTTCGGGATCGCGGCCGACGACCAGGGCCGCGTCTACGTCTCGGGGCTCGTCGTGGTGCTCGACACCAACCAGATCGACCAGCGCATCCGCACGCGTAAGGCGGTGAGCCGCGTGTACCGTTACAAGCGCGGCCAGCGCTACCCGGGGGTGCTCGACGTCAACATGCCGGGGACCAGCCGGTGGCATCGCGACACCACCTGGGTCGTGTTCGACGGCACCGGGGCCTCTTCGGTGTCCGACCCGAGAGGGATCCACTGGTCGCCGCTGGGCGTGGATCCGCTGTTCATCGCGGACCGCGGCAACAACCAGGCGAAGTCGGTCTCGTCCAACGAGATCGGCGTCGGGTTCACGCGCGTGGACGGCTCCGTGACCGGCGCGGCGTTCAACCACCCCGAGGGCGTGACCGCCGACCTTGCCGGCTTCTTCTACGTCGTGGACCGCGAGAACCGCCGCGTGCTCCGCTTCACGACCTCCGGCGAGTACATCCAGCGCGTGGACGTCGAACCCAACGCCGACGGCCTGCCGCTGCTGGATCCCACCTCGGTCGCCGTGGACGACTCGCTCGCTTACATCGCGGACCGCGGCCGCGCGCAGATCATCCGCTACAAGAGGCGCCAGTGACCCTTCGACGCACGACCTCGCGGCTCATGACGCCGGCGCTGCTCGCCTGCCTCGCGCTCCCGCCCGCCGCGCTCCCGGCCCGAGCCGAGGGCCCCGGCGCGCGGGATCCGCGCGCCGCCAAGCTGGCGCGGCTCGCCGGCCTGCGCCTGCCCGCGCCGCCCGCGGCCGCGCAGGCGGACAGCGCCGGGCGGGCGTTCGTGTCGCTCCTCTCGGGCCGGCTCGAGGAGGGCGGCGACCTCAACCTGCTGAGCATGAACATCACGAACTACGGGTTCATCGGCAACAACTTCAGCGCGCGCACGCCGTCCATGGAGTACCCGATCGGCACCGAGCACGAGCATCTCGTGCGCGGCGGGCTGTGGATCGGCGCGATCGCGGCCGACCAGGACGGCGCGTTCACCGGGGTCACCGCGGGCGCGATCGACGGCTCCATCAACGACGGGGCCACGAGCTCCACCGAGTTCTCGCCCATCGGCGACCGCATCGAGGTGCGATCGTCGCTGTCCAACAGCCGCAAGTTCTCGCCCGAGGCGGTCAGCGAGCGCGACCTGATCTCGCGCTTCGACGACCTGACGCCCAAGGTGACGCTCAACAACATCGAACGGCACCGTCCGCTGGGCGTCGTGGTGCGCCAGGAGAACTACTCGTGGTCGTTCTCCGACTACAACCACATGGTGTTCTTCCACTGGGTGATCAGGAACACGGGCGCGCCGCTCCGCAACGTCTACCTCGGTGTCTACAACGAGCTGGCGAGCGGCAGCCGGAAGAACTACAACAATTTCCCCGCCGGCATCGGCTCGTGGTTCAACCGCAAGCTCGTGGGCTGGGTGGACTCGCTCAGCATGTTCACCGAGCGCTACTGCGTGGCGCCGCCCATCCCGAACAACTGCAACTTCTCCACCGCCCCCGAGATCGTGGGCGTGAAACTGCTCGGCGTGCGTCCCGGGCGCGCGTTCGACCCGCTCGACAAGCAGATCTCCATGCACTGCTGGGACTGGCGGCCCGGAGACTTCGACCGCGACGAGGACGTCGAGCGCTACGCGCTGCTGAGCGCGGGCACGAAGACCGTGCTGGACCCGCTGCCGCCCGAACTCTCGCCGCGCGACGGAGACCCGGCGGAGCTGATCGCGGTCGGGCCATTCCCGCAGGTGAACCCCGGGGACAGCATCGAGGTGGACTTCGTCTACCTGGGCGGCCTCACCGAGGCGGAGCTGCACAAGCGCGCGCGCACCGCCCAGCGCGCCTACGACCTCGACTACATCGTGCCGGTGCCGCCGCCCTCGCCGCGCTTCCGCGCCGTGGCGCGCGCCGGCGCCATCGACTACTACTGGGACGACTCGCCGGAGTCGTTCCTCGACCCGACGAGCCCGATCCCGCAGGACTTCGAGGGCTATCGCGTCTACGCCGGCGAGGACCGCGACGACCTCCGGCTCGTGGCGCAGTTCGACCTCACGGCCGCGCCGCACGACACCACCGGGTTCAACACCGGGCTCGCGGGGCCGCGGCTCGCCACGCCGGTCGTGATCGACGGCGTCGCCTACCGCTACAAGTACACGCTCGATCACCTCCGCGACGGCTTCAAGCACTTCGTCGCGGTCACGGCCTACGACCTCGGCAACACCGAGATCGAATCGCTCGAGAGCGGCAAGGGCCAGAACGAGGTCATGGTCGTGCCCGCGCCGCGCGTGGGCGAGCGCGCGGGCGGCGTGGTGGTGTTCCCGAACCCCTACCGCGTCGAGGCGGCGTGGGACGCGGGGCGCAACGTGCGCGAGCACTACCTGTGGTTCGCGAACCTGCCCTCGCGCTGCAACCTGCGCATCTACACGCTCGCCGGCGACCTGGTCTACGAAGCCGGCTTCGACGGCGCGACCTACGACGGCCGAAACGCGCGCGGCGTCTACAACCCGGCCACCGACCTGCCCGGCACGTTCTCGGGCGCCACGTTCGGCTGGGACCTCGTCACCCGGCGCGGCCAGGCCGCGGCCACGGGCCTCTACCTTTGGTCGGTCGAGGACCTCGCGAACGGGAAGACCGAGGTCGGCAAGGTCCTGATCGTGAAGTCCGACCGCGAGGGGCTGCAGTGAGGCGCGGGCTGGCGTTCGCCGGCCTGGCCGCCGTCGTGGCCGTGCTCGCGGCGGCCGCGGGCTGCGGCCGGCTCACGGGCAAGCTCACGGGCGTGCGGCACCCGAACCAGCCGCCGAACACCGTGCTGTTCGTGGACGGCCCGGTGGACACCGTCAATCACATCGTCCGCCTGTACTGGTTCGGCACCGACCCGGACGGGACGGTGCGGGGCTTCGAGTGGCGGCTCCTGAACCCGGCGGCTCCGGCAGACACGAACTGGCGCTTCACGACGCTCACCGATTCGGTGTTCACGGTCCAGGCGCCCGACGGCTACACCGACACCCGCTTCAGCGTCCGGGCGGTGGACGATGCGGGCGCGCGCGACCCCGACCCGCCGGTCCAGGCGTTCGAGTTCAGCAACGAGGCGCCCACGGTGAGTCTCGACCAGAAGCCCCTCGCCTCCGACACGACGTTCGCCACGGTGAGCGTGACGTGGACCGGCCGCGACCGCGATGGCGACGTCACGAAGCTCACCTACCTGGTGTGGCTCGACGGTAACGAGGCGAGCCCCGAGATCACGACCGGGCGCGCGTTCACCATGCCCAGCGAGCGGTTCAAGGTGAACGGTGTCGTCGTCCCCGGGCCGCGCACGCTGTTCGTGCGGGCGATCGACGACGGCGGCCGCGCCGGCCCGCCGGCCAGCGCGACCTGGAACGTGCGCGGCACCCCGCCCAACCCGCGGCTGCTGATCGTGGACGAGGTGCCGCGGACCTCGGCCAACAACCTGCGCTTCGACACGCTCTATTCGAACAGCGTGGCCCGGGTCGGGCTCACCACCGCGGACTACGCGATCCTGCGCCTCGACTCGAGCCAGCCGTTCCGGACGGCCAAGGACGTCGAGCAGACCTTCAAGCTGTTCGAGACGGTCGTCTGGTACCGCGGCATCGAGATCTCGTTCTCCACGGTGCTCAAGACGGCGGAGGCCGGGATCGCCGCCTACCTGGACGGCGGCGGGCGGTTCTACCTGGACGGGCTCTACCTGATCGGCGGCCGGCAGGCCACCGGGCCCCTGTCCGAGGACTTCGTGCGCAGCCACCTCGGCAGCCGCGGCATGCGCTCCGCGTTCACGATCACCTCGACGTTCGCGGACACCTCGATCGGCTTCGGCAACACCGGCACGAGCGTGTTCCTGCCGCACGTGGACGTGGGCGGCGGCCTGGTCGCGCGCGACTCGCTCTACGTCCGACAGGCGTTCCAGGTGCGGGCCGGCGAGGCGGGCGGCCTGCGGCACTTCGACTTCCTGGACCGCGACCAGGTCGTGCTCTGGGGCGCCGCCGGGACGCTGACGCCGGCCGACGGGGACAGCACCGCCGTCGGGATCAGCGTCCCGCAGCCGAACGGCGGACGCGCGATCGTGGTCTGCATGCCCCCCGGGGGGGCCGTCCCGGCCGTGGGGCCGGGGCTCAGCGCGGGCTCGGCCGCACGGTTCGTCACGAACATCTACCGGCACCTGGGCCTGGACCATTAGGGCCGCCCGCCGGCCGCCCGATTCGACCGGGCCGCGCTCACACGCGGCCGTACACACGCCTCCGAATGGGAAATGTACGCGATATCCATCCGGATATCGGCTCCAGCCGTCCCTGACCGACGTCTCGAGGCGCGGGCCCGCGTGGGCTACCCGAGGGCTCCTAGCGCCGGCCCGGACCTCGCGCGGAGCCGGAAACGTCCCCGAAACGTTGAAATTCCTTCGACTTGTGCGGGTCCGCTGCTATCATCCGCCCGGTCAAGCCACGGTCATGCGACTCGATCCGGCAGACGATCAGGCGCCCCGAGAGGCCAGGCGCGCCCGCGCAAGGAGGCAACGCCAGCAGGTCCGCACCGACCCCCTGAACGCGTTCCACCATCCGTTCCGTCCACCCGCAACGAGGGGTTCCCACATGCTCAAGCCGTTCACCCGTCTTCTGGCCACGTTCGCGCTCCTGTGCACGGCCGGCGCCGCCATGGCGGCGAACTATCCGAATGCGACGTTCCCGGACTCCGTGACGATCAAGCAGATCCAGGACGTCCTCGCTGCCGGCCATCCGGCCGTCGGCGACACCATCGGCGAGACCCGCGTCGGCATCCCGCCGGAGTGGCGCCTGCCCCCCTACGACAATCCCTTCGGCGCCGGCCTCGGCGGCATCATCATCGGCTTCGACCCGATCGCCACCGGGTTCGACGCCTACATCCAGAACTCGCCGGGCGGCCCGTTCTCCGGGATCGACGTGTTCTTCCACAGCGTCAATCCCCAGTCGGCGCCCTACAACTTCGCGATCGGCGACTCGATCGTCGTCGAATGGATGCGCACGGGCGAGTTCCAGAACTCGAGCCAGGTGCTGGCCCCCAACAACAACTTCACGGCGCCCAACGGCATCGTGCGCAAGGTCTCGTCCGGCAACGCGCTGCCGCCGTTCTTCGAGGGCACGACCACGCAACTGAACGAGCTGCCCACGAACACGTTCGCGGAGCAGTACGAGGGCTGCCTGGTCCGGGTCACCGGAACGCTCACGGTGGCGCGCACCTCGCTCACCGGCGGGCTGGGCCAGAACAACGCGTTCCTGGTGGTGGACTCGGCGGCGCCGAGCGACTCGGTGTTCATCGACGGCAACAAGCTCACGACCTACGCGCCGCCGGCGGTGGGCACGCCGGTGCTGAGCGCGCAGGGCATCCTGAACCAGGCCAACCGCGGCTACCGCATCATGCTGCGGAACGGCAACGACATCGTCGTCAACACGCCGCCGAACGTGGCGGACGCCTATCCGGTCACGGACAACGTCATCAAGGTCAAGTTCGACCGCGACGTGACCGCGGCGTCGGCGACGAATGCGACCAACTATTCGCTGGCGTCGTTCGGCACGATCGACAACGTGGTCACGTCCGGAAACGACGCGGTCCTCGTGACCGTCACCAACGGGCTCGCGCACGGCGACATCGAGGTGATCACGGTCAACGGGGTCACCGGCCAGGCGGCGGGCCAGACCATGACGACGCCGCAATCGCGCACGTTCATCAACGGCATCCTGACCGCGGCCGAGATCCAGACCGCCGACCCCGACTCGCTCGCGGGCACGCCGTGCGTGGACCGCTCGAGGTTCGCGGGTCCCGGCGGGCAGCTCACGCAGGGCCCGGTCGGCACGCGCGCTTCCATGGCCGCCGTGATGGGCGCCCGCTATGGCGCGCTCTACTACATGATGGACGAGGGCGACGTGACCCGCGGCGGCGTCGCCGCGTTCGCGCCTCCTTCGGTCCTCGCCACGGGCACGCGCTACCGCCTGACGGGCGGCATCCAGGAGTTCTTCGGCGAGTCCGAGTTCTCCAACATCATCGAGGTCGAAGCGCTGGGGGCCGGGACGGTGCCTTCCCCGACGGTCCGAACCGTCCTGCAGGCGAAGATGGACACCTGCGACGCGACGAACGTGCTGGCGGACGGCGAGGACTACGAGGGCCGCTTCGTCACGCTCCAGAACGTCAAGGTGGTGCAGCGCTTCCCGACGCTCCCGACCAACGGCTTCCACGTGGCGGCGCAGGCGTTCTCGGACGGCGACACGATCTTCGTCCAGAATCTGAGCGGCGTCCTGAACCCGTTCGTCTCGCCGCCGCTCGGCAACATGGTGAGCGTCACGGGCGTGCTGCACTACGAGGGCGCGAGCTTCCGCGTCTGCCCGCGCGACTACTCTGATATCGTGGACCACGGCCTCGCAGGCGTGGGCGGCGGCGGCGCGCAGCTCGCGTTCAGCGTCGCCCCGAACCCGGCGCGCCGCGCCACGTTCTCGGTGACGCTGCCGCAGGAGGCCGACGTCGAGATCGGCATCTTCGACGTGGCCGGCCGCCAGGTGACGTCGCTGCTCAAGGGCCGCATGCCCGCGGGCTCGTTCTCGCGCGAGTGGAGCGGCGTGGACGCCGCCGGCCGCGAGGTGGGCGCGGGCGTGTACTTCGCGCGCCTCAAGATGGGCGGTGTCCAGCGCGCCCTGCGGACGGTCTACCTCGGCCGCTGATCCGGTCGCACGCACGCGACGGCCGGCCGCCCCGAGGGGCGGCCGGCCGTTCGCTATCTGGAGCCTGGAGGGGCCACCCCCTGGAGCGCCGGCCTCCCGCTGGAGAAGTCGCAAAGTCCAGTTATTTGCCGGGTTCCCGGGGCCTGCCTATGATGCCCCCGACGTCCCACGCCGCCCCGTGCGGTACACCGCTGGCCCCGGAGAACGCCCCGCGTGAGCACCCAGACCGTCCCGGAGGGCCGCCGCGTCGGCGAGTCGGCCACCGAGATGACGCAGCTCGTCCTGCCCCAGCACGCCAACGTGCACGGCTCGGTGCTCGGCGGGACCGTGATGCACTGGGTGGACCTCGCCGCGGCGATCGTGGCCAACCGCCATTCGCGGCGGCCGGTGGTGACCGCGGCGTTCGACGAGATGGCGTTCCTCGCGCCGATCCAGGTCGGGCAGGTAGCGCTGCTGCACGCGCGACTCACGCTCGTGGACCGGAGCAGCATGGAGATCCGGGTGGATGTACGGTCGGAGGACGTGCTGACGGGCGAGCACCGGACGACCGGGACCGCGTTCGTGACGTTCGTGGCGCTCGATCCGGTGACGCGTCGGCCGACGCCCGTGCCGCCGCTCATCCTCGAGACCGAGGACGAGCGGGCCGAGCACGTGCTGGCGCTCGAGCGCCGGCGGCTGCGGCTCGAGCGGCGCAGGGCTTCGAAACGACCTTGAACCGCCGGCGCCGGCGTCCGCGACGCGCGCGGGCGGCCGCCGACGCCGGAAGCGGATGATGACGAGTGAACCGGGCAGGCCCCGCGCAGGGACGCTGGCGGGGCGAGAGGAGGAGGACGCGATGGCGATCTCGATCGTCGTGCCCCAGCTGGGCGAGAGCGTGGCCGAGGGCACCGTCGCCCGCTGGCTGAAGGCGGTGGGCGACAAGGTGCGCAAGGAGGAGCCGCTGGTCGAGATCCAGACGGACAAGATCAACGTCGAGATCCCGGCGCCCGCCGAGGGCACGCTCTCGAGCATCCTGGTCCCGGAGGGGACCACCGTGCTCGTGGGCACCGAGATCGGCCAGCTCTCGGGCGCGGGCGAGGCCGCAGCGGCTCCGGCGAGCGCTCCCGTCCGTGCGACCTCGCAGGCCGCGGCCGGCTCCGGAGCCGCTACGAGCGCGCCGCCCGCCGCCACGGTCGCCACCGCCGCCGCCCCGCCCGCGCCCGCCGCGCCCACCGCGGCCGCCCCGGTCGGCGGCTCGAACGGCAGCGGCCAGGCCGTGGAGTCGGCCGACGGGCGGAACCTCTCGCCCGCGGTGCGGAAGATCATGCGCGAGCAGGGCGTGACCATGGGCGAGCTCTCGGCGATCGCGGGCTCGGGCGTGGCCGGCCGGATCACCCGCGACGACCTGCTCGATTACCTCAAGCGCCGAGGCGCCGCGCCCGCCCTCGCGGCCGCCCCGGCCGCCCCGGCGGCGCGCCCGGCCGCCGCTCCCGCCGCCGCCCCGCTCCCGGCGTTCGCCCGCCCCGCGGCGCGCGCCACGGCCGGCGGCCCGCGCGAGACCACGGTGCCGTTCTCGCGCGTCCGCCGCGTGATCGCCGAGAACATGATCAAGGCCAAGCTCACGGCCGCGCACACGCACTGCTTCGACGAATGCGACATGAGCGCGATCGTGGCGCTCCGCAAGGAGTGGGCGCCGCGGCTCGAGGCCCGGGGCGTGAAGCTCACGTTCATGCCGTTCTTCATCAAGGCCGCGGTGTTCGCGCTCCGGGAGTTCCCCTGGGTGAACAGCTCGGTCTCGCCGCAGGGCGACGCGCTCGTGGTCAAGCACTACTACAACATCGGGATGGCGGTGGGCCGCGACGAGAAGGGCCTCATCGTCCCCAACCTCAAGGACTGCGACGCCAAGAACCTGGTGCAGCTCGCGGGCGAGGTGAACGACCTGGCCGCGCGCGCGCGCGCCGACCGCCTGACGCCCGACGACATCCAGGGCGGCACGTTCTCGATCACGAACGCGGGCGTGTTCGGGGCCGTCAACTCGTCGCCGGTCATCAACGTGCCCGAGGTGGCGATCCTGGGCGTGCACAAGATCGTCGAGCGTCCGGTCGTGAAGGGCGGGCAGATCGTGGTGGCGCCGATGATGAACGCGTCCATCGGCTTCGACCATCGCGTCGTGGACGGCGAGCTGGCGGTGAAGTTCCTGCGCCGCGTGTGCGAGCTGCTCGAGAAGCCGGAGCTGCTGTGGTTCCACGCCTGAGCGGGACCGGGCCGGTGCGGCGCGCGGCGACGAGCCGCCGACGCGTTCGAGGCGGACGCGCATGAGCCGGACGCGGCAGGGCACGCTCCAGGTCTGCGCGCTGGGCCCCGTGCGCTACCGCGACGGGCTCCGGCTCATGGACGCGCTCGTGGCCGCGCGCGCCGCGGGCGGGACGGGCGACTGGCTCCTCTACCCGGACCACGAGCCGGTGCTCACGGTGGGCCGCGGTGCGCGCGAGGGCGGGGTGCGCGCCGACGCGGCGGCACTCGCGCGCGCCGGGCTCGAGCTGGTCGAGGTGCCGCGCGGCGGCGACGTCACCTGGCACGGCCCCGGGCAGCTCGTCGGCTATCCCATCGTGGCGCTCGATCGCGTGGGCCGCGACCTGCACCGCTGGCTCCGCACGCTCGAGGACGCGCTGATCGGCGCGCTCGCGCGGTTCGGGCTCGAGGGGCGACGCGTCGCGGGGCGCACCGGTGTGTGGCTCTCGGAGCGCGAGAAGATCGCGTCCATCGGCGTCGCCGTGCGCCGCTGGGTCGGCTATCATGGGTTCGCGCTCAACGTGGACGACCGTCTCGAGCACTTCGGCCTCATCCACCCGTGCGGCTACCGCGACATCCGCATGACGTCGGTGGCGCGCGCGCTGGGTCGCGGCGCACCCGCGCTGGCGCAGGTGCGCGACGCGGTCACCGCGGAACTCGTTGGGCGGCTGGGCTTTGAAGGGGCGGTCGAGCGCCGGCCGGCCGCGGCGTGGGCGCTGGCGGGCATCGCGCGCAGCGCCGATACATCCAAGCTGGAGCCCGCGGGCGGGCCCGGGCATCGCGACGATGCACCCGCCGCGGCGATCGGAGGAGCGTGACCATGGTGACGTTGACGCAAGCCGCGGCGGCCAAGCTCGGCGAGCTGCTCGCGCAGCAGTCGCAGGGGGTGCTCGGACTGCGCCTGACGGTGCAGCAGGGCGGCTGTTCGGGATACTCGTACGGCATGTCGTTCGCCGAGGCGCAGCAGCCGGGCGACTGGGTGGGCGAATTCGGCGGCGTGAAGGTGTTCGTGGACCCCGAGAGCGCTCCGGTGCTCCAGGGGGTCGAGGTGGACTGGGTCGAGACGCTGCAGGCGACGGGATTCGCCATCCGCAATCCCAACGCCGTGCGCTCGTGCGGCTGCGGGAAGTCCTTCGAGACGCACTGACCCCGGGGAGGCGCGCGTGCGCATCGAGCTGTTCACGGTGGATGAGGCCAACCGGGTCGCGGGGGAAGTCCGCCCGCGGCTCGAGCGGCTGGTGATGAAGAAGCGCGAGTTCGACCGGCTCGAGCGCCGCATGGGGATCCTGCTCGTCGCCACCGCCGGCGCGGGCCCGGAGAACCCCGACACGCTCGAGCTGCGCTCGCTCGAGGAGAAGCGCCGGCGGCTGGGAGAGTCCATCGGCAAGGGCGTGCAGGAGCTGCACGCCAAGGGAGCGCTGGTCAAGGACCTCGACCGCGGCCTCGTGGACTTCTACTCGCTGATGGGGGACCGGCTGGTGTTCCTGTGCTGGCAGGTGTCCGAGCCCGAGGTGTCGCACTGGCACTCGCTCGAGGACGGCTTCGCCGGCCGGCAGCAGATCAAGGAAGCCGGGCTGGAGTGACATGACGCTGGTGGACATCCCCCGGGTGCCGGGGGCGAGGCCGTTCGCGGACTACGTGACGCTCGACGCGGACACGATCCGCGAGCGCACGTGGCGGGCGAAGCGGCGCCTGGGCCAGCGCTGCGTGATCCTGGGCCACCACTACCAGCGCGAGAGCGTCATCGAGTTCGCGGACTTCCGCGGCGACTCGTTCAAGCTCTCCCAGCTCGCCGCCGCGCAGCAGGCCGCCGAGTGGATCGTGTTCTGCGGCGTCCACTTCATGGCCGAGTCCGCCGACGTGCTGGCGCAGCCGCACCAGACCGTGATCCTGCCCGACCTGCGAGCCGGCTGCTCGATGGCCGACATGGCCACGCTCGACGACGTCGAGGACGCCTGGGACCAGCTCGTGGCCGCGCACGGCGAAACGATCGTGCCGCTCACGTACATGAACTCGAGCGCGGCCATCAAGGCGTTCTGTGGCGCGCGCGGCGGAGCGGTGTGCACCTCGAGCAACGCGCGCCAGGCGCTGGAGTGGGCGTGGGCGCGGAAGCCCCGCGTGCTGTTCCTGCCCGACCAGCATCTGGGGCGGAACGCCGCGTTCAAGATGGGCGTGCCGCTCGAGGAAATGGCCGAGTGGGTCTGGCGAGCACCCGAGCCGCGCCGCATGAACGCGCGCGCGTTCGACCCCGGCACGAGGCTCGTGCTGTGGCGCGGGTTCTGCTCGGTGCACACCAAGTTCGACCTGCGCCAGGTAAAGGAGGTCCGCGCCGAGGACCCGGCCGTGAAGGTGCTGGTCCACCCCGAGTGTCCCTTCGAGGTCGTGCAGGCAGCCGATGTCGTCGGCTCCACCGAGTTCATCATCGAGCGGGTGCGGAATGCGCCCCCCGGCTCGAGCTGGGCCATCGGCACCGAGATCCACCTGGTCCACCGGCTGGCGCTCGAGCATCCGGACCAGCGGGTCCGCTCGCTCCAGAAGAACGTGTGCCCGTGCGCCACCATGAACCGCATCGACCCGGCGCATCTCTTGTGGGCGCTCGAGAACCTGGCCGAGGGCCACGTCGTGAACCGGGTGAGCGTGCCCCCGGACGTGAAGCGCGACGCGCGACTCGCACTCGACCGGATGCTCGCCTTGAAGGCGGGCGCATCCGCGGCCGACATCGCGGCGCTGGCGAGGGACTGACGTGGACGCCCCGGGCGAGCGCGACGAGCTGGTGAGCATCGGCGAGCCGGGTGGAGCCGCCGCGCCCGCCGGCGCGCACAGCGTCGGCGTCTACGGCGCCCCGCGGCCGGCGGTGCCCGAGCGCGTGCCGCTGGCGCCGCGCACGAAGGGTTGCGCCTCGGGTGCGGGGGGCCTGGGCACGCTCGCGCCCGGCGAGTTCCGCCGCCTGCCGCCGTGGCTCAAGATCCAGCTCCCGGGCAAGGGCGAGTATGCGGAGACGAAGACGCTCCTCCGCGACAAGAAGCTGGTGACGGTGTGCGAGGAGGCGCGCTGCCCGAACCTCGGCCACTGCTGGGCGCGCGGCACCGCCACCATCATGATCCTGGGCGAGCTGTGCACGCGCCGCTGCGGCTTCTGCGCCGTGGCGCCGGGGCGGCCCAACGGCCACGTGGATTGGGACGAGCCGCGCCGCGTGGGCGAGGCCGTGGCCGCGATGAACCTGCGCCATACCGTGATCACGTCCGTGGCGCGCGATGATCTCAAGGACGGCGGCAGCACCGTGTTCGCCATGGTCATCGAGGAGATCCGCAGGCGCTCGGGCACCGTCGTCGAGGTGCTGATCCCCGACTTCCGCGGCAGCATGGACGACCTCCAGCGCGTGATCGACGCCCGCCCGGAGGTCATCAACCACAACCTGGAGACCGTCGAGCGGCTGCACCCGATCGTGCGGCCAAGCGCCCGGTACGAGCGCTCGCTCGAGCTGCTGCGGCGCGTGAAGCGCTCCGGCGCCGGCATCAAGGCGAAGTCCGGCCTCATGGTGGGCCTGGGCGAGACCGACGCCGAGATGACGCGCGCGCTCGCGGACCTGCGCGCGCACGGCTGCGACCTGATCACCATCGGCCAGTACCTGCGGCCCTCGCCGCTCCACCTGCCGGTCGTGGAGTACGTGCACCCGGAGCGCTTCGATCGCTGGCGCGAGGAAGCGCTCGCGCTCGGCTTCGAGAGCGTGGCGAGCGGCCCGCTGGTGCGCTCGAGCTATCACGCCGACCTGCTCGCGGGCACGGTCCAGCCAGGCGAGGCGAGCAAGGCGGTCTGAAGCGCGGAGCGGCGGCCGGGCGCGGGACGGCGCACAGGTCCGCCACGCCCTCGCGGGCGCGCCTGCGAGTCAAGATTCCGCGGCCCCGGATCCTCACTCGAGGCCCGTGGAGACCCCGCCGGGGCGGGGACCGGGGTTCAGTCCCCCCGGCCGAGCCGCACGAGGCGCCGGACGGCGAGACCGCCAGCCGTCTCGAGCCGCGCCCAGTAGCTCCCCGGCGCCCCGGGGTCGCCCCCGGCCCGCGCGCCCGTCCACGCGATCCGTTCGTCGCCGCCGGTGCCCGTGCCGGACGCCGAGTGGACGAGCCTCCCGCAGGCGTCCACGACCGACAACCGCCATGCGGCCCCGGCCGGCGCCCGCAGCGTGAACGTGGTCCCCGCGTGCGCCGGGTTGGGCGCCGCCGCGAGCGCGAGCCCCGGCGCGGGCGGGGTCGCGGGCGTGCCCAACTCGCCCGGCACCCGGTACCAGGGCGCCGTCGTCGCGTCCGCGCGGAAGAACGCGAGCAGGCTGTCGGCGACCAGGAGCTGGCCGGAGGTGGAGGGGTGGGTGCCGTCCGCGGCGAAGTCGGCGCAGTTCCAGACGAGGCCGTCCGAACGACCCGCCAGCCCGTCAGCCCACAGGTAGGGGCCCCACGCGAGCCACGGCGAGGTCACCGGGCCGGCGCCCGGGTCGAAGTTGAGGTCAGGGTCGCCCGCGAGCTGGCGTTCGATCACCCGGCGCACCGCGAAGCCCGATTCGTAGGCGTAGGGTTCGGGGTTGAGCGCGGTCGTGGCGTAGCCGGCGTAGATGCGGCTCGTGAAGTAGGCCAGCTTCACGTTCGGGAACTTCGCCTTGAGGATGCCCACCACGCGCGCGAGGTGGACGGCGAGCGTCTCGCTCGAGGCCGCGAACGAGCCGGTGGGGCTCGCGTCGGCCTGCTTGATCCACGCCACCTGCGCCTGGAGCGGCGAGGAGCCGCGGGCGCGGAGCCGCGTGGCGACCGTGTCCCAGTAGGGCACGGACGGGTCGTCGATCACGTTCGCGGCCTGGCCGCCGAGCGCGCAGTCGATGACCCGCGTCGTCGGGAGGCGGAGCGGGTCGGCGTCGCTCTTGAGCACGAAGCGCCGGAACTCCTGGGTGGCGTTGCTCATGCCGATCGAGATCAGCACGACGCGCCCGTTCACCGGGTCCGGAGTCCCCAGCGTGTCGAGCGGCACGAGCGCCTGCGCGATCGCGAGCCCCGCGGCCTCGTGTGGGGCCGGACGCGCGTTCACACCGCCCGGGTAGAGTCCTCCCGGCACGCCCTGGTAGAGCCCGGCGCCGAGGTCGTTGAGCGGCACGAGCCCGACCGACGTGCGCGAGCAGTCGGCGGCGGGTGACGGCCCGGCGAGCAGGGAAAGCGCTACGGCGAGAAGGAGCGGGCGAGCGGACACGACGGCCTCCCGTGGGTGCGCGGGTTCCGCCAGGGCGACTCTCATGATATCGCGCCGGATGCCGCGGCGGCAGGGGGGACCGACGCTATCGGAACAGCGCCTTCACCGCGGCCCAGCCCTTCGTGCGCGTGGCGACGGGCGCGACCCAGCAGCCGAACGCGTAGTTGCAGCCGTCGGCGTCGCAGACGATGCGCGGGTTCTCGGCCACTCCACCCTGCCAGCCCGCCCAGTGGCTGCTGACCCCGTCCTGGGGCGTGTTGAACACGCGGTTGTTCGCGGCGACGGGCGTGGTGACGAGGAGGTTGGCGAACAGCAGGCACATCGGCGTGGTGCAGCCGGCGCACGAGCCGGCCCCCACGGTCTTCGTGTGGTTGATGGAGAAGCTGCAGAGGAAGTACTCGATCCCGGGCTCCACCGTGAACAGCGCCGAAGAGGGCACGGCGGCCACGGCGCGGATGCGCGCCATGTTCGGCGCGAGCAGCCCGATGGAGTAGGCGCCGATGCCGCCGGCGGCCTGGCTGCTCCACTGGTCCACGCAGCCGGTCCACGCGGGGTCCGCGGACGTGGTCATGCCCAACGAGGTGAGCCGGCAGGTCGCCGTGTTCTTGAACTGCCACCAGGGCGGCAGCGCGCTCGCGTCCGCGCGCAGGTCCACGGTCATCTCGGCGCCGCTCACGTCCGCGATCGTGGCGTCGGTCTGGTAGGAGCACACGAGCCGTTCCGAGCCCGCGTTCGTGTTGCAGGCGAACAGCCGGTTCTGCGTGCCGCCGTCGGCGCGGCAGTGGCTCCAGCGCAGGACGACCCCGCCGGGCGCCGCCCAGGCCGGCGCGGTGGCGGCCAGGAACGCGAGCGGGAGCGCGAAGCGGGGAGGTCGGGGCAGGGCGGGCTGTCCGGGCGGGGCGTGGGCGGCTGATACGGGGTTCGCGGTCGCTCACTGCTGCGCCCGCGCCACGATGATACCCGAGCCCACCCCCGCCCGGGGGCGCGATCCGTGGCCCGGACGCGCGAACGGCCGGCGGGGGTGCTCCCCGCCGGCCGTCCCGGCGCTGCGTTCGTCGGCGCGGCTGGCGCCCTACTCGTCGGCGTCCAGCCAGGCCTTCCACGCCTGCTCGTTGAAGTCGCGGCCGAGGAAGTCCTTCACCAGCTGCGCGGCCGGCTTGGAGCCGCCGGCGGCGAGCACGGTCTCGCGGTAGGCCTTCGCCGCGCCCGCGGACGTGAGCAGGTTCTTCGCATCGAAGCGCGAGAACATGTCCTTCGCGATCACCAGCGACCACATGTACGTGTAGTAGACCGCCGAGTAGCCGTCGAGGTGCCCGAACGCGCACTGGAAGTGCGTGCCGTCCACGAACGGGAACGGCTGGTACTGCTTCACCAGGTCCGCGAACAGCTGGTCCGTGGTGATCGAGGCGGGATCCCGGTCGTAGCAGCCGAGCGACATGCCGGCGTACACCATCTGGCGGCGCACCTGGAGCCCCTTGCCGAACTCGTTCGCGCGGTTCATGCGCTTCACGAGGTCCGCCGGGATCACTTCGCCCGTCTTGGGGTCCCTGGCGAACGTCGCCAGCACGTCGTGGCTCTTCATCCACTCCTCGAGCATCTGGGAGGGCGCCTCGACGAAGTCGTGCTCGGTGCGGATGCCGCTCGTGCCGACCCAGCGCCGCCGCCCCGCGAACATGTTGTGGAGCAGGTGCCCGAACTCGTGGAAGAACGTGACCACGTCGTTGTACTCGCACAGGCCCGGGTCGCCGGGCTCGCCGCCGGGGAGGTTGCAGACCAGTGCCGCCTCGGGGATCTGGCGGCCGGTGAGCCCGGTGCGGATGTCGAACTGCGCGGCGTGGTTGTACTTGTTGTCGCGCGGGTGCATGTCGAGGTAGAAGCGCCCGGCGAGCTTGCCGCCGTCCCACAGCTCGAAGCACTCCACGGACGGGTGCCACACCGGCGCGTCCTTCACCTGCTTGAGCTCGACGCCGAACAGCTTCGCGGTCACGTCGAGCATGCCCTGGCGCACCTGCCTGTAGGGCAGGAACCGGCGGAGCTGCTGCGAGTCGAAGTCGTACTGGCTCTTGCGCACCTGCTCCGAGTAGTACTGGCTCTCCCAGAAGTTCACTTCCTTCGCGGACGGCTGGTCCTTCTGCTTCCGGGCCAGGAGCTGCGCGTACTCGCGCTGCTGCCGGTCGCCCGAGGCGGCCACCACGCGGTCGATGAACGAGCGCGCGGTCTCGGCCTTGCCGGCCATCTTGTCGGCCATGATGTAGTCGGCGTAGTTCGCGAAGCCGAGCAGCTGCGCCAGCTCGTGCCGCTTCTGGCGCAGGCGGTCGAGCACCTCGATGTTCTTCGGGTGGGCGCGATTCTGGTAGGCGAACCACATCCGGCGGCGCAGGTCGTCGCTCTTCGCGTAGGTCATCACCGGCAGGTAGTCCGGGTACTCGAGCGTGAGCGTGACCGTGCCGTCCGCGCCCGGCTTGTGCCGGTCCACGTAGTCCTGCGGCAGGCCGTCCAGCTCGGCGGGCGTGCAGGTGATCCTGCCCTTGTCCTCGCGGATGTTGCGGCCGAACTCCTGGCTGATGAGCACCAGCTCCTCCTGAAGCTTCTTGATGCGTTCGCGCGTGGCGTCGTCCTTGTCCACGCCGGCCAGCCGGAAGTCACGCAGCGTGCGCTCCACGTAGTACTTCGTCTCCGCGTCCGCGCCCGTGAGATCCATGGCGGTAAGGGCGTCGTAGACCTTGCGGTTGAGCGACAGCTCGGTGGCGAACCTCGAGATCTCCTGCGACATGGACTCGGCCGTGGCGCGCGTCGCCGAGTCGGGGCTCGTCTCCTCGAGCAGCCCGTTCTGCGAGCCGGCCATGTCGAGCTGCCGCGCCACCTCGTCGAACGGCTCGAACGTGTTGGCGATGGTCCGCTTGGCCTTCACGGCGAGCATCCTGTCGAGCGTGCCCTTCGCGAGCTCCAGGCGCTTCCGGGCGCGCGCCTGGACGCCGGCGGCGTCCGGGTGACCGGTGAAGAACGGCGCGTTGTCGGGCGGCAGCACCGCGCTCGAGGCGCCGGTCTTCGCGGGCGCGGCGGGAGCCAGCGCCGCGAGCAGGCCGAGCGTGCCGGCGAGCCGGGCGAGGAAGGGGCGGGAAGCCATCAGGCGATCTCCTTGCGATGGGAGGAGGGGAACGCCGGGCCCGAGGTCTCGCCGGCCCGGTACGGAAGGCTGCTCGAACCCGGCAGGCTAGCGTCCGGACCGGGGTGCCACAAACGCCGCCGTCCCGGCGCGGGGGAGCACGGCCCCGGCGCGGCAACCGGCGGCTCCGATTCCGCGGGAGGCCGGTGTCGACCGGCCTGCCGGCGTGGCGGCCGCCCCGCCGGGACGCCAGAGCGGCCTGGCTACCCCTTCGCCGGCCGCGACGGCCGCATCTCGACCCGGCTGTGCATGGCGCGGGGGTGAGTGCGGAGCAGGTCCACGACCATCTCGCCCACGTCCTCCGGCTGGAGCGCCCAGCCGGCCTTGGCCGCCGAGCCGCGGCCGAACTCGGTCGCGACGCTCCCCGGCATCAGGTAGGTCACGCGGATGCCGTGCTCGCGCACCTCCTGGAACAAGACCTCGCTGAAGCCGTTCACCGCGTGCTTGCTGGCGCAGTAGGCGGCCGCGCCCGGGAACGCGTTGCGCCCGGCGAGCGAGGAGACGTTGAAGATGTACCCGCCGCCGCGCGCGCGCATGCGCGGGATCGCTTCGCGCGTGCAGTAGAACATCCCGTTCAGGTTGGTCTCGATGACCGCGTGCCAGTCGGCGAGGCTCATGTCGGCGACGGGCGCGAAGATTCCGACCCCGGCGTTGTTCACGAGCACGTCCACGCCGCCGAGGTCTGCGTCCAGGGCACGGAACAGCACCGACACCTGCTCGTGGTGCCGGACGTCACACGCGTAGCCGCGCGTCGCGCCGCCCAGCTCGCGCGCGGCCGCCGCGGCCCGGTCCGCGCTTCGCGAGGTGAGGGCCACCGCCAGCCCCTCGCGCGCGAGGCACTCCGCGATCCCGCGGCCGATGCCGCGATTGCCACCCGTGACGAGCGCGACCTTGCCGGCGAGCGAGGACATCGGAGACCTCCGAGGATGGGCACGAGGACCGGTCTGCCCGCCCAGAGTAGCCGAGTTCAGGGATCAGCCCCGTTCCCGAGGTCCCGCGGCCCGATCCGGCGCAGGAGCCGAGCGTCGCCGTCTCCCTCGCGGACGATCTCCACGAACGTCCCCGGCGAGAAACCCGGGTCCTCGCCGATCAGCTCCTGGGCCAGCCGACCCACCAGCGGCAGGTGGCTTACCACCAGCACCGGCGTGGCGAGCGGAGCGAGTTCCAGGATCGCGGCGAGCGCCTCGTCGGGCTCGGCCTCGGGGAGCAGCTCCGTCATGACGTGCGTCTCGGCCGCCGCGCCGAGCACCCCGGCCACGACCAGCGCGCTCTCGCGAGCCCGGCGGTACGGGCTCGTGACGATCGCCGCCGGCCGCCAGCCTTCGACCTCGAGCCGTGTGCCGAGCCGGCGCAGGTAGCTCGTCCCCTCCGGCAGGAGCGCGGATTCGGGGCCCTGTCCGGCGGCCAGGCCGTGGCGGAGGAGCGCGAGGGTTCGGAGCATGGCGTGCAGAAGGACCTCTTTGCGGGGGCGGGTCAAGCGAAAAGCGCTGCCCCGCCTGGGGGGCGGGGAGCGATCCGGCCGCGGCGAAAACGTTTAACCGGAGCCGCCCGGGCGGAACCCGGCCCGCCCGCGGCGTCGCGGCGGCTCACGAGTACGACGTTTGCATGGGTCGTGCCGCGCCGATAGCATCTTCCGCCACACATTTCGGGGGTCGAGCCGTGACATGCCGCCGACCCGATCGGAGCAGCCCCGCCCCATGAGCCGTTTCCTCGAGCTGTCGCGTGAGCGCGTCCTGTTCTTCGACGGCGGCATGGGCACGCAGGTCCAGGCCCGGGAGCTCGCCCCCGAGGACTGGGGCGGCAAGCGCTGGGAAGGCTGCATCGACCACCTCTCGCTCACGCGGCCCGACGTGATCGAGGCCGTCCATTCGGCCTACTTCGAGGCCGGCGCGGACGTGGTCGAGACCAACTCGTTCCAGGCCTCGCGCACGCGTCTCGAGGAGTGGGGCCTCGGCGGGCGCACGGTCGAGTTGAACCGCGCCGCCGCGGCGATCGCCCGCCGCGCGGCCGACCGGTTCGCGGCCGCGGACGGGCGCCCGCGCTTCGTGGCCGGCTCGATGGGGCCGTCCGGGTTCCTGCCCTCCTCCGAGGACCCCGAGCTGGGCCGGCTCTCGCTCGCCGATCTCGTGCCCTCGTTCCGCGACCAGGCGCAGGGGCTGCTGGAGGGCGGCGCCGACCTGCTCATCCTCGAGACCTGCCAGGACATGCTCGAGATGAAGGCGCAGGTGCTGGCGAGCCGCGAGGCCATGGCGCTCACCGGGCGGCGCGTGCCGCTCCAGTGCTCCATCACGCTCGATCCCACGGGCCGCATGCTGCTCGGCACCGACTACCGCGGTGCGCTGGCCACGCTCGAATCGCTCGCCGTGGATGTCATCGGGCTCAACTGCTCGACCGGTCCCGACCTGATGCGCGACGCCATCCGCTACCTGTGCGAGAACGCCAGCACGCCGGTGCACTGCATCCCCAACGCGGGGCTCCCCATCAACGACGGCGGGCGCACGCTCTACCCCATGCGCCCGGAGCCGTTCGCCGAGACGCTGCGCGAGTTCGTGCTCGATTTCGGCGTGAACCTCGTGGGCGGATGCTGCGGCACGACGCCGGACCACATCCGCAGCCTGGTCGCCGCCATCGGCGCCGGCACGCGCCCGCGCCCGCGACCGGGCCGCAGCCGCTGGTTCGTCTCGAGCGGCATGACCGCGGTGGCGCTCGAGCAGGAGCCGCGCCCGCTCCTCATCGGCGAGCGGTTGAACACGCAGGGCTCGCGCAAGGTGAAGCGGCTGGCGCTCGAGGGTGCGCTCGCGGACATGCTGGCCGTGGCGCGCGAGCAGGTGGAGGGCGGCGCGCACGTGCTCGACGTGTGCCTCGCGCTCACCGAGCGCACGGACGAGGCGGAGCAGATGCGCGCGCTCGTCCGGAAGCTCTCGCTCTCGGTGGAATCGCCGCTGTGCATCGACTCCACGGAGGCCGGGGTGATCGACGCCGCGCTCCAGGCCTGCCCCGGCTCGGCGATCGTGAACTCGATCAACCTCGAGAACGGACGCGAGCGGATCGATGCCGTGATGCCGCTCGTCATGCGCCACGGCGCCGCGGTCATCGCGCTCACCATCGACGAAGCCGGCATGGCGAAGACCGCCGCGCGCAAGCTGGAGGTGGCACGCCGCATCCACGACATCGTCACGCGCGAGTACGGTCTGCCGGCCGAGCGGCTCATCTTCGACGACCTCACGTTCACGCTCGCCACGGGTGACGCCGAGTTCACGCACTCGGGGATCGAGACCATCGAGGGCATCCGGCTCATCAAGCGGGAGCTGCCGGGCGTGCTCACGTCGCTCGGGGTCTCCAACGTCTCGTTCGGGCTCGGGAAGGAGGCGCGCGCGGTCCTGAACAGCGTGTTCCTCTACCACTGCGTCCAGGCCGGGCTCGACATGGCCATCGTCAACCCGGCCGACGTCATCCCGTACGCCGACCTCTCGACCGACGACCGCCGGCTCGCCGACGACCTCGTGTTCGCCCGCGACCCGCAGGCGCTGGCGCGCTACATCGCGCACTTCGAGGGCCGCGCGCCCGACGCGCGCGCGAGGGAGGACGAGGCCGCCGAGTCGGCGATGGGCGTGGAGCAGCGCATCCACCACCAGATCCTCCACCGCAAGCCCGCCGGCATCGAGGGCCTCGTGGACGAGGCGGTGAGACGGCAGGACCCGGTCGCGGTCCTCAACACCGTGCTGCTCCCGGCGATGAAGGAGGTCGGCGACAAGTTCGGGGCGGGCGAGCTGATCCTGCCGTTCGTGCTGCAGAGCGCCGAGGTCATGAAGAAGGCCGTGGCCCAGCTCGAGCGCTACCTCGAGAAGCGCGCCGACGTGTCCAAGGGCCGCGTCGTGCTGGCCACGGTGTTCGGCGACGTGCACGACATCGGCAAGAACCTGGTGAAGACCATCCTCTCGAACAACGGCTTCACCGTGTTCGACCTCGGCAAGCAGGTGCCGGTGCAGGCCATCGTGGACAAGGCGCGCGAGGTGGACGCCACCGCGATCGGGCTGTCGGCGCTGCTCGTCTCGACCAGCCGGCAGATGCCGGTGTGCGTGGCCGAACTGCACCGGCTCGGCATGAAGGTGCCGGTCCTGATCGGCGGCGCGGCCATCAACCGCAACTTCGGCCGCCGGGCGGCGCTCGTGGACGGAGAGGTGTTCTACGAACCGGGCGTCTACTACTGCAAGGACGCGTTCGAGGGGCTGGACACCGTGAACGCGCTGGTCGAGGCACCGGCGCGGGCCGACCTCGTGGCGCGCACGAAGCGCGAGGCGTTCGAGTTCAAGAGCAAGAGCGCCGAACTCGAGGCGCGGGCCGCGGCGGCCCGAGCGAACCAGCAGGACTTCAAGGTCCGCGTCTCGCGCGACGTGGCCGTCCCCGCGCCGCCGTTCTGGGGCCCGCGCGTCACGCCCACCTCGGCGATCCCGTTCGAAGCCATGTACGCGGGCATGGACCTGAAGACGCTCTACCGGCTGCACTGGGGCGGGAGCGCCCGTCCTCGGGGTGGGGCGGGTGGGGCGGCGGCCCCCGACGGCGCCGCCGACGCCGAGCGGCTCGTGCGCGAGGACTTCGAGCCGCGCCGGCTGCGGATGCAGCGCGAGGCGAAGGAGCGGGGCTGGCTCCGTCCGCTCGCCGTGTACGGCTTCTTCCCCTGCCAGTCGGAAGGGCAGGACCTGGTCGTCTACGAGCCCTCCGCGTTCGCTCCCGGCTCCCTCTCGCCGCGCGGCAAGATCGAGGAGCGGGCGAGGTTCACGTTCCCGCGCCAGGCCGACCGCGAGGGGCTCTGCCTCTCGGACTACTTCCAGCCCGCGGCCTCGTCGCGCTTCGATGTGGTGGCGTTCCAGGTCGTGACCGTGGGCACCGGCGCCGCCGACCTCGCCGCCGCGCTCGAGAAGCGCGGCGAGTACGCCGAGGCGCTGTTCGTGCACGGGCTCGCGATGGCTGCCGTGGAGGGCCTCGCCGAGTGGCACCACCGCCACGTGCGGAGGGACCTGGCGATCGAGGACGAGCGCGGCAAGCGCTACTCGTTCGGCTACAGCGCCTGCCCGGAGCTCGCCGACCAGGCCAAGTTGTTCGCGCTGCTCGGGCCCGAGGACGCGATCGGCGTCACGCTCACGAGCGCGTACCAGCTCGTGCCCGAGGCGAGTACCAGCGCGCTGATCGTGCACCACCCGCAGGCCAGCTACTACATGGTGCGCGAGTAGGGGCGGCTGGGCCGGTGAGGGCGGGCGGCGCGCGGGTCTACTTCCGGTCCCGGAACTCCGCCGCCCAGTTCTGAACGATGGCGAGCCGCGGCGCCCTGCGGCCGAGCTCGGGCGTGCGAGCGGAGTAGAGACGGCGGCCGTCCGCGCTCACCGCGAACCCCATGTCGAACCCGAACGGGAACGGCCCCGCATGCGGGCGGGTCGCGAACGGGCGCGGGTTGCCGAGCGTCGGCGAGGCCCCGGCGACGACCTCGACCTCGAGGATCTCGTCCCCGCGGCTGAAGTAGAGCCGGTCGCCCCGGGCGTTCCAGCGCGGCCACTGCCCGCCGGCGTTGGAGGCCTGCCAGCGGCCCTGGAGACTCGGGTAGCGCGTCAGGTACACCTCGAAGCGTCCCGACTCGCTCGACATGTAGGCGAGCAGCGTCCCGTCCGGCGAGAGCCGGCCCTCGATGGCGCGCGGGTTCCCGGGCACCAGCATCACGGGCGCGCTCGAGCGATCGCGCGGCACGCGCATCACGTCCCAGTGCGTGCCGCCGCCCCGGAAGCCGGTGTAGAGGAGGTCCCGGCCATCCGGCGTGAACGCGGGCAGGGCCGCCGACGTGGCCAGCGTCTCGGCGCGGCCGCCGCCGTCGCTCGGCGCGACCAGGATGACCCAGCACTCGGCCGCCGCGCAGTTCAGGGCACGCGCGCCGTAGGCCAGGGTGCGGCCGTCCGGCGACCAGTCCGGCTGATCCTCCTCGCCGGGGTCGAACGTGAGCCGGGTCCGCGTCCCGCGCACGTGGTCATGGACCCAGATGTCCGACCCCGACGCCTCGGCCTCCGCGCGGGCGACGCGCGGGCCCGTGGGGTCGGCGGCGATCGAATAACTCGCGCGCGCGGTCGGTTCCCCGATGGTCGTGACGCCGCCCGCCTGCCGGTCGAGCAGCACCATCTGGGTGGCGACCGCGCCCCGGCCCGGCCGGTAGCAGAGCGTGCCGTCCAGCGAGACGCTCGGGGAGACGGCATCGGCCTCGACCAGGAACGGCTCGCCGGTGACCTGGAGCTTCGCGAGCGAGAACGGCACCGCCCAGACTCCCGGCGTGTTCGGCGCGCGGTGGAAGACGATGTGCCCGCTCGGGGAGTAACGCGGCCACGACAGCGTCTGGTCCTTGAGATCGAGCAGCACCTTGCGCTTTCCGCCGGCCCACAGGCAGAGCTGGCTGATCCCGGCCCGGTGGGTGTGGCTCGCGAACACGATCCCGCGCCCGCCCGGGAGCTCGTGCGGCTCGTGCACGTCGCCCTCCACCTTCGTGTCGGCCGGCATGATCACGCGCGGGTCGCCGCCCCGCTCGGAGATCTCCATCACGCCGAGCGAGTCCCCGCGCGAGAAGAGGATCACACCGCGCGGGCTCCAGAACCCGCCGGTACCGCCGGTGAACTCGGCGCGCGTGTCGCTCAAGACCTGACTCCTGCCGTCCGCGACCGAGAGGCGGAGGATCCGGGTGCCCGCGAAGTAGCCGAGGTCGCGGGCGTCCGGCGACCAGAAGAGCGCCTGGGCGTTGGCTTCGATCGGGAACGAGCGCGCGTCGAACCGCGTGAGGTCTCGGATCGCGACGCGCCCGCCGAGGATGCTGGCGACGAAACGGCCGTCCGGCGAGATGACCGGCGAGACCGGCGTGCCCGACGAGGTGTCCGGCTCGACCATGAACTTGCGGAGCGCCGGCTCGGGCCGCGGCGGCGCGGTGGCGCGGAGAAGGCCGAACGTGGCGAGCGCGCCGAGCGCGAGCCCAGCCAGGCCCGGGAGCCAGGGGAGCCGGTGAATCGGCGCCGGTGCGGCGGCGGCCGAAACGCCCTCGTCGGGCACGCCGCGGAGGGTCTCGTCGAGGGCGATGCGCGCCTCGCCGATGTCGCGCAGCCGTCGCTTCGGGTCGCGGTCGAGGCAGCGGCGCAGCAGCGTTCGCACGCGCGGCGGCGTGCCGGCGGGCAGGGCCGCGAAGTCGGGGTCGCTCCGGAGCACGGCCGCGAGCGTGTCGGACACGGTCTCGCCGTCGAACAGCCGCCGGCCGGTGAGCATCTCCATCAGCACCACGCCGAACGCCCAGATGTCGGCGCGCCGGTCCGCCACCTGGCCGCGGGCCTGCTCGGGGCTCATGTACGCGGCGGTGCCGAGCAGCACGTGCGCCGCGGTCATGCCGCCGGTGATCGTGGGCGAGTGCGACAGCCCGGCGCCGGAGCGCGAGGTCACGGGGTCGCCCTCGATGGCCTTCGCCAGCCCGAAGTCGAGCACCTTGGCGCCGCCCGCAGCGTCGAGCTTGATGTTCGCGGGCTTCAGGTCGCGGTGGATCACGCCCTTCTCGTGCGCATGCTCGAGCGCCTCGGCGATCTGGAGCGCCAGCGGCAGCGCCTCGGCCACGGGGATCGGCCCGTGCGCGAGCCGCTGCGCGAGGTCCTCGCCCACCACGAGCTCCATCACCAGGAACCGCGCCCCGTCGGCGTGGTGGAAGCCGTGGATGGCGGCGATGCGCGGGTGGTTGAGCTGGGCCAGCAGCCGCGCCTCGCGCTCGAGGCGCGCCATGCGCTCGGGGTCGCCGGCCAGCAGCTCGGGCAGGAACTTGAGCGCCACGTCGCGGCCGAGCGAGGTGTCGTGCCCGCGCCAGACCACGCCCATCCCGCCCTGTCCGATGGGCGATTCGAGCCGGTAGTGGAGGATGCTTCGGCCGGCGGCCAGTGACATGCGGGTCTCCGGGGTGGGGCGGATCTCGACGCTATCCTACCGGTTTGCGAACTCCGTGAGCACGCGCGCCATGTGCTTCGCGTGCTTCCGGTACAGGTCCAGCCGCACGTTCTCGTTCGGGGCGTGCGCGAGCGTGCCGGGGTGGCCGATGCCGGCCGTCGCCACCGGGAGCCCGAGCACGTGGACGAACGGGTGGTTGGGCCCCGAGCCGCCGATGAGCGGCATGCGCTGCATCGGCACGCCGTAGACCGGCTCCGCCGTGCGGCAGACCAGGTCCACGAACGGATGGTCGGGGTCGGTGCGTGCGGGCGGCTCGCCGCCCAGCACCTCGATGCGCACGTCCTCGAACCCGCCCGCGTCGAGGTGGGCCCGGAGCCCCTTCACGACCGCCTCCGGGCTCTGGTCGGGCACGAGCCGGAAGTCCACCTTGGCGCTCGCGCGCGCCGGCAGCACGGTCTTGGAGCCGGGGCCCTGGTAGCCGGAGGTGAGCCCGCAGATCGTGCAGGTGGGCTCGAACACCTCGGCCAGCCGCAGCTCCACGCCGCCGGTCATGCCGTGCAGGAACCCCTTCACGCCCCAGCGCGCCCGGTACTCGTCCGCCGCCTCGGGAAGCGCCTCCATCAGCTCGCGGTCGCGCTTCGTGGGCGGACGCACGGGGTCATAGAAGCCGGGGATGCGCACGCGGCCGTCGGCGCCCTTCAGGTGCCGGAGCGCCCAGACGAGCCGCCAGGCGGCGTTCTCGATGATCGAGCCGCCCATCCCCGAGTGGACGTCGGTGCTCGCGGTCTCCACCGACAGCTCCACGTAGCAGATGCCGCGAAGCCCGCAGAACTGGATCGGGACCTCGCGGTGGTCCACGCCGCCGAACTCCCACATGCAGGCGTCGGCGGCGAGCCGCGCCCGGTGGGCCTCGATGAACCCCGGCAGGCTCCGGCTGCTCGTCTCCTCCTCGCCCTCGATGACGAACTTGACCCGGCACGGCAGCTCGCCGTGCGCCGCGAGCAGCGCGTCGAGCGCGAGCAGCCGCGCGGTGATGTGGCCCTTGTCGTCGCTGATGCCGCGCCCGAACACCGAGTCGCCGCGGCGGGTGAGCGTGAACGGCTCCGACTCCCACAGCTCGAGCGGCTCGGCGGGCTGGACGTCGTAGTGGTTGTAGAAGAGGAGCGTCGGCCCGCTCCGTCCCGCGCGCTCGGCCACGACCACCGGCGCGCCGGGGGTGGGCAGCACCTCGGCCGCGAAGCCGCGGGCGCGCAGCAGCTCGGCGACCAGCGCGGCGCACTCGGCGAACCCGCGGTTCTGCGCGCCCACGCTCGGGATGGCCACGAGGCGCGCCAGCTCGGCGAGGCTCGCGTCCAGGTGCGAGTCGATCCAGTCGTCCACGCGCTCGAGATCCGTCATGACGTCCTCCGGGTCAGCGTCCCACGTCCCAGCGCAGCATCCGCACGCGGGGGCCCCGCACCGTCAGCTCGGTCCACGCCACGAACGCGCGGCGGCTCGTGTTGGACGCCGCGACCTGGGGTCGCAGGGCGCCGCGCACACCCGGGGCCGTGACGCGCTCGATCAGCCGGCGTCCCGAGGCCTCGATGCGCACGAGCGTGAGGCCGCCGGCGCCGGCCGAGTCCGCGTCGCACGCGATCAGCGTCCCCGCGCGGCCGGCGTCGCCCGTCGCCACGTGGACCGGCGCGAGGCCTCCGCGGGCGAGGACCGCGAGCGGCGTCGCGGTGGTGTCGTAGATCTCGGGGATGCCCTGCCGGAACCACACGCCCTCGCGCCCCGGAGCGCCCGTGTACCAGGCCACGCGGAGCGTCCCGTCGCGCGCCACGGTGAGCGCGGGTCCGCTCGCCGGGCACGCGGCCGCCGTCCAGCGGTCGACGAACGCGCGCACCGGCGGGCCCCCCGGTCGCGCCAGCACGACGTCGCGGCCGCCGCCGGGCTCGTGCCTGCGGAACGCCACGAACGACGAGCCGACGATGTCGAAGCCGGCCGAGACCTCGCAGCGGGGGCAGGCGTGCGACCACCCGGACGAGGCTGGGGACCAGGTCGCGCCGAAGTCGTCCGAGCGGAGCACGCGCACCGACCGCACGTCGTCCGCGGCCGTGTCGGCCGGCGTCCCGCCCGCTCCGGCCGGGCGGTCGAGCCAGGCGAGGAGGAGGCGTCCCGGGTCCGAGCTCGCCAGGGCGAGGGGACCCGGCGTGCCCAGGCCGCCCGAGTCGGCGGGCGATGCCGGGGCGGACCAGGAGCGACCGCCGTCCACGGACCGTGCGAGGCGCAGGCCGCGCGCGCGCCCGTCCGGCCCGGCGGCGACCCACGCCAGTGCGACGCGGCCCTCGAGGTCGCAGGCGAGCCTCGGCGCGGAGCCCTCGTCGGCGCCCGCCGGTTCGCCCGGCGGGCTCACGGCGATGGGCTCCGTCCACGTGGCGCCGGCGTCGGCCGAGCGCGCGAACCAGGCGCGCCGGTCGGAGCCCTCGCCGCCGAGCCAGGCGAGCAGCAGCTCGTGGCGGCGCGGCGTGAGCGCCAGCGCGGGGTGGGCCGCGGGCGGGGCCTGGGCCGCCGGCGGGAGCGGGCACTCGCCGAACCGGGAGGGCTCCGGGGAGCAGCCCGCGGCGAGCAGCGCGAGCAGGACGCCCGGCGCGGTCAGCCTCCCGCCGGGACCCGGTCCACGTGCACCAGGAGTGCTCCTCGACCTCAAGTCGTCCCGCCTCCCGCGCTGATCGTCCCGGGTCCGCCCGCCAGGCGGAGCAGGATAACCGCGGGCTCCCGTCCTGTCGCGGGCGCACGCGAGCGACGAAGCTCCGCTCCCGGCGGCGGGCGGTCGCCGAACGACCGCCGGCCGCTTTGACGCCCTCCGGGGCGCGCGTGTTCCATGCACGCATGAAGACGCGAACGCCCATGGACGTCCGGCCCGTCACGCTCGAGGGCCGGCACGTGCGGCTCGAGCCGCTCGACCTCGCGCGCCACTGGGAGGGCCTGCGCGCGATCGGGCTCGCGCCCGAGCTGTGGCGGTTCACGTCCGCGAAGGTGCGCGACGAGGCCGACCTGCGGCGCTACTTCGAGAAGGCGCTTGCCGAGGCGCGCGAGGGCGGCGCGCTGCCGTTCGCCACCGTCCACCGCGCGAGCGGCCGGGTGGCCGGCTCGACCCGTTTCGGGAACATCGTGCGCGAGCACCGGCGGGTGGAGATCGGCTGGACCTGGCTCGGGCTCGAGCACCAGCGCACCGCGCTCAACACCGAGGCCAAGCTGCTCATGCTCGGCCACGCGTTCGAGACCTGGGGCTGCATGCGCGTGGAGCTCAAGACCAGCAGCACGAACCTCAAGTCGCAGGCGGCCATGCGGCGGCTGGGACTGGTCGAGGAGGGCACGTTCCGCAAGTGGATGTTCAACGAGGACGGAACGACCCGCGACACGGTCTGGTTCAGCTGCGTGGACGACGAATGGCCGGCGATGAAGGCGCGGCTGGAGGGGATGCTCGCGAGGTAATCGTGCCGCGACGGGCACGACGCCCGCGCCGTGTCACGCCACGCGCTCGAGCGCGTTCCCGACGTCGTTCGCCTTGGCGATCCGGTGGTGCCGGAGCGACGTGGCGACCATGGTCTTCAGCATGTCGCGATCCACGGTCAGGTTCTTCGCGGCCGCCTCCGACTGGAGCTTGTCGAGCAGCGCGCCGAGGACGGCCGGCAGCTGGTCGGGGATGCCGCTCCAGTTGGCGCGCAGGTACTCGCCGATCCGCTCGTGCTGGTCCCGGGCGAACGCCGCGAACTCGCGGAACTGCGCGAGGGTCGCGATCGGCGAGCCGGTCGCGAGCGCCGCCCCCTGCATCCGCGCGCGGCGCTTGAGGACGAACAGGATGACGGCGGTGGTCACGATCACGTCGAACACGATGAACAGGACGATCCACTCGTTCATGGCGGGCTCCGGTGGGTCGGCGCGGCGCGCGGGGCGCGCCGGCGCGGGGGAGCGCGCGGCTCGCGTGTGCGCGGGCCGGGCGCGCCGCGGTTATCGGCCGTCCGGCGACTCCGGCTGAGCGCCGTTCCCGGAACGCACGGCGCGGGCGACATGCCCGGTCCGCAGCCGGACGAGCCAGTGACCCACGACCGGCAGCACCTCGATGCGTGCGCCGGGGATCGCCTCCCGCAGCCAGTCCACGTGCCGGCCGGGCGGCGTCACGCGGTCGGCCTCGCCCGCGAGCACGGTGAGCCGCGCACCGAGGCCCGGCAGGCGCTCGGCCAGCCACGCGAGGTCCTCGGCGAGGGAACGGAAGTTGCGGGCGCTGGCGTGCATCTGCGACGGGACGTACGCGAACGCGCGCGACGCGCTCCAGCCGCGCGGTGCGCGGTGCGGATGCCAGGCGTCGGCGCGCAGCGGCAGCCCGAACGGCACCAGCGCGAGCGACAGGTACTGGAACAGGAGACGGCCGACGGGCTCGCCCACGAGCGGGGCGCGCGCGTAGCGCTGGTTGCGCTCGTCGAGCGCGGTGCACGGCGTGATCGCCACCACGTGGGAGACCAGGTCGGGAGCCTCGAGCGCGGCGCGCAGCGCGACCGCGGCCCCGTAGGAGTGCCCCACCAGCGTGGCGCCGCGGGCGCGCTGCGCGCGCAGCAGGGCGAGAAGCGCCGCGGCGTTCTCGGCGAGGCCGAGCGGACCGCGCGGCGCGCCGCTCCAGCCGTGACCCGGCCGGTCGATCGTGAGCACGGTGTGGTCGCGTGACAGGTCGGCGATCAGGTCCGCGGGGAAGTCCTGCCAGGTGCCGTTCGCGCCATGGACGAGCACCACCGGCGGGCCCGAGCCGCGGCGGGCGAAGTGGAGCGGCGCGCCGCGGTGCTCGAGGAGCTCGCCCGCGCGCGGGAAGCGCCGCCGCACCCACGCGGCGTAGGCCGCGTGGACGAGCGGCGGCGCCGCCAGCGCGAGCAGCCAGTGAAGTCCCGTGATCGCGAACGCCATGACTCGCCCCCGAACGCCAGCGTCATCGGCAGGTCCGGAGCCGGTCGCCATGCCGGAATGACCCCCGGGCGCGCCGCGGCCCGCGCGCGACCGCGGCGCAACGCGCCGGGCGGCGCGGTGCGGGCCTTCGGGTTCGGTTCGCGCCCACCACGCGTCCGCGTGCCACGCGAACGGAGATCAGGCTTCGCGGGGGTCGACCGCCTCCGTATCGAGCCCGTACTCCTGGATCGCGCGCACGACCTGCTCGGGCTTCACCTGCCCGTCCTGCGCCAGCGCGTGCAGCGTGGCCACGACGACGTGCTCGGCGTCGGTCTCGAAGTGGCGCCGGAGCGCCTCCCGCGTGTCGCTCCGGCCGAAGCCGTCCGTCCCCAGCGCCACGAAGCGGTTGGGCACCCAGCGCGCCGGCATGTCGTTCACGGACTTCACCCAGTCGCTCGTCACCACGACCGGGCCCTCGGCGCCCGCGAGCGCCCGCGTCACGTACGGCACGCGCGGCTTCTCGGCCGGGTGCAGCCGGTTCCAGCGCTCCGCGGCGAGCGCCTCGTTCCGAAGCTGTTGCGCGCTCGTCAGGCTCCAGACGTCGGCGGCCACGCCCCACCTCTCGGCCAGCATCTCCTGCGCGCGCAGGGCCTGAAGCAGCAGCGGGCCGCTCCCCAGCAGCTGGGCCCTGAGCTTGTGCTTCACGTCCGAGCGCCGGTAGCGGTAGAGGCCCTTGAGGATCCCCTCCTCCACGCCCTCGGGCCGGCCGGGCATCGAGTAGTCCTGGTTGTAGAGCGTGATGTAGAAGAACACGTCCTCGCCCTGCTCGTACATGCGCCGCAGCCCGCTCCGCACGATGTCCGCCAGCTCGTAGGCGAACGCCGGGTCGTAGGCCACGCAGTTGGGCACCGCGCTCGCGAGCAGCTGGCTGTGGCCGTCCTCGTGCTGCAGGCCCTCGCCGTTCAGCGTGGTGCGCCCGG
>CAZSQX010000006.1:0-125115 GCA_964609125.1 uncultured bacterium
AGGTGCACGTTCTCCTCGAACAGCGTGCCGCCGAAATCGTCCGCGCCGAAGTGGAGCGCGACCTGCCCCGTCTTCTTGCCCTCGCTGAACCACGACGCCTGGATGTGCGCGAAGTTGTCCAGGTAGAGCCGGCTCGCGGCCAGCACGCGATAGTACATGCCCGCGCCCGCCAGATGCGGCACCTTCGATTCCAGCGGCGTGTTGCCGCGCTTGTAGCTCCACGGCACGAACGCCGTGAAGCCGCCGGTGTCGTCCTGGAGCGCGCGGATGTGCTCGAAGTGCTCGACGATCTCGGCCGGCGTCTCGACGTGCCCGTACATCATGGTGGCCGTGGATCGCATCCCCGCGCGGTGCGCCTCGCGGTGCACGTCGAGCCAGGCTTCCGGCCCGCCCTTCTTGACCGAGATGCGCCTGCGGACGCGCGTGGCGAGGATCTCCGCGCCGCCGCCCGGCAGCGTGCGCTGGCCGGCCTCGACGAGCGCCTCGAGCACGCCGCGGACCGAAAGCCCGCTCACCTCGGCCATCTGGTGGATCTCGGGCGCCGAGAAGAAGTGCGGCGTGATCTCCGGGTAGCGCCGGCGCGCCTCGCGCACGATGGACGTGTAGAACGACCACGGGATCCCGGGGTTGAGCCCGCCCTGGAGCAGCACGGTCGTGGCGCCCAGCCTGCGCGCGTGCTCGAGCATCCCCATCACGCCCTCGACGTCGTGCGTGTAGCCGTCGGCGGCGGGCCTGCCGGGCTTGCGATAGAACGCGCAGAAGTGGCAGTCCACCGTGCACCAGTTCGTGTAGTTGGGGTTGGTGTCGATGACGTAGGTGACGATGCGCGCGTCCGTCCGCCGCGTGCGGACTTCGTGGGCGAGGGCGCCGAGCTCCACGAGCGGCGCCTCGGTCATGAGGTGGAAGCCCTCCTCGGGCGTCAGGCGCTCGCCACGCAACACCTTGTCTTCGATGCGGTTCCACACGGTCGTGGGCTCCTCGCGGGGGCTCTGGGGGCGCTCGCCGCGCGACTCCGGCGCGACGGCCCGCGAGGATACACCGCCCGCGATTGCACACGAAAGCACCGCGCCCGCCCCGGGCGGTGCGGGGCGGGCGCGATCACGGGCGAGGCGGGCGGCCCAGGCGCCTACTCCTCGCGCCAGGACAGCGTCACGAACTGGCCGCCGAACTTGGCGAGCGCCTGGGTGATGGCCTCCCTCGAATAGAGGATCGTCATGCCGCCCGTCGCGTTGATCTTCGTGCGGCCGTTCACGATGATCCCGCCGAGGATCCAGGCCTGGCCATTGATGTCGAAGTCGCCCTCGACGTAGACGATGCCCTTGTAGTGGAAGCCGGCGTTCAGGCGCAGGTCGCCGTCCACGTACAGGAAGCCCTCACCGTTCACGCTGTGGAGCGCGAGCGTGGCGGACTGGTCCTGGGTGGTGGAGTTGTTGTCCCAGTAGTAGATGCCATCCCAGGTCGACGGGGACGTCGACGTGGGCGCGCCGAGCCAGGCGTAGAACTCGCTCTGCGGCATCGTGAACGCCTCCCAGGGGCCGGCGTAGAAGCCGGTCTGGTTCTGCGAGAAGCTCAACGGCGAGCCGGAGGCGCCCGAGGCGCCGCCGCCGCCGATGCTGCCGGTGCTCCAGGCCCCGGGCAGGTGGCCCGAGCCGATCTCGTTGTCCTCGCAATGGTCGGGGTCGGGCGGGATCGGCGCGGGGCGGCCGTCGTTCCCGTCGTCGTACGGCGTGTCGCCGCTGTGGTTGTAGCCGCAGATGAAGGCATTGCCGACGAAGTCGATGGGCACGTTCGCCGCCAGCGCGGCGCGCACGTTGACGTTGAACGGCTTCTGGATCACCTCGGCCACCACGGTCCGGCGCGCGCGCCCCACGCGCCCCGTGGACCGGACCACGTAGACCGGCAGACCGGTCGCCGTGTTGAGGGCGGGGCTGAGCGAGGGGTCGTAGCGCATGACCATCGTCCCGGTGGGGTCCTTCTTCCACGAGATGGTCAGCACGTCCGGACCGCGGCCGGGCGTGGAGTAGTCCAGGAACTGCCCCGCAGGCTGCGCGGTGGCGAGCGCGACCGTGTCCGCGCCCACCACCGGCACGCTGCCCGCCACGGTGTTGAAAACCTGGCAGACGTCGTCCGGGTCGGAGGCGAGCATGCCCGCCTCCTGGCTGCGGATGCGGGAGAGGGCCTCGCCCACCCCCGCCTCCGCCAGGTTCAGCGTCTCCCGCATCCGCTGGTCGTTGCCCGCGAGCGAGCGGTTGAGGCTCGCCCCCGCCATCAGCACCAGCCCGAGCAGGGTCATGACCAGCAGGATGAGCATCGCGATGACCAGCGCGACGCCGCGCTCGTCCCTGTGCACGAGGAGTCGGTTCATGGGTTCGGTCCGATCAGCGGACGAAGACCACGAGCGCGCCGGTCGTCGCGCTGGCCTTGACACCGGCCGCGAGGTCGGTGAGGTAGGGCGTCGGCGGTGCGGACGTGTTCAGCCCGAAGTTGAAGTTCGCGGACGCGAGCGCCGGCACCATGTTCACGACGGACGCCTGCGACGGGTCCACGCCCGTGGCCGGGAGCAGCCCGAGGTCCATGAAGTAGATCACCACGCCTCCGCCGTAGCCGGTGGTGGACGTGCGGTAGCCGACCGCCAGGTCCTTGCGGCCGGGGCTTCCGCCCAAGTCCGCGGTGTTCATGCACATCACGAATCCGGGTACGCTGACGTTGCGCACGATGCTGTACGACCAGGGCGTCGTGAGCCCGAGGTTGCGGAACTGGAACACGCTGCCCTGCGACGTGCTGCGCTGCGTGCCGACGAACATGTCATTCCAGCCGTCGCCATCCGCGTCCAGGCAGGTGATCGCGGTGGGCATGTGCCCGCCGAACCACACGCCGTAGCGCTCCCGGAAGCGGGCGCCCGCCGTCCGTCCGGTGTTCTCGAACACCACGACATGGCCGTTGTAGTCGCTCGTGCGAGCCGACATGATGAGGTCCCTGTCGCCATCGTTGTCCATGTCGGACAGGTGGAGGCCCGTGACCTCGCCCATCTGGGACGAGTAGACGATGGTGATGCGCTCGTCACGCGAGAACGAGGGCGTGGCGGCGTCGTTGTTCAGCCAGACCTCGATCGAGCCCTGGCCGGCGACCGGCGACTTGGTGCCCACGATGAGGTCGGGCATCGCGCCGCCGCCCACGTCCATCGTGACCACGGCCTGCACGTCGCCCGCGTCGCTGGTCGTGTAGTTCCGGCCGGTGCTGTAGGTGGTCGGCAGGTAGCCCTCGTTGTTGCTGGACCCCTGCGTGAACCACACGAACAGGTTGCCGGACGGCGAGTACTTGGTGCCGGACACCATGTCCGGGCGGCGCGGGTTGTCGAGCTTGTCGAGCGTGTCCACGGCCATGGACAGCACCGAGTTCGGCGCCAGGCGGGTGTAGCTCGGCGTGCTGTTGAACAGCGGCGAGCTGGCGTAGCGGTTGAACCACACGGAGACGTTGTCCGTCGCGCCGGCGTCGGCGCCCAGGAGCAGGTCCTGGTCGGCCCGCGCCTCGTTGGTCTTCTTGCCCGTCCAGTCGGCCTCGATCACGTCGGCCGCGGCCAGCGACAGCACGCGGTTCGCGGTGAGCGTGATGATCTGGAAGTTCGCCATTCCGAAGTTCTTGTTGGTGATCACGACCGCGTTCTGGACCCAGATCGGGCCCTGCGACGTGCTGGCGGTGGGGAAGTAGCCCGGCGGCGGGACCACGTACACGGAGTACGGCTCGGTGTGCGGCGGATCGTTCACCGGCACCCGGATGTCGTAGTCGCCCGAGCTGCTCGTGTAGCCGTAACCGGCCACGGTGGTCCCGGCGTCCTTGGTGACGCCGACCCACACGTCCGCCAGCCCCACCTCGGCGCCGTCCAGCGCGCCGTTGCGGTTCGCATCCACGAACACCCTGCCGGTGATGTTGCCGGTGTTGGAGCGGGACAGGCCGAATTCGATCGCCTCGCTGCCGCCGTTCGCCATGGTCCCCGTCCGCGGGTTCCCGGTCGTGACCACCATCGAGTCCGGAGGGCTGCACGTGACCTCGAACCCGCCGACCGCGGTGAAGATCGTGGTGCTGCCCGCGGCGTCCGTGACGCCGGTCGTGCCCTCGGGCGAGCCGGGCGAGACGGCCATGCGGATGCCCTGGAGCGCCGGCTCGCCGGCGTCCCGCACGCCGTCGGAGTCCTCGTCCAGCCACGCCCGCGCCGTGACGTTGCCGCCGGCGCGCGCGGTGTCCGCGAACGACTGCGTGAGGCCGGCGTCCGAGATGACGACGTTGAACGTGTCCGGCCACTGGGCCGAGCCGTAGCCCATCGGTGGGACGTGCTTGAGGGTGTAGCTCCCCGCGGGGGCGCGGAGCTGGTAGTAGCCGCTCGCGTTCGTGAACGCGACCAGGCTGCCCATGCGCACCGTGGCGTTCATCACGCCGGGCTCGCCGCTGTCGTGGGACGCGTCCCCGTCCAGGTCGTTGTACACGTGGCCGGACACGACGTACGTCGGGGCACCGAAGTCCGGGACGCTGCGCGCCGCGTTGACCTCCGACTTGATGGTGGTCTGCGGGAACTGGCCCTTGGCGTCGGGGCGCGACGCCGTGGCGGTCACGTTCAGCTCCACGCGCTGGATGTCCTGGAGCCGGTTCTGCGGCACCGGGCCCGAGCTCCAGTCCCATGGGGTCGAGGAGCCGCGCATCCAGACCTTGAACAGCGGCGGCACGCCGGCATCACCCGGCCGCCGCACGAGCGCCACGCGCTCGGCCGTGCCGCCGTTGTCGTCGGCCACGTTGTTCGTCGAGTCGCCGTACACCTGCCGAACGAGCACGAAGTCGGTCGGGTTCGGCGTGGCGGCGGCGTCGGCGCCCTGGGGCGCGGACACGTCGCTGGCGTCCACCAAACCGTCGTTGTTCACGTCCAGCGTGTAGCGGATCAGCTCGGCGCCGGTGCGGTAGCGGATCGGCGGAGCGTATGCGGTCCCGTCCAGCGGGAACGGCCTCGGGCTGTTCGCCGGGTCGTAGGCGAGCGGGGCCAGCGGCCCGGTCGGGTTCTCCGGATAGGGCGACTGGTTCTGCGCCAGGATGATCTCCTGCGAGTCCACGTAGGCGATCGCCGGCTGCGGCGGCGAGTAGTCCAGGTCCGCGCCGTAACCCGCCGTGCGGATGTCGCGCGCCATCAGGTCGAGCGCGGCGCGTGCCAGCTGCTCGCTCTCGATGCGCATGGTCGTCCGCTGCTTGCTGCCCGCGGAGTTCTGCAGCACGAGCGTCACCGTCACCGCGACCACGGCGAAGATGACCAGCGTGATCATGAGCTCGACGAGCGTGAAGCCCGCGCTCGACGACCGATCGGAACGGGTGCTGCGAAGAGAGACACGCATCGGGATCACCGCCTCACGTAGGTGGTCGCCGTCACCGACCGGGGGCCCGAGTTGGCTCCCTGGTACGAGACCGTCACGTCCACCTTCTTCAGGTTGTCGAGCTTTCCTGCCATCGTGGTCACCTGGTAGAACCGCAGCCAGCGCCCGCTCTCGAGCGTGTCCATGGCCGTGCCTGCCGGGTGACGGCCGTCCGTGAGCATGGGGTCCGACCAGTTCCGTCCGGTGAGTGATTCGAGCCGCTCCTGGGCGTAGTAGTTGGCGCCGATGAGCAGCCGGTCCTGTGCCGTGGCGCGCGCACCGGTCGGGAACATGCGGCCCACGGCCAGGATGCCGACCGCGAGCACGATCAGCGAGATCATGAGCTCGATGAGCGACATGCCGCGCTCGGCGGCAGGCGGGTGGGCGCTCGCTCGCACCGGGAGCTCCTAGCGGACCATCGCGAAACCGGTGAGCTGGATGCTCACGGTGTCGCTGACGTTGGCGTCGTTGGCGAACACGACGGTGCCCGAGCTGTTCAGGCGGCCGTCGCGGGTGATCGTGATCGTCGCGGGACTGGCGGACAGGTAGCGCACGCCGCGCGGGAGGCGGCTGACGCTCTGACGGCCCGCGCTCAGGCAGGTCCAGCCGGCGGGGCTCGCCGTGTCGAAGTCGATGCGCACGCTCTGGCCCTCGGCCATCGCGCGCGCGCGCTGGAGCTGGATCGTGTTCACGAGGTTCTGCGCCGTGCCCCGCAGGGCCTGCGTCTGCGAGTACCGCCGGTAGGAGGGCACGCCGAACCCCAGGACCATCCCGAACACGACCAGGACGATCATGAGCTCCATCAGCGAGAAGCCGCGCGTGGAGTGGGGACCGGATGCCATGCCGGGGACCTCGTGAAGACGGAGTGGTGCCATGCCGGGTGAACGAGCCACCCTCCGGCTATCGGCCGCCCAGCCGTCCGGCTGAACCTCCGAGTCGCCCGAAGGGGTGCGCGCGGGCCCCGTGCGGCCTCGTGACCGCCGGGCGCCCCATCGGGCAACTGCATGAATCCTGCCAAGCAGTTGGGAGCGCGGAACCGGCTCCGAAACGCCGTTCTCGCGTGCAACACGGCAGGCTTCGGGGCATCTCGCCCAGGGCGCTCCTGACGGGACTTGAAACTTGAGAGGGCCCGTCGTGCGCGCTGCACGCGAGAGCCGCCGCCGGACGGACCACGTCCAGCGGCGGCTCGGGGTCCGCTCCCCCGGGGTCCGGGCCGGACCCCCCGGTGCTCAGCGGCCGTCGCCGTCCAGCAGGTTGCCGAGACCGCCGAGGATCGAGCCCTGCTCTCGGCCGCCGCCGCCGGTCTGCGGCGCCGCCGCGAAGATGCGGCTCGCCAGCCGCGAGAACGGCAGCGACTGGAGCCAAACCTTCCCGGGCCCGCGCAGCGTGGCGAGGAACAGGCCCTCGCCGCCGAACAGCACGGTCTTCACGCCGCCGGCGAGCTGGATGTCGTAGTCCACGCTCGGCTGCATCGCCACGATGCAGCCCGTGTCCACGCGCAGCGTCTCGCCGGGCGCGAGCAGGCGCTCCTCGAGCGTGCCCCCGGCGTGCACGAACGCCCAGCCGTCGCCGGTGAGCTTCTGCAGGATGAAGCCTTCCCCGCCGAACAGGCCGGCGCCGAAGCGCCGCGTGAACGCGATGCCGAGCGCCACGCCCTTCGCGGCGCACAGGAACGAGTCCTTCTGCGCCACGAGCTCGCCGCCCAGCTCCTTCAGGTGCAGCGCCACGATCTTGCCCGGGTAGGGCGCCGCGAACGCGGCCCGGCGCTTGCCCTGCCCCTGGTTCTGGAACACGGTCATGAACAGCGACTCGCCGGTGAGCAGCCGCTTGCCGGCCCCGAGCAGCGCGCCCATGAACCCGCCCTGCTGCTGGGAGCCGTCGCCGAAGATGGTCTGGAGCTGGATGCCCTCCTCGATGTACATCATCGCGCCGGCCTCGCCGATCACCGCCTCGCCGGGGTCCAGCTCGATCTTCACGAACTGCATGTCGTCGCCCAGGATCTGGTAGTCGATCTCGTGCATGGTCGCCATGGCGGGGCGCTCCTTTCCCGTGATTCGAAGCCCGTGCGTACCGTGGAGGATACGCGCCCGGGGGTCAGTCGGTTACGAGCAGCCCGTGCTCGGCGAGCAGGACCGCGAAGCGTTCCAGGCCCTCCAGGTCCTCGGGGCCCAGGCGGTAGTGGAAGCGGCGGAGGTAGCCCTCCAGCTCCGGCGCGCCCCAGCCGGGGATGGACTCGCGGCGCGCGATCTCGGGGAGGGAGCCGAGCCCGGCGGCGAGCGAGGCCTCGAGGAACGCGCGCAGCTCGGCCCGGAGCGGGGCCTCGAGCGAGGACCGCACCGCCCACACCGCGTAGACGAACGGCAGACCGGTCCACTCCAGCCAGTCTGCGCCCAGGTCGAGCGTGTGCGTGAACCCCTCCGGCGGCCGGGTGCGCGTGGCCATCGCCCGGTCGCCGATGAGGAGCAGCGCGTCGGCCTGCGCGGGCTCCAGCCCGCGCATGTAGCGCACGCCCTCCAGCCCGCGCCGGGCGCCCAGCAGCAGCCGGAGGAGCCGGATGCTCGTGGACGTCTCGGGAGTCACCGAGACGAGCCCGCCGGCGAGCGCGCCGGCCGGCCGGCGCGAGAACAGGAGCACGCTCTGGACGGCGCCGCGCGCGGCCACGCCGAGCGGCGCGAGCATCTCGAAGCGGTCGCCGAGGCGCAGGTAGTCGCCCGTGGCCATGAGGCCCAGGTCCACGCCCCCGACCTCGGCCTCGCGGCCGAGGTCGCGCGGCGCCAGGTTCCGCACCGCGAACGGCGCGTCCCCCCACAGCGCGTAGAACGGCGCGGCGTTCGCGTACGGGATGCGCGCGGCGACGGTGGAGGTGGAGAGGCGCGAAGGGTTCATGGGCGAGGGAGGATACCGTGCGCGTGTGCGAGCGTCGAGCGTGCGCGGCCGCTCCGGCGGCGGCCGCGCGGCCGGTCCGCCCGCGGGCTCACCCGTCGCGGAGCGCCTCGAGGAACGCCGCGCCGTAGCGATCGAGCTTCACCGGCCCGACTCCGGCGACCTCCAGCAGCTCGCCCGCGGAGCGGGGCTTCCGCGCCGCCATGCCGCGGAGCGCCGCGTCGCTGAAGACGATGTAGGCGGGCACGCCCTCGGCGTCGGCGAGCCGTTTGCGGACCGCGCGCAGCCTTTCGAACAGCGCCTCGTCCGCGGGGCCGGTCCCGGGCGCCGCCCCTTCGCCGCCGCGGACACCGCCCGCACCGCGGCCCGCGCCCGGCGCGCGGCCGGCGGCATGCCCGCCTGCGGCGCCCACGAGCGCCTCGATCCCCTCGCCCGTGCACACGTCGCAGGCGCCGCCGCAGGGCTCGAGCGTCTCGTCGAACCAGGCGCACGCAGCCTGGTGCCGGCAGCGGCCGCCGTCCAGCGTGCGGAACAGCTCGACCGTCTTCCGCCGCGTGTCGGCGCGAAGCTCGGGGTCCTCGATCCCGTCGAGGAACGAGTCGTAGCCGATCACGTCGGCCCACGAGTAGTAGACGATGCAGTCGCTCGGCAGCCCGTCGCGGCCCGCGCGCCCGATCTCCTGCACCCAGGCCTCCATGCTCTTCGGCATGTCGCGGTGCACGACCAGCCGCACGTTGCTCTTGTCGATGCCCATGCCGAACGCGACCGTGGCCACGATCACGTCCACGTCGTCGCGCGCGAAGGCGTCCTGGTGCCGGGCGCGCAGGTCGTCGGGCATGCCGGCGTGGTAGGGCGCCGCGCGCAGGCCGTGCCCGGCGAGGTAGTCCGCGGTGGACTCGACCGACCGCCGGCTCATGCAGTAGACGATCGCGCTCTGGCCGCGCCGCGCGCGCAGCAGGGCGAGCAGGTCGCGGCGGACGTTGCGCGCCGGGCCCGCCGCGCGGCCCTCGCCCTCGCGGCCGGCGCCCTTCCGCACCGCGGTGATGCGCAGGTTCGGCCGGAAGAACGAGCCCTTGTACCCGTCCGGCCGGACCATCCCGAGCTGGCGGATGATGTCGCCCGCCACCCGGCGCGTGGCGGTGGCGGTGAGCGCCAGCACCGGGATCTCGCCCAGCTCCTGCTTGAGCCCGCGAAGCTTCCGGTACGCGGGCCGGAAGTCGTGCCCCCAGTGGCTGATGCAGTGCGCCTCGTCCACCACCACCAGGCTCACGCGGCAGCCGGCCACGAACCCGCGCAACGAGCCCTCGAGCGCCTCGGGCGCCAGGTACAGGAGCTCCAGCTCGCCGCGCCGGAACGCGGCCAGGCGCTCGCGCCGCTCCTCGAACGCGAGCGTCGAGTTCACCATCGCGGCGCGGAAGCCGAGCCGCACCAGCGCGTCCACCTGGTCCTTCATGAGCGAGATGAGCGGCGAGATCACCAGCACCGCGCCCCTCAGGAGCTTCGCGGGCACCTGGAACGTGAGCGACTTGCCGGCGCCGGTGGGCATGACGCCGATGCAGTCGCGACCCGCGAGCACCGCGTCGATGATCCGCCGCTGGCCCGGGCGGAATTCGCGGTAGCCGAAGATGGCCTCGAGCACGTGCTGCGGGTCGGCGTAGCGGACGGCGTGGAACAGCGGGGCGGTGGAGTCGGGCATGTCGTCTTCCGTGGCGGGGTGCGGTGCCTTGGTCGCGGGCGGGTGCGGGCGGCGGGGCCCGGCCGCCGGCGGCGGTGCGGGTGTCAGCCTCCCGGCTTCACCACCGGCAGCCCGCGCTCGATCCAGCCGCGCCAGCCGCCGTCGAGCGAGGCGACGTTCGTGTAGCCCATCTTCTGCAGGTTGTCGGCCGAGAGCGCGCTGCGGAAGCCGCCGCCGCAGTAGAGCACGATGGGAGCGTCCTTCTCGGGGATGGACTTCTCGATGTCGCGCTCGAGGACCCCGCGGCCGACGTGGTGCGCGCCGGGCAGGTGACCGCGCGCCCACTCGGAATCCTCGCGCACGTCGATGAGGATGAAGCGCTCGCCCGCCTGGAGGCGGGCGAGGAACTCGTCGATCCCGAACTGCCGGATCCGACGCCTGGCGTCGTCCACGAGCCGGAGGAACCCGGGCGAGTGCGCGTGCGCCATGGTCGTGGTCACGCCGGCGTGGCGGCCGGGAACGCGGTCCCGCCGGGCGCGGAGTGCTTGCGCGAGCCGGCCGCCGCGGGCTCGCGGCGCGGGTACTCGCGAACCACCCGGTAGAGCGCGTCGCGCTGCACCGGCACCTTCCCGGCCTCGCGGATCGTCTGCACCATCCCCGCCTCGGCCATGCCGACCGGGCTCCGGGCCAGCGCCGCGTGCGCGATCTTCTCCTGCCCGATGGTGCCGTCCAGGTCGCTGGCGCCGAAGTGGAGCCCCGCCGCGGCGGTGTCCTGGCCGAGCATGATCCAGTAGCTCTTGACGTGCGGGACGTTGTCGAACACGATCCGTGAGACGGCGAGGGTCTTCAGGTCGTCGATCGCCGAGGCCTGCCGGCGCACGAGCCCGGTGACGCCGGGCTGGAACGCGAGCGGGATGAAGGCGAAGAACCCGGGCGCGCGGCGCTCGAGCTCGCGGAGCTCGATCAGGTGCTGCACGCGCTCCGCGCGCGTCTCGATGTGGCCGTAGAGGAGCGTGCAATTGCTCGGGATCCCGAGCCCGTGCGCGACCTCGTGGATCTCGAGCCAGCGCTTCGCGCCGATCTTCTGGTGGAACAGCTCGCGCCTCACGCGCTCGCTGAACACCTCGGCGCCGCCGCCCGGGAGGGCGTCGAGCCCGGCTGCCCTCAGCTCGCCCAGCACCCAGTCCGCGGGCTTCTTCGTGAGCCGGCAGAAGAAATCGATCTCGACCGCGGTGTAGGCCTTCACCGACAGCGTCGGCTTCTTCTCCTTCACCCAGCGGATCACCTGGAGGTAGTCGTCGAAGCGCCACTTGTCGTGCAGCCCGCCCACGATGTGGATCTCGGTGATGTCCGGGTCCACGTGCGCGAGGATCTCCTCGCGCGTCATCGTGTAGGCGCCCGGCGCGCCGGGCTTCTTCGCGTAGTCGCAGAACCGGCACGCGAGCACGCATACGTTCGTGGGGTTCAGCTGGCGGTTGACCGTGAAGTAGACGCGGTCGCCGTGCCGGTCGCGCGCGAACGCGTGCGCGAGGCGGCCGAGCTCCATGACCGGGGCGTCGAACAGCCGGAGGCCGTCCTCCTGCGTGAGCGGCTCGGCGTCCAGGAGCTTCCGGCGCGCGGCCTCGACCACGGCGTCGCGGAGGCGGAGTTCGGAGACGTGGCTCAAGCGGTCCTCGGTCGGCGGGCGCGGCGTCCATCCGCGAGGATGGAACCGGGCATGCGGGCGGGGCGCAGTATAGCGGCGAGTGCGCCGAGCGTCACGAGCGCGGAGGCTCGCCGCGCGCGAGCGAGCCACGCCCGCGCGACACCCGTGATAAGGTGACCGGCCCGACCTCGACGGGAGCACGCCATGTCGACCGCGACACCCTCCACGCCGGCCGCCGCACGGCCCGCGCCCGTCCCCGTGCCGGGCCCGCCGGGCTCGTCGCGCCACGCGAAACCGCCCGTGAATCTGCGCGCCGTGTGGCCGGAGGTGTGGGCGCTCGTGCGCCCGCGCCGCGCCATGCTCGGGCTGGGGCTCGTGCTCATGGCCGTCAACCGCGTGAGCGGCCTGGTGCTGCCGTGGTCCACCAAGTCGCTGATCGACGACGTGATCGGGAAGCGTCAGGCCGAGCTGCTCCTGCCGCTCGTGGGCGGCGTGCTCGCGGCCACCGTGGTCCAGGGCGCCACCTCGTTCACGCTGACCCAGCTCCTGTCCAAGGAGGCGCAGCGCCTGATCGCCGAGATGCGCGTCAAGGTCCAGGCGCACATCTCGCGCCTGCCGGTCTCGTACTACGACTCCAACAAGACCGGCTCGCTCGTGTCGCGGATCATGAGCGACGTCGAGGGCGTGCGGAACCTGATCGGCACCGGGCTCGTGGAGTTCGCGGGCGGACTCCTGACCGCGGTGCTCGCGCTCGGGGTGCTGCTCAGCATCAACGCAACGATGACGCTCATCACCGCCGCGGTGCTGCTCGGGTTCACGTTCATCCTCAACCGCGCGTTCACCACCATGCGCCCGATCTTCCGCGAGCGCGGCAAGATCAACGCCGAGGTCTCCGGCCGGCTCACGGAGTCGCTGGGAGCGGTGCGCACGGTGAAGGGCTACCACGCCGAGGAGCGCGAGCAGGCGGTGTTCGGGGCGGGCGTCAGGCGCCTGCTCGACAACGTGCTCGCCACGCTCACGGCACAGAGCGTGATGCAGTTGTCGAGCTCGCTGCTGCTGGGCCTCGTGGGCGCGATCATCATGTTCGTGGGCACGCGCCACATCCTGGACGGCGGGCTCACGCTGGGCGGCTACTTCACCTACACCATGTTCCTCGGCTTCCTGATCGCGCCGATCTTCCAGATCGTGTCCATCGGCACCCAGCTCACCGAGTCGCTCGCCGGGCTCGAGCGCACTCGCGAGGTGCTCGCCGAGAAGCCGGAGGACGCCGACCCGCGACGCACGGTCCCGCTCGGCACGGTCCGCGGAGACGTGGCGTTCGAGCACGTGGACTTCGCCTACGAGGCCGACAAGCCGGTGCTGCGCGACGTCTCGTTCGTGTCCCCGGCGGGGACGGTGACCGCGCTCGTGGGCTCGTCCGGCTCGGGCAAGAGCACGATCATCGGGCTCATCGCCGCGTTCCACACCCCGGGCGCGGGCCGTGTCACCGTGGACGGCGTGGATCTCGCGACGGTCCGGCTGGACGCCTATCGCACCCAGCTCGGTGTCGTGCTGCAGGACACGTTCCTGTTCGCCGGCACGATCCGCGAGAACGTCGCGTTCTCGCGCCCGCGGGCGACCGAGGCGGAGATCCGCGCCGCCTGCACCATCGCGCGTGTGGACGAGTTCGCCGACCGCTTCCCCGACGGGCTCGACACCGTCGTGGGCGAGCGCGGCGTGAAGCTCTCGGGCGGCCAGCGCCAGCGCGTGAGCATCGCGCGCGCCATCCTCGCGGACCCGCGCCTCCTGATCCTCGACGAGGCCACGTCGAGCCTGGACTCCGAGAGCGAGGCACTGATCCAGGCCGGGCTCCAGCACCTCATGCAGGGGCGCACCACGTTCGTCATCGCCCACCGGCTCTCGACCATCCGGCGCGCCGACCAGATCCTGGTGGTGGAGGACGGGCGCATCGTCGAGCGCGGCGACCACGCCACGCTGCACGCGCTCGGCGGCCGGTACCGGGAGCTCTACGACCGCCAACACGGGCTCGAGCAGAACCTGTTCCTCGCTCCCGGCGAGGGCGACGCGGTGCCCGAGCCGGAGGCCCCGGCCGGAGCGCGCGGCGGCGCCGAGCCCGGCATGCTCGACGTGATGCAGGGCGGGGGCCGCTGACCGGAAGCGGACGGGCCCGGGCGGCGCGTGGCGCGGCCCGGGCCCGTGAAACGGGCCTTTCCTACAGGTGGAAGTGGTGCGCCACCTTCACCAGGAACACGTTGTTGGCCGGCGCGCTCGAGAGGACGCGGAACGACTGGTCGAAGTCGAACGTGTCCCGGCCGTCCTCGTCCGCGCGCTCCTGCGTCCACACGAAGTACGCGCTCGAGCCGGGCGCGTATTCCCAGCGCACGACCGCGTTGCCGCGCATCGAACCGAACGTGCCGCCGGACTGGGTGCCCGAGGCCACCGGCACGAACTCGTAGCTGCGGGAGCGCGCCAGCTCCTTGAGCTCGTGGAAGCGGAGCGTCGAGACGAGCGGCTGCAGGTACAACTGCACGCTCACGTTCGGAGTCACGGCGTAGTCCGCGCGCATGTTCATGGACAGCTGCGTCTGCTCCAGCTCGGTGAAGCGCGAGCCGGTGGCGAGCGTCCCGGCATTGTCCCAGAACTGGGAGTCGGTGTGGTTGCGGAAGTACTCGGGCCCGCCGCTCAGGCTCAGGTTGGGCATCGGCCGCCACGTCACGCCGTTCCTCACCGAGTGCGTCCAGGATCCGTCCTCGTTCCAGCTGGGGTTGTAGCTCGCCCACCAGAACCACGGCTTCCGCCCGTTCGTGTCGAAGTAGAGGTTCAGGTTGCCGCCCGGCTTGGAGGTCATCAACGGGCCGCCGCGCGTCTTCCGCGGGCTGAAGGCCGGCCCGAACAGGAACGTGTTCGCCTCGTAGCTGTAGCGGTTCCGCCCCTCGATCCGGCCACCCACGTAGAGGCCCTTCAAGGTGCTGTTGCCGCCGAAGTCCCACGTGTTCGCGAGCGCGGTGAGCACGTTGGCGTACTGCCGCCAGCGGCTGGGCTTCTCCCACTGCCAGCCGATGCCGAAGTGCGTGTTGACGACGTCGCCGCCGAACTGGAAGCCGAGGTCGTTGTTGCTGAAGCCCGGCGACAGCGCGCCGACGGCGGTGTTGAGCAGCAGCCGGCCCTGCTGCTTGTTGAGCCACCAGCGCGTGCCCCAGCCGGTCAGCGAGGTGCGGTCCGGATCGAAGCCCAGACCGGGCCGGTCCGGCCGCTGGTAGTAGTGCGGGAACCCGGTCTGCAGCGAGGCCATCCGCGCCGTGCTGCCGTGCACGTGCGAGCCGGTCGCGTAGCCGGACACGACCCAGGTGCGGTTCTTGTCCAGGAACGTCCAGCCGTCCACCGCGGCCACCACCGAGCGGTCGTTGACCTCGTCGCGCAGCGGATCGGCGGCGCCGTCGAAGAACCTCGCGGTGGTCATGGTCATCACGCCGAGCCCCTGGCGGCGGTCGTTCATCTCGTGCATGAAGCGGTAGACGCCGTAGTAGCTCATCGGCTCGACGCCGTGGCGCGTCTCGTTCGGCCCGGTGCGGAGCGTGGCCTCCTCGCGGTTCGTGAGCGCCTGCACCGTGCCCACGTTCCAGCCCGGCGCGAGCTGCCCGGTGATCTTGGCGGCGCCGAGGATGTGCGTGGCGACCGGCCGGTCGGTGTACTCGGCCGATGGCGTGCCGCCCTGCGGCGCGCGGCCGATGCGGCGCGAGTAGAAGAACACCGGCTCGGGCCAGTTGAAGCCCCAGTAGTCGTTCGCGCCGTTGTTGCCGCAGCGGAACACGCTCGTGCCTTCGGTGAAGAACGGCCGCTTCTCGTCGAAGAAGCTCTCCACGTCGGACAGGTTCACGACCGCCGGGTCGATCTCGACCTGGCCGAAGTCCGGGTTCACCGTGGCGTTGAGGGTGAGCTGGGAGCCGAGGCTCATGCGCAGGTCGGCGCCGCCCGCGGGCTTCGCCTTCCAGTCCCCGTGGAACGGGTCGTCCGCGTCGTACATGGACAGGCTGCCGCCGTCGAAGCGCAGGTGTTCGGTCTTGTTGGTCACGTAGGGCGTGACCTCGACGTGCTGGCCGGGCTTGAGCCCCGCGAGCCCCTGCAGCTCCGGGAACCTCGACACGTAGCCCGACTGCCCGCGCGGCGTGTAGACGAGCGCGTCCAGCTCGCTGTAGCGGCTGATCGAGCGCTGGAAGTTGACGCCCCACACCATCTGGTCGCCCGCGTTGAAGCGCATCTGCGAGAACGGGATGCGCATCTCGCAGCTCCAGCCCTCCGCGTCCCGCTGCGCGCGCGCCATCCACACGCCGTCCCACGACCAGTCGTCCCAGCCGTCGTTCATCATCACGCCGTCCACGAGAACGCCCGCGGCGGAGACCATGAAGAAGTAGCCGGTGCGCTTGTCGCGGTAGGGGTCGAACATCACCGTGAAGTGGTCCGAGCCCGGGTCGTTGTCGCGCCGGGCGAGCCGCGCGACCACCGAATCGGGCGCGGTGTCGTGGAGCCGGGCACCGACGTAGATCGCGTCCTCGTCGTAGGCGACGCGGACCTCCGTGCGCTGGCGCGGCGGCAGGCCCTGGTCGGGGTCGCGCTGCGTGAACGAGGTGATGGCCTGGTCGTGCTTCCAGATGTCCTCGTTGAGGACGCCGTCCACGCTGATGGGCCGTTCGGTGCGCACCGCGCGCACCGGCGGATGCGGCTCGGCAGCCGGCGTGGCCGGTGGCGGTGCCTGGGCGAGCGCCGGGACGGCGATCGCGCAGCACATCAGCGTGCGGAGGAGGTTACGCATGGGGGGCTCCGGGGACAGCCGACGGGCGATCGGCCGGTGCCAGGACTCGCGCCGGGTCACGGCCGGCGCCCGACAGGCGCGGGGCCCGGTGCCGCCGGGCGCGACGCCTGCGATGACCGCTCTACGGGCCGGCGCGCTCGCGGGTTGCCTGCCCGACCGGAGAAACTGGCCCGATTCCCGACCCGAATCCACCGGGCGGGTACGGGCGCGGGATTCCTCGGGACGGACCGCGCTCGTCGAGCCGGCGCCGCGCTCGCGGGGCCGGCCTCAGGCCCGGGCCATCTCCACGGCGAGCGCCCCCGCCAGCGTGGCGTTGTCGCGGAGCAGGGCCAGATTGGCGCGCATGGCCGCCCCGCCGGTGGCGCGCGACATCTGCTCCAGAAGGAACGGCGTCACGTCGCGGCCGCGCACGCCCCGGCCGGCCGCCGCCTCGAGCGCCGAGCCGAGCGCCCGCTCGTAGGCAGCGCCGTCCAGCTCGTCCGCCCCCGGGACCGGGTTCGCCACGATCACGCCCGTGCCGGTGCCGAGCTCGTGGTGCACGCGGATCGCCTCGGCGAGCCGTGCCAGGTCGTCGAAGCGCCGGTCCACGGCGAGGCCGCTCTCACGCCGCCAGAACGCCGGGAATCCGTCGCAGCGCCAGCCGAGCACCGGCACGCCGAGCGTCTCCAGGCGCTCGCGCGTGCGCGGCAGGTCGAGGATGGCCTTGGCGCCCGAGCACACCACGGCCACGGGGAACCGGGCGAGCGCGGTGAGGTCGGCGCTCACGTCGTCCGTCTCCGGCGCGTCGCGGTGCACGCCGCCGATCCCGCCGGTCGCGAACACGCCGATCCCCGCTCGCGCGGCGACCAGCATGGTCGCGGCGACGGTCGTGGAGCCGGCGACACCGGCCGCGAGCGTCGCGGCGAGGTTGCCGAGGTTCACCTTGACCGTTCCCGGCGTGGCGGCGAGCCGTTCCAGCTCGGCCGCGGCGAGGCCCACGCGCACGTCGCCCTCCAGCAGCCCGACGCTCGCGGGCGTCGCACCCGCCGCGGTGACGCGCGCCTCCATCTCCAGCGCCACGCGCACGCCCTCGGGGCTCGGGAGCCCGTGCGTGACGACCGTGGTCTCGAGCGCCACGACCGCGCGCCGCGCCGAGAGCGCCGCGGCCACGGCGGGTGAGAGGCGAAGGCGACCGGCCGTCATTGCCGCTTCCGCTTCATGACGCCCGCGGTGGTCTCCGCTCCGGGCCGCGGTCGCACCCGTAATGCCGCGGTGTCCGCGCCGTGCGCGGCCGCGAGCAATCCCTCCGCGCCCCACGACCGGACCGCGAGCGCCGCCGTGGCGGTGGCGCGTTCGAGCGCGGCCTCCACCTCGGTCCCCTCGAGCAGCGCGGTCACGAAGCCGGCGGCGAACGCGTCGCCCGCCCCGGTCGGGTCGCGCGCGGGCTCGGAGGTCGCTCCGCTCGCCTGCCACGAGCGCCAGCGGCGCTCGGCCGCGTCGTAGAGCCGCCCGCCCGCCGCGCCGCGCTTCCACGCGACGTGCCGCAGGCTCCCGACCGCGAGCGACTCGAGCGCCGCCTCCGCCTCGCCATGCCCCGCGGGCCAGCGCACCTCGTCGTCGCTCGGGAAGAACGCGTCCACCCGCCACAGCACCTCGCGCCAGGCGTCGAGCCCCTGCGGCGTGACGGGCACGTGCGGGTCGAGCGACACGAACGCCGGTGCACCCGGCGACTCCCAGTCGCGGATCGCCTCGACCAGCGCGCGCTGGGTGGCGAGCGGCATGGGCGCCAGGTGGAACGCCCGCGCCCGCCGCCACGCCTCGGGCACGTGCGCGGGCTCGGGCGAGACCGCCTCGTGCGAGGGTCGCCCCAGCCGGTGGAGCACGCGGCGGACGCCGTCCTCGTAGAGGAGCCATGTGCGCACCCCCCGGCCCGGGAGCGGGTGCACGCCCTCCAGCCGCACGCCGCGTCCGGCGAGCGCCCCGAGCGCGTCGGGCGGGTAGTCGTCGCCGCGCAGGCTCACGCAGCCGACGCTCGTGCCCCACAGCCGGGCGGCGAGCGACGCGTAGAGGATCGCGCCGCCCGGCACCGCCATGCGCGTGCGGCCGTCATCCAGCACGACGTCGTCCACGAGCAGGTTCCCGAGCAGCACGAGGCCCGGGGCATCCGGCCCGCGCGGGCGGGTCATGCGACGGGCACGGGCAGCGCCGCGAACGCGGCGCGCATGGCGCGGACCGCGTCGGCGTCGAGCGGCTCCGCCCACGAGCCGCCCCGCTTGAGTGAGGAGCCGACGATGAAGCCGTCCGCGGCGGCGTAGTCGGCGAGGTTCGCGGGTGTGAGGCCCGAGCCCACGAGGACCGGGAGGCGCACCGCGGCGCTCGCCTCCTTCAGGTCCGCGGGAGAGGCGGGCTCGCCGGTGGCGCCACCCGTCACCACCACGCCGTCGGCCAGGAAGAACTCGGCCGCGCGCGCGGTGCCGGCCAGGCTCACGTCGGCGGTGAGCGCGTGCGAGGCGTGCTTCTTCTTGATGTCGGCGAACACGCGCACGCGCTCGGCCCCGATCGAGCGCCGGAAGCGCAGCAGCTCCCCGGCGCTCGCCTGGATCACGCCCTCGTCGGCCACGTGCGCGAACACGAAGCCCTCGACCCTCACGAACTCCGCCCCGCAGGCGTGCGCCACGGCGAGCGCCTCGCGGTTGGCGCCGGCCAGCACCTGGACGCCGAGCGGGAGCCCCGTCTCGCGGCGGATCTCGCGCGCGATCACCGCCATGGCGGCGGTGACCTCGGGGCCGACGCCGCTTCTCAGGTAGGGGCGGTCGTGCATGTTCTCCGCCATGACCGCGGTGAAACCGGCGTCGCGGTAGGAGCGCGCCTCGGCCACCGCCAGCTGCGCGAGCTTCTCGACCGAGTGGTGCGCGGCCGGCGTGCCGGGGAGCGCACCGACGTGCACCATGCCGATGAGCGCGCGCGGCGAGCCGGCGAGCTGGCGGAAGGCGGCGCGGGGGTCCATGGGCGGAGCAGCGTAGGGAATCGCCACCGCGGGCGTCCAACCGCGGTTCCGGCGGCCGAGGTCCCGGCTCACGGGCTTCGTCGCCCCACGTTATGATGTGCGGCTGCGTGGAGCGGGCAACCCGAGCACGTGCGCGCCATCGCGGCGCGTCGAGGCGCGATGGGAGGGTCCGCTCGCAGCCGTCAGCCCCGGGGCAGCATCTCGCCGGGCGAGAGGAGGCCGTCATGGAGAAGAAGCGTCCCAAGCACACGTCGGTCCGCGTGTCCGATCACTTCGCCGTGGTCCGCCCGGAGCGCCGGCTGGTCGGCGACAACGAGACCGACGAGTTCCGGGAGATCGTCCAGCAGCTGAACGAGCAGAAGCTGCGCTTCCTGGTCGTGGACCTGGGCGGCATCGACTGGGTCAGCTCGCCCGGGCTCGGCGCGCTCGTGGACGCGCACCAGCGCTTCACGAAGCGCGGCGCGCACGTGTTGCTGGCGCGCGTGGACAAGCGGATCGACAACCTGCTCATCCTCACCAAGCTCTCCCTCGTCTTCGACGTCTACCCCTCGGAGCAGGCGGCGATCGCGGCGGGCGAGGCGCTGCCCGCGCCGGCGCCAGCGGACCCGGGAGCTTGACCCCGAGGTCCGCGACGCGCGGTGTGGCCGCGCTGGCGCTGCTCGTGGTCGCCGCGATCGCCGCGCGCGCGGCTCCGCCGTCGCGTCCGCACACGATCGTCCTCGGCGTCGCCCAGGACGGCGGGCTGCCGCAGGCGGGCTGCCGCAAGCACTGCTGCACGAGCGGGCGGCGCGAGGACGTCTCGAGCCTCGCGCTCGTGGAGCCGGCTGCGAAACGGTGGTGGCTGTTCGACGCCACGCCCGACTTCGCACGCCAGCTCGCGCGCATGAGCCGCGAGGCGCCGGGCTGCACGCTCGCGGGCGTGTTCCTGACACACGCGCACATGGGGCATTACACCGGCCTCATGCACCTGGGACGCGAGGCCATGGGCGCGCGCGGCGTGCGCGTGTGGGCGATGCCGCGGCTGCGCTCGTTCCTCGAGGCGAACGGCCCGTGGAGCCAGCTCGTGAAGCTCGGGAACATCGCGTTCGAGCCGCTCGCGGCGGATTCGGCGGTCGCGCTCGGCGACTCGCTGCGCGTCACGCCGTTCCGGGTGCCGCACCGGGACGAGTTCTCGGAGACGGTGGGGTTCCGCATCGCCGGTGCGCGGGGCGCCGTCGCGTTCCTGCCCGACATCGACAAGTGGGAGCGCTGGGAGCGACGGGTCGAGGACCTGGTCCGCGGCGCGGACGTCGCGTACCTCGACGGCACGTTCTTCGACGGCTCCGAGCTGCCGGGCCGCGACATGCGCGAGATCCCGCACCCGTTCGTGGTCGAGACGCTCGACCGCTTCGCCGCGCTGCCGGCCGCCGCACGCGCGCGCGTGCGGTTCATCCACCTCAACCACACGAACCGGGCGCTGCTCCGGGGATCGCCCGAGCGATCGCGCATCGAGCGCGCAGGCATGCGCGTGGCGGCCACCGGCGAGCGCGTGGGGCTGTAGCCGAGGAGGCCCGCTCCCGGGCGCCGGTCGGACGCCGGCCGCCGGCGCGGCGGGATCCCGCGGGGACGGCGGTGCCGCCGGGGCGCGCGCCCGTCGGCGGAGACGGCTCCGGCCAGCGGGTTTCTGATACGGTGACCCTCGGCATCCCGCGCGTGCTCCGACGCGCGCTGACCCGGAGGTCGGACCTGCCCCGTTCCACGCCCTGGACCGTGTTCGCGCTCGTCGCCGCGCTGGCCGGCGGGGGACCCGCGCGCGCCCAGGCGCCCGCGGTGCGCGCCGACACGTCGTTCGTCCAGCTCGGCGAGGTGCTCGTGCGCGGCTCGCGGCCGATCGCCGCCCCCGGCGGCTCCGGGGCGGTGCGCGCGAAGCTCGACTCGCTCCCGCTCCGCGCGGTGCCGACCGTCGAGCAGGTGCTGCGCGCGCTCCCGGGCACCTACCTGCGCACCAACTCCCGCGGCGAGTCCGAGGTCACCGTGCGCGGATCCGAGTCACGCCAGGTGGCGGTGCTCCTGGACGGCGTGCCGCTCACGTTCGCCTGGGACGGCCGCGCGGACGTCTCGGTCCTGCCCGCGCTCGCCGTGGAGGAGGTGACGCTCGTGCGAGGCCTGTCGTCGCTCACACAGGCGCCCAACGCGCCCGGCGGCGTGGTCGAGCTGAGCACGCGCCCATCCGACGCCGAGCGGCGCCGGCGCTCGGCCGCCGTCCGCGGCGGCGTGGACGAACTCGGCGGCTACGGCGTGGCGGCCTCGGTGGACGTGCCGCACGCGACGGGCCGGGGGTTGTTCTCGGCGCGCGCCGGCGTCGGGCACCGCGACATGCCGGGGTTCGCGCTCCCGCGCGGCGTCCAGGAACCGCTGCCGACGGACCGCGACAGGCGGCTCAACACCGACCTCCGGGAGACCAACGGCTTCCTCGCGCTCCGCATGGAATCGGACAGCGGTCCGTACGTCTCGCTGCTGGGCGCCGGCGTGCGCGCCGAGCGCGGCGTCGCCGCCCAGCTGGGCGTGACATCGGCGCGCTTCTGGCGCTATCCGCACATCGCGCGCGGGATCGGCGTGTTCTCGGCCGGCACCGGCCGGCGCGCGGTGCCGTGGGGCGGCCGCGCCGACCTCCAGCTGAGCGCCGGGTACGACCGCGGCCGCACCGAGATCGACGCCTACGGCTCGCGCGCCTACACCGGGGTCACCTCGCAGGAGGATGGGAGCGACGACGTCCTCACGCTGCGCGCGGTCGCGTCCCAGACGCTCGGCGAGCGGGCCGACGTCCGGTTGGCGTTCTCGCGCGGCGACGTCCGGCACGACGAGATCGTGGACGGCGTCGCGAACGCGTACCGGCAGCGGCTCTGGTCCGGAGCCGCGCAGTCCACGCTGCGGCTTCCGGGCTCCGGCTTCGTTCGCGCGCTCGACCTGAGCGCGGGCGCCACGTTCGACGGCGCGGACACTCCGCTCACGGGTGGCAAGCCCTCCTTCGGGTCGCACGACCAGTGGGGTGGCCGCTTGGGGCTCGCCGCGCACCTCGGCGCAAGCGCGACCGCCGTGCATGCGAGCATCAGCCGTCGCGCGCGATTCCCCTCGTTGCGCGAGCTCTACTCGGGCTCGCTCGGCACGTTCGCGCCCAATCCCGCCCTGCGCCCCGAGAACCTGCGCGCGATCGAGGCCGGCCTGACCGCGCGCACACCGCGCTCGAGCCTGCAGCTGGTCGGGTTCCACCACCGACTCGCCGACGCCGTCGTGCGCGTCCGGCCCCCGGGGCAGAAGTTCCAGCGCGTGAACCAGGAGGGCGTGCGCAGCGTCGGCGCGGAGATCCTGGTGTCGCGGGCGCTCGCGCGGGTGGAGGTGGGCGGCGACCTCGTGGTGCAGGACGTGGCCGTGCTCGATCCCGCCGCGGGCCTGACCCGCCCCGAGAACATGCCCGAGGTCATGGGCGGGCTGCGCGCCCAGGCGCCGCTCGGCGCCGGTGTGCGGCTGGCTGCGGAGGCTCGCTACACCGGCGAGCAGTTCGTGATCGACCCGGAGAACGACGTGGAGGCGAGGCTCGCCCCGGCCGGACGGCTCGACGTGGAGCTGTTCCGGCACTGGGCGTTCCCGGACGGCGCCGGCTGGTTCCGCGGACTCCAGCTGCGGGCCGCGTTCGAGAACCTCACCGACGCGGCCCAGTTCGACGCGTTCGGCCTGCCGCAGCCGGGGCGCACGATGCGCGTGGAGCTGCGGCTCCACTGACCGCCGCCGGCCGCACGTGGAGCGTCACGCACGACGCGAGCTCCCCGCCGGATCACTCCGCCCCCGCGTACGACTCCAGGTAGCCGCAGCGCTCGCAGCGGAACGTCCGCAACGCGTGGTTCGCGCGGCCCTTCAGGTGGAGCCCGCTCCAGAAGCTCCTCCTCGGCTCGCCCTCGACCCAGACCTGCGTGGACGGCGAGCTGTGGTGCCCGCGGTCCACCACGAAACCGGGCAACATCCGCTGCCTGCACCGCGGGCATTCCGGCGTGGTCATCACCGCCTCCTCGCGTTCAACGCCCCCACCATGCGTCCACGCCGGCGACGACTTCGGGGAGGTTCTCGACCGGCGCGGGATAGCCGTCCTTCCAGGTCGCGTCGATTCCGAGCGGTCCGCGGCACACGGTCCACGCGCCGCGCGTCTCGGTGGTCGCGGGGATGAGGTCGCGCGCGCAGTCGAAGCGCGTGAAGATGCCCCAGAGCAGCAGCTCGTCGTCGTCGAGCGGAACGTCGTCGCTCACGGCGACGAGCAACCTCACGTCCGCGAGCTCGGGACGGCGGACGAGCGACTCGATCACCGCGCGCCCCGCGTCCGCCACCTGCACCACGAGCATCCCGCCCCAGGCCAGCCGCCACGCCCGGACGCGCGGCTCGAACGCGCGCGGGTCCGGCACGCCCGCGAGCGGCTCCGCCGCCGGGCGCGCGGCGGTCGCCGAGCCTCCCGACGAGCCCACCGCTCGCGCGTGCGATTGCGCGTCCAGCACGAGCTTGCTGCCCAGGTTCATGCGCCCGCTCGTGAAGTCGAGCGTGTCGAGCGGCACGCCGGGCACGAGCAGCAGGTCCTCCGCCGGGTCGAAGTGGCGCGCGATGGACTCGAACACGGCGCGGCGGTCGCGCGGGTCCACGTCGGCGTCCACGAGCACGATCGTCTTCGTGAGCGAGAGCTGCCCCGTGCCCATGAGCCCGAGCGCGGTCTTCATGCCCTCCTTCGCGTAGCGGTTCTCGACCGCCACGACGAGCAGGTTGTGGAACCCGGCTTCGAAGTAGGCCCACAGGTCCGCGATCTCGGGGTGGATCAGCTTGAGGACTCCGGTGAACATGTCCTGCACGGCCTCGCCCATGTACTTGTCCTCCTGGGGAGGCTTGCCCACGACGCTCGCCTGGAAGAGCGGGGCCGCGCGGTGCGTGACCTGCTTCACGTGGAACACGGGGAACGGCGCGGCGTGCGAGTAATGCCCGAAGTGGTCGCCGAACGGGCCCTCGGTGCGCCGCTCGTGCGGCGGCACCACGCCCTCGACCACGAACTCGGCGTCGGCGGGCACCCGCATGCGGAGCGTGCGTGCCGGGGCGAGTCGTGTGGGACGGCCGCGCAGGAAGCCCGCGAACGCCAGCTCGTCGATGCCCTCGGGCAGCGGCGCCACGGCGGCGAGGAGCGTGGCCGGGTCGGCGCCCACCGCCACCGCCACCTCGAGCGGCTCGCCGCGCCGCTCGGCGCGGTGGTAGTGGAACCCGCCGCCCTTCCCGATCTGCCAGTGCATGCCGGTCGTGTCCGAGCCCCGGACGTGCATGCGGTAGATGCCGAGGTTGCGCTTGCGCGTGACCGGGTCCTCGGTGAAGACGAGCGGGAACGTGACGAAGCGGCCGCCGTCGCCCGGCCAGAGCTGCAGGATGGGGAGCGGGGTGAGGTCGGCGCCGAGCGAGTGGGACTGGGCGGGGCCGCGGGTCACGCGCGTGGGGCGCGCGGCGAGCACGCGGGCGGCGTGGTGCCGGAGCGGCCACAGATCCGCGAGTGAGCTGGGCGGGAGCGCGTGGAGGATCTCCTCCACCTGGGCGCCCACCGCGCGCGGCGTGCGGCCGAGCGCCCACTCGATCCGGCGCGTCGCCGCCAGCACGTTGACCGCGAGCGGGAAGCGGGCGCCGCGCACGCTCTCGAACAGGAGCAGCGGCCCCTGCGCGCGCGCCTCGCGGCAGGCGATCTCGGTGACCTCGTGGCGCCAGTCCACCTCGCGCGTGACGCGCTTCACGTCGCCGCGCGCCTCGCAGGCCGCGACGAACTCGCCCAGCGTGCGGAAGCTCACGCGCGAGGTCCGCGCGACGGCGGCCCGCCGGGGCCCGTGCGGCCCGGAAGCGTGTCCGGGACGCGTCGCGTGCTCACTCGAGCTCCCCCTCGCGCCAGCCCTCGCCCGCGGGCTCCCCCAGCAGGTGCAGCACCTTGTCGGTGAACCCCGACACGAGCGCCGCGAGGTCGGCCGGCCGGCGATACCAGGGCGGCGAGACCGGCATGATCACCGCGCCCTCGCGCGAGAGCCGCAGCATGTTCTCGAGCGCGATGCCCGACAGCGGCGTCTCGCGCACGCACAGGACCAGCCGCATCCTCTCCTTCAGCGCCACCGCGGCGGCACGCGTGATGAGCGTGTCGGCGATCCCGGTCGCGATCTTCCCGAGCGTGCTCACGCTGCAGGGCAGCACGACCATCGCGTCGTGGCGGTTGCTGCCCGAGCTGAACGGCGCCGCGAGGTCGGAATCGCGGAACAGCTTCTTCACGTGCGGCTCGAGGTCGGCGGGCTTCAGGCCGGTCTCGTCCGCGAGCACGTGCCGCGCCCAGTCGGAGAGGACCAGGTACTTTTCGCCCGGGCAGCGCTTCACCAGGTCCACGCCGTACGCCGCGCCGCTCGCGCCGGTCATGGCGATCAGGTACCGCGCCATTCTCAGAAGCCGCCGCCGGTCATGCGTGCCGCGAGCACCGCGAGCAGGACGAGGAAGCCCACGGCGACGTTGATCTTGAAGAACGCGAGGTTCACGTCCTCCGCCCACCGCTGCTCGAGCCAGAGCATCACGGCCGCGGTCGTGAACAGGATCGCGGTGAGCGTGAGCCAGAACGGGTTCGACCAGCCGGTGGGCGGGGCGATGAACCGGAAGATGAGCGGGTCTCCGTCGCGGTCCAGATTGAACGCCAGCCGCCACAGCGACCAGGCGAGCGCCGAGATCGCACCCACGTGCAGCGCCCACGACACGCGCAGCGCGCGTGCCCTCCCGAGCCACACGACCATGCTCCGGACGCCGGCCTGGCGGTCGAACGCCTCGTCAAGCGTCGCATAGATGATGTCGAAGCCGGTCACCCAGCAGAACGCGAACGCGGCGAGGCCCCACGCCGGCAGGCCGTCCTGGAGTTGCGGGTGCGCCGCGGCGAAGCCGGCGAGCGGCGCGAGGGCCAGTGCCGTGCCGACCCCCGCGTGACAGAGCGGGGTGAAGCGCTTCAGGTACGGATAGAGCGCGAACACCGCAAGCGGCAGCAGCGCGACCTTGACGAACCAGGGGCCCAGCGCCGCGCACGCGACGAGGTAGACCGCCGTGCTCGCGAGCAGGAGCGCGACGGCCTCGGCGGGCTTCATGCGCCCAGCCGGCAGCTCGCGCCCCGCGGTGCGCGGGTTCCTCACGTCGAGGTGGCGGTCGATGAGCCGGTTGAGCGTCATCGCGGCGGTGCGCGCGCCCACGGCCGCGGCCGCGATCCACGCCCAGCGGCTGCCCTCGAGCGCCCGACCGTCCGCCGAGAACACACCGGCGAGGATCAGCGGCAGCGAGAACAGGGTGTGCTCGAAGCGCACGAACGAGGCGTACGTGCGCAGTCGGTCGGGGGCGGGGAGATCGGGGCTGGCGGTGGTCATTCGGTTCGACCCAGGCGTCGGCCCGGGGCGGAGCGCGAGTCTATCGGCCACGCGGAGGGGCGGCCAACGCCACGGGCGAAGGCGGGCGGGCTGGTGACGACGCCGCGAGGGTGAGCCACGAGCGCTCAGGCCGGCACGCACCGCGAGGCGACGAAGCCCGCTGATTCCGGCGGCCGGCCCGGCCGGCGGGCTCCTCGCGATCGAGCCCGCGCCGGTTCGAGCCGCGGCAGGGACGCATCGTGCTGCTGCAGCTCGGGGCCCGCGGGCGGGATCCATCCCGTCCACCGCCCCGCAGGGACCCGCGGGGCAGGCGGCCAGCGCGCGCGGCGCATCGGGCGATCGGCCCCCGATGAACGACCCCCTCCGCTGCCCGCGGCCGCCGCCTGCTCCCACGGCAACCCGCTTCATGGATGGCGCCGGGACTCGGGCCGGCGCGACGCCCTCGCCCATTCGCAAGCCGCGGGCCAGCGGCAAGTGGGCCGGAACCGGTACCGGGACGGCTGGTTGCGCCGGATTTGCCGGCCCGCCCGTGTCGTCCGGCCGACGCTCGCGTGACCGGGGCGACGGCGGCCCGGAAGACGCCTCATCCTGAACAGGTTGACGAGCTGCACGCCTGTGCAGTAGAGTTCCGCTCGTGCCAGGTCCGCGACGCGGACCCAACCGAGAAGGACCTCACGATGCTCAATGAACGCGCGCGGGAGATCCACTCCTTCATCCAGCGCTATCGCCGCGAGCATGGCTCGGCGCCGACCATCCGCGAGATCGGCCGGCAGTTCGCGATCACGTCCACGAACGGCGTCCGCTACTACTTGAACCTGCTCGAGAAGGCCGGCTACATCCGCCGGACGGGCGGGATCTCGCGCGGGATCGGGCCCTCCGAGTCGCCCCGAGGCGGGATCCCCGTGCTCGGGCGCGTGGCCGCCGGCCAGCCGATCCTCGCCGAAGAGAACTGGGAAGGGTCGCTGGAGTTGAGCGAGATGTTCGGCCAGACCGGCGAGTTGTTCGCGCTCCAGGTCCGGGGCGACAGCATGGTGGACGCCGGGATCCTCCCCGGGGACCACGTCATCGTCCAGAAGCAGGACACGGCACGGGCCGGCGACATGGTGGTGGCCGCACTCGAGGACGAAGCGACCGTCAAGTACTTCCAGCCCCGCAGGGGGCGGGTGGAGCTGGTGCCCGCGAACGCGAAGTACCAGCCGATCGTGGTCGGCGAGGACTCCGGCTTCCGGATCCTCGGCCTGGTCCGGGGCGTCATCCGCACCGTCGGCCGAGCCTGACCGAGGGTTTCGCGGGCGGGAGCGAGACGCGCTCCCGCCTTCGTTTCACCACAGAGGTGCACATCTGTTCAACCAGGTCCCCGCAGGAGGTCTCACCGTGGATACGAAGCTGGCTCCCCCCGTCCGCCGTTCGCTGATGAAGCGCTGGGAGCCCCTCTATCGCAGCCAGCTCCACTACCTGGTCACGTGGAGCACGCGGGGGCGGAGGCCGGTCCTCAAGGACCGCCATCTCGACGCGATCCAGGCGCTGGTGCGCACCGTCTGTGAGGAGCGCGCGATCGAGCTGGTCGAGGTCGTGGCCGGCGCGGACCATGTGCACGCGCTGTTCGGGTTGAAGCCGGCGCAGAGCGTGGCCAGCGCCGTGCGCGAGCTGAAGGGGCGCACGAGCATGCAGCTGATGCAGGACTTCCCCGAGCTGCGCGTGTGGCTGCGCGGGAACCTGCTCTGGGACGAGCGCTACGCGGTCGAGACCGTGAGCCCGCTGCGCGTCGAGCGAATGCGGGAACGGCTCCAGCACATCCACCGGCCGCTGCACGAGCCCATGGTCCCCGAGGACTGGGCCGCGGCGAGCTGACCACCGGATCCGCCACCGGCCGCGGCGCGCATCCCGCTCGCCCGCCTTGTCGTCGCGGCCGGTGGAATCCCCTCGGGGCCGGGATCCGCCGGAGCGTCTGCGTTGGGTCAGCCCCGCTCCACAATTGCTTCGACGGCCTCCGGGCGGTCTCGCGAGGCGAGGAAGGCTCCGGCCATGACCGTGACGGCGCCGAGCATCTGGATCGGACGCAGCGACTCACCCAGGAACAGCGCCGCGGCGACGATGGCGATCACCGGCTCGCTGGTGGCGATGAGCCCGGCCTCCGAAGCAGGTAACCTCTTGAGCCCAGCATAGAAGCAGCGGAACGGCACCAGCGTCGAGAACATGCCGAGCAGAAGGAACCTCCACCACGCCACGGCAGGGTAGCCCGCGGCGAGGATCCGCCATGGGGGCGTCACGCATGCCCAGAACAGTGCGGCCACGCCGAACGTGTAGAAGAGCAGAGTCTCGGGCCGGTACCTCGCGAGTCCGCGCTTCGAGTAGAGCACGTAGAAAGCGAAGATGACTGCGGAGGAGGCTCCCACCAGCCAGTCGAGAGGGCTCGCGCCGCTCGCGTGAGGGTCCATTCCGTTCACGAGCAGCGCCGTGCCGCCCAGAGCGAGGACCACCGCGATCACCGTCGCGGGCGTGGGCCGTGCGCCGCGCGCCATCTCCCAGAGCAGGATGAGCGCAGGGGCGACGTACTGGAGCAGGATCGCGAGCCCGACACCGAGACGGGCGATGGAGAAGTAGTAGCTGCCCTGGACCGCCGCCACGCCGAAGAGCCCGAGCACGAGGAGATAAACCGCGTCGCGTCGCTCCACGCGGAGCGCATTCCGATGGCGCAGCGCGAGCCAGGCGAGGAGCAGCGTGGCCGCGATGGCGAGCCGCAGCTCCACGACCACGAGCGCCGGCACCCCGAGGTCGCGGAAGACCGATCGGGCCAGGGTGGCGGTCGAGCCCCAGAAGAACGCGGCCAGGAACACATGGAGGCGGCCGAGGGTGCGTTCGTCCCGCGGCCGCCGGGAGGTCGCGGTCAGGGCGTCGGCCCCTCCGGCCCGGGTCCACGGGCGCGTGCGACCGGTGCCACGGTGAGCCACTCATCAAGATCACCGCAGTTCATTGTCGGTGAATGCATTCAGAAACACTGAATCAGCGGTGTCGGACCACTCCGCCCAACTCGACCGGCTCCGCAGCCGACTCGAGCATCGTGCAGCGTCCGGTGAAGTGGACGCCTTGCTCCATGGCGATCGAGAGTGCGGCGACGTCACCTTCGATGCGGGCGGTGGACCTCATCTCGATGGACCCGAGGGCCCGGATGTTCCCGTAGACGCGCCCCATGAGCAGCGCCTCCCGCACCTCCACGTCCGCGCGCAGGATCCCATGCTCACCGACCTCGATGCGTTCGCAATTCAGGATATCGCCCTCGAACTCGCCGTCGATCCGAAGCGTGCCGGAGACCATGATCGTGCCGCGGAACGTGGAGTTCACGCCGATCACGGTGTTCGGCACCGGCGGTTCCTCCTGCGGCTGCTGGTGACGGAACTTGAGCATCAGAACCTCCCTGTCTCCGATCCCTCGGAGCGGCTAGAGGACGCCCCACGCCTCGAGCAGCCGCTCGAGATCCTCCTGGCTGTAGTAGTCGAACTCGACCCGGCCGCCCTTCCGCCCCGGCGTGATCGCCACGCGGGTGGAGAACCGCTGCTGCAGACGGGCCTCGAGGTCCGCGAGCGCGCTGGCCCGCGCGGGACGCGGCCGGCTCGCCCCTGCACGCTGCTTCCGTCGGATGAACGCTTCAGTGCGGCGAACCGAGAAGCCCCTGCCCGAGATGTACCTGGCCGCGACGAGCTGCTCCGCCCGCCCGTTCAGTGCGAGGATGGCCCGGGCGTGCCCGGCGGACAGTGTTCCACGTGAAACCATGTCCATCACCTCGGGCGGAAGGCCCAGGAGCCGCAGCGAGTTCGTGATCGTCGCGCGCTGCTTCCCGACCCGCTCGGACAGTTGGTCGTGCGTGAGCCCGACCTTGTCGATGAGCGCCTGGTAGGCCTTGGCCTCGTCGATCGGATTCAGGTCCTCGCGCTGGACGTTCTCGACCAGCGCCACCTCGAGCATCGCCCGGTCCTCGAGCTCCTTCACGATCACGGGGACCTTCGCGAGCCCGGCCATCCGCGCGGCGCGGAGCCGGCGCTCTCCGGCGACGAGCTGATGGTCGCCGGAGCCGACGCGCCGCACCAGCAGCGGCTGGATCACGCCGGTGGTCCGGATGGAATCCGCGAGTTCCTTCAAGCTCGCTTCGTCAAATCGGGTACGGGGCTGGAACGGATTCGGGCCGATGGTGTCGATGGCGACTTCGGCGGCCCCCGCCTGTGCCGGCGGGAGCCCTTCCGTCGCCACGGTCGCGTTGTCGCCCGAGATCAGGGCTTCGAGACCGCGGCCGAGCGCCTTCCTGGTCATTGGTTGAGCACCTCCCTTGCCAGCTCGCGGTAGCTCTCAGCGCCGGAGCTGTGCGGGTCGTAGAGCACGATGGGTTTGCCGAACGATGGCGCTTCACTGAGCCGGACGTTCCTGGGGATGACCGTCTTGTAGACCCTGTCCGAGAAGAACTTGCGAGCCTCGTCCGCGACCTGCCGCGAGAGGCTCAGGCGCGCGTCGTACATGGTGAGCAGCACGCCTTCGATCCGGAGCCCCGGGTTCAGGTGGTCCTGAACGAGTCGGATGGCGGAGATGAGCTGCGTGAGACCCTCGAGTGCCAGGTACTCGCACTGGAGCGGGATGATCACCGAGTCGGAGGCCGTGAGCGAGTTCACGGTCAGGAGCCCCAACGAAGGCGGGCTGTCGATGAGGACGAAGTCATAGTCGTCTCTCACCTTGGCGAGACAGCTCTTGAGCCGCGTCTCCCGCGCCATCATGCCGACGAGCTCCACCTCGCCGCCCGAGAGCCGCTGGCCGGTGGGCAGAAGTTCCATCCCCGAGACGGGCGAGGGAAGGATGGCCTCCTTGAGGTCCGCCTGGCCGATGAGCACCTCGTAGGTCCCGAGGCGCTGGTCGTTGCCGTTCACCCCGAGCCCGCTCGTCGCGTTCCCCTGCGGGTCCATGTCCACGAGGAGGACCCGGCGGCCCTCCTGCGCGATGCACGCGCCGAGGTTGATCGCCGTGGTGGTCTTGCCCACGCCGCCCTTCTGGCTGGCGATCGAGATGACGCGTCCCATTCCCTTGGTCCGACCAGCCTCGCGCGGGGTCCGCTCCCTGGACGACGGCGCCATCGCGCCGGCGACACCATCGCTGCGGGCGGTCTACGGGCGCGCGTGGCCGGACCGCGTCGGCAGCGCGCGGAAACTACCAACTGCGCCGTGCGTGGACAAGCCGATAGTTCCACGTGGAACAAGCGCCATCGAAATAAGGCAAATTGCTCACTTCTTTGTCAATACGACGACCGCATTTAGGGAGTCGCGAAGTGCGTGGATGACAGGCTCCGACCAGCCGAGTCGCAGCGCGTCGCCCGCTGCTGCGATCTCGTCGTGCACGCCGCTGCCCTTCCAGAGGATCGCATGTCCCCGCGAGGGCAGGACTCGGGTCGCGAGCGCGAGTGTGGGTCCGAGCTTGAGGGTGGCTCGCGAGGTGAACCCGTCCGCGCGCGTGTCGTCGAGTCGCCCGGGCTCGAGCGCCTCGAGCCGGCCGGTGATCACCTCGACGTGGTAGAGCCCCAGCGCCTGGACAACGCGCCGCAGGAACAGCGTCTTGTTCCGCCTCGATTCGACCAGCGTCCAGTGCTCACCTACGCCCGCGATGGCGAGGGGGATCGCGGGGAAGCCACCACCCGAGCCGAAATCAAGTAATTGCTTACACCCCAATGTCTTGATTATGGCTACTCCGGCCAGCGACTCGGCCAGGTGGCGTTCCACGAGCCGCGTCTCGTCGTCGCGCGAGATGAGGTTCGAGACACCCTGGTTCCAGCTCAGGAGTTCCGCGGCGAACGAGCGCAGGCGTCCGAGGACGCGTTCGACCTCGGCGTCGTCTCCCGCGAGCAGAGGCCGGAGCGAGTCCCACGGCATCCGGTCGAGGAGCCTGACCGGGTCGGGGCGCGGCCTGGTGCGCCGATCGACCGGAGCCCCAGGTGGAAGGCCCTGGCGGCCTCCACCGCGACCGGTGCGAGCCCGGCCCCGGTCCGGACGCTCGCCACCGGCAGTGGTGGCTCTCGGGGGGCGCGAGCGACGCGGAGGGGCCATGGCCCCGCACACTACCGGAGAGCGCGCCCGCCTGCCGCCCGTCCGACTCCCGTCGCGCCCGCAGGAGTCGCGTGGGCGCCCCGGTCCGGTCGGGCACGCGCCCATGGGCCGGCCCGCGGCGGCGGATCAGTCCGAGCGCCTGCCCTCGGCCGACATCGTTCCAGGCATGCCGGCCGGCTCGCTCCGCGCGCGCCTCGCGTGCACGAGCAGCACCGCGACGTCCGACGGCGAGACGCCCGCGATCCTCGAGGCGGCGCCGACGTTCGCCGGGCGCCAGCGGCGGAGCTTCTCCACGGCCTCGCGCGAGAGTCCCGCGAGTTCCCGGTCCCAGAACGATCCCGGCAGCGCCAGCTCCTCGAGCCCTGCCGCGGCGGCGGCGGTGCGCTGCTGACGGGCGATGTAGCCGCGATAGCGCACGCGCACCTCGAGCGCGGCGTGGAGAGCGCCGGGCAGAGGCGCCTCCACGCCCAGCGCCTGGAGCTCCGCGTAGCGCGCCCCGGGTCGCGCGAGCCAGTCGAGCGCCGTCACGCGCCGCGGGCCGTCGTCGGAGGGCGCGGTGACGCTCGCGGCCGCGAGCCGCCGTTCCTCGGCGTCCACGGCCGCCCAGCGCGCGCGAGTGCGCTCGAGCTGTCCGTCGGTGAGGAGCCCGAGCCCGTGGCCCAGCGCCGCGAGCCGTTCGTCGGCGTTGTCCGCGCGCAGGAGCAGCCGGTGCTCCGCAGCGGACGTGAACATCCGGTAGGGCTCGCGATGTTCGCGCGTGACCAGGTCGTCCACGAGCACGCCGATGTAGGCCTGGTCGCGCCGCAGCACGAACGGCGTCTCGCCGCGCACGGCGCGCGCGGCGTTCACGCCGGCCACGAATCCCTGCGCGGCCGCCTCCTCGTAGCCCGACGTGCCGCAGATCTGCCCGGCCAGCCACAGTCCGGGCACGCGCCGGCATCGGAGCGTCGCGTCCAGCTGGTGCGGCAGGACGAAGTCGTACTCCACCGCGTAGCCGGGCCGCAGCATCTCGGCCCGCTCCAGGCCCTCGATCGTGCGGATGAACTCGAGCTGCACCTCCTCCGGCATGCTGGTCGAGACGCCGTTCACGTAGATCTCGGCCACGTCGCGGCCCTCGGGCTCGAGGAACAGGTGGTGACGCTCGCGCCCGGCGAACTTCATCACCTTGTCCTCGAGCGACGGGCAGTAGCGCGGGCCCGTGCCGGTGATGGCGCCGGAGTAGAGCGGCGACCGCGCCAAGTTCCTTCGTATCACCTCGTGCGTGCGTGCGTTCGTGTGCGTGGTCCAGCACTCGACCTGCTCCAGCTCGAGCCGCCCGGTCCAGTGCGAGAACGGCTCGGGCGGGTCGTCGCCCGGCGCCACCTCGAGCGAGGCGAAGTCGATGGACCTGCGGTCGAGCCGCGGCGGAGTTCCGGTCTTGAGCCGCCCGCGCTCGAGTCCCAGCTCGGCGAGGCATCCGGACAGCGCCCGCGCCGCGTGCTCTCCGAGCCGGCCGCCGGCGAGCCGGCGTTCGCCGATGTGGAGCACGCCGTCCAGGAACGTGCCGGGCGTGATGACCACGGCGCGCGCGGCGAGCACGCGCCCGTCCGCGAGCTCGACTCCGGCCGCGCAGCCCGACTCGATCCGGACGCGGCGCGCGACCCCCTCCACGAACTCGAGCCCCGGCGTGTCGCCGAGGAGCCGTAGCATCTCCGTCGAGTAGGCCGCCTTGTCGCACTGGGCGCGCGGTGACCACACCGCGGGACCGCGCCCGCGGTTCAGCATCTTGAACTGGATCCCGGCGCGGTCGGTGACCCGCGCCATCACGCCGCCGAGCGCGTCCAGCTCGCGCACCATCTGCCCCTTGGCCACCCCGCCGATGGCGGGATTGCACGACATCTTCGCGGTGTCGGCGAGCTGCACGGTGAGGAGCGCGGTCGAGAGCCCCATGCGCGCGCAGGCGTGCGCCGCCTCGCAACCGGCGTGGCCGGCGCCCACCACCACCACGTCCCAGCGGCCCTCGCGGCTCGCCGCGCCGCGCGCGCGCTCCGGCAGCGCCCCGGGTGGGGCGCCGGGCGAGGGCGCGTAGTGCGCGGCGGAGTCCTCGAGGAGCCCCGGGCCCGGCGCGCGTCCGGGCGCGATCCGCGGGACGCCCTTCATCACTTTCCGATGCAGAAGCGCGAGAAGATGCGCTCCAGCAGCTCCTCGCTCGCGCGGCGGCCGGTCACCTCGCCGAGCGCGGCGAGCGACTCGCGCAGCTCCATCGCCACGATCTCGCCCGGCTCCCCGCGCGCCGCGGCCCGCCCGGCCCGCTCGACGGCGGCGCGCGCCCGCTCGAGCGCGTCGGCGTGACGCGGGTTCGAGACCGCGCCGGCGAGCCCGCCCGCCGGTCCCGCCCCGAGCGCGCCCGCGATCCCGGCGCGCAGCTCGTCGAGGCCCGAGCCGGTCGCCGCCGAGACCCGCACCGTGCGCAGCGTCGGCGCGGAGGCGACCGCGCGCTCGAGCTCCGCCGCGTCGGCGGCCGCCGGCAGGTCGGCCTTCGCGAGCACCGCGATCACGCGACGGCCGCGGAGCGCGGCCGCGAACGCCTCGTCGGGCGGCTCGAACGGGACCGAGCCGTCCACCACCCACAGGACCAGCGCCGCGCCGTCGAGCGCGGCACGCGCCCGCGCCACGCCCTCGGCCTCCACCGCGCTCGTCGCGGCGCGGATGCCGGCGGTGTCCGAGAGCGTGACCGCGATGCCGGAGAGCTCGATCCGCTCGCTCACCCGGTCGCGCGTCGTGCCCGGCTCCGGCGTGACGATGGCGCGGTCCTCGCCGACCAGGGCGTTGAAGAGCGACGACTTCCCGGCGTTCGGGCGGCCGACGAGCGGCACGCGCACGCCCTCACGCACCGCTCGCGCCCACGCCGCGCCCTCCAGCAGCCCGGTGAGCTCCGCGAGCACGCCCCCGATCGCACCCGAGACATGCGCCGGGATCTCGATCCCGCCCACGTCCTCGGCGAAGTCCACGCGCGCCTCGACCTCGGCCGCGGCGTCCGTGAGCCGCTCCTCGAGCGCCGCGACGCGGCGCGACAGCCCGCCTGCGAGCTGGGCGAGCGCCAGGTCGCCCGCGCTCTCGGTCTCGGCGTGCACCAGGTCGGCCACCGCCTCCGCCTGGGCCAGGTCCATCCGGCCGTGGAGGAAGGCGCGCAGCGTGAACTCGCCCGGGTCCGCGAGCCGCGCGCCCGCCGCGCGGACCGCGGCCAGCACGCGCCGCGCGGGAACGGGTCCGCCGTGGCAGGAGAATTCGACCGTGTCCTCGCCGGTGTAGGAGCGCGGCTCGCGGAAGACGGCGGCGACCACCTCGTCGAGCCGTGCCGGCTCCCGCCCCGCGGGCGCTCCGGCCGGATCCACGATCCAGCCGTGGTGGAGCGTGTGCCCGCCGGCGAGCGCGAGCGGCGCCGCGCCGCGGAACACGGCGTCGGCGACCTCCATCGCGCCCGGACCGCTCACGCGTACGACCGCGAGCCCCGCGGCGCCGGCCGCGGTGGCGATGGCGGCGATCACGTCGTCCAGTGGTCTCACGCATCCCCCGTCGGAGAAGGGATCGGCGCCCGGCTCGACCGAGCCGGGCGCCGTGGTTCGAAGGGTGCCTCGCTCGACCGCCGCGTCAGTCCTCGGATCTCTCGGGGAAGCTCGCGGGCGCGATCGCGACCCGTTTCACCATGCCGCTCCCGAGTGAGAACGTCCGCACCCGGCCGTCGCCGCGCAGCGTGACGTGCAGGATGCGGCGCTCCTGGGAGTTCAGGTAGTCCGTGACCATCTCGGCGTTCTGCGCCACGGCGTCCTCGGCGAGCTTGCGGGCGAGCTGCTCGAGCTCGGCCTCGCGCCGCTGCCAGTAGTCGTTCACCTCGAGCTGAAGGTGGTAGCGCGAGCCGTCGCCGCGGTTGAGGAAGCGGTTGAGCAGGTGCTGGAGCGCCTGGCGCGTCTCGCCCTGGCGTCCGACGAGCAGTTCGCCGTCGCGCTCCACCTCCACGAGCACGTCCACGCGGTTGCCCTCGGCCCGCGCCTCGACGCGCGCTTCGAAGCCCATGGCGCGGAGCAGCTCCTCGGTGAGCTTGCGGCTCACCGTCACGAGTTCGCTGCCGCTCATGTCGGGAGCACCCAGAGCGTCGGAGCCGTCCGCCTCCGCGCGCGGGGCCGGCGCCGCCGCGACAGCGGGCGTGCGCCGCTCGGGCGCCTCGTCGGCCGCCTCCGGTGCGCGCGCCACGGGTGTCGCGGAAACCGCCTCCGGCGTGTGCACCGTGGAGATCTCGACCGGGGCCTCGGGCATGGCCGGGGGAGTGGACGTGAATCGGACGGGCGGCGTGGCGGTCTCGGCGTGCATCATGGCGGGTGCCGGCTCCGCGACCGTCCTCGCGACGGTCGCCTCGGCGCGCGGCTCCGCCGGGAGGAAGTCGCCCGCCCTGCCCGGTTCGCCGCCCCGACGGCGGCCGCGGCCTCCGCGGCGCCCGCGACGGCGCCGCTTCCTCATCTCGTCCCCTGCGCCCGCCGCCGAGTCCGAGGGCGGCGCAGGAGAGGTCGCCGCGACGGGGACAGGCTCGCGCCGCGGCACCTCGCGGCCGCCCCGCTCCCCGCGACCGGCGCGCTCGGGCTGCGCGGCGCGCTCCTCACGCGCAGCGCCCTCCTCGCGGGGCCGGCGCTCCTCGCGGGCGGGGCGTTCCTCGCGCCGGCCTCCGCGCTCGCGACCGCCGCGCTCCTCGCGGCCGTCGCGTTCGTCACGCGCTCCGCGGCCGTGCGCCGCAGGCCCCTCCTCGGGACGCGTGCGACCGCCGCGGCCTCGCGCCTCGCGACCGCCGCGCTCGTCGCGGCCGCCGCGCCTGCCCGAACCTTCCCGCGAACGGCCGCCCCGCTCGCGACCCTCGCGCTCGGCGGGCTCGCGGATCGCGCCCCCGGGACGGCGCGCCACGCTCACGCGGAACGGGCGCGAGCCGAAACCCAGGAAGCCGCCCTTGCCTTCCTCGATCGTCGTGATCACCGCCTCGGCGCGCGACAGGCGCAGCGCCTCGAGCCCCTTGCGGACCGCCTCTTCGAACGTCTTGCCTTCGTAGACCGAACCAGCCATCGGAATGCTTCCTGCCGGACGCGCACCTGTCGCACGGGGCCGCTCCCTCGGGGAGCCGGGCCGCGCGCCGGGGCGCTGTCCCGGTGCGGGTGGATGTGATGCTCCGCGGTGCGTCGTCGCGCGCGGCGCGCCGCCTCCTCGATACGCGAGGGACGTCGCCGCCGGCGCGTGGGTCGCGCCCGTCGGCCGGCGCGTCGGGGCGCGCCAGGCCGGGGCCGCGGGGCCCGCGGAGCGTTGTCGAAACGACGGGAGACTCTACTTCGCCGCGGCTCCCGTCCGCCACGGCGATTCTCGTGCTCCCCGGTCGCGTGGGGTGCGGCCGGCGCTGCCCGTGCGCCGCGCGGATCGGCCCGCGCGGCCCCCGTGGAGCCTGGATCGCGGTCCGCTCAGCCCTTGCCGCGGCCGGCGCCCGGACCCGCCGGGTGTCCCTTGCCGGACGCTCCGGACGGGACGACCACGACCCGGTCCTCGCCGCGCATCGCGAGCCACTGCTGAAGCGCGGTGTACAGGTTCATCACCGTCCAGTAGAAGACGAGCCCGGACGGAAGGCCGTAGAAGATGAACAGCATGAACAGGTTCATCAGGTACATCGTGGTCGCTTGCTGCGGCGGCGTGGGCGTGAGCCTCTGCTGCAGGAACCCGGTGGCTGTCATGATCAGCGGCAGGATGCGGATCGGCACGCCGGCCACGCTGAACAGGTGGTCGGGCGAGGACAGGTCGTGGATGAAGCCCACGAACGGCGCCTGGCGCAGGTCGATGGCGTTGAACAGGACCGCGTAGAGCGCGAAGAACAGCGGCATCTGCAGCAGCATCGGCAGGCAGCCGCCCGCGGGATTGACCTTGTTGTCCTTGTAGAGCGCCATGATCGCGGCGTTCATCGCCTCGGGCTTGTTCCTGTACTTCTCGCGGATGCGCTCCATCTCGGGCTGCAGCTTCTGCAGCGCGCGCATGCTCTTCATGCTGCTCATGTTGAGCGGGTGGAGCACCATGCGGACGAGCGTGGCGAGCAGGAAGATGGCGACGCCGTAGTTCCGCACCCAGGTGTCGAACAGCCGCAGCAGCTGGAGCAGCGGGTAGCTGAACGGCAGCATCCAGGTCATCCCGAGGTCCACGGCCTTCTCGAGCTGGAGGCTGCCCGCCTTGCCGGCGCCGGAGATCTTCGCGAGCGAGAAGTAGTCAGCGGGGCCGAAGTAGACGCCGAAGCGCTGCGAGCCCGAGGCGGGCGCGGCCAGGACGAGCGTGCCCTCGGCGATGGGCTGGCTCGGTTTGGAGTTCGGGGGCAGGAGCGCCATCTCGGCCGCGGTCGGCGTGTACGACACGCCGCGCGAGACCGCGAGCCGGCCCTCGGCGCCGATCGGCGTGACCACGCCGAGGAAGTAGTGGGTCATCACGCCGGCCCAGCGCACCGCGCCCTCGCGCGTCTTCTCCGACTTGCCGACGAGGCCCTGCGCGCCGTCGCGGTGCAGGTTACCGCCCGCCAGCGCGATCGCCCGGACCGAGCGACTCTCCTGGTCCAGGTTCGATTCGTTGAGGAGCGGCCACGAGCGCGTGGTGAGCGACCAGTCGCGCGTCCCGGCCGGCGCTCCGGACACGCTCACGTCCAGTTCGAGCAGGTGGTCGCCGGGACGCGACCGCCACACCTGGCGGATCTCCGTGCCGGCCGAGTCGCGTGCGACGAACGTGAGCGCGGCCACGGCGCCCGAGGCGTCGGTGCTCTCCGCGACGGCGAACGGCGTGTTCGCGAGCGACTGGAGCGCGGCTCCCGCGCCCAGGTCGAACGCGAACGCCGGCTCTCCGCGGAATTGGACCCGGTCCCCGGCGGGCACCTCGCGGCCGCGCTTCGGGCGGCGGCCCGGGTTCTCCGCGTAACGCGAGCGTCCCCAGGCGGCGGCGTAGCGCTTGAGCTCCACATGCTCGAGCCGCGCGCCGATGTTGCGGAACGTGGCGCGATAGAGCGGCGTCTCGATCACGTGCTCGCTCCGCTCCACGGCGGGCGCGGAGATCGTGGTGGCCGTGGCGGGCCGCGCTCCCTGGCCGGTGGCGGGAGCAGCGGGCGCCCGGGCGGCCGCCGGAGGTGCCGCCGCGGTGCCGGGTGCGGTCCGAGCCGCCGAGTCGGCGGCCTGGCCCGTGAGGGCCCGCGCGGGCGGCCTGGGCGCGAACCGCGCCTGGAGCGCCGTGAACACGGCGAACACGACGAGACAGAGCAGCAGCGCCAGAGTGGTTCGACGATCCATGGTCAGGGCACCGGGTCCACACCCGCGGTCCCCAGCGGGTGGCAGCGTCCGAGGCGGCGGAGCGCGAGCCACGCGCCGCGCGCCGCGCCGTGGCGGGCGATCGCCTCGCGCGCGTACTCGGAACAGGAGGGATGGTGGCGACAGGCGCCGCGCACGGCCGGAGGCGCGAGGTGCTGGTAGGCGCGGATGGCGATCAGCAGGAGTCGGCGCATGTCAGACGGGGAGCGGCGCCAGCGCGCCGGCGTGGGCGAGCAGGTTCTCCACGTCGGTGGCGAGGGCCTGGTGAGGCGCTTGCAGAGTGCTGCGCGAGGCGATGAACACGAGCAGGTATCCTTCGGCCGGGACCCGGCCCCAGCGACGTCGCACGATCTCCCGCAGCCGGCGGCGCGCGCGATTGCGCTGGACCGCGCCTCCGACCCCGCGCTTGCTGGCGATGAAGCCCACGCGGCTGCGTTCGCCGGCCGCAGCCAGGACCAGCAGCAGGCAGGTCTTGCCGCGGTACGCGACCCCCTCGCCCCGCACGCGCGCGAAGTCCCGGGCGCGAGTCAGGCGATCCGCCGGCAGGAGTCGCTCGGGGTGCATCTCGCTCATCGGGGCGGAGGATACGGCGGAGAGGGCCCCTGCGTGGCGCTGGTGGTCGCGGCCCGTCCCGCGGCTCCGCCCGGCTCCGCCCGCGAGGGTCGGAACGCCCGGTGGGATGGAGGTTTGCGAGACCCGGGGGATCGTCGGCCCGATGTTCAGCGGTCGGACGAGACGGTCAGGCGCTTGCGGCCCTGACGACGGCGGGCCGCCAGCACCTTCCGGCCGCCCTTGGACTTCATCCGGGCGCGGAAGCCGTGCGTCTTCTTCTTGTGGCGGTTGTTGGGTTGGTACGTGCGCTTCATGGACGCGGAACCTCGGAAAACCGCGGGGGATACGTCGGATAGAACGGCGCAGACTAGAGGACCCGGGCCGCGAGCGTCAAGCTTCCGGGCGTTCCGCTCATTAGATGTGGGCGCGTTCCCGTCACGCGCCGCTCAATCGAGCGTCCCGGGGAGCCGATGAACCCATGGAGATTCCGTCCCCGGATGGAGGGATCCGCCGTGCCCGCCGACGACTCCGCCAACCCGCAGCATCCGCCCGGCCCCCCGCGCCCGCGCGCCGACGGCCCGGCGCCGGACACGGCGGCCGAGTTGGCGGCATGGCTCGCGGATGTGGAGCGCCTGCTGGACCTTGCGCGCCGGACCGGGCCCGGCTCGGCCGATGTCGCGGCCGGGATCGAGCCGCTCGCCGCGGAGCTCGCCGGGTTCGTCGAGCGGAACGGGAAGTTCGACCTGGACGTCACGCCGCGCTCGATCGGCTTCCGGGGCCAGGTCGTCTACGACGTGGCCCCGGCCGAGGTGCCGGGCGTGCGGCGCGAGCTGGAGCACGAGCTGTCCTGGCTGCTGCATCGCGACGGCATCCGCCGCGTCCGGTTCCGCCGCGGACTGGACGTGGAGGCGGCGCGCACGATCCTCGCGTCGCTCGCCGCGGCCGCGGTCGCGGCGGGGACGCATGCCGACCTGGTCACGCGGCTCTGGGACGCGGCCCCCCCGCACCTGCGGCTCGTGACCGAGGAACCGGGCGCCGTGCGCCCCGACCCCCTGCGCGACGGCCGCGACGACGCCGGGCCGAGGCACGCATCGGACTGGCCGCTCCCCGAGGCTCCGCCCGCCGACGTGTCGCGGCTGTGGCAGGAACTTCAGCGCGACGAGGGCGCCGCCGTGGACGACCTGCGCGCGGCCTGGCGGCGCGAGCGGGAGGTCCCGTTCGCCGACGCCGTCGAGGCGTTCGCGGCCGCGCTCCGCGCGCTCGATCCGCGGCCGGCGATGAACGAGGCGCTGGCTGCGTCGGTCGTGACCTGGATCGCGACCGCGGTCCAGCGCGCGGACTGGGCCGATGCGCTGCGGGCGCTGGACGTGCTCTGGCGGGTGGATCCCGGCCGGCGGCACTGCGACGAGCCGCTCACGCACGCGCTCGGCTCGGTGGACGCCGGGATCGTCACCGAGCGGCTCGACGGATCCTCCGCCGACGACCAGGGCCGCATGTTCGCGTTCGCCGTGGGGGTCGGCGCGCCGGCGCTGCCGCTCCTCGCCTCGGTGCTGGCGCACTCGCAGAAGGCCCGGGTGCGCGCCGGCGCGACGACCGCGCTCGCCTACGCGTTCGCGGACGATCCCGCGCCGCTCGCCGCCTGGCTCGCCGACACGCGCTGGCACGTGGTGCGGAACGTCGTGTTCGCGCTGGGTCAGATCGGCGGGCCGGCGGTCGTGCCCCTGCTCGCTCACTCCATGCGCCACCTCGACCCGCGCGTCCGCCGCGCCGCGGTGCACGCCCTCGGCCAGGTGCCGCCGGCCTGGCGGCGCCCGGTGCTGGTGGCGCAGCTCGACACCCAGGACCCGCGGCTCCTCTCCGGCGTGCTGGCCATGCTCGCTCGCGACCCGGACTCGCGTGTCGCCGAGTCCCTGCTCGCGCGCGTGACGGCCCCCGAGTTCGGCGTCCGCCCCGAGGAGGAGCGCGTGATGCTGCTCGGCGCGCTGCCGGAACTGGCGGGCGAGAAGGCCGTGCCGGCGCTGGCCCGCCTGCTCGTCCGCGGCGGATGGTTCGCCCAGCCGAGCCACGAGCGTCTGGCGGCCGCGCAGGCGCTCCGGCGCGTGGGCTCGCACGCCGCGCGCCACGCGCTCGAGCAGGGACTGCGCCACCGGAGCGCCGCCGTGCGCGAGGCGTGCGGCCAGGTGCTGGCCTGGAGGGAGTCGGCATGAACCCGTCGCACGTGCTGCTCCGGCCGGACGACGACCCGCGCTTCGAGCCCTGGCTGCAGCTCGCCTCGGGCTTCATCGCCCTCGTCCGCAGCGCGCGGGCCTACGCGGTGGATCACGTCGCGTTCGCGCGGCTCCTCGAGTCGTGGCTCGAGCTGCTGGGCGGCGCGCTCGCCGAGCAGGGCACGCTCCGCTTCCACGGCGTGCAGGGCGACGCGTGCGTGAACGGCGCGCGCCTGCCGTTCCGGCCCAACATGGAGCGCTCGCTCCAGCGGCTGGTTCACGAGCTGGACGCGCGCGGGCTCGAGGGGATCGAGTTCTCGCGCGGCCTCACGCTGGCCGAGCTGAGCGCGTTCATGGAGCTGTTCCTGCCGGGCGAGCGCTGGAAGGGCGCGGACCTGGCCGAGGCCTGCGCCCGCGCCGGACTCGTCCACGCGCGCGTCGTGCCGCACCCGGACCCGGTCGTGGCCGAGAGCCTCGCGAGCGCCACCTTCGCCCTGCCCGAGACGCTCGACGCGCCGCGGCAGGCTTGGGCCTCGCTCCTGCGCGGCGCGCGCGAGCTGCTGCGCGGGGACGCGCTCGACCAGGGCGTCGAGCTGCGGCACCTGCGCCGGCTGGTGCAGCCGCTCGTCGAAGCGGTGCTCGCGGGCGAGCGCGTGGCGGCCGCTCTCGCGCACGTGCAGCGCGGCGAGCCCGCGGCCGAGCACGCCGCGCACACCGCGCTCGCGGCGCTGTGCGTGGCGCGGCGGCTCGGGCTCGCGCGCGTGGAGCTGGCCGAGGTGGCCGTCGCGGCGCTGCTCCACGACGCGGGCCACGCCTGGTCCGGCGGCCACGATCACCGGCTCGAGGGCGTGCGCCGCGTCGCGTGGGCGACCACGCTCGCTCCGCTCTCGCTGGCGGCGATGCGAGCCGCGCTCGAGCACCATGCCGACCCGCCCGGCACCGCCCCCGGGCGCGCCGCGCCGCTGTCGCAGGTCGTGTCCATCGCCGACGCCTACGTCACGCTGCTCGCGCGCGACGGCGAGAACGAGCAGTGGCTGTCCCCGACCAGCGCGCTCGCGCGCGTGCTGGGGCCGCTCCGCTCGCGCTGGCATCCGGCGCTGCCGGTGGCGCTCGTGCGCGCGCTCGGGCTCTACCCGCCCGGGCAGGTCGTCCTGCTCGACGACGGCTCGCTCGCGCGTTCGCTCGTGCCCGACCCGCACGACCCCGCGCGCCCGTGGATCGAGCGCGTCGAGGACGCGCGCGGCCTCCCCGTCCCGGCGATGGTGCGCACGGCGATCCCGCTCCCCGCGCGTCGCCACGTCGCGCGCGCGCTCGCCCGGCACGAATGGCCGCGGGAGGACCAGGCCGCCTGAGCGGCCGGACTCAGCGCTCGAGCCACCGGCCCGCGGCCGCGCGCTGCTCGTGCAGCCGGTGCACCGAGTCGTCGAGGATGGGGAGCGTCTCGGCCCGCTGGTCGGTGCCGACCACGCGCCGCATGCCCTCGGGCACCTCGACGGCCTCGCCCGCGGGATCCCCCGCGGCGGCCACGCGCACGCGGCCCTCCATCACGCAGACGCAGCTGCCGTTCGCGTGCCGCAGCACCGCGAACGACGTGCCCACCGCGCGCACTCGCACCTCGGGGGTCGACACCTCGAGCGCGGCACCACGGAACGCGCGGCCGGTGGTGAAGTAGGCGTCCCCGCTGGCGAGCGCGCACGTGAGGGCGCGACCCCAGTAGCGCCCCGGCGTGGCGGACAGCCGGGCGTCGCCGCCGGGCCCGAGCGAGACCGCCGCCACGCCGGCCGCGGCCAGGTCGAGCGTGAGCGAGCCCTCGATCCGCACGTGGCCGCCGCGCCTGAGCATCGCGGCGAGCGCGCGCATGTCGGCCGCGCCGAAGCTCGTCGCGCCCACGTGCGCGCGCCCCTCCCCGTGCGCGCCGATCACCTGCCAGTCCGGGCCGCGGTTGGCGTAGAGCCCCAGCGCCAGCAGCGCGCCGGCGGCGAGCGGGATCAGCGCCGGCGGACGCCGGAACCAGGGTACGGGCGGCTGCGAGCGGCGCGGCTCGAAATGTCCCGAGCGGAACTCCTGCCGGAGCCGCGCGCGGAACGCCGGCTCCGGGCCCGGGTGCGCGCGCGCGCGCACCGCCTCGCGCACGGCGTGCAGGCTCGCGGTCATCCACTCGCGCGCGCCGCGCTCGTCCTCGGTCACAGTCGTCCCCTCAGCTTCCGCTCCATCGCGGACAGCGCGCGCGAGTAGCGCTTGCGCGCCGCGTCGTGGGCGATCCCCAGCACCTCGGCCACCTGACGATGGTCGAGTCCCTGGTAGTCGTGCAGAACGATGCTCGTGCGGAGCGGCTCCGGCAGCTCGAGCAGCGCCGCCTGCACGAGGCGCTCGCGCTCGGCGCCGAGGGCGTCCTGCTCGGGGTCGTTCCGACCGGAACTGAGCGCGGCGGCGACCGCGGGGTCGTCCACGTCCGCCGCCCGCCGGCTCATCCGGTACGCGCCGGAGCGCCACAGGTCGCGGCAGGCGTTCGTCGTGATGGTGACCAGCCAGGGTGCCGGGTCCCGTGTCGGGTCCAGCCGGTCGGCCGCGCGATGCACCTTGAGGAACACCTCCGAGGTCGCGTCCTCGGCCCGGGCGCGCTCGCCGAGCAGCCGCCACGCGAGCCCGTACACGAGCTCGACGTAACGGTCGTAGAAGGCGGCGAGCGCTTCCGGATCCCGCGCGCGCACCCGCTCGAGCATGTCCCGTCCCGGGGGCGCGCCGCCCGGGCTCGAGGCAGCGGTCCTCGACCCGGATACGGTCGAGGGCCCGGCCTGTGATGCGGAATCTCGGGTCGGCAGCGCTGGCTCCCGGAGGACCGCCGGGTCCGTTCCCGGCTCGGGGAGCGGCAGTATGCACGGCCCCTCCGGCGCGTGCGAGCCGCGGGGGCGCGCGTCGGGCGAGGCGGCCCGCGCGGGTGGTCCCGCCCGGGGAGCCGGAGTCGCGGCGCCGCGGGCCCGGCTCAGGCGGCGGAGAGGTTCTCCTCGGGGGCACCGCTCGTGGCCGCCGGACCGGCCGCCAGGGGCAGCCGGATCCAGAACGTCGAGCCCGCGCCGGGGCGGCTGTTCACGCCCACGTGTCCACCGTGCAGCTCCGTGATGCGCTTGACGAGGTGGAGCCCGATGCCGAGCCCGCCCCGCGATTCCGCGTCCTCGGGGACGTTCTGGCCGAACAGCTCGAAGATGTGCGTGGCGGTGTCGGGCGCGATCCCCGGACCGTGGTCCACCACCTCGATGCGGACGAACGTCTCGTCGAGGCGGGCGCGGAGCAGCACCGGCACGTCGCGCGGGCTGAACTTGATCGCGTTCACGACCAGGTTCACGAGCACCTGGCGGATCTTCACCTCGTCCAGCGCCAGCATCGGCAGGCCGTCGGCCACCTCGCCCTGCACGGACACGCCGAACTTCTGCGCCATGCCGCGCGTGGTGTCGATCGCGCCACGGACCAGCTCGGCCAGCTCGATCGGGCGGGGCTTGAGCGCCAGTTTCCCGCTCTCGAGCCGGGACAGGTCGAGGATGTCCTCGATCAGGCTCAGCAGCCGCTGCGCCTCGGCGCGGAGCCGGCCCACGAACTCCCGGCCCTGCTCCCGCGACAGCCGTCCCTCGTGGTCGTCGAGCAGCTCGGCGTAGGCGATGACGCTGGTGAGCGGGGTCTTCAGCTCGTGGCTCGCGGTGCCCAGGAAGACGTCCTTGAGCCGGTTCAGGTCGGACAGCTTCTCGTTGTCGGCCTCGAGCTCGCGCGTGCGGCGGCCCATCCGCTCCAGCACCTCCGCGCGGTCGATGACGGCGGCGATGTGCTCCGCGAACACCCGCAGCACGTCGAGGTGGTGCTGGCCGAAGGGCTCGGTGTGGTTGATGCGGTTCACGTTCAGCACGCCGACCACGCGCTCTCCGATCGCGAGCGGCAGCGACAGCGCCGAGGTGATGCGCCGGTTCTCCTTGTAGTGGCGGCCCAGCTCGGCCGAGGGCGCGCGCTCGCCGAGCGACACCGCCTCGCGCCGGAGCGCCACCCAGCCCGCGATGCCCTCGCCGATCCGCTTGCGAGCGCCGCGCGAGAACTCGGCCTCGAGGCCGTACGAGGCGCGGGTCACGAGCTCGCCGTTCTCGGGCTCGAGAATCATGATGCTGGCCTGCTGCGCCTTGAGCGTGCTGACCACGCGCCGCACGATGATCTCGAGGATGACGTCGCTCCGAAGCTGGAGCTGGAGCGTCGTGCTCACCTGGAACAGAGCGGTCAGCTCGGAGAGCCGGACGCTGGCCGTGGCGCGCTCGCTCTCCTCGCGCGACAGCGCCAGCACCGCGCGGTGCAGCTCGCGCTGCTGGAGCACCGTGTAGAGACAGAACAGGATGACGAGCCCCGCGAGCGCGACGGTGACGACGTACGGGTTGTCCACGCCGGCCAGCAAGTCCTGCGGCCCCGCGAACCCGAGCACGCGCGCATAGAGCGCCGGCACGACCGTGGTGAGGGCGAGAAGCAGCGCGAACGCCGCCACCCACAGCATCCAGCCGGCGCGCTGGAGCTGCTTCCACCGGATCTCGGTCGTGGACGGCGTGCCCATCCCTGGTCCTCGGAGGTTTCCGGCGGCGGGGGTCTTCACCCCGGGGTCATCGGCAGGCCGGGGTCCGCGATTGAGCGCTTTCCCCGGGCCCGGCGCCCGGCCAGGGCCGGGCCCGCCCCCCGCCGCCGCCACGGTTCCGACGCCTCCGGCTCACGGTCCACGGAGGGTCCGGGCTAGATTGGACGGATGCTGCCGGCCACCGTCCGGCGGGCGTGGGCGCCCGCGCTGGTCCTGGCCGCCGCGCTCGCGGCGCTGTACGCCGGCGCGCTCGGCGCCGGGTTCGTGAACGACGACTACGTGTTTCTCGAACAGGTGCGCCGGCACGGGCTGCCCGGCGCGCTGGCCGAGCCGGGCGGAGTCGGGAACCACTTCCGGCCGCTGTCGCGCGAGCTGTGGTTCGCGCTGCTCGGGCCGTTCTCGGGCGGCGAACCGCTCGTGTTCCACCTCGCCTCGTTCGTGGTGTTCCTCGCTGCGCTCGCGCTGCTCGCCGACCTCCTGCGCGCGATGCTCCCGGCGCGCGGCCCGGGGCCGTCCGTGCCGGTCCTGGCCGGCGTGCTCTGGTTCGCGCTGCTGCCGTTCCAGCGCGTGAACCTGGCGTGGTCCTCGTGCAGCCAGGACCTGCTCGCGCTCGCCGGCTCGCTCGGCGCGCTCGCGCTCTACCGGCGCGGGCGCCTGCGCGCGGCGTGGCTCGCGTACGCGGCCGCCTCGCTCGCCAAGCAGTCGGCGCTGCCGCTCCCGCTCCTCCTGTTCGCCTGGAGCCGCGGCGTGGAGGGCGTGCCGGCGCGGCGGGCGCTCGCGCGCGTGCTTCCGTTCGCGCTGGCCGCGCTGCCGTGGCTCGCCGGCGAGTGGGCGCTCCGCCAGGGCTCGCCGGCGGCGACGCGGCTCGTATTCGACGGGTCGCACCTCGCCGCCGCGGCGGTCCACCTTGTGCAGGCGCTCGCGGGCGTCGAGCACGCCGCCGGCTGGCTGCGATCGTGGGCGGACGCGCGCCCCTCGCTGCCCGCGTTCGCACTGCTCGCCCTCGTGGCCGCTTGGCTTCCCGCCAGGGCGCAGGCCGATGTCGCCGCGGCGGCCGGGGACGTGCCCGGCGCGCGCCGCCCGCCCGCGCGCGTCGCGGCCGGGTTCGCGCTCCTCTGGTGCGTCGCGTTCGCGCTGCCGGCATGGCCGGTGGCGTGGATGTGGAGCGGGTACCACTTCACGCTCGCGGCCGCGGGCGGCGCCGTCCTCGTCGGGCTCGCCACGGCTCGGCTCGCGCGCGGGGGCTGGCTCGTCCTCGCGGGCGCGCTCCTGTGGTGGCACGCCGCCGGCATCTCGCCGCGCGCGTTCGCGCTGCGCGAGGACCCGTGGGCCGGCACGTCGCACGTCACCTCGTTCTACCTGGAGCGCGCCTCGGCGCTCTCGCGCGACCTTCGCGCCTCGCTCCGGCGCACGCTGCCGCGTCCGGAGCCCGGAACCCGGCTCTTCTTCGCCAACCTGCCGCCCTGGGCCGGGTTCCAGATGGGCAACGGCCCGTCGGTCCGCCACCTCTACCGCGACGACTCGCTCGAGTCCCACTTCTACTCCGCCTACGCCGAGAGCACGGCGGCCCGGCACCCGGCCGAGTTCCTGTTCTGGGACGGAGCGGGGTTCGAGCGCCTGTACGCGAACGCGCGCGACCCGCTGTTCCAGGTGGGCGGCGACCTGCTGCTGCTCGACCGGCCCGGGGGCGCGGCATGGGCGTTCCGCCGCGGGCTCGAGCTGGGCGGGGACCGCTCCGACCACTGGTACTGGCTCGGGTGGGCGTCGTTGTGGAGCGGCCGGCGCGCGGTCGCGGAGCGGGCGTGGCGCGAGTGGGGCGCGCGCGACGACAGCGCGGCGCGGATCCTGTGGCTGCGGAAGGCCAAGGGCTCGCTCGAGGCCGGCGACACGCTGCGGGCGCGTCGCGAGCTGGTCGAGGCGGTGCGGAGCGGGATCGGGCACCCCGAGTCGCACGCGATGCTCGGGCTCCTGCTCCAGCGCGTGAACGCCAAATACGCGATGCTCGAGACGAAGGTCGCGGCCGAGCTCAAGCCGGGCGACTGGCTGGCCCGCCGCGACCTGACCGAGGGGCTGGTCGCGGCGCGCCTCGACGAGCCGGCGGCCGCGCACCTGGCGAGGTTCCAGGCGCTCGTGCCCGGCTGGCGGGCGGACCCGGTCGCGGCGAGGCTCGATTCGGTGCTCCGGTCGCGGCGGCCGTCGCCGGGCGGGATCGCGGAGTTCCACACGGGAGGCGGGAGATGACGCACGGTCGGGTCGAGGTGAAGCGGTTCGAGAGCGACGTGCTGCGCGGGAATCCCGCCGGCGATCCGCACGTTCGCCGCGTGCCGGTGTACCTGCCGCCCTCGTACGACGCCTCGCCCGGGCGGCGCTACCCGGTGGTGTTCGTGCTCACCGGTTTCAGCGGGCGCGGCCGCATGCTGCTGAACGACAACCCCTGGAGCCCGTCGCTCGACGACCGCATGGACGCGCTGGTCGCGGGCGGCTCCCCCGAGACGATCCTGGTGATGCCCGACTGCTTCACGCGCTACGGCGGCTCGCAGTACATGGACTCGGCGGCCACCGGCCGCTACGAGACGCACGTGGTCGAGGAGCTGGTGCCGTGGGTGGACCGCACCTACCGCACGCTCGCCGCGCGCGGGCATCGCGGAGTCGCGGGGAAGTCCTCGGGCGGCTACGGCGCACTGCACCTCGGGTTCCGTCACCCGGACGTCTTCGGCGCGCTCGCCTGCCACAGCGGCGACATGCTGTTCGAGTACTGCTACCAGGTGGACTTCCCGAAGGCCTGCTCCGTGCTCCAGGAGGCCGGCGGCGTCGCCCGGTTCCTCGAGCGGTTCGAGGCGAAGCCGCAAAAGGGCAAGGACGACATGCTCGCGCTCAACATCGTGGGCATGGCCGCGAATTACTCGCCCGAGCCCGGAGCCGAGCTGGCAATCGGGCTGCCGTTCGATCTTGCCACCGGGCTGCCGCGGCCCGGCGTGTGGGAGCGCTGGCTCGCGTTCGACCCGCTCCGCCGGCTCGCGACCGAGGCCGAATCGCTGCGCGGCATGCGGCTCGTGTGGCTCGATTGCGGCACGCGCGACGAGTTCCACCTGCATCACGGGGCGCGCGCGTTCGCGCGCGAGCTGCAGCGGCTCGGCATCGCGCACGTGTTCGAGGAGTTCGACGACGGCCACATGAACATCCCGTACCGCTACGACCGCAGTCTGCCGGCGCTGGCCCGCGCGCTCGCCCCGTGACCGAACCCGCAGCGCCGCTGGCGGTGGAGGGGCTCGTCCGCCGCTTCGGCCGGCTCGAGGCGGTCGCGGGCGTGTCGCTGCGCGTCGAGCCGGGGCGGATCGTCGGCTTCCTCGGTGCGAACGGCGCCGGCAAGACCACGACGCTCCGCTGCGTCGCCGGGCTCCTCGAGCCGGACGCGGGCCGGATCGTGGTCGCCGGGGCCGACCTCGCGCGCGAGCCGCGCTCGGCCCGGGCCCGGCTCGGCTTCGTGCCCGACCAGCCGCGGCTGCACGACCGGCTCACCGCGCGCGAGTTCCTCGCGTTCGTGGCCGCGATCTACGACCTGCCCGCCGACGCGGCCGAGCGCCGGGCGGAGGCGCTGCTCGAGCGGCTCGAACTCGCGCGCGAGGCGCATCGCACGCTCGAGGGCTACTCGCTCGGCATGCGCCAGAAGACCGCCGTGATCGCGGCGATGCTGCATTCGCCGCCGCTCCTTCTCCTCGACGAGCCGCTCGGCGGCCTCGACCCGGTGGCGACGCGCACGCTCAAGGACCTGCTGCGCGAGCACGCCGCGGCCGGCGGCGGCGTGCTCGTGAGCACGCACCTTCTCGACGTGGCGGAGCGCCTGTGCGACGACGTGGTCATCCTCCGCGCCGGCCGCGTGGTGGCGCGCGGCACGCTGGACGAGCTGCGCGCCGGAACCGGCGCGCGCACGCTCGAGGACGTGTTCCTGGAGCTGGGGCGCGGGACACGCGGCGAGGGGGCGGGGCCGCGGTGAACGTGGGCGTGCTGGCACGCACCGCGTGGACGCTCGCGCGGCGGTCGGTGTGGCACGCGGGCCGACCCCGGGGCGGTGCGGCGCTCGCAGGGCTCACGCTCGTGTTCGCGGCCGCCGGCACGCTGGTGTTCCTGGCGCTCTTCGGCGCGGCGGCGGAGGCGGGCGTGCCGCGCGCGGCGGCGGAGGCCCTGCTCGCCTGGGCGTTCACGGTCGCGATGCTGATGCTCGTGCTGGGCGACCTGCACGTGGTCGTGGCCGCGGCGACCACCGACCCGGACCTCGACCGGCTCCGCGCGGCGCCGCTCACCGGCGCACAGATACTCGCGTGGAAGCTCGTGACCACGTTGCCGCGCACGACGCCCCCGGCGCTGGCCGTCGCGCTGCCGGCCACGCTCGCGTTCGCGCTCGCCTGGGGCGGGGTCCCGCCGGCCGGGGCAGCGCTCGCGCTGCTGCTGGCCTGGGCGATCCCGCTGGCGCTCGGCACGCTGCTCGCGCTGCCGCTGCTGGCGCTCGTGCCGGGTGCGCGGCTCCGCGAGTGGCTCGCGCTCCTCGCCACGCTCGCGTTCGTGGCCGGCTGGCTCGCGAACGCGTTCTGGCTCCCGCGCGTCTCGCTCGGCGCGCCCGGCGGGGACGGCCGTGTCGCGGACGCGCTCGCGGCGATCCCCCCGCCGCCCGCGTGGTGGCCCGCGACCTGGGCGGCGCGGGCGGTGGCCGGCGCGCCGGCCAGGGCCGCGGAGGCGACGGTCGCGTGCGGTCTCGCGCTCCTCGCCGCCGCGGCGGTGAGCGCGTGGATGGCGACGCGGCTCCTCGGCGTCGTCCAGGCGCGTGCCGCCGGCCCGCCCGCGCGCACGTCGGGCGCGCGCGCGCGGCCCGCGCCGACGCTCGCCACGGCCTTCCTCCGGCGCGACGCCGCGCTCGCCTCGCGCGACTGGCCGGTGGCGCTCGACGCGCTCGCGGGCCTCGCGCTGTGGATGCTGCTGCCGCTCGCGATCCTGCCGCTCGCGCCGCTCCCGCCGCTCGTCCTCGCGCGCGCCATGCTCATCGCGCTCTCGGTGAGCCTGGGCCACGACCTCGCCGCGCGCGCGCTCCCGCTCGAGCGCGACGGCCTCCACTGGGCGCGCGTCTCGCCCGTCGGGGCCGCGCGCTGGGTGCGCCTGCGCGCGCTCGGCGTGGGGCTCGCGGGTGCGGCGGTCGTGGCGGTGGCGCTCGCCGGGGTGGGGCTCGCTCTCCGGCTGGAGCCGGCGGCCTGGCTGGACGCGGCGGTGTTCGGCTCCGCCGCCGCCGCCACCGCCATGGCCACCGGCCTGGCGCTGGGGGCGCGCCACGGCGACCCCGCCTGGACCGACCCGCGCGCGATGCTGGGCGCGGGCGGCCGCGCGCTGAGCGCCGTGGCGATGCTCGCGCAGTCGGCGGTCTGGCTCGCCCTCGCGCACCGCGTCCCCGCCTCGGGCGTCTCGCCCGGCGCGGCGGTGACCCTCCTCGCGGCCGCCGGCGTCTTCTCCGCCGCGATGCTCGCGCTCGCGGCCGGCGTCGTCGAGCGCCGCGAGCCCGCGCCGCGCGGCGACGGGGGCGCCGCGGTTTGACCGGCGTCCCGGCGCCGGCGCAGGCTCGCCTCATGGCAGCTCCCGTGCGCGTCGTGCTGGCCGTGGTCCCCGACCTGTTCTTCGCCACGCGCATCGCGGCCACCGCGAAGGCCGCCGGCGTCACGCTCGAGCTCGTGGCCGCCGCGCGCGTCGTGGACCGCCTGGGCGGCGGCGCGGCGGCGCTCGTGATCCTCGACCTGCACGCGCCGGGCGCGCTCGAGCGCGTCGCCGACTGCAAGCGGGCCGCGCCCGCGACGCCGGTGCTGGGCTTCGTCTCGCACGTCGAGACCGCGCTCCGCCGCGACGCGCTCGCCGCCGGCGCCGACGCGGTGCTGCCGCGCTCGGCGTTCACGACGAAGCTGCCCGCGATCCTCGCCCACGGCCTGCGCGCGCTCGAGCCCGGGCCCGGCGGCGCCCCGCGCGCGGGGTCGCCCGAGTGACCGGCGAGCTCGTCCAGGACGAGGACGCGCTCGTCGCCATCGCGCGCGACATGCGGACCGTGGCGGTCCTCGGCATCAAGGACGCGAGCGACACCGAGGCGTCCGCGTACACCATCCCGGAGCTGCTCGCGGCGACCGGCGTGCGGGTGATCGGCGTGAACCCGAAGCTCCGCGAGGCGTTCGGCGAGCCCGTGCTCGCCTCGCTCGCGGAGCTGCCGGCCGGCGTGGACGTGCTCGACGTGTTCCGTCGCTCCGAAGCCATCCCGGCCCACGCCGAGGAGTTGCTCGCGCTGCCCGCCGAGCGCCGGCCGCGCGCGGTCTGGCTCCAGACCGGCATCCATCACGATGCCGCCGCCGCTCGCCTGGTCTCGGCCGGCTACCGCGTGGTGCAGGACCGCTGCCTGGGGGCCTACCGGCGGCGCGCGCAGCGCGCGCGCTGACCGCCGCGGCCGGCGCCGGGGCTCAGCGCGCGGTGTCGGAGGGCCGGCGCATCGGAACGAAGCGCACCGGCAGCAGCTCGCGCGTCCGCAGCGTGCCGTCCGCGGCCTTCTCGACCAGCACCAGCTCCTGGCCGGCCCGCTCGCCGCCGACCGGCGCCACCAGCCGGCCGCCGGGCGCCAGCTGCTCGAGCAGCGTCCCGGGCAGCGTCTCGGGCGCGGCCGTCACCACCACCGCGTCGAACGGCGCCGCCTCGGGCCAGCCGAGGTAGCCGTCGCCGTGGCGCACCTGCACGGAGTCGTAGCCCAGGCGCGCGAGGGTCGCGCGCGCGCGTCCGGCCAGCTCCGCCAGGATCTCGATCGAGTAAACGCGGCAGCCGGCCTCGGCGAGCACCGCCGCCTGGTAGCCCGAGCCGGTGCCGATCTCCAGCACGCGCAGGCCGGGACGCGGGCGGATCGCCTGCGTCATGGTGGCCACGATGTACGGCTGCGAGATGGTCTGCTCGCGGCCGATCGGGAGCGGCGCGTTCTCGTAGGCGTACCGGCGCAGGTCCTCGGGCACGAACTCGTGGCGCGGCACCGCGCGCAGCGCGGCGAGCGTCGCCGGGTCGGAGATGCCCTGCGCGGCGAGCGCGTCCACCAGCTCCCGGCGGCGCATCTCGTAGGGGTCGCGCTCGGAGGACACCGCGCACGAGAGGAGCGTCAGCGCGCCGATCGCGGTCCACATGCGCCACATGCTAGATGGCCTGCACGGATTCCGCATCACCGCCGGCCCGACCCGGCTCACGTGGTGCCGAATCGACGAAAGCCATCCTGCACCCTCCGGCTCCGGCACGGCCGGCGCTCGCACCGTGCCGGGGCGGGGCCTATACTGCTCCGTCCGTCCCACCCGCGAGGTCCCGAGTCCCCATGAGCGAGTCCGCCAAGACCGATCCGGCGCGCCCCGTGCGCGAGTACCTCTCCTGCCCCGGCTGCGGCCGGCACGACTGGGTGTCCTGGCCGCCCGGCCAGGAGACGTACCACTGGAAGTGCTTCAACTGCGAGAAGGAGTTCGACCTCCGGCGGGGCGGCCGGCACTGATGCGGGGCCGGGCCCGGCTCGCGGTGACCTGCGCGGCGCTCGCGCTCCTCGCCGGCTGCGCGCCGCGCGCCGTGCCCGACCGGTCCGGCTCCGACCCCCGCGCCGTGGCCATCGCCGACCGCGTGATCGAGTCGCTCGGCGGCCGCGCGCGATGGGAGGCGGCGCCCGGGCTGCGCTGGACGTTCGGCTCCATGCTGGGCGACTCGGTGCGGAGCAGCCGCCGGCACGCCTGGGACAAGCGAACGGGCTGGCACCGGGTCGAGGGCACGACGCGCCAGGGCCGGCGCTTCGTCATCCTGCACGTGGTGGGCGACAGCACGCGGGGAATGGCGTGGATGGACGGCCAGCGCATCGAGGCGCCCGACTCGCTCTCGAGCCTCCTCCGGCGCGGCGAGGAGCTGTGGGTGAACGACACCTACTGGATGCTCATGCCCTACAAGCTCCGCGACCCGGGCGTGACGCTCGGCTACGCCGGCGACACGACCATGGCCGGCCTCACGTACGACCGGCTCGCGCTCTCGTTCCACGGCGTCGGCCTCACGCCGGGCGACCACTACTGGGTGTTCGTGAACCGCGCGAATCACCGTGTCGAGTACTGGGAGATGGTGCTCGAGGGCGACGAGCCGCCACCGGTGGGCTACACGTGGGAAGGCTGGGAGGAGCACGGCGGCCTCTGGTTCCCGACCGCGCACCGGCGCGACTCGGTGAACGTGTTCACGAACGCGGTCGAGGTGGTGCCCGCCTTCGCGGCCGCGGAGTTCCGCGAACCCTGAGCGCCGCCGGCACCCCGTCCGCCCCCGCGACCCCCATGACCCTGCGTGTCGCCGAGATCTTCCGCTCGCTCCAGGGCGAGGGGCCGTCCGCGGGTACGCCGGCGCACTTCCTGCGCCTCCAGGGCTGCGACGTGGGCTGCCGCTGGTGCGACACGCGCTACACGTGGGAGGCGGCCGGCGGGCGCGAGCTCCCGCTCGCGGAGGCGCTCGCCACGCTGCGCGCCACCGGGGATGCGCCGCTGCTCGTGGTGACCGGGGGCGAGCCGCTCCAGCATCCGGGCGTGGACCGCCTGCTCGCCGCCGCCGTCGGACAGTGGCCGCGCGTCGAGGTGGAGACGAGCGGCGTGGCGCCGCCGGTGCTCCGGCACGGGCGGCTCGCCCACATCTGGTCGCCCAAGCTCCCGGGCGTGACCGAGCGCTGGGAGGAGACGTGGGCGCACGCCGCGCGCTTCCTCGGCGACCCGAACACCTGGGTCAAGCTGGTCGTCGCCGAGGGCGACGACGGGACCGCGGTGCGGCTCGTGCGCGAGCGGGCGCTGCCGCGCGAGCGCGTGATGCTGATGCCGGAGGGGCTCACCGACCCCGCGGTCCGCGCGCGCGCGCTGGCGCTCGCCGAGCTCTGCCAGCGCGAGGGGCTGCGGCTCTCACCCCGGCTCCACGTGTGGCTGTGGGGCGCGAAGCGCGGCGTATGAGCGCGCCCGTGTCCCGGCCGGCGGTGGTGCTGCTCTCGGGCGGCCTCGACTCGGCGACCTGCCTCGCGTGGGCAGCGAGGCGGGGCTTCGCCTGCCACACGCTGGCGGTGGACTACGGCCAGCGCCACCGGGTGGAGCTCGCCGCGGCGCGGCGCGTGGCGGACGCCCTCGGCTCCCGCGGCCACCGCGAAGTGCGCGTGGACCTCACGGCGATCGGCGGCTCGGCGCTCACCGCCGACATCCCCGTGCCGCGCGACCGCGACCCCGCGGACATGGCGGCCGCGATCCCGGTCACGTACGTTCCGGCGCGCAACACGGTGTTCCTCGGCCTCGCGCTCGGCCTCGCCGAGACGCTCGGCGGCACCGACCTGGTCGCGGGCATGAACGCGCTCGACTACTCCGGCTACCCCGACTGCCGCCCGGAATTCGTGCGCGCGTTCGAGGGGCTCGCGAGCCTGGCCACGCGCGCCGGCGCCGAGGGCGCGCGCTTCACCGTGCACGCGCCGCTCATGGCGCTCGACAAGGCGGGCATCATCCGGCTCGGCGTCTCGCTGGGGGTGGACTACGCGCTGACGCACTCGTGCTACGATCCCTCGCCCGCCGGCCTCGCGTGCGGCGCCTGCGACAGCTGCCGGCTTCGCGCGAAGGGCTTCCGCGAGGCCGGCGTGCCCGACCCCACGCGCTACGCGTGAGACCGAGGAGCCCGGACCCGTGCGCGTCGAGCTGGTGAAGGAGTTCCGATTCGAGGCGGCGCACCGCCTGCCCATGGTGCCGCCCGACCACAAGTGCTACCGCATGCACGGCCACTCGTTCCGGATCGAGGTGTGCGTGGCGGGCGAGGTGGACGAGCGCATGGGCTGGCTCGTGGACTTCGGGGAGATCGCGGCGCGGGTCGAGCCGCTTCTCAGGCAGGAGCTCGACCACCGGGTGCTGAACGACGTGCCGGGTCTGGAGAACGCCACGTCCGAGCTGCTCGCGCGCTGGCTGTGGCGGCGGCTCCAGCCGCTCGTGCCTCACCTCGCCGCCATCACGGTGCACGAGAACTGCACGGCGCGCTGCACCTACCGCGGGAGCTGAACGGCCTTCATCGATCCGGCACCTCGCAAGCCGGGTCGGGCCGGCGTCGATCCGCGAGTGGGGCCGCGAAGCGGGGGTCCCCGCGAGCGAATCGATCCCGGCCCGGGACGGCGGTGATGCGGAATCGGTGAAAGCCATCCAGGCTCCGTCGGGGAACGCCTCGCGATCGTGGTGTTCTCCGACAGCGCCCGGCGCGCGAGGCGCGCGCGCCGCCTCGCGAGGGCCGGGCTGGCGCCGCCCCGCGCCTTCCGGCGCGTCACGTCCGGACGCCTGATCGCTCCGTAACCCCAGCGCCCGCACCCGACTCCGCGCGACGCCGGTATTCACGCACACCTGACGAGCGCGCGGGAATACGCGCGCATCCGAGACGTTGAAAGGTCAGGTCCCACGCTCCCGAACATCGGCCTAGAGGCCCGGCACCTCCGGGCCGAAACCATGTGAGCGAGTCTCGCGTGGGCCAGGGGAGCGGCACCATGAAGCAGCGCATCTTCGTCACGGGAGCCACCGGCTACATCGGCGGCGCGGTGAGCGCCCGGCTCGCGCGCCAGGGCCACCAGGTGTTCGGCCTCACCCGCCGGCGGGAGCGCGCCGCCTCGCTCGAGGCGGCGGGGATCACCCCCGTGTTCGGCGACCTCGCGAAGGACGGCGAGTGGCGCGGCGTGCTGCAGAACTGCGACGTCGCCGTGCACACCGCGTTCGACCCCGTGGCCGGCCCGGCGCTCGTGGACCAGGCCGCGCTCGAGGCGCTCCGGCTGGCGTCGCTCGACGGCCGCGTCCGCCGGGTGCTCTACACGAGCGCGCTCTGGGTGCACGGCCACGGCCGCGACGGCCACGCCGACGAGCAGACGCCGCTCGCACCGCTGCCGCTCGTCCAGTGGCGCGCCGCGCACGAGGAGATCGCGCTCGACCTGGCCGCGCACGAGGTCGAGGTGGTGGTGCTGCGGCCGGCCATGGTGTACGGCGAGCACCGCGGCATCCTCGGCGGCTGGTTCGCCGAGGCGCACGACGCGCGCACGGTCACCTACCCGGGCGACGGCGGGCAGCACTGGAGCCTCGTCCATCGCGACGACGTGGCCGACGCCTACGCGCTGGCGCTCGAGCACGCCGCACCCGGCGGGCGCTACCTGCTGGCCGACGAGTCCCGCCACACGGTGAAGGAGCTGGCCGAGGCCGTCGCCGCGGCCGCCGGCGCGAAGGCCGTGTCGTGGCCGGCCGCCGACCTGGTGCGCGCGCACGGCGCGTTCGGCCAGGCGCTGCTCAACGACCTCCTGGTGTCGTCGTCGAAGGCCCGGCGCGAGCTGGGCTGGGTGCCTCGCCACCTCTCTTTCGTGAACGAGGCCCCCGACCTCTGGCGCGAGTGGCAAACGGGGCGCCCCGAGCCCGTCCGCTGAGGCTCCGGGCCCGCTGCTCCCGGCGGGTCCCGGCATCCGCCGCCGCGCGGGCCCGCGGATCTCGTCCGGCTCCGGCCGCGAGCGCGAACCGTTTCGCCTGTGGCGCGCCCGCGCGCGCGTCCGTAGTGTGCCCGGGTCATGCCCCGTCCCCCACGCCCGCGGGTCCCGCGCCGCGCCTGGCTCGCCGCCGGCGCCGCGGCGCTCGCGCCCGTCCTCGCGCTGCCCTGGATCGTCGCCCCGATCGTGGCCGCGCGGCTGCGCGCCGCGGCGGCCGCGCGCGGGCTGGACGCGCGCTGGGACGCGCTCGCGTTCCGCTGGCCCCTGGACGTGGAGGTGCGCGGGCTCGAGGTGGACCGGCGGGAGCCCCCGGTCCCGGCGCTGCGCGCACGGCGCGTCACCGTGGCGATGGCGCCGCGGCTCACGAGCCTCCGGCCGAGGATCACCCGGCTCACGCTCGAGAACGTGAGCGTGCGGCTCCCGGAGGCGGCGGGCGGGGAGCCGGACGCGTTCGCGACGCCGGAGGAATCGAGGGCCGGGCCCGCCGCGCCGCGCGTGCGCGCGGCCGCCGCGCAGTTCGCGGAGGCGCTGCTCGTCCCGGCGCGGCGGCTGCCCGAGGTGCGGCTCGCCGGGCTCGAGCTCGCGCGCGGCGATTCGCTGCTGGCCCGGCTCGAGGCGCTCGAACTCTCGCATCGGGGCGGCGGCGCCCGGCTCGCCGCGACGGGGCTCCTCGCCGGCGAGCGGGGCGTGCCGTTCGACGTGGCGCTCGACTGGCGCCACGACGACCGCCTCGCCGGCCGTGCCAGCTTCGACCTCGGGGGCGAGGTGCGCGCGCTCTCGCGGCTCGACGTGACGGTCGACGGCCGCGTGTCGCAGGACCGCCGCGCGGCGGTCGTGCGCATCGCCGACGACACGCGCGTGCGCCTCGGCCAGTTCGAGCTGGCGCTCTCGGGCGAGGTCCGGCGCGACGGCCCCCGCTTCCGCCTCGCGGTCGAGGCGCTCGGGCTCACCGCCGACGGCATCCAGGCGAGCCTGCCGCCGGCCATGCTCGGCCCGCTCGCCGACCTCACCGTGCGCGGCTCGTGGGACTGGCGCGCGTCGCTCGACGTGGACGTGGCCGCGCCCGAGTCCACCCGCTTCAGCGCCTACGTCGTCCCGCACGGGCTGGCGCTCGGCCCCGACGGCGCGCGGCTCCCGCTCCACCGGCTCGCGGGGCCGTTCGTCGCCACCATCCACGTCCCGAAGGGCCCGGTGGTGCGCGAGCTGGCCCCCGAGAGCCCGAGCTTCCGGCAGCTCGAGCGCGTGAGCCCGCTGCTCCGCGAATCGCTCCTCACCAACGAGGACGGCGGCTTCTACCGCCATCGCGGCTTCAACTCCTCCGCGATCCAGGGCGCGATCGCGGAGAACCTGCGCGCCGGCGCGTTCCGCCGCGGCGCCGGCACCATCACCATGCAGCTCGCGCGCAACCTCTACCTCGGCCATCGGCGCACGCTGTCGCGGAAGGCGCAGGAGGTCGTGCTGGCGTGGGTGCTCGAGAACCTCACCGGGCTCTCGAAGGACCGGCTGCTCGAGATCTACCTCAACATCATCGAGTGGGGTCCCGGCGTGCACGGGGCTGCGGAGGCGGCGCGCTTCTACTTCGACAAGGAGCCGATCGAGCTCTCGCTCGACGAGTCCCTGTTCCTGACCGTGCTGGTGCCGAGCCCCAGCCGCTGGCGCAGCCGGGTGGACGCCGACGGGGCGCTCCGGCCGTGGGCGCGCCAGCAGATGGCGTTCATCGCGCGCAAGATGGCGACGCGCGGCGTGCTGGACTCCGCGGCCGTGCCCGCCGCGGAGTCGCTGCGCGTGGAGCTGCGCGGCCCGGCGGCCGCCGATCTGCTCGCGCGGCGCCTCGCCGCCGCCGGCGGTGCCGCCGTCCGCCCGGCGCCGTAGCCGCCCGGCGGCCGCGACGCCGCTACCTCGGGACCACGGCGGGAGCATCGAAGCGTCCTCCGCGGCCGCCCGGCCTCGGGCCTGTCTTCGAAGGGTCCGCGGGAGCAGCGCGTCATGCCGGCCCTGTTCTCGTCCATCCGCCGGCACCCGGTGCCGGCCTGCTGCGACCTCACGTTCGCGATCTCGTGGGGCGGCGTCCTGGTCGCGGTCGGCCCCGGCAACATCCCCGGCTCGGCCGAGCACTTCGAGAAGGTCCCGCCGCTCGCGACCTACCTGCCGGTGATGCCGTGCTCGTGCCTGCCGCCCTGTCGCATGCTCTTGGTCTGGGTGTACGAGCGGTCGCGCAGCCCGCTGGTGGCGATGCTGATGCGCGCGGGCCTCACCGGCAGCGTGGTGGCCCTCGGCCCGGTCGCGCTCCCCGCGGGCCGCGTGATGACCTGCCACCTGGCGTTCGCGGCGATGCTGTGGGCGGTCGTGGCGGTGGTGGCCCTGGTCCGGCACGGCCACCTGGGGCCCCGGCCGGCCCAGCCGCACGCGGCATGGGCGGCCGAGGGCCGGGGGCCGGGCGGGACTGCTACACTCGCGCGCCCACCACGAGGAGCGCCCTGCCCGTGCCCCGCTGGCCGTACGAGTTCCACGTCGCGCGCGAGGTCCGCGAGCGCTGCCGCTTCGACGAGGCGCTGTTCGCCTCGTCCGGCCACGCGGTCCTCGCGCGCCCCGAGGCCGCGCAGCGCTTCGCGGCCGCGCTGCGCGCGTCCGGACCCGCATACGCGACCGCCTCGGCCGCCGACCTGTTCGCGCTCGGGCTCCTCGACGAAGCCGCCCACCTCGTGATCGCCGGCTGGCGCCGCGAGCGCGAGCCGCACGCCCTCGCCGACGCGCTCGAGGCGCTCGAGCGCCGGCTCGGGCGCGCGGCCACGCATGCGTTACTCGCCGCGTTCGTCTCGCGGTTCCCGCCCGAGTCCGTGCGCCGGGGGGCGCTCGATCCTGACGCCTGGCTCGCCGGCTCCAGCGCCGGGCGGCCGCACCCGGAGGTGGCGATCGAGGAACTGCTGCTGCTCTCGCTCGAGGACACGAACCCGGCGGCCTCCGCGTACCACGAGCTGTTCGACGCTGCGCCGCTCGCCGGCGCCGCGCCGTACGCCGCGGCGCTGGCCGAGCTCGAACGCTTCCTCGCCGCGCGCGCCACGGTCGGCGCGAGCGGGCTCACGCTGCTCGAGTTCCTGCGCGCGCCGGTGCGCGCGGCGCCGCGCGCGCTCACCGGCCAGCTCGAGTACGTCCGGCGCCACTGGGGCCCGTGGATCGGCGACCTGCTCGAGCGCATGCAGCTCGCGTTCGACCTCCGGCGCGAGGAGGAGCGGTGGTGGGCCGCGCGCGCCGCCCGGCCCTGGGCCGGCGACGCCGAGCCGCCCGACTACGCCGGGCTCGAGGCCGAGCACGAGCGCTTCAGCGCCGACGCGGAGTGGATGCCGCGCGCGGTGATGATCGCCAAGAGCACGCTGGTGTGGCTCGACCAGCTCGCGCGCCGCCACGGGCGCGAGATCCGCCGCCTCGACCAGGTGCCGGACGAGGAGCTCGAGCGGCTCGCAGCGTTCGGCATCAACACGCTCTGGCTCATCGGCGTGTGGGAGCGGAGCCCGGCCTCGCGCCGCATCAAGCAGCTCGCGGGCAACCCCGACGCCGCCGCTTCGGCGTACGCCGTGTACGACTACGTCGTCGCGGGCGAGTTGGGGGGCGAGGAGGCGTGGGCGCGGCTCCGCGGGCGCGCGGCCGAGCGCGGCATCCGGCTCGCGAGCGACATGGTGCCGAACCACATGGGGCTCGACTCGCGCTGGCTGGTCGAGCACCCCGAGTGGTTCCTGTCGCGGCCCGACAGCCCGTACCCCGCGTACCGGTTCGAGGGCCCGGAGCTGTCCGACGACCCGCGCGTGTCGGTGCGGATCGAGGACCACTACTGGGACCGGAGCGACGCCGCGGTCGTGTTCCGCCGCGCGGACCGCGCGAGCGGCGAGACGCGCTACGTCTACCACGGCAACGACGGCACCGGCTTCCCGTGGAACGACACCGCGCAGCTCGACTACCTGAACCCCGCCGCGCGCGAGGCCGTGATCCAGGCCATCCTCGGCGTGGCGCGCCGCTCGCCGGTGATCCGCTTCGACGCGGCGATGACGCTCGCGAAGCGCCACATCCAGCGCCTGTGGTTCCCCGAGCCGGGCGGCGAGGGCATCCCGTCGCGCGCCGGCCACGGCATGTCCCGGGCCGGCTTCGAGCGCGCGATGCCGCACGAGTTCTGGCGCGAGGTGGTGGACCGCGTGGCCGCGGAGGCGCCCGGCACGCTGCTGCTGGCCGAGGCGTTCTGGCTCATGGAGGGCTACTTCGTCCGCACGCTCGGCATGCATCGCGTGTACAACAGCGCGTTCATGGTCATGCTGCGCGACGAGCGGAATGCCGACTTCCGCCGGGTCCTGCGCGACACGCTGGCGTTCGACCCGCGCATCCTCCAGCGCTGGGTGAACTACCTGAACAATCCCGACGAGCGCACCGCCGTGGACCAGTTCGGCCGCGGCGAGAAGTACTTCGGCGTGTGCACGCTCATGGCGACCCTGCCCGGCCTGCCGATGTTCGGCCACGGCCAGATCGAGGGTTTCGAGGAGCGCTACGGCATGGAGTTCCGCCGCGCCCAGCGGGACGAGTCCGTGGACGAGGGGCTCGAGCGCGAGCACTGGCGCCGGATCGTGCCGCTGCTGCGGCGGCGGGCGCTGTTCGCCGGCGCCGCCGAGTTCCTGCTGTACGACTGCCGCGACCACTCCGGGCACGTGAACGAGGACGTCGTCGCCTATTCGAACCGCGACGCCTCCGGGGCGGCGCTCGTGCTGTACCACAACCGCCACGCCGAGGCCCGAGGCCGCATCCGCGTCTCGGCCGCCTACGCGGAGGTCCGCGGCGACGGCACGCGCGCCCAGCGCCAGCGCGCGCTGCTGGACGGTCTCGGGCTCGCCCACCTGCCCGACGACGCGCTGGTGCGCTGCCGCGACGCCGTGCGCGGGCACGAGCACCTGCTGCGCGCGGGCGAGCTGCGCGAGCACGGCCTGCAGGTCGAGCTCGGCGCGTTCGGCTCCCGCGTGCTGCTCGACTGGCGCGAGGCGGCCCGGGACGGCCGCCCATGGGACGAGCTCGCGCGCACGATGCCGGCGGACGGTCTGCCCGACCTGGAGCGCTCGCTGTGGGAGCTCGCCGTGCGCCCCGCGCAGGCCCGGTTCGGGGCCGCCGTGGCCGCGTACGCGGACCACACGCCGGCCGCTCGCGCTACGCTGCTCGATGCGCTGGAGCCGCTCGCGCTCGAGGCGGCCGCCCGGCTCACCTGGCCCGCCCCCGACTCCGGGCGCGCGCGCCGGCGGCTCGCCGGGCGCCTCGGGACGTGGGCCGCGCTCCGCGCCGAGACCGGCCCCGCCGAGCGCGCGGCCCACGCCGCCTGGCTCCTGCTCGAGGCGTGCGGCGGCGCGTTCGATTCCGAGCCCGCCGCCGCGGGGCGCGCTCTCCGCCTGTTCGACGAGCTCCGGTTGCGCGAGCCCCTCGCGAGCGCCGTCCGCGCCCACCACGCCGAGGCCGGGGAGGCCTGGCGCCTCGCCGCCCGCGTGCGCGCGCTGCTCGCCCACCCGGACGCACCCGCCGACTGGCCCGCCTTTCTCGCCGACGAGGACGCCCGCTTCGCCGCCGGCCTCGAAGCCGGCGCGTCCCGCGAGGAGGCACCCGGCTGGGTCGAGCTGCCGGCCGCGATCGAGCCGCGCGCCGGACGATAGCGCGTCCGCCCGTCGGGCGCGGGCCGGCGGCAGGAGGCGCGGGGTCTTCCCGCCCAGCGTGGCAGTTCGCACTCGGTGGAATCCCCCAGCGTCGCCCGCGGACGTCGCGGGCACGCCGCACGCCGCGCCGTGCACGCCGCATCGCGCCTCCGCAACGCGTTCGTGTCGCGGGTCCGGCCGGGGACGATCTCCGTGCGTCATGCGCGCCACGCGCGCCGGCACGTCCGGCATCCGGCTTGCGGTGACAGGTCACCGACAGGCGCGCCCCACGGTCACTCCGACCCGCGCCGCTCGACCCCGAAGCGACGAGGCCCACGATGTCACGCACCACGGTCCGCTCCGCCATCCTGCTCGGCACGCTGTCCATGCTCCTCACCGGCTGCGGCCGCGATCCCGTCTCGCCCCAGCTGACGCTGCCGGGGCAGCCCGGCGCCGGCGGCTACGGCGGCACGCAGACCGAGGATCCGCCCGCGCCCGTCGAGCCCCAGGCCGGCGCCGGCGCCGAGCTGCTCGTCGCGGCGAACGGCGAGGGATCCGTCCGCGTCGGCCGGTTCTCGCTCAAGGTGCACAAGAACTCGCTGCGGCACGCGGCCACCATCACGCTCACCGTCTCCGATCCCGCCTCGATGCAGGTGGCCATCCAGGTCACCCCCGCGGAGGCGAACGACTTCCAGGTCCCGCTCGAGCTGGTCGCCGACCTGTCGGATCGCCCCGACCTGAACCTCGACAACCAGACCATCTACTGGTGGGACGGGGACTGGCAGGCCGCGAATGACGTGACCGTGCAGCGGGGCTCGAAGTCCCTGAAGGCGCGGACCCAGACACTCATGAGCGCGAAGGTGGACCTGCTCGCGCCGGCTCAGAAGGAAACGGAGAGGGAGTAGCAGGGGTTCGGCAGGACGCCGAGAGGGGGGTGAACGAACGGCGCCGGTCCTCGGGGACCGGCGCCTTCCATTCACAGGTCCGCGCCGCCCCGCGGCGCGGCGCACCGCGGGCGCGCTTCACCGGTGCACGATCTCGCCCACGTCCGTCAGGTCGAAGCGCCACGCCAGCGGCTCCCGCGGCAGGCCCGGCATGCGCATGATCTCGCCCGTGATCGGGATCACGAAGCCCGCGCCGGCGGCGAGCTGGATCTCGCGCACCGTCACCAGGAAGTCCTTCGGCCGTCCGAGCAGCGCCGGGTTGTCCGACAGAGACTGCTGCGTCTTCGCGATGCACACCGGGAGCTTGCCGAAGCCCGACTTCTCGAGCTGGTCGCGGTCGCGCTTCGCCCTCGCCGTGTAGTCCACGGCCTGCGCCCCGTACATCTCGTGCGCGACGACGCGGATCTTCTCCTCGATGGACGAGTTCCAGTCGTAGAGCGGCCGGAAGTGCGGCTCGTGCGCCGCCACCTTCTCGCGCACGACCTCGGCCAGCGCCGTGCAGCCCCTGCCGCCGTCGGCGAAGCCGCGGTGCTCCACCGCGGGCAGCCCCATCGCCTCGCAGTGCCTCCTGAGCGTCTCCACCTCCTCCGCCGTGTCGGAGGGGAAGTGGTTGATCGCCACCACGCACGGCTGCTCGAACTTCGCGATGTTCTCCAGGTGCTTCTCCATGTTCGAGAACCCGCGCAGCATCGCGCGCACGTCCGGCTGGTTCACGTCCGCCACCCGCACGCCGCCGTGCATCTTGAGCGCGCGGATCGTGGCCACCAGCACCGTGCACACCGGCGCGAAGCCGCCGTAGCGGCAGTTGATGTCGAAGAACTTCTCCGCCCCCAGCTCGAACGCGAAGCCGGCCTCGGTCACCACGACGTCGGCGTGGGCGAGCGCCGCGCGCGTGGCCACGATGCTGTTCGTGCCGTGCGCGATGTTCGCGAACGGCCCGCCGTGCACGAACGCCGGAACGCCCTCCGTGGTCTGGACGAGGTTCGGCTTCACGGCGTCCCGGAGCAGCGCCGCCATGGCGCCCACCGCCTGGAGGTCCGCCGCGGTCACCGGCGTGCCGTCCGAGCGGTAGCCCACCACGATCCGCCCGAGCCGGGCCTTCAGGTCCGGGATCCCGGTGGCGAGGCAGAGCACCGCCATCACCTCGCTGGCCGCGGTGATGTCGAAGCCCGTCTCGCGCGGGATGCCCTCGGTGCGCCCGCCGAGGCCGATGAGGATGTCGCGCAGCGCACGGTCGTTCATGTCCACGACGCGCTTCCAGGTGACGCGGCGCGGGTCGAGCCCGGCGGCGTTGTCGAAGTGGAGCGCGTTGTCCACGAGCGCCGCCAGCAGGTTGTGCGCGCTCGAGACGGCGTGGAAGTCGCCGTTGAAGTGCATGTTGACGTCGTCCACCGGCAGGACCTCGCACGCCCCGCCGCCCGCGCCGCCGCCCTTCATCCCGAACGTGGGCCCCAGGCTCGGCTCGCGCAGCGCCACGGCGCTCCTCACGCCGATCCTGGACAGCCCCTGCGCGAGGCCGATGCTGGTGGTGGTCTTCCCCTCGCCCGCGGGCGTGGGGGTGATGGCGGAGACCAGCACCAGCTTGCCCCTGCGCGGGCGGTCCCGGAACGCCTCCAGCGCCACCTTCGCCTTCCACCGCCCGTACGGCTCGACGTGCTCCGGCGCGATGCCGAGCGCGCCCGCGACCTCGAGGATGGGTCTCATGGTGCCGCACTATAGGGCGCGCGAATCCATCGCGCGAGCCCGACGCCCGGCGGCTTCAGGCGCGTCGCGTGTGGCGCAGCGCCAGCGCGAGCAGGTCGTCGGCGGGCACCGCATGCCCGCTCCGTTCCAGCGCGACCGACGTGGCGCGCCGGACCTGTTCCTCGACGGGTTCGCGCCGGTGCTGGAGCAGCTCCTCGGCGACCAACTCTTCCGTCCAGACGTGGTGGCCCGAAGCCGCCGCCAGCACCGCGTCACTCAGGACCACACACAGGTCTCCCGGCATCATCCGCAGGGAGGTCTCGGCGTACTCGCCGGAGTAGCGGGCCGTACCGAGCGGCGGCCCACCCTCCGGCCAGCGCTGCCAACGGTGTCCTTCGAACGGGAGCCAGAAGGGCGGCGGGTAGCCCGCGGCGCACGAGCGTATCTCCCCGCGAGGGGTGAGCCTGCCCAGCCAGGCGCGACTGGCCCTGCCCGGAGAATGCTCGCGCACGACGGCGTTCAGGCCCTCGGCGAGCGCGCTCATGCTGGCGCCGTCCGGGGCGAGCGCGAGAAACGCTCCGCACAGCCGATCGGCGAGCGGGATCGCGATCGCGGCGGGTCCGAACGGCTCCGCGAGCAGGATCGTGATGGAGCCGTCGCCGTGCGCGACGTGCTCGCACCGGTCCGGTGCGTCGGAGGTCCCCTCGACCAGCGAGAGCGCGACGTCCCCCGACACCGCCCGCGGCCAGTCGGCGACCGGGGGGCGCGCCGTCAACCTCCTCCACCCGGCCCGTGCCGCGGCCAGGTCCAGCATCCGTTCGAGGATCGCACCCATGGCCGCGCCGGTCAGCTCGACGGAAGCCATCTCCTCGGGCGTGAAGCGGGGAGCGGGCTCGATGCGCGACAGGCTGAGGACGCCCATCGGGCCTCGGCGGCCGAGGATCGGCACGCACATGGCGCTTGAGAGGTGATCCGCGGCGGCGCTCGCCTGGAAGCGCGCGTCGCGGACCTCGCCGTGGATGAGGATGGCTTTGCACTCCCGCATGACGTGATCGGAGATCTGCCGGCGCCCTGGCAGGGGCGCTCCGGCCGGCAGTGGGGGGAGCCCCATCCCGGCCAGCAGGCGCAGCGCGCCACTCTCCGCGTCGCGCACCAGGATCGAGCCGCGCGTGGCGCCCACCGAACCCGCAAGCAGAGCCAGCAGGCCCCGTGCGGCGCGGCCCGCATCGGACGCGAGTTCGATGCGCCGGGCCCAGTCGGCGATCCCGGCCACGACCGCGGCCGGCGCGAGCGTGGGCGTCGGGCCGTCGCCGGGCCCCGGCAGGTTCACGCGACGTCCTTCCGATCCGAGCGTCGGCCTCGGGACTCGTTCTGCGGCGTCGCGAGCAACACCGCGATGCCCCGGTCGATCTCGATCATGGCGCGCAGACGCGAGGGCTCGGGACGCTCGAGCACCTCGGCGGTCCACAGGTCGATGAACCGGGCCAGGCGAAGCAGGTCCTCGGCGAGCCCGGGTGGAAGCGCGGAGAGCGATTCCTCGAAATCGACCTCGAGCGATGCCCAGAGCGCGACGTGCCGGTGCAGGGCTCGCGCGAGGCGCGCGGAGTGTCCAGCCCGATCCCAACCCGCGACGCAGGCCTCGAGACCTCGAACGGCGGTGCGGAAGCGTGCGCTGGCGGAAGGCGCTCCGGATGCCGCATCCGGGACGGCCGATCCTGGTGGGACACCCGCGGGTACCGGATTCGGATCCGCACGACGGACGCTGCACATGGTGTGAGTGGCCCCGGCCGGCGAAAGGGTCGCGATGGGTGAGGCGTGGCGCCGGGCCGAGGGGAGCCCGCCGAGAGGTCCTCCCGGGAGGACCTCTCGTGGCGTGGAACGACCTCGGCCCGATGGCCGAGGTCGTGCACGAGCCGCGGCGCGGGACTCCGGGCCATCCTCCCGGCGCCCCTCGCGGCCGCTCGCCCTCGACTTCCGACGTCCGCGACCGCTCACGCAAGCCCAATGCCATCGAACCAGGGCCCGGGCTCGCGCCCGTTCGTCCCCGGCTGGCGCGGGCCGACGCGCGTGTCGTCGCCGCGCAGGCGGGTCGGTCGTGCGGCGGCCGGAAGGAACGACCGGAAATCTCTTCCGGCGGACCGGCAGGATGTTCCGGTTCACCCTGCGCGCAGCTTGTTCCGCAACGTTCGGTCGCTGATACCGAGAAGCTGCGCGGCTCGCAACCTGTGGCCTCCGGTCTGCTTCAGCGCACGCCAGATCGCCATGCGCTCGAGGTGCTGGAGGTTGAGTGACTCGGTCTCGGGTTCCCCACCCGGATCCGGCGCGGACGGCCCGACCGCCCGGGACTTCTCCCCTGCCGCTTCGGGCGCGCCCCGCACGGCGAGCAACTCGGGCCCGATCCGCCCGCCCCGGCACAGGATCAGGGCGCGCTCGATCGCATTCCGGAGCTCCCGGACGTTGCCCGGCCAGTGCTGCGCCTGGAGCCAGGCGAGCGACTCCGACGGGAGCACCGGGGGCCGGATGCCGAGCTGCCCGGACAGCGACCGGACGAAGTGCTCGGCCAGCTCCGGGATGTCCTCGGCGCGTTCTCGAAGCGCGGGGGTGCGGATCGGGACCACGTGCAGGCGATGGTAGAGGTCGCGACGGAAGCGCCCACCCTCCACGTCCCCGCGCAGGTCCCGGTTCGTGGTGGCGATCAGTCGTACGTCCACGTGAATCGGCTGGTGGCCGCCGACGCGCTCGAACTCCTGTTCCTGGAGCACGCGAAGCAACTTTCCCTGAAGGTCCAGTCGCATCTCGGAGATCTCGTCCAGGAGCAGCGTTCCACGATGCGCCCGCTCGAACGCGCCGGCCGCACGCGAGGTCGCGCCCGTGAACGCGCCGCGCTCATGGCCGAACATCGTGCTCTCCACCAGCCCTTCGGGGAGGGCGGCGCAGTTCACGGAGACGAATGGCTGCCCGGCGCGCGGCGAAAGGTCATGAATCGCGCGCGCGACGAGTTCCTTCCCGGTGCCGGATTCACCCTGGAGCAGCACCGTGGACCGCGTCGGCGCCACGCTCCGGACCACCTCCATGACCGCGTGGAGCGCCGCGCTCCGGCCCACGAGCATGCGCGAATCGCCGAGGCTCCGGAGTTCGCGCTGGCAGCCCTCGTTCAGTCGGCGCATGCGGTCGAGCTCGATCGCCTTCGTGACCGCGAGCCGCACGGCCTCCGCGCGGAGCGGCTTGGTGAGGTAGTCGGCCGCGCCGTGGCGAAGGCTGGAGACGGCCTGCTCCTCGTCGGGATAGGCCGAGATCACGATGACGGGCACATCCAGGCCGTCGCGGCGCAGCGCGCCGAGCAGGTCGAGGCCCGTGCCGTCGGGCAGCTGCTGCGCCGAGATGACCAGATCGACCGGATCGCGCGCGACCGTCGCGAGGGCGGACTCGACGCTGGCCGCGAACATGGGGTGATGACCCATCCCCCGCAGCGCCTGGTCGAGCCGCCCGGTGACCGAGACCTCGTCGTCGACGCAGAGGATCGTGGACATGGGCCATCCGTGGCGTGGGGCACCCGACTCTCCGGTCGGTCGTGGCGCTTCCGCAGCGGCCGTGTCGACGTGGCCGATGCGCGACGGCATCCACCGCAACGGCCGTGCCAGCCATCGATGAAGTCGGTTTCCCGGTACCAGGATGGGCGACAAGCCTGTCAACCCGAACGACTGCAACATGCCCGGGGCCTGGCTCCGATCCGCAGACCGCCTGGAGGGAGAGCTCCGTCCGCGACCGCGAGCGACGACCGCACGGACTCGGAATCCGGATTCCGGAATCGGGCCGACTCGCGGTCGTCACGCGTCGGGCCCGCGCCGCGCTTGTGTCGCCGCGCGGGGCGACGCGAGGCCGAGTGCCCGAAGCTTCTGGTAGAGCGTGCTGCGCGGGACGCCGAGCCGCCGCGAGGCGCGACCGACGTGGCCGAGTTCCTGCTCGAGAACGGACTCGATGTAGGCGCGCTCCACCTCCTCCAGCGTGCCGCCATGGACAGGACGCGGGGGCGGCTGCGGCCCTGCGAACGACAAATGCCGGAGCTCGATCGGCCCGACTCCCGCCGAGAGCAGCGCACGCTCCAGCTCGTTCCGCAGTTCACGCAGGTTGCCGGGCCAGGGGTGGCGGAGCAGTGCCCGCTCGGCCTCCGCCGTGAGCGTGGTCTCCGGCCGATCGAGGTCCTCGCACAACGTGGCGAGGATCTGGCGCGCGAGCAGCGGGATGTCCGGGCGGCGCGCCTGAAGCGCCGGCATGCGAAGGGGGAGGACCCCGACGCGATAGTAGAGGTCCTCCCGGAATCGTCCCTCGCGCACCGCCCGCGCCAGGTCCTGGCGCGTGGCCGCGATGATGCGCACGTCCACTCGAAGTTCGCGGGTGTCGCCGATCCGCCGGAAGCGCTGTTCCTCGATCACCTTGAGGAGCTTGGCCTGGACCGCAGGCTCCATGTCGCCGATCTCGTCGAGGAACAGCGTTCCGCCATCGGCCACCTCGAGCAGGCCGCGTTTGGAGCTGGTGGCGCCGGTGAAGGCCCCCCGCTCGTGACCGAAGAGCTCCGATTCGAGCAGCTCGCGCGAGAGGCCGGCGCAGTTGAGGTCGAGGAACGGCGAATCGCAGCGCGGCCCATGTCGGTGGAGCCACGCCGCGAGCACGCTCTTTCCGGTGCCGGTCTCGCCCTCGATGAGCACGGGGCTTGCCGAGACCAGCGCCTTGAGCGCGTCGCGCGACGCCCGCTGGATCGCGGGGCTCTCGCCGAGGAACGGATAGGGAGGCGTTCGCTGCCGCGGCCCCGCCGGCGTGCGCGGAGCATCGGCGGCCGATGCGCCGTTCGCGCGCGCAGGGAGCATGTGGACGGCGGGGAGGGCCGCCAGGAGACCCGTATCCGGGTCATCGCCGTCCGTCGCGGCGACCGGAAGCAGGAGGATGGGGATCTCCCTCGCTCCGGCTTGCGCCCACGCGGCGCGGAACTCGGGCGTATCCTCGACCAGCGAGCGCGAGAGCACGACGAGCCGGGGCCGGATGCCACCCAGTTCCCGCAAGGCGTCGTTCGCCACCTCGGCGAACACCAGCTCGTAGCCGAGCGAGCTCAGCATCGTCGCCAGCTGATCGCGATATTCGGACCTTGGCATGGCGAGCAGCGCGCGCGTGGGCTTCAGGGCGGACCCTCCACGACGCGCGCCACCCGGGTCGCCGCCGCGTACCCACGGCGGACAGGTCGGGGCGGGGAAACGAAGTCACTCCCCCGGATGAGCTCCGCTCCCGCCCCGTGGCGGTTCATGCGACGGGCTACCGGATGAAGCGGATCAGGATCCGGTAGTCGGCGAGAGCGAAGCGGAGTCGCGCCGGAGCCTGCGTCCGCGTGCCGAGCGACGGCAGGCGGCGGTCGGTGACGCGTTCGCCGCGCTGGAATCGGGTCACGCGGGTCGGGGTGGGGGCGCTCTCCCCAACCGGGGCCAGCGCGTTGCCGCCCGACATGCCGGGCGAGACCTGCGCGTGCGACGGCATCGCGATCGTGACGATGAAGGCCAGGGCGAAGAACGGGGCGAGAAGAATCGTGCGGCGCATGTTTGCCTCCCTTCTGAAACCGGTTGGTCGGCGGATACCGACCCACCCGGACATCGCGAGAGGCGTGCCCGCGTCGAGCCTGAGGGGGGCATGCTCGCAGTGTGCTGCGCCGCATGGGGTTGGGTGGGCGCACGGGCGCCGGGTCCGCCCGCAGGGCCAGACGTTCGACTCGTCGATTATGGCGAGCCGTGAGGCGGGGAGGCTTCAGAGTCGCAAGGCGCCCAACGGATTAGCGCCAGCAGGCTGGTTCAGCGAGTTCGCCGGAATTGGCGAACGCGGATCAAGCCGTACTTGCGAAGTCGGTATCGGAAGGCCTGCTCCGTGATCCCCAGGAAGCGGGCCGCGCTCGACTGGTTCCCCCCGCTCCGATCAAGGGCCTCGAGGAGCCTCCGCTTCTCGAGCTCGGCCACGTGCTCGCGCAGTGGCCGCGCCCGGGCGGCCGCGGCGGCCCGGCGCGCCGGGCCGCGCGGGCCCGGTTCGTCGGGAGGAGGCTCGGGCCTGAGCACCGACTCGGATGACAGCGCCATCAGGCGCTCGATGTAGTTCTGCAACTCGCGGACATTCCCCGGCCAGTCGTGCTGCATGAGAACGGCGAGCAGCCGGGGCGAGAGCACGGGCACGTCGCGACCCTGCTGCGAGGCGACCATCGCCGCGAACTGGCGCGCCAGCTCCGGGATGTCCGCCTTGCGTTCGCGCAGCGGCGGCAAGGCGATGGGCACGACGTTGAGCCGGTAGAACAGGTCCCTCCGGAACGACCCTTCGGCCACCAGCTTCGCAAGGTCCTGGTTCGTGGCCGCGATCACGCGAACGTCCACGTCCACCGGCCGCCCGCCACCCACGGGTGTCACCTTGCGATTCGAGAGAACGCCGAGCAACGCCACCTGCTGAGCGGGGGGCATCTCGCCGATCTCATCCAGGAACAGAGTGCCGCCGTTCGCCTCGACGAATCGGCCGGGCCGGGCGCGCACGCCGGTGGCCACGTTGTCGAGGATCCCGAACAGCTCGCTCTCGAGGAGGGTGGCGGGGATCGAGCCGCAGTTCACCATCACGAAGGGATTCATCGAGCGCGCGCCCGAGAAGTGGATCATGCGCGCGACCAGCTCCTTTCCGGTGCCGTTCTCGCCCGTCAGCAGCACCGTGCTGGAGATGCCGGACGCGCGCTCCACCACCGCCAGGACCTGGCGCATGGCGAGGCTGCGTCCCATGAAGTAAGGCAGCCGGAGCCGGGAGCTCACCTCGCGCCGGAGCGAGAGATTCTCGCCCACGAGCAGCTCGTTGGCGCGGCGGACCTGCTCGTGCCCCCGGCTGTTCTCGATGGCCACGGCGAGCAGGTGGGCGAAGCCTTCGAGCAGCCCGCGCTCGGCCACCCCGAACGCGTCCGCACGGCGGGAGTCGTCGAGGTAGACGGCGCCCACCACCTTGCCCGACACGAACATCGGCACGCAGAGGATGCTGCGGAGTCCGAGCTCCACCATGCTGTTCGAGAGCTTCTCGAGGTCCGTGCTCGCATCGCCCAGGAGCAGGCTGCCGCCACTCCGAGCCACCCGCTGCACGACCTCGCGGCTGTAGCTCAGGGCCTGGTCACGGGTCGCGGCATCGATCGCGCCGTATTCCACGACCGGCTCCAGGTCGCCCTTGCCGGCGCCCGCCAGAACCAGGACACCGCGTTCGGCGTCGAGCTGGTCCACCGCCAGCCGCATGGCCCGCCGGCATAGCTCGTCCAGGTCGGGCTGGGAGTCGAGGAGCCGCGTGACGGACTCGAGCAGGTCCCGATCGCGGGTGACGACGCCGCCTCGCCCGCCGTGCCGGCGGTACCAGTCCACGGCCTGCGCCAGGGCGATTTCGCGCTGCGGATGGTCGCCGAGCCGTCCGAAGCCCGCCGCGGCGTCGCGGAGCCAGTCCGGCACCGGCGTGCGCGCCGCGAGCCCCGCCCGCGTCGCCACGCGGGCGAACTCGAGTGCTGCGGAGGCGGCCTCGTGCGGCGCGGGCAGCGCCGCGAATGCGGCCAGCGCCGCGGCGGCCGCGCGACTGCCTTCCACTGCCTGCCCCCGTGCGAGCGCCCACTCGGCGCGCAGCTGTCGGACGCACGCCTCGGCGTAGGGAGCGCTTCGTCCCTCGAACCAGCGCTCGGCTTCGGCGAGCCGCGCCTCGGCCTCGTCCAGCGCCTCGGCCCTCAGGGCGGCCCGGCCGCGCAACGCCGCCAGGATCGGCGTCGTGGTCTGAGCGGGGTCCGCCTCGGCGGAGCCGCACTCCCAGACGCGCGCCGCCTCCGACCAGCGGCCGAGCCGCTTGCACGCGAGGCCGAACTCGATCCTGCACCAGGCCAGCTCGCCGGGCTGGGCCGCACGCTCCGCGGTGTCGAGCGCACGCTTCGAGGCGCGCAGGCTCGCTCCGGTGCGCCCGGTGACGCGCAGCGCCGTGGCCAGCGTGCGCCAGGCATAGGCTTCCCGCCCCCGCTCGTGTCGCCGCGTGGCGCGCAGCGCCGTGCGCGCGCGCTCCACCGCACGCGACGTACGTCCCGTGAGCGCATCGAGGAGCGTGAGGTGGACGAGCCCGAACGCGACCGCGCGAGGCCAGCCCTCCTCCAGCGCGACCCCAAGCGCCTGCGCCATGACCTCGCGCGCATCCGACCAGCGACCGCGCTCGACCAGCACCCAGGCCAGGTTGGTCGCCAGCTCGTTCTGAGGCAGGCGCGCTCCCTGGGAACGTGCCTCCTGGAGCGACTCGCGGTAGAGCCGCTCCGCGGTCTCGAAATCGCGCCGCATCCCCGCCACGAACGCACTCAGCCCCGTGCCGCGGATGCGCCCGAGCGTGTAGCCCGCCCGCGCGCCAGCCTCCACCGCCGATGCGGCCAGGGACCCGGCCTCGTCCACGCGGCCCTGGAACACGCAGAGGTTCCCCAGCGTGAACGCCGCCAGCGACAACGCCTCCCCGTCCCCCGAACTCTCGGCCAGTGACAGCGCCTCGCGCGCGGCCGCCTCGGCGGCAGGCGCATCGCCGGACGCCGAAAGTCGCATGGCCTCGTTCGTCAGGAGCAGCGCGCGTTCGCGAGCGTCGAGCGGCTCGGCGAGCGCCCGCTCGTGGAGCACGGACAGCTCCGCCAGCGAACCCGTGCGAAGGTATGCCCCGGACAGCGCGTGCCAGCGCGCGCCGCGCGACGGATCGTGGGGAGCCCGCGCGAGGGAGCGCTCGAGGTGCGGGATCGCCTCACGGTAGCGGCCTCGCTCGAGCAGCATGCGGCCGGCGCGATCCTCCCAGCGCGCGGCCACCTCGGAGGGTCCGCCAGCCGCCACCCGGGCCGCCTCCAGCGCGAGCTCGACACCCGCGCCGTCGGCGAGTGCCCGCTCGGCTTCGGCGAGCGCCGCGGTCCCCTCGCCTGCTCCCGCCAGATGCATGAAGCGCCGCGCCGCCGAGTGGCCCGTCAGCCCCAGGGCCGCCCGGTGGAGCGCCCGGCGCGCCGATCCCTCGAGCTTGCCGCGCAGCGTGCGCGCGAAGCCCGGCGGCGAAAGCGAGCAGCGCCCTGTCTCGTCGCGCGAGATCAGTCCGGCGCCGGCGAGCGCCGCAAGCGCGCTCGAGTCCGCGCGTGGCTCGATCGCCAGCAGTTCCGCGGGCGCGAGGCCCGCCTCGTCCACCGCCAGTGCCGCCGCGGCGGCCCACGCCGGCTCTCCGAGGGAGCGCAGTCGAGCGAGGCGCTGCTCCTCGAGCCCCGCCGGGAGCGGCAGCGCCGCGAGCCGCTCTCGGTCAAGCGTGATCCCCGAGTCTTCGTCGGCGATCGCCCCCGCCGCGGCGGCGGCCAGCAGCGCCTCGACCGCGAGACCGGGCTGTCCCCCCGAGCGCTCCCAGATCGCCCCGACGAGCGCGTCCGGCGGCGGATGCCGGAGTCGCGCCGCGATCAGATCCTGAAGCGCCGGTCGGTCGAGTGGGCCCAGCAGGAGCCGCTCGGCCCGACCCGCAGCCTGCCAGAGCCGCGCCGTGTCGGGGTCGCGGTCCTCGGAACCGGTCAGGCACCAGACCCAGCGCAGCGCACCCGCCAGCGGATGGAGGGCGAGCCTGAGCAGGAGCGCCCGCGAGTCGGGCGAGACCTCGTCCGCATCGTCGAGCAGGATGACCGGGTGAAGTCCACGCTCGCGGAAACGCGCCGCCCAGCCGAGCACGTGGTGCTCGAGCTCGTCGGACACGGGCGCGGAGATCGTGCTCGGGCCGCGCTGGAGCCGCTCGAGGAGCGCGAGCACGCGGCGATCGGCCTGCATTCCGGCTTCGACGGCCAGCCGGCGCGCCAGCGATGCGATCCGCCCGGAGCTCGACCACGCATGCCCGGAGAGCGAGACCACGGGATGACCCGTCATCGTCGCGCGCACGGCAAGCTCGCCCAGCAGCGCGCTCCGGCCCGCGCCAGGCTCGCCGAGAAGCAGCATGAGCGAAGGGCCCGAAGGCGCCGTGCCGAGCCAGTGCTCGAGCCGCGCGAGCTCCTGGCCGCGACCGACGAGGGCCGAGGTCCGCAGCCGGACGGCGAGGTCGCGTCGGGCGGCCGGGTGCAGCCGCTCCAGCTCGCGGCGCACCTCGCGTGCGTCCGCCGGGCGTGCCTGCGGGTCCGGGGATAGCAGGCGCAGGATCAGCCGCGTGAGCGGCTCGCTCACCGAGGCTTCGTCGAGCATCAGCTCGCAGTCCGTGAGCGCCTGCGGCGGCCGCGCGGCGGGCCGCGGCCCGCCGCGCGCCCCACAGCCCAGGGCGAGCACGTAGAGAGTCGCCCCGAGTCCGAACAGGTCGGTGGCGATCGAGAGCGGGGCGCCGGCGAGGACCTCGGGCGCCGCGTAGCCCAGCGTGCCGCGGCGGAGCTGCGGGTCGCGGCCCAGCAGTGCCGCCAGGCCCAGGTCCACGAGCTTCACGCCGGCGAAGCCGTCGTCCCGCGCGCGAACCACGAGGACGTTGGACGGCTTCACGTCGCCATGCACCACGCCCGCCGCGTGCAGGACCTCGAGCGCGTGCGTGAGCTCCACCGCGCAGGCGTGGAACGTGACCCAGTCCCCGGCGGCGATCGCGCGGTCCGCCGCTTCGCCCGGGACCACCTCCATCGTGTAGTAGGGCGCCCCGTCGGGAGCGAAGCTCAGCTCATGCACGGACACCACGGACGGGTGCCGCAGCCGGGCCAGCACCTCGAATTCGCGCCGGAGCGACTGGCGCTCGGAGGGAGGCAGGTTCGCCCCGAGGCGCTTGAGGGCGCACTCCGAGCCGGTGGTGTGGTCCAGCGCGAGCCACACGCTTCCCATTCCACCGTGTCCGAGCCGCCTGAGCAGGGTGTAACGGCCAGCGAAGCGGTCCATGGCTGCTGTGGTCTCCGCGCCATCCCGGAGTGTGGGCCTCGGCCATGATACCGCCCGCCCCGGGCCGGATGCAGCATTCCGGCCGCGGCGGAGCCGGCCCTGCGGCGCCTCTGGTCCGGGCCGGGAAGCCCCGCCCCGCAGCCACGGCCCCCGCGCGGGCGGCGGGATACGCCGCCGGCGGCCCCCCGGCTGCCACCTTCAGGCAGGCGGCCCGACGGCCGAAAACCATGCGGAGGCATGTCGTTCCCCGAACTCCGCGACGGCACGAAGGATGCCGCCGGCGCGGGAGGTCACTCATTGGAAGCGACCCCGCAACGGCCCTGGACGGAACCCGGGCAGGACCCCGAGCGCGTCGCCGGCGCGCAACGCGGCGACGTCGGCTCGCTGCTCGAGCTCGTGCGCGCGCACCGGCTCCCGCTTTGGCGCGCCTGCTTCGCCATCTCGCGCCACCTCGGCGAGGCGGAGCTCCTGTTCCAGGAGACGCTCGCGCTGGCCGCGCGCCAGCTCCGCGCCGCGCCGGCGGGACGGCCGCTGCTTCCGTGGCTCGTCAAGCTCGCGCGACAGGTGGACGCGGCGAAGTGGCGCGGGCGCGACGACCGTCCGTCGGTCGGGTTCCGCCGCCCGAACGGCGAGCCATGGTTCGCGGGATCGCGCGGCGCGCATTGGGTGGAGGACGAGCAGCGCACGCTGCACGCGTTCGCGCAGCTCCATGCCGACGACCAATGGCTCATGGTGCTGCGCCTGTTCGAGCGCCTGCCCTACCCCGAGATCGCGCAGATCACCGGCATCCCGGTGCCGCGCGTGATGAACCGGCTCGCACTCGCGCGGGAGTACCTCGAGCGCGTGCACGGGCTGGACGAGCGGGCCGCATGAACCACCTGACCGTGCAGCAGCTCTCGTCGGCCCTGGACGGGGCGCTGGGCGGACCGTCGCTGGAGCTGGTCGTGCGCCACCTCGCGCGCTGCCACGAGTGCCGCGACCGCCAGGCTCGGCTCGCCCGCTTCGACGACGCGCTGCGGCGGCTGCTCGCCCAGGACCCGCACGAGTTCTTCCTCGAGGACCTGGGCCGGCGCTCGGAGTCCATCGTCGTGGCGGTGGCGCGCGGCCTGCCGGTGCCGCCCATGGTGACCTCCATCCCGCTCATCGACGACGAGGATCCATACGAGGCCATGGAGCCGCCGCCCGAGGTGAGGCCCGAGCTGGGTCGCGCCGCCGAGCTCGCGCGCCACGCCGGCTTCGGTCGCATCGGCATGAAGCCCACCGCACCGGCGCAGGCGCCCGCCGCCGACCCCGAGCAGGCGCAGCGGATGCTCGAGGCGCTGTCCTCGGGCGACACCGCGGACTTCGAGGAGCTGACGGCGCGCGACTTCGGCGCGGGCGACGCCGCGGGCGGGGTCGGGGAGGCCGAGGCGGCGGAAGGCCCCGACGGTCCCGTGTTCGACCTTCCCGCGTGGGTGAAGGAGGGCGCCCCGCGCCGGCGCGCGACGCCCGGACCGCGCGTCGTGCGCGCGATCCCCAAGCTCCAGATGATGTTCGAGCGGCTCGACGAGCGCGCCGCGAACCTCTCGCGCGGCGCGGTCGAGGAGGTTTTCCGGCGGGAGCCGGGAGCGGAGGAGGAGGACGGGACGTCCCAAGCGCCTCCGGCGGACGCCACCTGGGGGGCCGCACCGTCGCAGGAGCCCACGGCTTCCCACCCGTCCCCCGCCTCGACCCCGCCCGAGGTCCGACCGGTCCCCTCCGCCTCCATCCTCGATGGGCCGGTGTGGATGGGTGACGGTCTCGGCGCCGGCGAGCCGCTCCCGCGCGCGCACGCCGACCCCGTGACCGACGCGTACGAGCTCGTGGAGGAACCGCGCGACGCGACTCCGCCGCACGGCGGCGCGTCGGAGGAGGACCCGCGCCGTCGCGGCCGCCGCGTGGGTCGGGCGGACGCCGCCTATCCGCGGCGGCCTGCCGGCCCGTCCCGTCGTGTGCCGCTCGCTGTCGCGCTCACGAGCGTAGCCGCGCTCGCCGCACTCGTGATCGTGCTCCAGCTCGCGCCGTCCGACCCGCCGGACGCGGGCTCGACCGCGGCACGAGCGCCGCGCCTGCCGCGCGTCGAGTTCGTGGGCCTCGACTCGAGCGAGACGCCGTCGCTCCCGATGACCGGAGCCGACGTGCGGCTGGCGACCACGCCGGCCCCCGTCGAGTCGCTGGTCGCGCCCCCCCCTTCGCCCCCCGAAGCGGCCCCGGCCGACTCGGGCAGGGCGACTCCGCCGGCGGACTCGCTCGGCAGGAACCCCGGCCGGTGACACCCGGCCATCAGATGGAGGCAGGACGATGAGGGTGCTGGTGGTGATGCAGCCGAAGGACGAGCGCACCTCGCTGGCGGGCCAGGTCGCCGAGCTCGGGATCGAGGCGGTGGAGGCCGGCGACCCGCGCGAAGCATTCGCCGCGCTCCAGCGCAAGGACGACGTGACGGCGGTGCTCACGGGCTGGGCGTTCGCGAACGGGAGCGGGCTCGAGCTCCTGCGCACGCTGCGCGGCGACGCCCGCTGGCGAGAGCTGCCCGTGGTGATGGTGACCGGCGCCGAAGAGCTCGGCCAGGTCACGCAGGCGCTGGACGCCGGCGCGAGCGAGTACCTGATGAAGCCGTACGACGCGCAGTCGCTGCTCGAGAAGCTGCTGATCCTGGGCGTGGATCCGGAGCGCCGCGCGGCCGCCTGAGACCGGGGCCGCCGATCAGGCCGCCTCTTCGTCCCCCTGCAGCTTGAACCCCGGCCGCTCGGCGGCACCACTGCCTTCCACGCGCACCTTCACGCGCAGGTTGTTCGCGCTGTCGGCCTGCCGGAGGGCCTCGTCCAGCGTGATGTCGCCGCGGCGGTAGAGGGCGTAGAGCGCCTGGTCGAAGGTCTGAGAGCCGTCCTGGGCGTTGCTCTCGATGGCGGTCTTCAGCTCGGCGATCTCGCCCCGGGCGATGAGGTCGGCGACGCGGGGCGAGTTGAGCATGACCTCGATCGCGGCCACGCGGCCGCCGCCGTCGGCGCGCGGGACTAGGCGCTGCGAGACGACGCCGCGCAGGTTCAGCGCCAGCTGCTGGTAGATCTGCGCGTGGAGATTCGCCTCGAAGAAGTTCATGACGCGCTCCACGGCCTGATTGGCGTTGTTCGCGTGCAACGTGCCGAGCACCAGGTGGCCGGTCTCGGAGAAATGGAGCGCGGCCTCGACGGTCTCCAGGTCGCGCATCTCGCCGATCAGGATGACGTCGGGAGCCTGTCGCAGCGCGCTCTTCAGGCCCGAGGCGAACGTCGCGGTGTCCACGCCCACCTCGCGCTGGGTCACCACGCAGCCCCGGTGCGGGTGCACGAACTCGATGGGGTCCTCAAGGGTCAGGATGTGGCCGCGCGAGTTCACGTTGCGGTGATGGATGAGCGCGGCGAGCGTCGTGGACTTACCCGAGCCGGTGGCCCCGGTCACGAGCACGAGTCCGCGTTTCTGCATGACGAGGTCCCGGAGGGAATCGGGGAGCCCGAGCTGGTCGGCCTTGGGGAAGTCGATGGGGATGAGCCGCGCGACCAGCCCCATCTGGCCGCGCTGGCGGAGCACGTTCAGCCGGAAGCGCCCCACGCCGGGCACGAATCGCGAGATGTTCAGCTCCCGCGTGCGGTCGAACTCCTCCTCCTCGGTGGGGCAGAGCACGTCGCGGATCAGGCGCTCCACCGCGGCGCCGTCCAGCACCTGGTCCACGGCGTGGACGGTGGCTCCGTCCACGCGGTAGAGCGGCGGCGAGTCGGCGGCCAGGTAGAGGTCGGACCCTCGCTTCCGGGCGAGGCCGGTGAGCAGTTCGTCCAAGTGCATCGCTCGCCTCCCTCAGCGTCCGAACAGCCCGCCGCGCCTGCTCGGCTCGGCGGGTGGCGCGGGTCTCGCGCCAGGGGCGGCCGGCGGCGCGGGGCGTACGCCGGGTGGGCCGGGAGCCCCCGGCGCGGGGCCGGCGGCAGCAGGCCGCGCCCCGGGCACCATGGAGCCGGCGCCCGCCGCGGCCGAGCCGGCCACCGCGGCGGGGTTCTCGAACACGCTCGGGTTCGACGCGTGGCGCGCCGCGTCCGAGCGCGACAGCCGCCCGGACATCACCAGCTCCCGCAGGTGCTGGTCGAGGCTGATCATGCCGTGGTTCGCGCCGGTCTGGATCACGCTCAGGATCTGCGCGGTCTTGTCCTCGCGAATGAGGTTGCGCAGCGCCGGTACGCCGACCAGCACCTCCAGCGCGGCGACCCGTCCCTTGCCGTCCCTCGCGGGCAGCAGCATCTGCGCCACCACGGCCTGCAGGGACTCCGAGAGCATGGTGCGGATCTGCGCCTGCTGCCCCGAGGGGAAGATGTCGATGATGCGGTCGATCGTCTTCGCGGCCGAGTTCGTGTGGAGCGTGGCGAACACCAGGTGGCCGGTCTCGGCGGCGGAGATCGCGAGCTGGGTCGTCTCCAAGTCGCGCAGCTCGCCGACCAGGATCACGTCGGGATCCTCTCGCAGCGACGCCCGCAGCGCGGCGGAGAAGGAGCGGGTGTGCGGCCCGACCTCGCGCTGGTTCACGAGGCAGCGCTTGGACTCGTGCACGAACTCGATCGGGTCCTCGACGGTGACGATGTGGCCGCGCAGCGTCTCGTTCACGTAGTTCACCATCGCGGCGAGCGTGGTGGACTTGCCGGACCCCGTGGGCCCGGTCACCACCACGAGTCCGCGCTCCTTCTCGGCGATGCTCTTGAGCACGGGCGGCATGCCCAGATCCTCGAGCGTGCGGATCCTGTTCGGCACGAGCCGGAACACGGCGGCCTCGCCGCGGTTCTGCATCATGACGTTGGCGCGGAACCGGCTCAGGCTCGGGATCTCGAACGCGAAGTCGATGTCGCGGTGCTCCTCGAACACCCGCTTGTGCTCGTCCTGCATGATGTCGTAGATGGCGGCGTGCGCGTCGTCACGCGAGAGCGGCGGCATCTCGAGCCGCACCATCTCGCCGCGGATGCGCAGCAGCGGCGGGAGCCCGGCCGAGACATGCACGTCCGAGGCCCCCTGGTCGTGAGCGAACGCGAGCAGCGCGGTGAGGTCGAACGCCATGGCCTACCTCCCCCCGGTGCCCGGGCCGCCCTCGCCCACGCGCGGCGCGCCGAGACGCGGAGGCGTCGCGTCCCGCGGTCCCGGCTCCGGAGCGCGCTCGCGAAATCCGTCGGCGAGCGCGGCCGCGCGGAGCCGGCCGGCCGCCGCCCCCTCGCGCAGAGCGGCCCGCATCGCATCGCCCACGAACAGCGTCTCGAACGCCGGTCCGAGGCCGGCGTCGGCCGGCATGCGCTGCTGGATCACGAGCCTCAGCCGACCGGCGACGATCGTGCCGCCCCCGGGCGGGCGGGTGAGGAGCTCGAGCAGCGCGAACGTGTCGCTCCAGTCGCTGGTGGCGAGGACGAGTCTGCCCTCGGCCTCGCTCGCAAGCAGACCGCAGGCGTGCCGGCCGGTGAAGACGTCATCGAGCGCCACGACGTCCGCGTTCTGCGCGACCACGATCTCCGCCCAGCGCTCGCGCGCTTCCCCCGGAGGGAGCTGGAGGCGCGCCGGGCAGGGGAGCGGCGTGCCGGTCACGCGCTCGAACGCGAGCGTGCGGCGACCCTCGGACGGCACGGCGGCGAGCAGGCTGGCGAGCGTCGTGGAGCAGCCCGAACGGGGCGGCCCGCAGACGAGCACCAGGCCCGCGGACCCGTCGAGGATCCCACGCACGCGGGCGGCGTCCACCGGGTCCAGGCCCAGAGCTTCCAGCCCGGGTGGCTCCCGCCGGGCCGGCCGCAGGCCGAGCGTGATGGCGAGCCCGAGCTCGACCCCGAGGAGCGAGACGTCGAGGAGCAACTCCTGCCCATCGACCCGGCAGGCGGCGCGGCCCTGCGCGTGCGTCTGCTCGCCGTCGTAGACGGGTCCGCCGAGAGCGTCGAGGCGCGCCAGCATTGCGTAGGCGATGCCGGCCGGCGCGGTGCCCGCGTCCACCAGGCGGCCGGCGATGCGATGGAAGACGCGCAGGTTGTCGTCTTCCGGCAGGTAATGGATCTCGCTCGCCCGCGCCGCGAGCGCGCGGCGCACTTCGCCCGTGAGCACCTGTGCGCCGCTCCCGTCGCGGGGCACGTGCGCGCGCCGGAGCTGCGGGCCGTGCGCGACGTGAGCCTGCGCGGCCGGGACCCGTGCCGGGGGCCGCGACCCCGGATTCGCGGCTCCGGCCGCGTCGGCGAGCGCGTCGAGCACGTGATGGATCTCCGACGGCGCCGCGACGCTCGCGGCCACGGGCCGGCCGGCGTGCCGTTCCATCTCGCGCACGGCGTCGTGGTCGGTGGGGTCGCCGAACGCCACGGACAGTCCGCGCTCCGTCCGCATGAGCGGAACGGCGAGCAGGCGACGCAGCAGGCCGTCGGGGAAGCCCTGGACGAGGTCGCGGTCCAGCGAGTCGGCGTGCAGCTCGATGAACGACAGACCGAGCTGGCGGGCGAGCGCCCAGCCGATGTCGTGCTCGTTGGCCGCGCCCAGCTCGACGAGCGCCTGGCCGACGCGGATCCCCGCCCCGCGCTGGTGCTCGAGCGCGGCCTGGACCTGCGCCTCGTCCACGACCCCCGCTTCGAGCAGGATCTGGGTGATGTGCTTCGCGACGGATCGAGCCGGTTCCACGTCGGGCCCTCCACAGGGCGGGGCCGGCGCCGCGTCCGCCGGTACCCACTTTCCATTGCGCGGGCCTGTGGATGGGCAGTCCCGGTGTGGGATTCGGCCGCGCGGCGGCCGGACTTGAGCGATACCGGGCATGAACCCGCCTCGGCGTCCCGCCGATAACCCCTTGGACACGGTCTTCACCGCTAGCCCACCGGGGATCCGCGAGTGCACGACCCTTTGCGCCGGCCATGGACCGAGCCGGGCCGCGACCCCGAGCTGCTGTACGCGGCCCAGAACGGGGATCTCGCCGCGCTGTTCACGCTGCTGCGTGAGCGGCGCGAGGAGCTCTGGCGCGTCTGCCTGGCGCTGACGCTCGACCGGGCGCGGGCGGAACGGCTGTTCCACGACACGCTCGTGCGGGCGGCGAAGAACCTGCGTTCGGTGCCGAACGGGCAGGCGTTCCTGCCGTGGCTGGTGCGGCTCGCGGCGAACCTCGCCACGCACGGGCGCCGGGAGTCGCCGGAGGCGGTCGCCGCCAGCGCCGCGCGCACCGACGCGCTGGGCCAGCCGCTCACGCCGGAGCAGGTGAACACGGTGGCGTCGTTCGCGGCGCTGCCCGAGTTCGAGCGGCTGATGCTGGCGCTCGCGGCCATCGAGAAGCTGCCGTACGCGGAGATCGGCGCGGTCACGCGCCGCGAGGCGACCGCGGTCATCCACCAGCTGGCGTTGATCCGCGCCCGCATGGCCGGGGAGCAGGCGGCGTGAGGCACATCTCCGTCCAGCAGCTCTCGGCCTACGTGGACGGCGCGCTCACCGGCGTGTCGCGCGAGCTGGTCACGCGTCACCTCGCGGCGTGCACGCAGTGCCAGAACCGGCACGCGAGTTGGCGCGCCCGCGGCGAGACGCTGCGCCAGGCGCTCTCCTGGCAGCCGGCCCCGCACACCCTCGAGGAGTGGTCCTCGCGCGTGGAGTTGGTGCTCACCGCCGAGCGGAAGGGCCTGCCGGCGCCCGAGTTCACGACGGCGCTCCACCCGGTGATCGCACCGGTCACGCCCCCGGCCCCCGCCGATATGAAGGCGCTGTTCCAGCAGCAGGCCTCGACGAAGCCGGCGCCGCCGCGGCCCGCCTACGTCGCGCCCCCGCCGCCGCCCGCTCCGGCTCCGCCGCCGCGGCCCGCCACGCCGGCGGGCCCGCTGGAGCCCGCGCCATTCCTGACATCGCCGCCCACGGTCCCGCCGATACCTCCGGCACGGGCGCCGGAGCCGGTGTGGATGGAGGCGACGGGCGTCCCCGTCTCGCCGCCGCCCCCGAGGCTCGGCACCTACGACCTCCATGGAGGGCCGAACATGCGCACCCCGCCCCCCTACGTCGCGGCCTGGACCCCGCCGCCGCGCTCCTCGAACAGCGTGCTGCGCGCCGCGCTCGTGATCGGCGGGCTGCTCGCCGCCGTGTTCGTGGCCTCGCCCTACCTGCCCGAGGTCATCCGCATCCCCGTGCCCGAGCAGTGGCTCCCGAAGCTCCCGCGGCTCGAGTTCGTGCGGAAGGCCGCCGGGCCGGAGCCCGCGAAGCCCGCGCCGGATCCGTCGCTCCAGCTCGCGACGAGCGCCCCGCTGGTGGCACAGGTCGTTCCGCCGGAGCCGGTCGTGCCTCCCGTCGATTCCGCCGCGATCCGCGAGGCGAGCCTGCGCGACTCGCTGGCGCAGCTCGCCGCCGAGATCGCGCGCGCGAAGGCCGCGAAGGCCAAGCCTGCGCCCAGGCCGCGCGCGCGGCCGGTCGAGGAGCTGGAGCCGGACGGCTGGACGGAGCCGGACGGGCCGCTGGCGCCCGAGCGGAATACGACGCTCGTGCCCGTGAGCGTCAAGACCTCGGTGAGCCTCGTGCCCTCGAGCCCGCGGCCCGCGCCCGCGCCACCGCCCGAGCCGGAGAGCGACGCGTCGTGGCCGCTCCTCTGCGGCGAGGTGATCACGTTCGCAGGCGTACCCGTGGAGGGTGCCCGCGTCGAGCTCGTGTCCCCGCCGCTCACCGTGCGCACGGACCGGCGCGGCCGCTTCTGCGTGGCCTGCCCGCCGGGCGCGCGCGTGCTGCGGGTCGAGCATGCGGCATTCGAGCCGGTGAACCGCGCGGTCGAGCTCACCGCGGGCGGCGTCGAGACCCGGATCTGGCTCACCACGCCCCGCTGAGCGGGGCTCAAGCGGGACCGCCCCGGGGGCGATAACCCGAAGGGCGTGCACGCCATCCCGCGGCTCGCGTCACCGCGCACGCCCGGGCAGGGCCTGCGAAAGGATCCCGTGTTGGAGCCATTGGACGACTCCATCCTCGCCGAGTTCCTCGTGGACTCGCACGAGGGGCTGGACCAGCTCGACCGTGACTTCGTCACGCTCGAGAACGACCCCGCGTCGCGCGAAGCGCTCGCGAGCGCGTTCCGCGCGTTGCACACGGTCAAGGGGACGTGCTCGTTCTTCGGCTTCCGCCGGCTCGAGCGCGTGGCCCACGCGGGCGAGGCGCTGCTCGCGAGCCTGCGCGCCGGGAAGCTCGCGCTCACACCGGCGATCACCGGGGGACTGCTCGCGGTCGTGGACACGGTGCGCCGCATCCTCGCCGGCATCGAGGCCGACCGGCGCGAACCGGAGGGTGACGACTCCGCCCTGTTCGCGCGCCTCGCGGCGTGGCTGCCCGCCGCCTCCGGCGAGCGCGCGGCCGTGCGCGCGCCCGTGACGGCTCCGCGAGCGGCCACCGGAGCGGCCCGCGGCGGCGAGGCCTCCCCGGGCGCCGAGACCGCGAGCGCGCTCCAGCAGCAGCACGTTCGCGTGGACGTACGCCGGCTCGACCAGCTCATGGACCTCGTGGGCGAGCTGGTGCTCGCCCGCAACCAGCTGCTCGAGGCGCTCCCGCCGATCGGTGCCGGGTCGGGCCTCGCCGGCCACCCGGCCGCGCGCGCGACGCAGCGGCTCGACCAGGTCACGACGCGGCTCCAGGACGAGGTCATGCGCACGCGCATGCAGCCGGTCTCGGCGCTGTGGGCGCGGCTGCCCCGCCTCGTGCGCGACGTGGCCAGCGCCTGCGGGAAGTCCGTCCGGCTGGAGATGGAGGGCAACTCCACCGAGCTCGACCGCACCCTGCTCGAGGCGTTGAAGGACCCGCTCACCCACCTCGTCCGGAACGCCGTGGACCACGGCATCGAGCCGGCGGCGGAGCGCGAGCGCGCCGGCAAGCCCGCCGAGGGCGTGCTCGCGCTGCGCGCGTTCCAGGAGGGCGGGAGCGTGCACCTGCTCCTCTCCGACGACGGCGCGGGCATGTCGCTCGAGCGGATCCGCGAGCGCGCGGTCGAGCGAGGCCTCGTGGACCGCGAGCAGGGCGGGTCGCTCCGCGAGCACGACTGGCTCCAGTTCGTGTTCCTGCCGGGCTTCTCCACGGCGGCGCGGGTCACGAGCATCTCCGGCCGCGGCGTCGGGCTGGACGCGGCGCGCGCGGCGATCGAGGCCGCGGGCGGTTCGATCGAGGTCTCCACCTCGGCGGGGCGCGGGACCACGTTCCACATCCGGCTGCCGCTCACGCTCGCCATCGTCCCGGCGCTCATCGTGGAGCAGTCGGGCGACTGCCACGCCATCCCGCAGGCGCACCTGCTCGAGCTGGTGCGGCTCGGGGAACGCTCGCGCGTCGAGATGGCGCACGACCGCGCCGTGTTCCGCCTGCGCGGCGAGCTGCTGCCGGTGGTGCGGCTGGGACACGTCTTCGGCGCCGGCGCGGCTCCGGACGACGCCGCGCCGCTGCACCTGCTGGTGCTGTCGGCGGAGGGCCGGCGCTTCGGTCTGGCGGTGGAACGCGTGCGCGACACGGAGGAGATCGTGGTGAAACCGATCCCGTCCGTGCTGCGCGAGGGCGGCCTGTTCGCGGGCGCCACGGTGCGTGGCGACGGCCGCGTGGCGCTCATCCTCGACGTGCAGGCGCTCGCGGCGTGCGCGGGCCTCGACCGTGCCGCCCCGGCGGCGATCGCGGGGCACGCGGCGCTCCCGGGCACGGGAGCGACGTCCCCGGCGGCGCAGGCGGCGGGGCCCGGCCCGGCTACGGTGCCGCTCCTGCTGGTCCGCACGCGCGGCGGGCTCGCCGCCGCGGTCCGCGTCACCGAGGTGGAGCGCATCGTCGAGCTGGAGCCGGCCGCGTTCGAGCGCTTCGGCGCGAGCCCCGCGCTCCGCGTCGAGCAGGAGGTGGTGCCGGCCGACGTCCTGGCCGGGGACCCTCCGCTCGACAACGCCTCGGCGCTCGGGCCCGCGGGCGAGGGCGGGGCGGGGCGCACCTGGCCCGTACTGCTCCACTCGCGTGCGGGCCGCCGCCGCGGCCTCGTGGTGGACGCGGTCGAGGACATCGTGGAATGGCCGGGCGGCCCGGACGCCGATCGCGTCGTCATCCGCGACCGCGTCACCGACCTGGTGACGCTCGGGGCGCCGGGACCCGGGAGGGAGGCCGCGTGAGCGCCGCGACGCCCACCGTGGCGGGCTGGTGCACGTTCGAGCTCGCGGGCGGCCTCTACGGCGTCCCGCTCGAGCGCACGCACGAGGTCCTGCGCCCGCAGCCGCTCACGCGAGTGCCGCTCGCGCCGCCGGCCGTCGCCGGTCTTCTGAACCTGCGCGGCCAGATCGTGCCCGTGCTGGACCCTCGCGTGCCGCTCGGACTCGGGGCCGCGCCCGCCGGGCGCCCGGCCGCGGGCCGCGGCGCGCTCGTGGTGGTGCGCGAGGCCTCGCGCGGCGCGCCGGGCGAGGTCCGGTCTGGCTCCGGTCTCGTGGCGCTGCTCGTGGACGACATCGGCGACGTCCGGCGCCCGCCTTCTGACGCCGCGCCGGCGCAGGCGCGCGGCGACTCGACCGCGGAATCGGTCCATGGCGCGGGCCCGGTGGTGCCGGCGCTCGCGGCCGCCACCGTCACACTCGCCGACCGGCTGCTCGTCGTGCTCGAACTGGACCGGCTGCTCCAGCGCGCGTTCGAGCGAGCCGGCCACGACCGCGGCGGACCCCCGCCGTCGCCGCGAACCTCCGGAGACCCCTCATGAAGTGGACCGTCCGCACGCGGCTCGTGGGCCTGAGCGCCCTGGGCATCACGCTCCTGTTCGCCGTGGGCGCCACCGGTTGGTGGAGCCTGCGCCAGGCGAGCCTCGCCCGCGCCGCGCTCCAGACGAACGCCCAGGCCGCGCGCCACCAGGCCGAGACCGACCGCGCGCGCGAGGCGATCCGCGCCGACGTCCTCACGCTGCTGACGGCCCGTTCGCCGGACGTTCGCTCCGACGTGACGCGGGAGCTGGCCGCGCACGCCGAGCGGCTCGAGCGGCACGCGGGTTCGCTCGCGGCGCTGCCGCTCGATCCCGAGACCCGGCGGCTCGCGGGCACGCTGCGCGAGGAGCTGCTGGGTTACGCGTCCCAGGCCCGCGACGTCGCGCGCCTCGCCGGCCAGGGCGACGTGCCCGGCACGGAGCGCGCGCTCGCCGGGCTCCGGGCGCGCTGGGACGGCCTCGGCCCCGTGGTCGGGCGCGTGGGCGAGCGGCTCGAGGCCGCGGGCGCGGGCGCGGCGGCGGGCATGGACCGCGCCGCGGGCACCGGCACGCTGGTGACGCTGCTCATCTCGGGGTTCGCGATCCTGGCGCTGCTGTTCGCCGCTCGCGCCGCGCGGCGCGCGATCCTCGCGCCCCTCGACGAATCGGTGCGCGTCATGGACGCGATCGCGGGCGGCGACCTGGAGGCGCGCGTGACGCATGCGCGCGACGACGAGCTGGGTCAGCTCGCACGGGCGGTGAACCGCGCGGTGGAGAGCCTGGGCGACGCGCTCGCGCGCATCGCCGGGAACTCGGTGGCCGTGGGCAACGCCGCCGAGGAGCTGGCCTCGGTGAGCGGCGAGCTCCAGTCGAGCGCCCGGCAGACCTCCGAGCAGATGGCTCTCGCCTCGGGCGCGGGCGAGGAGACGAACACGTCCGTGCGCCTGGTGGCGTCCTCGGCGCAGCAGGTCGGGGTGGGGATCCGTAGCGTGGCCCAGAACGCGCACGAGGCCGCCGGAGTGGCCGCGACGGCGGTGCGGGTGGCCGGCGAGGCCAACGGCACCATCCGCCGGCTCGGCGAGAGCAGCGAGCAGATCGACAACGTCATCCGCGCCATCAACGCCATCGCCGAGCAGACGAACATCCTTGCGCTCAACGCCGAGATCGAGGCGGCCCGCGCGGGCGAGGCGGGCAAGGGCTTCGCCGTGGTCGCGAACGAGGTCAAGGAGCTGGCCAAGGAGACCGCGCGCGCGACCGAGGACATCTCGCGCCGGGTGGGCGCCATCCGCGACGACAGCCGCGCCGCCGTGGCGGCCATCTCGGAGATCGGCACGATCATCGCCCAGATCAGCTCGACCCAGTCGGCGATCGCGGCGTCGGTGCAGCAGCAGAGCGCGGCCACCGCCGAGATCACGCGCAACATGGGCGAGGCCGCGCGCGGCACCGACGAGATCGCCGCCACGGTCAGCTCGGTGGCGCGCGCCACGGAGAGCACCAGCGCCGCCGCGCTCGAGACGCAGCGCGCGGCGAGCGAGCTGGCGATGATGGCGGTGGAGCTGCAGCGCACCGTCGCGCAGTTCCGCTTCCGCTCGCGGGACCGAGGGACGGGCCTGCGCCTCGCGCGCACCGGACAGTCGCTGCGCGCGCCGGCGAGCGCGGAGCGGGATGACGTACCCGGGGCGACGGCCGCCTGATGCGCCCGCTCGCCCCGCTGCCCGCGTCCGCGTCGCCCGCGCCCTCCACGCACGGTCTGCGCCGCCATGCCGACGAGCTCTCGGGCGCCTCGGAGCGTCTCGCCACCTACGGCTGGGAGACCGATCAGGAGGCCGAGCGCACGGCGCAGCAGGCCGAGGGCGTCTCGGACGCCGCCGAGCAGACGGCCGGGAACGTCGGCAGCGTCGCGGTCGCGGTGGAGCAGATGGGCGCCTCCATCCAGGAGATCTCCCGCAACACCACGCAGGCCGCCGCCATCGCCGAGTCCGCCGAGCGCGAGGCGCAATCGGCCGCGGAGCGCATCGCCCGGCTCGGGCAGGTGAGCGAGCGGGCGGGCGGCGTCGTGAAGGCGATCTCGGCCGTGGCCCGCCGCACCCGGCTTCTCGCGCTCAACGCCGCCATCGAATCGGCGCGCGCCGGCGAGGCCGGGCGCGCGTTCCAGGTGGTGGCGCACGAGGTGCGCGCGCTCGCCCACCAGACCTCCACGGCCGCCGACGAGGTGACTCTGACGCTCGAGCAGGTGCGCACCGACGGCCGCGAGGCCATCGCGGCGATCGCCGAGATCCGCCACACCATCCACGACATCGCGCTCATCTCGCGCACCATCGCCGAGGCGGTCGCACAGCAACTGCGCACCGCGGACGAGATCAGCCGCAACCTGAGCGAGGCCGCGAACGGCGTGGTGAAGATCAGCGACGACACCGCGGCGGTCGCCGAGGGCGCGCAGCGCATCCGTGCGCACGCGCAGTCCACGCAGTCCATCGCCGCGGACCTGGTCCGACTGTCCACGACGCTCGACCGCATCGCCGGCCGCATCGAAGCCGCAGAACCGGCCGTCCCCGGGACGGCCGCCGTCATGGAGGATGCCGCGTGAAAGCACTGGTGGTGGACGACTCGCGCGCGATGCGAAGGATCATCGCGCGATACCTTCAGGATCTGGGATTCGAGGTGCACGAGGCCGCCTCGGGACTGGAGGCGCTGGTCGCGGCGCCGAAGCTCGAGGGCCTCCGGCTCATCCTGCTCGACTGGAACATGCCGGAGATGGACGGCCGCACCCTGCTCCAGCGCCTGCGCGACGATCCCGAGTTCGCCGACATCCCGATCATGATGGTGACCACGGAGAGCGAGATGGAGCAGGTCGAGGTCGCGCTGCAGGCGGGCGCGAGCGAGTACCTGATGAAGCCGTTCGACCGCCAGGCGCTGCTCGAGAAGCTGCTGCTGCTCGGCTTCGACATCGACCGCAAGGCCGCCTGAGTGACGCCCGCGTCCCCCTCCCCCCGCCCGCGGCGGGCCGCGTGACGACCGCGCTGCGTGTCCTGGTGGTGGACGACAGCGTCGCCGTCCGGCGCGCGCTGTCGGACGCCATCGAGCGCGAGCCGGGGCTCGCCGTGTGCGGCGCCGCGCCGAACGGGCTGCTCGGCCTGGAGCTGGTCGCGCGCACGAAGCCCCAGGTGGTCGTGCTCGACCTCGAGATGCCGGTCATGGACGGGCTCGAGTTCCTGACCCGGGTGCGCGCCTCGCACCCGCGGCTGCCGGTGGTCGTCTTCAGCGGCGTCGTGGGCCACGCCAACGAGGCCACGCTCGAGGCGCTGTGGCGCGGCGCCAGCGACTACGTGCTGAAGCCCCAGGGCCTCTCGGCGGAGGAGACCGCCGCGTACCTCGGGCGCGAGTTGTTCCCGCGCCTGCGCGCGCTCGCCGGGCGGCCCCCGGTGGACGCCCGCCCGCGCAGACCGCTCGGGCCCTCGGCGCTGCCGACTGAGCGCTTGCGGCCCGGCGCGCCGGCGATCCCGCCGCCCGTGACCGGGCCCGATCCGCTCCCGAGCGTGGTCGTGGTGGGGGCCTCCACCGGCGGTCCGCGCGCGCTCGCCGCGGCGCTCGGCTCGCTGCCCGGGGACTTCCCGATCCCCGTCGCCGTCGTCCAGCACATGCCCGCGGAGATGAGCGAGTTCTTCGCCTCCGGGCTCGCGAACAGCTGCGAGCTGCCGGTGCGGCTCGCGGGCGACCGCGAACGGATGTCGCCCGGGGTCCTGTGGGTGGCGGCCGGAGGCGCCCACCTCGTGCTCGAGCACGACGGCCCGCACGCGCGGTTCCGCCTGGACCCGGGGCCCGAGGTGAACGGCTGCCGCCCGGCCGTGGACCCGCTCTTCCGCTCGGCGGCCCGCGTGTTCGGCTCGGGCGTGCTCGCCGTGGTGCTCACCGGCATGGGCCAGGACGGTCTCGAGGGCGCGCGTGCCGTGCGCGAGGCCCACGGCCGCGTACTGGTGCAGGACGAGGCCACGAGCGTGGTGTGGGGCATGCCCGGCGCCGTCGCGCGGGCCGGTCTCGCGAACGCGGTCCTGCCGCTGGGCGCCCTCGGCGACGAGCTCCGCGCGCGGGCGAGCCGCGAGCCGCGACGGAAGGCCGCCTGAGCATGGCCGCGGGCCCGGAGGGACGCGGAAACGCGCTCGACGACGCCGACCACCAGCTGCTCCGGCGGTTGCTGCACGACCGCACCGGCGTGGTGCTCGACCCGAGCCGGAACGCGTTCGTCGAGATGCGTCTCGGCGCGCTCGCCACCGAGAACGGTTTCCCATCCCTGCCCGACGTGATGGATGCGCTCCGCACCGAGGAGAGCTGGGGCGTGCTCCACCGGCTCGTGGTCGAGACGCTCGCCATCGCCGAGACGTCGTGGTTCCGGGACGTCGCGCTGTGGGACGAGCTGCTGCACACGATCCTGCCCGGGCTCCTCGCTCGCCGGGCCGGGACGCGGCGGTTGAGCCTGTGGAGCGCCGCCTGCGCGAGCGGGCAGGAGCCCTACAGCCTCGCCATGCTGCTCGAGGAGCACGCCGCGGCGCTCGCGGGCTGGGACGTGAAGCTCCTCGCCACCGATTTCTCGCACACCATGCTCAAGCGCGCGCGGGCCGGAGCGTTCAGCCAGATCGAGATGAACCGGGGGCTTCCGGCCGCCCGCCTCGTGCGGCACTTCACCAAGCGCTCGGACGCGTGGGAGGTCAGGCCCGGGGTGCGCGCGCGGGTGGAGTTCCGGGAGCTGAACCTGGCCCAGCCGTGGCCGGCGCTCCCGCCCATGGACCTGGTGCTGCTCCGGAACGTGCTCCTCTACTTCGCGCCCGAGCTCCGCCGCCGCGTGCTGCGCCAGCTCGCGCAGGTGCTCCAGCCTGACGGCATCCTCGTGCTGGGCGCGAGCGAGACGCCGCTCACCATGGACGACTCCTTCGAAGCCGTCCCGCTCGAGCGCACGGTGGTCTACCGCCGGCGGCCCAGGTGAGGACCGGGAGCCACGGCCGCGTCCGGCGCTCACCTTCGGGCAGCCACGCGCCGATACCGGGAAGGTACGGACCCGGGAGACACGCATGACGCCGAAGGTCATCCCCATCGACGAGTGGCTGAAGACGTTCCGCGGCGCGGCCGACGAGCTGGCGCGCACGTCGCTCCGATTCGACGCCGGTTCGCCGGCGGCGAAGGACGCCGAGGACGGCGAACCCGGCGCCTACATCGCCGTGCTGAGCCCGAACAACGCCGTGCACCTCGGCCTCTCGGCGAGCCCGGCACACTGCCGGGCGCTGGCACGCGCGCTGCTGGGGCTCCGCCGCGACGAGGCGCTGTCCGAAGCCGACGTCGTGGACGGCGTCTCCGAGGTCATGAACATCCTCGCCGGCAAGGTGAAGGCGGGCATGGCCGGGCGCGACGGGCAGCTGCACCTCGGGCTGCCGATGTTCGTACAGAGCCCGGTTCGCGCCAGCGCCGGCTCCGAGGCCGCCGCGGCCGCGGTGAAGCTGGGACCGGTCGAGTGCACGCTGCGCGTCTACCGGAGGCAGCGGGCGGCGTAGCGCGCGGGCGGGCGCCGGACGGCGGGATCGCGCCGCCGCGGAGGCCCGCCACCGCGTCGTGACGCTCAAGCGCCTCGGGGCCCCCGCCGATACCCCGGCCGGCAGGCTCCGCCATCCCGGGGCGTGCCCAACTGGGCCCATCCCCGGGAACCTCGCTGCTCGCTCGCCTTCTCCATGGACGGAACCTGGCCCGGACACGGCTCCGTGGCCCGCCGGCTCACGCTCCGCGTGGACCGTGCACCGCGGGACACGCCCGCGTCGTCCATCCGTCCGCGCTCGCGGACCGACCAGGGAGGTCAGGCGATGCACCGATTCATCCGTTCCTCGCTCGCGCTCGCGTGCGTGCTGGCGGCGTTCGCCGCAGCACCCGCGGCCCGCGCGGCGGGCGATGTCACCGTCGAGCTCACCGCGAACCGCGTCACCAAGGCGCAGGGTCGCGACGTGCTGAGCGCGGCGGATCAGGCGCGCCCCGGCGACGTGATCCAGTACAAGGCGCTCTACAGGAACGGCGGGAAGGGCGAGGCGAGCGGCTTCGCGGCCACGCTGCCGATCCCGCGCGGCACGCACTACGTGCCCGGCTCCGCGAGCCCGCGCCGCGTCGAGGCCAGCCTCGACGGGCGGACGTTCGCGCCCGTGCCGCTCGTGCGGAAGGTGCGCACCGCCGACGGCCGCACCGTGACGCGCGAGGTGCCGGCCTCCGAGTACGTGGCGCTCCGCTGGCCGCTCGGCGTGCTGCCCGCGCAGGCGGCCCGCGAGGTGACCGCGCGCGTGCGCATCGAGCCCGCGCAGGTGGCCGCGAACACGCGCTGACCGACCGCATCGCCCGAGACCAGATCCCACCCGGTCGTCGCGCGGGGCCCCATCCACCCGCCGCGCGCCGCGAACGGGGACGCACCGGACCCATCCACCGGAGTGTTTCCAATGAATCGCTTGCTCCCCGCCGGCCCCATCCGCCGGCGACTCCTGCCGCTCGGCCTCGCGGCCGCCGCCCTGGCGGCGCTCGCGCTGGCCGGGCCGGCGGGAACCGCGTTCGCCGCCCCGCCCGCCGGGACGACGATCGGCAACCAGGCGACGGCCACGTACCAGGACGCCGCCGCGAACACGTACACGGTCACCTCGAACCCGGTCACCACCGTCGTGCAGCAGGTGGCGAGCCTCACGCTCACCGCGAACGGCGTGCGCGTCGCGGCGCCGGGCGGCCAGGCCGTGTTCCCCCACGTCCTCACCAACACCGGCAACGGCGCCGACGACTTCTCGCTCGCGGCCGTGAACCTGGGCGGCGACGACTTCGACCTCGCGGGCCTCGTGCTGTACGTGGACGCGGACGGCAACGGCGTGCCGGACAACTTCACGCCCGTCACATCCACCGGCCCGCTCGCCGCGGGCGCTTCGTACCGGTTCGTGGCGGTCGGCTCCGTGCCCGGCACCCAGGTCTCGGGCGACGTCGCCGATCTGCGCATCGACGCGGCGAGCACGTTCGACCCCGGCCAGACGGCGCTCAACAGCGACCAGGTGCTGGTCTCCACGAACGCGATCATCAACGTGACCAAGGCGGTGAGCGCCCCGAACGGCGCCTCGCCGAGCGGCCCCTACACCTACACCCTCTCCTACACCAACTCGGGCAACGCCGCCGCCTCGGGCGTCCGCCTCACCGACCTGATCCCGGCCGGCATGACGTACGTTCCCGGCAGCGGCCGCTGGAGCGCCACCGGCGCCACGGTGCTCTCGGACGCCGACTCCACCGACACGCACGGCGCCGGCCCCACCGTGCGCTGGGACTACAACGAGTCCACGCCCGGCGCGGTGACCGCGATCGTGAGCTCGGTGCCCTCGGGCCAGTCCGGGAGCATCACGTTCGACGTCATGGTGAACCCCGGCCTCGCGCCGCAGGTCGTCAACAACGCGGCGCGCTTCGCCTACAACGACGGCGCCGCCGACGTGGGCCCGTTCTTCACCAACGTCTCGCCGTTCACGGTGGACCAGTCGGTCTCGGTCACGTTCACGGGCCAGACCGTGGCGAGCGCGCTGCAGGGCGCCACGGTGTCGTTCACGAACGTGCTCACGAACACCGGCAACGGCACGGACGTGTTCGACATCACGACCGGCGGCAACACGTTCCCGGCCGGCTCCATCGTGCAGCTGTTCCAGAGCGACGGCGTCACGCCGCTCACGGACTCGAACGGCAACCTGACCCCCGACGTGGGCCCGCTCGCGCCGGGTGCCTCCTACAACGTCGTGCTGCGCGTCACGCTGCCGGCCTCGGCCACGGGCGGCCCGTTCCAGGTGCAGAAGACCGCCACCTCGGCCACGGATCCGCTCGCGAGCGCCACCGCCACGGACGTCCTCACGGCGATCACCGCGAACACGGTGGACGTCACGAACAACTCGCCGCTCCCCGGCGCTCCCGGCGCCGGCCCCGGCCCCGAAGGGGCGTTCGTGGACCGGCAGACGGTGAACCCCGGTGCGACCGCCCGTTTCACGCTGTACGTCAACAACACCAGCACGCAGGCGGACGCCTACGACCTGGCCGCGAGCACGGTCAGCAACCTCGCCGCGATCACGCTGCCGGCCGGCTGGGCGGTGACGTTCCGCGACGCGGCGAACACGGTGATCACGAGCACCGGCCCGATTCCCGCCGGCGGCAGCATGCTCGTGTACGCCGACGTGGACGTGCCGCCGGGCGAGGCGGGCGGCAGCACCGAGCTCTACTTCCGCGCGCTGTCGCCGGTCTCCGCGGCGCAGGACATCATCCACGACCAGGTCGGGGTCAACGTCGTGCGCGACCTCACGCTGACGCCGAACAACACCGCGCAGGTGCTGCCGGGCGGCTTCGTGGTCTTCACGCACACGCTCGCCAACAACGGCAACGTCCTCGAAGGCGACGGCGTGGGCAGCGCGGTGACGTTCGCGAGCGCCGACAACCAGGCCTCGTGGAGCTCGGCGCTCTACTGGGACACGAACGGCTCCGGCGTGTTCGACGCCGGCGACCTGCCGCTCGCGAACCTCGCCGGCATGGGCGGGCTCGCTCCCGGCGCCACGCTGCGGGTGTTCGTCCAGGTGTTTGCCCCGGCCGGCTCGCCGCTCGGGACGATCAACACCACGACCATCACCGCGACCACGGCGAACGTGGGCTACACCGATCCGGTGCCGCCGGCGGGCATCGCCCAGGACGCCACCACGGTCATCAACAGCCAGGTCACGATCGTGAAGATGCAGGCGCTGGACGCGGCCTGCGACGGCACGGAGGACGCGGCGTTCACCACGCTCAACCTCACGACCGGCGCGGTGCCGAACGCCTGCATCCGCTACGAGATCGTGGTCACGAACACCGGCACGACGCCGATCTCCGGGCTGGTGGTGAACGACGCCACACCGGCCAACACCGTGTCTGCGAACGCGGCGGCCGCGTTCACCTCGCAGGGCTCGATCCTGGTGCCTGCCGACGGCACCACCGGGGCGGTCACCGCGACGCTCGGCGCCCTGGCGCCGGGCGCGTCGGCGACGATCCGGTTCAGCGTGCGCATCAACTTCCCGTGAGCTGACACCTGCGCGGCGGGGCGGCTCCACGCCACGGCGTGAGCCCGCCTCGCCGCCAGCCCGGGGCCCCAGGAGGGGCCCTCTCCCACCCGTCACGCGGCGCCGTCTCGCCGGGTCCCCGGCCCGGCGGGCGGCGCTCGCGGGGCGTCGGGGTCCGCGCATGACCGACGGCAGCACCCGTACCCGGCGAGGGGCGCTTTCTTTGTCGCGCGCGCGCGCGCACGCGTATCTAGTCTGCGCGCGGGCGCTCGCGCTCGCCCTGGCGGTCGCCGGCGCGCCCGGCCTCGGCGCGCCATGCTTCGCGCTCGCGGCGCCCGCGCCCGGCACGCCCATCGACAACACCGCCACCGCCACGGCGCTCGACTCGGGCGGCGTGCCGTTCGCGCTCGCGAGCAACTCCGTCCGGACGATCGTCCAGGCGGCCACGCTCCCGGCGCTCTCGTTCTTCGACGCGCCGGACTACGCGCGAGTCACCCACGTCTCCGCGCTCGCCTCGCCGCTCCACGTGCAGGCCACGGCCGCCGGCTGCGACCTGGACCCGGCGCGGATCGAGACCGTGAGCCTCACGCTCCGCTCGCAGCTCACCGGCGACACCGAGACGTTCGGGGCGAGCGAGACCTCCCCGGGCTCGGGCGTGTTCCGCATCCCCTCGGGCGCGCCGACCGCGCCGGGGCCCGCCGTGTCCGCCTCCGGTGACGGCCTGCTCTCGGTCTTGCGCGGCGACCTCGTCACCGCCGAGCTCCTCGGCTGCGGCGCCGCGGTCACCAGCGCCACGGTGTGGATCGAGGCCGTGAGCCTCGTCTACGAGTCGCGCACGGACGCCCCCGTGGGCGGCGTGCAGGTGCGGCTCGTGGACGTAAGCGGCGCGGGGAACGGCGGCGTGCCCGGCGGCCCGGCGCGGGTCTTTGCCGCCGACGGCCTGACGCCGGCGCCCGCGAGCGTCGTGACCGACGCCGCCGGGCGGTACGCGTTCCCGCTCGTCCCGCGCAGCACGTACCGGCTCGAGGTCGCCCCGCCCGAGCCGTGGCGCTTCCCCTCGCGCATGGGCCTCGCGGGCCTCCCGCCCGGGCACCTCACGGACGCCGCGGGCTCCTACGGCGGCCCATTCCTGCCCGCCGACTCGCTGGCCCCCGTGCTCGTGGACGTGCCCGTGGACCTGGTGGGCACGATCGCGCTGTTCGTCGAGCACGCCGCGAGCCGGCCCGAGGTCGAGTGGGGCGACGAGCTCGAGTACGTGATCCGGGTTGCGAACCGCTCGGACAGCGCGCTGGCCGCGGTCACGCTCCACGACCAGCTCCCCCCGGGCTTCTCCTACCGGCGCGGCTCCGCGCGCGGCGGCGTGGTCCCGGCCGCGGGCGGGAGCGCGGCGCCGGCGCCGCTCGCGAGCGAGCCCGCCGGCGCCGGCCCCGCGCTGGCGTTCGACCTGGGCCCGCTCGCGCCGCGCGAGGGCTACGAGCTGCGCCTGCGAGCGCGCGTGCGCGCCGGCGCCGCGCCCGGCGAGGCGGTGGCCGTGGCGCAGGCGGTGGCCGGCCCCGTGGCCTCGCCGCGCGCTCCGGCCCGCGTGCGGGTGCGTGGCGGCGCGTTCGCGGACGAGGGCGGCATCGTGGGCAGCGTGCTGGTCCAGTCGGGCGACGGGCTCACCGGGGCCGGGCTCGCCGGCGTGCGCGTGTTCCTGGACGACGGCACGTGGGCGGTGACCGACGCGCGCGGCCGGTTCAGCTTCACCGGTGTGACGCCGCGCACGCACGCGCTCAAGCTCGACCGCGCCACGCTGCCGCCGCGCGCGGTGCCGGTGTCGCTCGACCGGCGTGACGCCGGCACGCCGGGCCTGAGGTTCGTGGACCTGACGCGCGGCGAGCTCGCCCGCGCCGACTTCGCGGTGGCGGGCGACACGAGCACGCTGCGCGAGGCGCAGGAGCGCCGCATGGCGGCCGAGCCGCGCGACGAGGCGGCGCGGGCGCTGGCCCGCGCGGTGCTGCGGCCCGAGGAGCGCGCGCCCGCGCACGACACCCGCTCGCTGCCCGCCTCGGCCATCGTCACGGGCGAACGCGAGCCCGGCGCGGGCGGCGCACGGCGCGCGCCGGCCCCGGCCGCGGCGCCCGCCGCGCCCGCGGTCGCGCTCGCCTCGCTCGAGGCGCTGCTCCCCACGCTCGACGAGGAACCCGGCTTCATCGGGATCTCCGACCTCGACACGGTCGCCTACCCGCAGCTCGCCGTGCGTGTGAAGGGCAGGCTCGGCACGCCGCTCCTCCTGCGCCTGAACGGCGTACGCGTGTCCGAGGCGCGCGTCGGGCGGCGCGTGACCGCGGTCGGCGATCCGGCGCGCGGCCAGCCGGCCGGGCTCGAGGCGTGGGAGTACGTGGGCGTCACGCTGCGTCCGGGCGTCAACGTGCTCGAGCTGGCCACCCCGCGCGCGCGCGGGCGGGTGGCCGTGCGCGTGGTCGCGCCCGCCTCGGCGGCGGCGCTCGTCCTGGGCGCGCCGCTCACCGCGCCCGCCGACGGCGTGAGCCCGGTGGCGATCGCGCTCTCGGTGACGGACTCGGCCGGCGTGCCGGTGGGTGCACGCACGCTGGTGACGCTCGAGAGCTCGCTCGGACGGCTGGACGTGCCCGACCTGGACCCCGCGCGCGCCGGCGTCCAGCTGGCCGTGGAGGGCGGCCGCGTGCGGGTGCCGCTCGCCCCGCCCGGATCGCCCGGACGCGCGCGCATCTCCGCGGCGAGCGGGCTCCTGCGCGCCGCGGTGGACGTGGAGTTCGTGCCCGAGATGCGGCCGCTGCTCGTGGTGGGCGCGCTCGAGGGCGTGGTGACGCTCGAGGGCGTGCGCCACCCCTCCGGCGCGAGCGCGCCCCGCACCGGGTTCGAGCAGCCGCTCGGCGAGTTCCTGGCCGAGTCTCGCGACGGCCGCCGGAGCGCCGGGGCGCGCGGCGCGCTGTTTGTGAAGGGCCGCGTGCGCGACGACATGCAGCTCACGCTCGGCTACGACTCCGACCGGCCGCGCGACCTGCGCCAGTTCCGCGACCTCCAGCCCGATCGCGGCTACCCCGTGCAGGGCGACGCGAGCGTGCGCGGCTACGACGCCCAGTCCACCGGCCGGCTCTACGCGCGGCTCGACCGCCGCGACGCGACGCTGCTCTACGGCGACCTCACGACCGGCGGCACGGGCACCGCGGGCGGCGGACCCGCGCTCGGGAACTACGCGCGGAGCCTCACCGGCGCGGCCGCCGCCTGGGGCGGCGAGGCGCGGGGCGGGCGCGCGTTCACGAGCCGGGAGGGCTCGCGGAGCGTGGTGGACGAGCTGCCCGGCCGCGGCGTCTCGGGGCCCTACCTGCTCACGCGCTCGCCGATCGTGGAGCAGAGCGAGCGCGTCGAGGTGCTGGTGCGGCTGCGCGACCAGCCGGCCGTGGTGCTGTCGTCCGAGGTGAAGCAGCGCTTCACCGACTACGAGCTGGACCCGCTCACCGGCCGGCTCCTGTTCCGGGTACCGGTGCCGAGCCTGGACGCGGCGATGAACCCGGTCTCGGTGCGCGTCACCTACGAGGTCGAGGGCGGCGGGCCGCCGGCGTGGGTCCACGGAGTCCAGCTCCACGAGCGCGTGAGCCCGCGCCTGGACGTGGCGGGCACGTACGTGGACGACCACGATCCCGCGCAGCCGTTCGAGCTTCGCGGCGTCACGGCGCGCATCCGGCTCGCGCCCCGAACGACGCTCGAGTCCGAGTGGGCGGTCACGCGCCGGCTCGCCGGCGGCGCGGAGCCGGCGGCCTCGGGCGACGCGGGCCGGCTGGAGCTGCGGCACGAGGGCGCGCGGGTCCAGGCGCGCGCGTGGGGGATGTCGGCCGCGAGCGGCTTCACGAACCCGGGCGCGGGGCTGGCCGGCGGCCGGGCCGAGGCGGGCGGGCGGCTGGCCGCGCGGCTCGCCGAGCGCACGCGGCTCACCGCCGAGGCGATCTACACGGCCGACGCCGGGGGCGGCACGAAGCGCGGCGGACTGCTCGCGAGCCTCGACCGGACGCTCTCGCCGGCGTGGCGCGGCGAGCTGGGCGTGCGCGTGGCCGGAGAGTCTCGCGCCGCGGGGCCCGGGGAGCCGCTCCTCACCTCGCTCCGCGCCCGGCTCCTCGGCCAGTGGCCCGCGCATCCCGAGTGGAGCGGCTACGGCGAGTACGAACAGGACCTCCGCCGGGCCGACCGGCGCGTGGCGGCGCTCGGCGGCGAGTACCGTTTCACCGCGCGCGGCCGCGCCTACGCCCGGCACGAGCTGGCGTCGTCGCTCGCCGGCGCGTGGTCGCTCTCCGGAGGCGAGCAGCGGATCGCCACCGTGGCCGGCGTGGACGCCGCGCTCGCGCAGGACGCGCAGCTCTTCGGCGAGTACCGGCTCGCCGACGCGCTGGCCGGCCGCGACGCGCAGGCGGCGGTGGGCCTGCGCAACGCGTGGCGGCTCGCGAGCGGCATGCGCGTGGGCGGCGCGCTCGAGCGCGTGAGCCCGATCGCCGGGCCGCGCTCGGCGGAGGGTCCGAGCACCTCGATCGCGGGAAGCGTCGACTGGTCCGAGGACCCGCGCTGGAAGGGCTCCGCGCGCATGGAGGCGCGCTCGAGCCGGGCCGCGGACCAGATCCTCCAGACCATGGCGGCCGCGGTGAAGCTCGACTCGTCGTGGACCGCGCTCGGCCGGCACGCGCTCACGTTCGGCGGCTCGCCGCAGGGCGCGGGCCGCGAGGGGCGCGAGCATCTCCAGCTGGCGTTCGCCTACCGCGACGCGGCCAGCTCGCGGCCGGGGATGGGCACGCCGGCGCTCGGGCGCTGGGACGCGCTCGGCCGCTGGGAGCTCCACTACGAGCGCCGGCCGGGCGGCGGCGTGCTCCACCGCCGCGTGGCGAACGTCGTGGGCGTGAACGGCACCGGCCGGTTCCCCCGCGGCTGGCGCGCCAACCTCGCCTGGGCCGGCAAGCTCACGCGCGACGAGGCCGACGGCGCCGTGTCGTCGGGCGGCGCGCAGTGGCTGCACGGCCGCGGGCTCGTGGAATTCGCGCGCGTCTGGGACGCGGGGCTCTCGGCGAGCGTGCGCTCGGGTCGTTCGCTCTCCGAGCGCCACGTCGGCCTCGGGATCGAGTTCGGCCGCCAGCTCCCGGCCGGCACCTGGCTGTCGTTCGGCTACAACCACTTCGGCTATCGCGACGACGAGCTCACGAGCGAGGAGTGGACGCGCGCCGGCGGCTACCTGCGCGTCCGCACGCGCTTCGACGAGACGCTGTTCCAGCGGAACGGGAGGCGCCCGTGAGGCCTGGTACAGGTCTCGCGCTCGCCGCGGTGCTGCTCGCCGCCGGTACGGCCCACGCCCAGGTCGCGCGCACGTTCACGCCCCGCTTCCACACGCAGGTCCCCGGCGACGTGACGCTGGTCGGCAACACGCTCATGACCTGCTCCGGCGGCGGGCAGTGCGCCGGGGCGCAGGCGGGCGGGAGCGGCAACGTCAACAACCAGAACTTCACCATGCTGTACGTGGACGTGGACGGCGACCCCGCCACGTTCAGCTCCAGCACCGCCACGCTCACGCTGCCCCCGGGGGCGACCGTGCTGTGGGCCGGACTCTACTGGGGCGGGTACTCCGCCGCCGCGGCGCGCAACACCGCGAAGCTCGCGCTGCCCGGCGGCGGCTACGTCGCGCTCACGGCGCAGCAACTGGACGCCATCGGCTCCGCCTACCAGGGCTTCGTGGACGTCACCGCCCAGGTGCGCTCCGCCGGCAGCGGCACCTACCGCGTCGCCGACGTCGTCTCGTCGCCCGGCGCGAGCGACGTGTGGGCCGGCTGGAGCCTCGTCGTGGCCTATCGCCTCGACACGCTCCTGTCGCGAAACCTCACCGTGGCGGACGGGTTCGTGTACGTGGGCCCCGGCAACGACGTGAACCTCACCGTGAGCGGCTTCCTCACGCCGCCCACCGGCACGGTCCAGGCCGGCGTCGGCGTCGTCGCGTACGACGGCGACCGCGGCCACCAGGGCGAGGACCTGATCCTCAACTCGACCGTGCTCGCCGACGCGCTCAACCCGGCGAACAACGTGTTCAACAGCACCGTGTCGCTGGGCGGATCCCACTTCACGGCCAAATCGCCCGACTACGTGAACCAGCTCGGCTTCGACGCCGACATTCTCGCGGCCAACGGCGTGCTCGGGAACGGCACCACGAGCGCCACGGTCACGCTCAGGAGCGCGAGCGACCGCTACTACGCCGGCGGCATCGTGTTCGCGACCGAGATCTTCGTGCCCCGGTTCGACGCCTCGAGCTACCGGAAGACCGTCACCGACCTGAACGGCGGGAGCGTGCGGCCCGGGGACGTGCTCGAATACACGATCACCGCGCGCAACGTCGGCACCGACGCCGCGCTCCAGACCGTGATCCGCGACACGCTCGCTTCCACGCTCACCTACGTGGCCGGATCGCTCCGCGTGTCCGCGGGCGCGAACCTCGGGGCCAAGACCGACGCCGCGGGCGACGACCAGATGGAATACCTGCCGGGGTCGCGCGTGGTGGTCGCGCGCGTCGGCACGGGCGCCGACGGGACCACGGGCGGGCAACTGGACGTGAACGTGAGCACGAGCGTCGTGTTCCGCGCCCAGGTCACTCCGCCCGCGCCCACCGGCACCGTGGTCGCGAACCAGGCGGCGCTCGCCTGCATCGGCCAGCAGCTCGGGCTCCCGCTCGGCGCCGCGAGCGACGGCGACAGCCTGGTCGCCGGCCAGCAGCCCACCGTGGTCACGACCGTATCGTCGCCGATCACCGGCACGGTGTTCGAGGACGTGCACTACGGCGGTGGCGCGGGCCGCTCGCGCGCGGCGGCGGCCGGCGCTGCGGTGGCCGGGGCGCGCGTCGAGCTGTACGACGCCTCCGGCAACTTCCGGAGCGCGACGGTCACGGACGCGGCCGGACTCTACACGCTCGACGGCTGGGCGCCGGGCCTCTACCACGTGCGGGTCGTGAACGCGGCCGTGACCTCCACCCGGCCGGGCGCGGCGGCGGGGCTCCTCCCCGTGCAGACGTTCCGCACCGACGCGACGACCGGCGTGGCGGCGGTGACCGACCGCGTGGGCGGCGAGTCGCCCGCGCTCCCCGACGCCCCGGCGAACACCACGGGCGCCACGCTCGCCTCGCTCGCCACCGCCACGTCCGCCGCCCAGTCGGTGAGCCCGGTCACGCTCGTCACCGGGAGCGTGAGCGGCGTGGACTTCGGTTTCAACTTCAGCACCGTGGTCAACACGAACGACGCCGGGCAGGGTTCGCTCCGCCAGTTCCTGATGAACGCGAACGCGCTCGGCAACGCCGGGCTCGCGCAGGCCGGGCTCGCCCCCGGCGTCGAGACCGGCGTGTTCATGATCGCGGACGGCGCCGCGCACCCGGGCCTGCGCGCCGGGCTCCCGAACCTGCTCACGGGCGGCGTCGCGCGCATCGCGCTCGCGAGTGCGCTGCCGGCGATCACGGACGCGTTCACGCGCGTGGACGGCGGCACCCAGACCGCGAACGTGGGCGACACGAACCCGTCGCTCCTCACCGGGGGCGGACCGCTCGGCACGGACGCGCTCGCGGCGAGCGTGGTCCCGGGCCCCGAGGTGGAGCTGCGCGGCGCGGCCGGGGTGGCCGTGGGCCTGGACCTCGCGGCGGCCGACCTCGCCGTGACGGGCCTGGCGCTCCTCGGCTTCGGCACCGCGGTCGCGAGCGACGCGAGCGCGGCGATCCGCGTGGGGGCGGCCGCGCATCGCGCCACGCTCGAGCGGCTCGTGCTCGGGACCACGGCGCTCTCGTTCACCGATCCCGGCGCCGCGCTCCGCGCCCGCGCCGACCAGGTGCGGGCGCTGGGCGGCGACGCGGGTGCCATCCGCGACTGCCTCGTCGGCTTCGGCACCGGAAGCGCGGTGGCGCTCACCGCCGGTTCCGACGGCTGGACGCTGGACGGCGGCGCGCTGGTCGGGAACGCGACCGGGAACGCGACGCTCGGCCAGCTGGTGCTGTCGGCGAGCGGCGGGCTCGCCGCGACGCGCGTGCTCGTCCAGGCCGGCGAGGGCCCGGGCGTGGACGTGCTCGGCGGCAGCGGCTCGAGCTTCACGAACCTCACCATCCGGCAGAACGGGCGCGGCGCGGGCTCGGTGACCGCGGGCGTGCGGCTGGGCGGCGGGCCCGGCACGCTCGCGCGCTGCGTGGTGGAGCAGAACCTCGGGGCGGGGGTTCAGGTGACCGCGGCGGCGGGCGGCTGGACGCTCACGCGCAATTCGATCTCGGCGAACGGCACCCTGCCGCCGCTCGCGGGTGGCGCGCCGTCGGGCCAGGTCGGAATCGACCTCCAGTCCGCGGGCGACGACCCCGCCGGGGGCACCGCCCCATACGTCACGCGCAACGACCCGGGCGACGCGGACGCGGGCGGAAACGGTCTCGTCAACTTCCCCGTGCTCGAAGCCGCGATCCTCGCCAACGGACAATTCTCGGTGAGCGGCTGGGCGCGGCCCGGCTCGTCCATCGAGCTCTTCCTCACCGACGGAGACCCGGGCGGGTTCGGCGAGGGCCGCACCTGGCTCGCCACGCTCGTCGAGGGCTCGGCCGCCGACCTGGACGGCGGCGCCACCGCGTACGCGCCGCCCGTGAACGCGCTCGACCAGGGCGCGGACGCCACCCACCGGTTCCGCTTCCTGCTGCCGCTCCCCGCGGGCGTGGCGGTGGGCGTGGCGCTCACCTCCACCGCCACGCTCCCGGCGCTCGGCACGTCGGAGTTCTCGGGCCGCGTGCTGGTGAACACCGGCGTGAGCCTCGCCGGCACCGCGTACGAGGATCTGGACCACGACGCCGGCCGCGACCCCGGCGAGACCGGCAGCGGGCTCGCGCTGTGGGCCAAGCTCGTGGCCGCGGGCGGCACGTCGGCGACGCAGGTCGCCGCGGTCGCGGCGGCCACGGGCGAATACGCGTTCACGTTCGTCCCGGCCGGCACGTGGACCGTGGTCCTGGACGACACGAACGACCCCGGCGACGTGGCGCCAGGGCTCCCCGCCGGCTGGATCGGCAGCGAGCATCCGGGCGGCACGTTGCTCGCCACGATCAACGCCACCGACGTCGCGGGCCGGGACTTCGGGCTCTGGCACGGGAGCCGCGTGGAGGGCGCGGTGTTCCGCGACGACGGCGGCGGGGGCGGCGTCGCGAACGACGGCAGTTGGCAGCCCGGCGAGGCCGCGCTCGCCGGCCGGCGCGTGCGGCTCGCGAGCGCCGCCTGCGCGGGCGGCGCCTGCGACTCCACGCTCACCGATGGCGCGGGCGCGTTCGCGCTGTGGCTGCCGCACACCGCCGCGGGCGGCGTGATCGTGCAGGAGGTGAACGCGTCCGGCTGGCTCTCGACCGGCGGTTCGCCGGGCGGGACGGGCGGCAGCTACGACCGGGCCGGGGACGCGCTCGCGTTCGTCGCGGCCGCGGGCACCGTGTACGCGGGCGCGGGCTTCGGCGACGTGCCGCCCAACCTGTGGGCGGCTCCGGGCGCGCTGGGGGCACCCGGCGGCACCGCGGCGCTCCACCGCCACACGTTCACGGCGGGCAGCGCGGGCACGCTGAGCGTGAGCGCGGCCACGACGCCCGTGCCGCCCGTGCCGGGCTGGGGGCTGACCCTGTGGCGCGACCTGGACTGCGACGGCGCGCTGGACCCCGCGGAGCCGCCGCTCGGGGCGCTGCCGCTCCTCGCGGGCCAGACGGTGTGCGTCCTCGCCCGGCACCAGGCGCCGCTCGGGGCCGCGGCCGGCTCGCTCGAGAGCGCGGTCCTCACCGCGAGCTTCACCTACGACGGCGCGGTCCCCGCGCTCGTCGCCGACGCGTCGCTCACCGACGTCACCACCATCACGCTCGCGAACGGCCTCGTCATCGTGAAGAGCGTGGACCAGGCGAGCGCCGCGCCGGGGAGCTACCTCGTCTACACCATCACGTACGTGAACCCCGGCACGGTGCCGCTCGCCAACATCGTCATCCGCGACGGCACGCCGCCGTGGACCACGTTCGACTCGGCGGGCTGCGCGGCGACCGGCGCCGGGATCACCGGCTGCTCGCTCACGCAGCAACCGGCCGCGGGCGGCACCGGCACGCTCGAGTGGACGCTCACCGGCTCGCTCCAGCCCGGCGGCACCGGCACGGTGAGCTTCCGGGTGCGGGTGGACTGACCGGCGCTCCCCGCGCGCCGCCGTGCCCCCGGTCGCGAAAGGCACTACACTCGCCCGGGACCGGGCCGCTGGACACATGGAGACCGAGGGAGCCGGCATGCTGCTCGCGATGCGTTTCCTGCACATCCTGTTCGCGTTCGCGTGGTTCGCGGCCGTATTCGCTGCGCACTGGAACACGCTGCAGGCACGGCGCACGGGCGACTGGGGCCGGCGGGCCACGCTGTTCGCATTGAACCGCGGGCTGTCGGCGATGGTGGCGCTCCCGTCCCTGTTCGCGCTCGGGATCTTCGGGAACCTGTTCGCGATGCAGATCGGCTACCGCATGAAGGACACGCCGCTGTTCGTGGTGGCCAACGTGCTGTGGGTGGCGCTGGTGCTGGTGACGCTGGTGTTCGAACTTCCCGCCGCCGGCGCGCTCGGGGCGCTGTCGCACGCTTCGGCCGACGCCGCCGCGCGCGGCGGCGAGGGCGCGCCCGCCGGCTGGGCGCGCGAGCTGGCGCGCTGGCGCATGGCGAACCTCATCCAGCTGGTGCTGTTCCTGGTGCTGCTGGCGCTGATGGTGGCGCCGTGGGGGGCGGTCCTGTGAGCCGGCTCGCGGCGCTCGCGCTCGCCCTGCTGTTGCTGCCCGCCCCGGCGCCGGCCGCGATCGAGTCGCCGACCGCCCACCCGTGGAAGCTGGCGCACGCGCGCCGCATGGCGGAGACGGGCATGGAGAAGCGCGAGTCGCGGGAACGGAAGAAGCAGGCGTTCCGGCGTGCGCTGCGCGAGTGGCGCGCGGCGCGGCTCGCCGGCCCGGCCGTGCGCGGCGAGCGCGCCCGCCCGGCGCGCCCCGAGCCGCCCGCTGCGGCGGACGCGGACGTGACGACGCTCGAGCGCCGGGCGCGGCGGTTCGGCGCCGAGGCGTTCACGACGCCGCCCAACGTCATCGTCAACTCGCGCGCCGGCGACTCGCCGCTCTCCGGACAGAGCGAGACGGCGGTCGCCGCGTGGGGCGACATCGTCGTGGCGGCATGGAACGACGGCGAGGGCTTCGTCTCGAACGGCGACACGCAGGGCTGGGCGGTGTCCTCGAACGGCGGTCTGACCTGGCAGGACATGGGGACGTTCCCCAAGCCGCCGGGAGTGCCGAACTTCGTGTGGACGAGCGACCCCGTGCTCGCGGTCAACGAGAAGACCGGCGCGTTCTACTTCTCGGCGCTGTGCGACTTCGGCCCCTCGCCCTCGCCGTTCAGCGAGCGGAACGGGGTCGCGGTGGTCAAGGGCCGCTGGAACGGCAGCACGATCGCCTGGGGCACGCCGAGCATCGCGCGCGACGTGGACTACACCGCCGACTTCGTGGACAAGGAGTGGATGGTGGCGGACTCGTCCAGCGGGCGTGTTTACCTGACCTACACCACGTTCCCGGCCGGGTTCTCACGCATCCAGTTCCAGTGGGCGGACAGCAACGCCACCGCCTGGTCCTCGCCGCTGTTCCTGTCGCTCAACAACGCGACCGAGAACGGCTGGGTGCAGGGCTCGCGCCCCGCGGTGGACGGCGACGGCCGCGTGTACGTGATGTACGAGCTGATCGGCCAGAGCTTCTCGGACTACTACCGCGTCTGCCGCTCGCTCGACGGCGGGCTCTCGTTCACGCCGCCGGTCACCGCCGAGTCGCTGTACACGAACTTCGGCACCGGCGCGCCGGGCTTCAACCGCCCCAACAGCGTGGACTTCGCCGGCTTCGCCGCGGACCGGAGCCACGGCCCGAACCGCGGCCGCCTCTACCTGTCGTGGGCGGAGTCCATCAACTGGCTGGACGACGTGGGCACTCTGGGCCAGGGCGGCAGCAAGACCGAGGTCGAGCCCAACGGCAGCGCGGGCGCGGCCACTCCGATCACGCTCGGCCAGACGGTGCGCGGCAGCGTGAGCGGCTTCGCCGACGTGGACCTGTTCGCGCTGCCGCTCGCGCAGGGCCAGCACGTCGTCATCGCCGCGGACTCGGCCTCGTCCGGCGGAGGGTCCGCGCTGTCGCTGCGGCTGATCGCGGGCAACGGCGTGACCCGGCTCGCGTTCACCACGTTCGACGACGGCGTGAACCCGGCGGGCGCGGGCTGGGGCTGGATGTTCACCGCCCCCGTCACCGGCACCTACTACGTCCGCGTCGAGTCCTTCAGCGGGCTCGGCACGTACCGGCTGCGGACGGGCGCGGTCACGCGCGACGACGGCGAGCGGGGTCGCGACCAGCGCGACGTGTTCGTGGGCTGGTCGGACGACGGCGTCGGCTGGGGCGCGCCGGTGCGCGTGAGCGAGGAGTCCGAGGGCTTCGATGCCTTCGTGCCCGAGGTGGCGGTCGGACCGGACGGGGGCGTCTATGCGGCCTGGTTCGACTTCCGCGACGCCGCTCCGGCGAAGAACGGCGGCGAGTCGAGCGTGTACCTGGCGCGCTCGGGCGACGGCGGCGGCACCTGGACCACGCTCGGCGCGCTCGCGGACTCGCTCTCGGACTGGACCGGCGCGGGCACCAACATCGAGCCCAACCAGGGCGACTACATTTCGCTCGCCGCGGGCCCGGCGCACGTGTGGAGCCTGTGGGCGGACGTCCGCCGCGGGAACCCCGACGTGTTCTCGGCCCGCACGCCGCTGATCCCGCTCGGGGCGCAGGTGGCGCTCGACGACGTGCGGCTCGGCTTCCGGAGGATCGAGATCGACTGGTCCACGCAGCCCGCCGACACGCTGACGATGCGGCTCTACCGCTCCACGGACGGCGGGCCGTTCAACTACGTCACGGTGGTGAACTTCGACGCCACCGGACGCCTCACGCACGTGGACACCACCGTGACCGGCGACCACGACTACAGCTACCGGCTCGGCCGGTTCACGAGCGGCGTGGAGCTGTTCTACGGCCAGGTGAGCGTGTTTCTGCCCGGGAACTTCCCGCTGTCGCTCGCGCGCCCGCGGCCCAACCCGGTCACGGGCGGCACGTTCGGCGTGAGCTTCTCCCTGGCCACGAACGACCCCGCCGTGCTCACGCTGCACGACATCGCGGGCCGCGAAGTGTACCGGCAGGTGGTGACGCTCGGCATGGGCCCGCACACGCTGACGCTGCCCGTGGGGTCCGGCCTCCCGCAGGGGCTCTATGTCCTGAGGTTGAGCCAGGGCGGCCGGCGCATCTCGACCCGGGTGAACCTGGTCCGGTAGCCGCCGCGGCACGAGACGGGTTCCGCTCGGGCGGTCCGATGCGCGAGGCCGGGATCCCCCGCGCCGACCCTCCGGATGGCGGGCGACCGTTGCAGTTCTCCCGGCCGGCGGCCGGGACCGCTGCAAGTTCAGCGAGCCGAAGCGATCGGGGACCCGGCGCCCACCTGGCGGGCGAGCTCCGGGCGGGCGTGCGGCGCCCCGCTCCTTTAGAATAGGCGCGACGCCCGACCCGGCCCGGCATCCGACCCCCCGGACCCGCCCGCGCCGGGCCCGAACGCCGGGCGCACCCGACATCCCCAGAGGCCATCTCATGCGATCGCCCGACGCCCGCGCCGCACGCTTCGCCCTCGCCCTCTGCGCCCTGCTCGCGGCCCCGGCCGCCGGCGCCCCGGTCTTCTCGCCCCTCGATCCCGCGGCCGCGGCGCGGCTCGCCCCGTCCCCGGCGCGCACTCCGGGCGCCGACATGCTGGGCGTGGCGCGGGAGCCCGCGGCCGGGGTCTCGTTCCTCGCCGTGGACGAGGCCGGGCTCGCGGCGTTCCGCGCCGCCGGCGGCGGCCGGCTGGAGATGCCACAGGCCGATGGCACGAGCCTGGAACTGGAGCTCGAGCCGTACGCGCTCCTCGGCGAGGGCGCACGCCCGAGCATCACGGATGACGCCGGCCGCCGCGCGTTCGACCCCGACGTCTCGCTCTTCCGCGGCCGCGTGGCCGGCGAGGACGGGAGCTGGGCCGTGGTCGCCATGAGCGGCGCCGGCGTCTTCGGTGCGGTGGAGCGCGGGGGTCGCCGCTGGACGCTCACGCCCGCCGAACGCCCCACCGCCGGTGCGGCCGGCCCGGCCGCGCACGCGTTCGCGCCCGAGGAGGCCCTCGAGGGCGGCGCGTCGCGCTTCGAGTGCGGCATCGACGGCACGAACGAGCTGGAGTATGGCCTCCGGCTCGACCTGAACGACGCTCTCGACCGCCGGGGCGCGGAGCCCAACGCGGTCCAGTTGAACGGCGCGCGCTTCGTGCTCCGGCTGGCCGTGGACTGCGACTACGAGCTCACGGGCGTCAAGTTCGGCGGCAACGTCACCGCCGCGACCGCCTACGTCCTGACCGTGCTCGGCACGGTCAACCTCGTCTACGAGCGCGACCTCGAGGCCACGCTCGACCTGGTCTACCTGAACCTGTGGACCACCAGCGCGGACCCCTACACACAGGGCTCGACCAGCCCGCAGCTCTCCGAGTTCAAGTCGTATTGGCTCGCCAACAACGGCGGCATCTCGAGCCACGCCCAGCACCTGATCTCGGGCCGGCCGCTCGGCGGCGGCATCGCGTTCCTCGACGCCATCTGCTCGGGCAACGCCTACGGCGTGAGCGCCATCGACGGCGTGTACACCTATCCGACGACCACCACGACCTGGGACGTGAACGTCATCGCGCACGAGCTGGGGCACAACTTCGGCTCGCCGCACACCCACAGCTGCACTTGGGCGGCCGAGGGCCGCGTCCCGGCCGGGAGCACGATCGACTCGTGCGAGACCGCCGAGGGCTCGTGCGCCACGTACACGAACCACCTGCCGCCCGACAAGGGCACGATCATGAGCTACTGCCACCTCATCGGCGGGGTCGCGAACGGCGTGCGGAACGAGTTCCACCCGGTGTGCGTCTCGCGCATGCGCTCGATCCTCTCGAGCTGCGGCGCGTTCGCGGTGCCGACACCGCCGCGGAATCCCATCGCCACTCCGATCGCGAGCGGCGTGCGCCTGACGTGGACGCTCAGCACCAGCCCGGGCGTGCTCCGCTACAGCCTGGTGCGGAGCCGGCTGCCGCTGGACCTCGGGGCCGGCTACTTCGGCCACTCGACCACCTCGCCGTTCGATACACCGGGCCTCGGCCGCTACTACTACCGGATGCGCACCGTGCGCGCCGCCGATTCGTCGTCGTTCAGCGGCGAGGTGTCGGCCACCGCCTGCGCGTTCGTGAACGCCGCGCCGGTCACGGTGGGCTCGCAGCCCACAGCCGCCACGTCCGCCGACCTCAACGAGGACGGCATCCAGGACGTGGTGCTGGTCACGACCGGCGGCGGCAACCTGGTGACGATGCTCGGCCAGGGCGCGGGCGGCGTGGGCGACGGCACGTTCGCCGCGCCGGTGAACGTGGCCACCGGCGTGCTGCCGGCGTGCCTCGCGCTGCTGGACGCGAACGGCGACGGCATCCTCGACGCGATCGTGGGCGCGCAGGACGCGAACACCGTGCATCTCCACCTCGGCCAGGGCGCGGGCGGCGTGGGCAACGGAACGTTCGGGGCGGCGAGCACCGTGGCGAACCTCACGTTCGCACCCAGCGGGCTCGCGGTGGCCGACTACGACGAGGACGGCATCGACGACGTGGTCGTGGCGGGCAGCGTCACGTCGCTCGTGATGCTGCGCGGGCTCGGGACGGCAGGCGTCCCGAGCGGCGCGTTCGCGGCCCCGGTCTCGATCACCTCCGGCGGGGTGACGCGCGGCGTCCTCGCGCACGACTGGAACGGTGACGGCGTCACCGACCTCGCCACCACCGGCACCGCGCTCCGGCTCCTGTACGGGAACGGCACCGGCGGCCGCGGGGACGGCACGTTCGCGCTGGGCCCCAGCTACACCACCGGTTCGACCCCCAACCACATCGCCACCGGCGACTTCAACATGGACGGTGTCACCGACCTCGCGGTCTGCAATACCGGCGGCTCGAACATCAGCGTCTACCTGGGCAACGGCACGCCGGGCGCGCCGGACGGCACGTTCGCATCGCCCATCACCGTGACCACCGGGACGGGCCCCAACGCCGTGAACGTGGCCGATTGGGACCATGACGGCCGGCCCGATCTGGTCGTGGCCAGCAACAACACGAATCACTCCACGTCGGTGCTGCTCGGATTCGGCAACGGCACGTTCGACGTGGCGCAGACGTTCCCGACCGGCGGCAACAATCCGGCGTTCATCGCCGTCCAGGACTTCAACGAGGACGGCACGCCCGACCTGTTCGCCTGCAACCGGCTGACGCTGTCGGTGACGCGCCAGCAGGCGGGTTGCACCGGCTCGGCCTCGCGCACGATCACGGTAACCTCTCCCAATGGCGGCGAGACCTGGTACGGCGGCACCGAGCGCACGCTCACGTGGACCAAGGGAGCGGGCGTGCTCAAGGTCGACGTCCAGCTCTCGTCCGACGGCGGCGCGAACTGGCGCACGCTGGCGCGCGGGCTCACCGGCACGAGCTATTCCTGGACCGCCACCGGCCCGACCACGACCCAGGCCCGGATCCGCGTGGTGGAGAGCCACGCCGCCCAGTTCGCCGACGAGAGCGACGCCGACTTCACGCTCTACGACGAGTCCGTGCTGGCCGTGGACGGCGAGGCGCCGCGCTTGGCGCTCCTCGGCGCCTGGCCCAACCCGGCCCGTACCGACCTGTCGGTGGCGCTCGCGCTCCCGGCCGGGGGCTCGGGGGGCACGCTCGAGCTCCTCGACCTGGCCGGGCGGCACGTCGCCGCCCGCGACCTTTCGGCGCTCGGCGCCGGCCGCCACCGCGTGGCGCTCCTCGAAGGGCGGGCGCTCGCCCCGGGCATCTACCTGGTGCGGCTTGTCCACGGCGGCGAGGTGCGGAGGCTCAAGGTGGCGGTCCTACAGTAGTCGCGGCACGCGCCGCTTTCCGCCCGGCCTGGGGCCCGCCCCGCGCCGGGCGCTTCGTTTCCCGGCGCGGTGGCCGCGGCCACGGCGCACGAGCGCTCGCCGCCGCCCGGAGCGGCGCCGTCCGTGCCACGCGAGTCCGCCGGGGCGCCGCCGTACGGCCTGGCGCCGCCCGCCCGCCGCCCGCCCGCCAGAAACCGCTTGCGCTACCGGGCCGGATGTGTATTTATTCGCACCCTCGCATACTTATTCACAGGGGACCCGTGTCGCGCACCCGCCGGCTCACCACGATCGCCCAGCTCCTCTCCGGGCGCCGCTTCTCCAGCCAGGAGGAGCTGGCGTCGGCGCTCGCGCGCCTGGGCCACGAGGCCACGCAGGCCACGCTGTCGCGCGACCTCCGGAGCCTGGGCGTGGCCAAGCGTTCCGGCGCCGACGGGACGAGCTGGTACGAGCTGCCGAGCCCGGCCACAGAGGCGCTGGACCGCGGCCGGCAGATGCTGGACTTGAAGATCTTCGTCAACGAGACGCGCGTGGCCCAGAACCTCGCCGTCGTGAAGACGCCGCCCGGCCATGCCAGCGCCGTGGCGCGCGCGATCGACCTCACTGGCTTCGAGGGGCTCATGGGAACGGTCGCCGGGGACGACACGGTGCTGTGCATCCTGGAGGACGTGCCCACCGCGAGGCGGTTCCGGAAGCACCTGGACCTGCTCTCCGGTCGCGCGGGGGTCGCCAAGTGAGCGCGCCCGTCGTGACGCCGGCGGTGAAGGCGGCGGCGGTCGGGGCGCACGCCGGACCCGCGGCCACGGCGCTCCCGGCACAAGTCGCGCCGCCCACCCCGCAGCCTTCCGTGAGCCCGCGCGGACCGCTCGCCGGCCGGACCGCGCGCGTGGCGGTGCTCGGCGCCTCGGGCTACTCCGGGCACGAGTTCGTGCGGCTGGCGCTCGGTCACCCGGGCATCTCGATCGCCGCGCTCGTCTCGCGCGAGCATGCGGGGCGCCCGGCAGGCGAGCTGCTCACCGGCGTGGATGGCCGTGCCGCCGGGCTGCCGGCGGCGGTCGCGCCCGACTCGCTCCCCCGGCTCCTCGCCGAGGGCGCGTTCGACACGCTGGTGGCCTGCCTGCCACACGGCGCGTGGCGGGAGCTGGCGGCGGCGCACCCTTCGCTCGCCGATACGCCGGTGATCGTGGATCTCTCGAGCGACCATCGCGACGGCTCGTCCGGCTATCGCTACGGCCTCCCCGAGGCGTTCCGCGAGTCGCTCGCGGGTGCCACGCGCATCGCCAACCCCGGCTGCTACCCGACCGCGGCCACGCTGTCGCTCCTGCCCGCGCTCGAACCGGGATGGCTCGCCGGCCCGGTCACGGTGACGGCGCTTTCCGGCGTCTCGGGCGCGGGCCGCGCGCCCGGCCTGCGCACGTCGTTCGTGGAGCTGGACGGCGGCGCGGCGTTCTACAAGGTGGGCGAGGTGCACCCGCACGTGCCCGAAATGGCGAGGAGCTTCGGCCGCATCTCGGGAGCCGAGGTGCCGGTGGCGTTCGCGCCGCAGCTGGCGCCGATGGCGCGCGGCATCCTCATGACCTGCATCGCGCCGCTCGTGCGGCCGCTGGCGCCGGCGGACGCGCACGCGGCGTACGCCGAGCGTTTCGCGGGCGAGCCGTTCGTGCGCGTGCTGGAGCCGGGGACGTGGCCGGAGACCCGGCTGGTCAAGGCCTCCAACCGCTGCGACCTGGCGGTGACCACGGTCCACGGTGGTCGCACGCTGCTGGCCACCGCTGCAATCGACAACCTGGTGAAGGGCGCGGCCGGACAGGCGCTCCAGAACCTGAACCTCGTGCTCGGCTGGCCGGAGGGCTGGGGCCTGCCGGTGCACGGGCAGCCGTGGTGACCGGCGCCGCGGGCGGCGCGCACGTCACGCAGGGCGCGACGGGCGTCGGCGCGCCGGGGCCGGGCGTGCAGGCCGGCTGGACGGGCGCCGGCGCGGCCGCCCGCGCGCTCGTCGTCAAGCTGGGCGGCCGGGCGCTCGACGCGCCGGGCTCGCTCGCCCAGTGCGCGGCCGAGCTCCAGCAGGCCGCGGGCCACGGTCCCGCGGCGCACGTGCACGGAGCGGCACGGCGCGCGCTCGTGGTGGTGCACGGCGGCGGCGCCGAGGTGACGGCGTGGTGCGCGCGCGCGGGGATCGAGGCGCGCTTCGCCGGCGGGCTGCGCTTGACCGACCGGCCCACGCTCGAGATCGCGGCCGCGGTGCTGGCCGGGCTCGCCAACAAGCGGCTCGTGGCCGCGCTCCGGGCGCGCGGGCTTGACGCCGTGGGGCTCTCGGCCCTGGATGGCGGCATCGCGCGCGTCCGGCGCCACCGCGACGCGGAGGTGCTCGGCGAGGTGGGCGAAGTGGCGTCGGTGGACGCCTCGCTCCTCGTGCAGCTTCTCGCCGCGGGCCGCACGCCGGTGCTCGCCTCGCTCGGTGACGACGGCCACGGCGCGCTCCTGAACCTGAACGCCGACGACGTGGCGGCCGCGGTCGCGGCGGCGCTCCCGGCGGCGGACCTCGTGCTGCTCTCGGACACCGCCGGGCTCCGGCTCGCCGGCGGGCGCGTGGACTCGCTCGACCTGGCGGCCCTCGCGCGAGCGCTCGGTCACCCGGACGTGACCGGCGGCATGCTGCCGAAGCTCCGCGCCGCGCAGGCGGCGCTCGCGGGCGGCGTGCGCCGCGTGCACATCGCCGCCTGGCAGGGCGCGGGCACGCTCGCCGCCATCCTGGACGGAACCGCGGTCGCCACCACCTGCCATGCCGGGCCCATCCACGACACCGAGACCGAGGAGAGCCATGCCTGACACGATCGCCGAGCCCAAGCTGACGAAATCACGGGCCGCCCGGGCCGTGGCGGATGGGGACGACGGGGCCGCGGCGGAGGCCCCGGCCCCCGCGTTCGCCCACGACGAGGTCGGCCTGCTCGCGCCGCTCTACGCGCTTCCGCGACTGGAACTCACCGAGGGCCACGGCGCGCGCGTGCGCGACGCGGGCGGTCGCGAGTACCTGGACTTCACGAGCGGCATCGCGGTGAACGCGTTCGGGCACGCCCCGCGCGGACTCGCGGAGACGATCGCCTCGCAGCTCGCGCGGCTCGGGCACACGTCCAACCTGTTCGCGAACGCTCCTGCGCTGGCGCTGGCGCGCGAGCTGGCCGAGGCCACGGGCTACGGGCGCGTGTTCTTCTGCAACTCGGGCACCGAGGGGAACGACGCGGCCCTCAAGTTCGCGCGCGCACGCGCGCACGCGCTCGGGCTCCCGGGCCGCGGCATCGTCGCGTTCAAGGGCGGCTTCCACGGCCGCACCGGGTTCGCGCTCTCCGCCACCTACACGCCCGCCTACCGGGCGCCGTTCGAGCCCCTGGTCCCGGGCGTGCGCTTCGCCGACTACAACGACGCCTCGGCGCTGGACGCGGTGCTGGACGCCGACGCGTGCGCCGTGGTGGTGGAATGCGTGCAGGGCGAGTCCGGCGCCGTGCCGGCCACGCGCGACTTCCTCCAGGCCCTGCGCGCCCGCTGCACGGCGCTCGGGGCGCTGCTGGTCGTGGACGAGGTCCAGACCGGCATGGGCCGCACCGGACGGCTGCTGGCGCAGGAGCACTTCGACGTGCGCGGCGACCTGGTGGTGACGAGCAAGGCGCTCGGCGCCGGGCTCCCGATCGCCGCGGTGCTCATGACCGACGACGTGGCGCGGCACCTGGCGCCCGGCATGCACGGCTGCACGTTCGGCGGCAACGCCGTGTGCGCGGCGGCCGCGCGCTGGTCGCTGGCCCAGGTGCGCCGGCCGGCGTTCCTCGAGCGCGTCCGGCGCGCCGGCCGGAAGCTCGCCTCCGGGCTCGAGGCCCTCGCCGCGAAGCACGCGATCGTCCGCGAGGCGCGCGGGCTCGGGCTGCTGCGCGCGATCGACCTGGCCCCGGGGCCGGCCGAACCACCCGCGCTGCTCGCGGCGGCGCGCGACGCCGGGCTCCTGCTCGTGCGCGGCGGCGAGCGCGCGGTGCGCGTGCTGCCGCCGCTCACGGTGACCGACGCCGAGCTGGCCGACGGGCTCGAGCGTCTCGACACGGCGCTGGCCGCCGCCGCGGAACGGGCGGGCAGATGAGCAAGCCGAACGTGAAGCGCGCGACGCTCGCCTATTCGGGCGGGCTCGACACCAGCATCATCGTGCCGTGGTTGAAGGAACATTACGGCTGCGAGGTGGTGTGCTACTGCAGCAACGTGGGCCAGGGCGGCGACGAGCTGTCGGGGCTCGAGGCCAAGGCGCGGCGGATCGGCGCCGCCGAGGTCATCGTCGAGGACCTTCGCGTGCCGTTCGTGCGCGACTTCTGCTTCCCGGCGCTGCGCGCCGGCGCGGTGTACGAGGGCCGCTACCTGCTCGGCACCTCGCTCGCGCGGCCCTTGATCGCCTCGCGCCAGGTATGGGCCGCCGAGCGCACGCGCTCCGACGCGCTCGCGCACGGCTGCACCGGCAAGGGGAACGACCAGGTCCGGTTCGAGCTCACCTACATGGCGCTCGCGCCGCACCTTCCCGTCCTCGCGCCGTGGCGCGAGTGGGACATCGCGTCGCGCGAGGATGCGCTCGCGTACGCCCAGGCGCACGGCGTGCCGGTGGCGCAGAAGCCGGGCGACCTCTACTCGCGCGACGGCAACCTGTGGCATCTGTCTCACGAGGGCGGCGCGCTCGAGGACCCCGCGAACGCCCCGCCCGAGGAGATGCACCGGCTGACCGCTTCGCCGGGGCGGTGGCCGTCCGCGCCCGAGAAGGTCACGGTCGGCTTCGAGCGCGGCCGCCCGGTGAGCGTGAACGGGAAGTCGCTCGGGCCCGTGGAGCTGCTCGAGGGCCTGAACCGGATCGCCGGCCGCCACGGCGTCGGCCGCGCCGACCTCGTGGAGAGCCGGCTCGTCGGCATGAAGTCGCGCGGCGTCTACGAGACGCCGGGCGGGACCGTGCTGCACGAGGCCCTGGACGACCTGTGCCGGCTCGTGCTGCCGCACGACCTGCTCCGCACCCGGCTGGAGCTGGCGCCCCGCTACGCGGACCTCGTCTACAACGGACTCTGGTTCACGCCGCTCCGGCGCGCGCTCCAGTCGTTCGTGGACACCGCGCTCGAGGTGGCGACCGGCGAGGTGACGGTGGAGTTGTTCCAGGGACGCGCGGTCGCGGTGGGCCGCACGAGCCCGCAGTCGCTCTACCTGCCGAAGCTCGCCTCGTTCGACATGGCGGGCTACCGGCCGGCCGACGCCGAGGGCTTCATCCGGCTGTTCGGCCTGCCGCTCGCCACCGCCGCCCGCCGGGGCAACGGCTCGAGGAAGTCGGGCGAGGTCGCCGCGGATGCCTGAGCAGCCACGGGCCGTCTGGCAGGGCCGGCTCGCCGCCGGGCTCGACCCGCGCGCGCAGCGCCTGAACGACTCGCTGCCGGTGGACGCGCGGCTCGTGGGCGAGGAGATGGCGCTCTCGCGGGCCTACGCCACCGCGCTCGCCGAGTGCGGCGTGATGACCCAGGCGGAGCGCGACGCGCTGGTCGCCGCGTGCGACTCGCTCGAGGCCGACCTGGGCGCGGGCCGGGCGGCGCTCGCGGGCGAGGACGTCCACTCCGCGGTCGAGGCGGCGCTGGACGAGCGCGCTCCCGCGGCGGGCGGCGCCGCGGGCCCGGCGCGCCGGCTGCACACGGGACGGTCGCGCAACGACCAGGTCGCGACCCTCCTGCGCATGCACGTCATGGGCTTGTGCGACGCCGCGATCGAGGGCGCGCGCGAGCTGGAGCGCGCGCTCGTCCGCCAGGCGCGCGAGGCGGGCGACCTCCTGTGCGCCTCGTTCACGCACCTCCAGCCGGCGCAGCCCATGCGGCTGGCGCACTGGTGGCTCGCGCACGTCGAGGCGTTCGCGCGCGACGAGGAGCGCTTCGCCGAGGCGCGGGAGGCCGCCGACCGGCTGCCGCTCGGCGCCGGCGCCGTGGCCGGCACGCCGCTCCGCTACGACCGCGCGGCGCTCGCCACGCGGCTCGGGTTCTCGCGCGTCGCCCTCAACTCGCTGGACGCCGTGGGCGACCGGGACTTCGCGCTCCAGTATCTGAACGCCGCGGCGATGCTGGGCGTCCACCTGTCGCGGCTGGCCGAGGACCTGGTGATCTTCTGCTCGCCCGCGTTCGGCTGGTTCGCCGCGCCCGACGGGTTCTCGACCGGCTCGAGCCTGCTGCCGCAGAAGCGAAACCCCGACCTGTTCGAGCTCGCGCGCGGCAAGTGCGCGCGGCTCCTCGCCAACGCGCAGTCGCTGGCGGCGCTCCTCAAGGGCCTGCCCAGCTCGTACCAGAAGGACCTCCAGGAGGACAAGGCGGCCGTCTTCGACACGGCCGACACGCTGGAGCTGCTGCTGGCCGCGCTCCCGCCCGCGATCGCGGCGCTCGCGCCCGACCGCGCCCGTCTCGCCGCCTCGCTCACGCCCGACCTGCTGGCGGTGGAGCTGGCCGACGCGCTGGTGGCCGAGGGCGTGGCGTTCCGCGACGCGCACGGCGCCGTGGGCGCGCTTTGGGCGGCGGCCGAACGGGCCGCGGTCGAGCCCGTCGCGCTGCCGCTCTCGGAGAGACTCGCGCTCTCGCCGCACTTCACCGACGCGCGACTCGCCGGGCTCTCGTACGAGGCCGCGGTGGCGCGCCGCAAGCACCCGCCCGGCACCGGGTCCACGGCGCACCAGCTGGCGCTCGCCGAGGCGCGGCTCGGCCTCGGCCCCGGCGGCGACGCCGACGTGCCCGCGCCCGAGGACGTGGTCCCGCCTGCCGGCGCGCCCCCCGGCAGGCCGCACCCCGACGACGTGCGCCCGAAGGGCGGCCCGGTGCCGAGCTGGATGGGCGGTCCGGTGCCGAGCTCCCACGGCGGCGGCAGCGGCCCGACCGGCGGCGCGGGCGGTGAGACGGCGACCGACAACGGCCGGCCGGTCGGCGACGGCCTCACGCTCCGGCGCGCGCGCATCGGCGACGTGCCGGGCATCGCCGGCGTGATGGCGCCGTACGTCGTGGACGGCGCGCTGCTCCCGCGCCCGGTCTCGGAGCTCTACCAGTGCGTGCGCGAGTTCCACGTCGTGGAACGGGCGGCTTCGAACGGCACACCCGCCGCCATCGTCGCGTGCGCCGCGCTCCGGCTCCTGTGGCGCGACCTCGGCGAGGTGCGTTCGCTCGCCGTGCGGCCCGACGCGCACGGCCGCGGTCTCGGCGCGGCGCTGGTCGAGGCCGTCGTGGCCGACGCCCGCGCGCTCGACGTGCCGCGCGTGATCGCGCTCACGCGGGAGGTGGGCTTCTTCCAGCGTTCCGGCTTCGCCGCGAACCCGCGCGAGTCGCTGCCGCGCAAGGTGTGGACCGACTGCGTCCGCTGCCCCAAGCGCCACGCCTGCGACGAGGTGGCGATGATCCTGGACCTGGTGCCCGGAGCCTCGGAAGAGGCCGCGCGCCAGGCCCGTTCGTACGTGCTGCCCATGCCGGCGGCGGCGGAGTCGAAGGACCCGTCGCTGCCGGTGATCTCGTGAAGGAGGAAACGCAAGTGGCCGGTGCGCCCGAACACCTCGTGGACCTCGCGGGCCTGGACCGCGCGTTCGTGATGGACCTGTTCACCGAGGCCGACCGCCTGCGCGCCGTGCGCGGTACGCCTCGCGCCCCCCGGCCGCTCGCGGGCAGGACCGCGGCGCTCGTGTTCCACAAGCCCTCGCTCCGCACAAGAGTCTCGTTCACCGTCGGCATGCACGAGCTGGGCGGCGACGCCGTGGACCTGGGCGCGACCGAGGTCTCCGAGGCCGGCCGTGAGACGGTCGAGGACGTGGCGCACGTGCTCTCGGGCATGGTGGACCTGGTGGTCGTGCGCACGTTCTCGCACCGGCTGGTGCAGCGTCTCGCGAGCCACGCCACCATCCCGGTCATCAACGCGCTCACCGACCATTCGCACCCGTGCCAGGTCCTCGCCGACCTCTACACGCTGTGGCGCGCCGGCCGCGACCTGGACGCGATCACGGTGGCGTGGGTGGGCGACGGCAACAACGTGCTGCACTCGTGGCTCGAGGCGAGCACGTTGTTCGGTTTCCGACTGCGCGTCGCGGTGCCCGACGGGTTCGAGCCCGACGCCGGGCTCTTCCTCGAGGCCGAGTCGCGCTCGAGGGGTGGCGTGCGGCGCGTGCGCGACCCGTACGAGGCGGTGCGCGGCGCCGACATGGTCTACACCGACACCTGGACCAGCATGGGCCAGGAGGAGGAGGCCGAGTGGCGCCGCGTGGCGTTCAGCGGTTACACCGTGGACGAGCGCATGATGGCGGCGGCCCAACCCGAGGCCGTGTTCATGCACTGCCTGCCCGCGCACCGGGGCGAGGAGGTCGCGGACGATGTGATCGACGGCCCACAGAGCGTGGTGGTGGAGCAGGCCGAGAACCGCCTGCACCTCCAGAAGGCGCTGCTGGTGGCGCTCGCCGGCGGCACCTGGAACCGCGTGCCGCGGAAGGAGCGGGGGCGCCGCGGCGCGGCGGCCGTCCCGGTGGCGAGCGCGTAGGCGCGGATCACGGCCCGCCGGCTGCTGGCGCAGGGCCGCCCGTCTCACGGCGGATGGAGATCACGACCTGCGCGACCGCGGCGGCCGCGCACGCCGGGACGACGGCCCATCCGCTGAGAAACAGCGGCAGGCCGGCCGTGGCCAGCGCGATCAGGTGGTGGGGCCAGGCCGCGGCGAGCCGGTGGGGCGCGCCGCTCCCGTGGCTCGCGGCCACCGCCGTCACCCCCGCCATCGCGAGGGCAGCCGCGCCCGCGAAGAGCCAGGGCTCCCATCCGTGGGCGTCGGGGTGACCGGCCATGGCCACCGTGCCCGCGCTGACGCCGGCCACGCCCAGGTAGAGGGGAACGTGCCCGTAGGCCCAGAGGCGCAGGCGTCGGCCGGCGGCTGCGTTCGTCAGGCTGCGCTCGGCCGCACCCCGCGCCCGCTCGAAGTAGCCGGTCCAGAACAGGAAGGCCAGCACCGAGGCCGAGAGCACGACCGCGACCGACTCGGCCTGCAGCGGCTCGGCGTGGTCGAGGCCGTGGATCGCGGCGGCCACGCTCTCGCCGAGCAG